>CAZWDL010000052.1:10025-46409 GCA_964632995.1 uncultured Saprospiraceae bacterium
GGCCCTGAGACGGGCTGCACCCGCCTCAGGCTTTTTTATTGTCGCGCTCAGAAGCTCGAATGGAAGCCCATCGAAGTAAAGGAAGCAGGATTACCTGCGGTGATCCTTTGGGCTCCGAGGTCAAAAAGACAGGCCCTGAGACGGGCTGCACCCGCCTCAGGCTTTTTTATTGTCGCGCTCAGAAGCCGAACGAGTTCGGCTTCTGAGCGCGACAATAAAAAAGCCCGTGTGCTTTCGCACACGGGCCCTGTCTTTCTCTAGTGATCCCGGCAGGATTCGAACCTGCGACCTACTGATTAGCTTACCCGCTACAGTTTTCACTGCGCCCCTCGACATTCGTAGTCAAGAAGTTTGTGGTCTGGACTATCTCTTCGCCATCTCAGGCGCACCACGTATAGTCTCTACGGAACCCTCGGAGCTTACCTGCCCGTAAAGTTACGGACCCTTTGGCTCGTCATAGATTTCCTCGGGGTTGCCACGCTGGCATCCAGCAGAGGTTTCCCCGATACAGTGGCGTCCACTCCGTGAGTTCTGTTTCCTCACGAAGGCTCCTAATTATGGTTCTCTTTTGAACCAAGCTTAAAGTCAGTTGCTCTATCCAACTGAGCTACGGGACCAATTTTAAAACCGGAAGTACGAGATCGGAAGTCGGAAGGCGCTCAGCCAAGGTGAAAGCTCCGACCAGAAGAGAAAATGTCATCCCGGCAAAGAATAAATCTCACCATCCCAGCAGGTCAGAAACCCGCTCTTAAAAAGAACATAACCGAATTTCGTTCCCTTTTTCCATAAGCAAAACACGTTCGTTTCGCGTCGCAAAGATATAATTTTTGTTCAACCCGGGCAAAAAATATTGGCGACGTTCGAATCAACGGATCGGCAGGGCTTTTGGTTCGCTGCTGACCGGAATAATTAGGGATCCCGATCGCAAAGTCAGGAGGAGCCCTAAAAGGCGCCGCCTGACATGCGAGAGGCGGCGCCCTCCAGGGCGCCCCCTCTCTGCATGTCCCTTTTCCGGAAGAAACCTGAATCCATTTTATCCCGCTCAAAAACCAGGAGATGCGGTCTGCTATTCCGTTGCCAGTTCCTGACAATCCTCTACTTTCCCCGTCATTTTTCTACTGCAAAATCTTAAAAAGCCCGTATCTTAATATGCTGTTACCCAAACAGACGAATGAATCCGCTCAGGCAACCTTTTGACCCGAGGTGTCCTATCATACAAGGACAATACTATCCCGTAGAAAAACTCAAGACTGTATCAAACAACCTCGAAACCTGTTTACTGCTATGCCGTCCCATTTCCGTCGCACCGGCGTTTTTCTTTTTGTTCTTCCGGTACTGTTTCTATTAGACGGTACGGTATGGCGTCATTTCCGGCCGGCCACGCCCATGCCGGAGATCTGCGACAATGCCCTGGATGACGACGGCGACGGTCGCATCGACCTTAACGATTCTGATTGCAAATGCCCTCTCAAGGAGCCCGTCTCCCTTATCCCCAACCCTTCTTTTGAAGAGCGAAGCTGCTGCCCGCAGACGCGCAGCCAGCTTGCCTGCGCCGATACCTGGATACAGGCCTCCGAGGCTACGACCGACTACATCCACACCTGCGGCTGGATGGGCTGGCCCAATCTGCCGGTGCCGCTCCCTATCCCCGACGGGGAGGCCTGCGTCGGCTTTCGCAACGGCCGCTTCGGGATGGAGATCGTGCCCAACTGGAAAGAATACGCCGGCGCCTGCCTGCTTTCCCCGCTGCTCGCCGGCACGCGCTACCGTTTTGAGTTTCATATCGGGTTTGTCGACTTCGTTCACTCTCCGCCCACTTCAGTCGTTTTTTACGGATCAACCGACTGCGACAACCTGCCTTTCGGCATCGGTGACGAATCCTTCGGCTGCCCCACCAACGGACCCGGCTGGCAGCGACTGGGCTCCGTCAGCGTCAGCGGTAACAACAACTGGGTCAAAACCTCGATTACGATCACGCCGTCGCAGGATATCTACGCCATCGCTATCGGCCCCAACTGCGTGGAACTACAGGCCGAGGACGACATCTACTACTTCTTCGACAACCTCGTCCTTGACGAAGAAGCCGCCTTCGAATTCGGGATTAGTTCGCAGGACCATCCTTGTTCCGAAGACTTCACCCTGCGCGTGCCCCGGCTGGATACCCTGAGCTATCAATGGTATAAGAACGGCGTTGCCCTGGTAGGCGAAACGGCAGCCGAGTTGCAAGTGCAGACCGGCAGCGGCCGCTACGAAGTCCTCCTTAACGGGCCTGCCAGCTGCCGGGTCACCCGCCCCTACCAGCACATCGTCCCAACGATTTTGAGAGAGGTCAACGAACGTATTTGCCCCGGCGATCGCCATACCTTCGGCGACCGTTCCATTGGAAAAAGCGGTAACTACCAGGCCACTTTCAAGAGTATAGATAACTGCGACAGTACCGTGCTCCTCAACCTGGAAGTGGTAAGCGATAACATTGATACCGTGGAAGCCTTTATTTTTGATGGGGAAACTTACGAAGTGGGGCGGCAGCGCTTCTACCGCCGCGGCCAGTACCAGGTAGGACTCAGCTCCAGCATCGGCTGCGACAGCACCGTCTTTCTCGACCTGGAGTATTATAAAGTATTTCGCCCCAGCGCCTTCTCCCCCAACAATGACGGCGCCAACGACTACTTCACCTTCTTCGGCGATATCGACCTCATCCGCATCGCCAGCCTGCGCGTCTTCGACCGCTGGGGGAATCTGGTGTATGATGGACAGGATATCGCCCCTAACGATTATCGCGCCGGCTGGGATGGGGAAGTCAACGGCCGGCCGGCGCCGGTCGGTGTCTACGTCTATATCGCCCAGGTGGAGATGGACGACGGCAAGGAGCACCAGCTGTCGGGTTCAGTCCTGCTGATGCGTTAGAGGAAAAGTTTAGAAGTTTAGGCGCCGCGGCCCTTCCTACGGACCGTCTGGTCGGGCTCGCTGTTTAGAAGTTTAGCAGGTCTGAAACCGGGAACCTCATTTTCAGATCTGCTAAACTTCTAAACCAGCCCCGACACGTAGTGTCGCGGGCGCCTAAACTTCTAAACTTTTTCTGCCTCCCTGCTCACCCGCAGCTCCGGCGCCTCCCGCGACTCCCGCTGGTAGAAATACCAGGTCAGTCCCAGCGACATCAGGAAGTAGAGCGCAATTACGTAGGAACCGCCGGGAAGCATAGCATCCAGCCCGAACCATCCGCCCTGCCACCAAAGCAGGGTCAGGCCGTAGAGCAGGCGCAGCACTTCCGAGGGAATAGCCAGCCGTGATTTATCCATCAGGGTCGTATAGGAAAATACGCTGGCGAAGAGGAAGAAGCCGTAGAGCAGCACGCCAGGTACGCCGATCTCCGAAAAGCGGTTAAACAGATAGAACATCAGCAAAAGGGTGCCCACCAGCTGAAACCAGGACCAGGCCAGCAGCGGCCTCGACAGTTTCGTGTCGTACTTGTCGAAGTGGGAAACATCCATTACTGCATACACCGGATAGCGCTCCGCCACATCGGCCGGGCGCCAGCCTGTAGGCATAAACCAGATACGCAGTTTGTCCCACCAGCTACGGGTACGCCAGGCGTCCTTGATGAGCAGGGCCAGGTGCTGGAAGTTGATCACAATAGGGTTCCAGGTGCGTACCGGCCGCTTCACGCCGTATACCGGCGGCGTCTCCTTCAGCTCAGGCTGAAAGGTGCCGAACCATTTGTCCCAGAAGATGAAGATCTGACCGTAGTTTTTATCCAGGTACTCGGCGTTCATCGCGTGGTGTACGCGGTGATGCGAGGGCGTGACCAGGAAGGACTCCAGCCAGCCCATCTTGTCAATCAGGCGGGTGTGGTACCAAAACTGCGCGAACAGATGCAGCGGGGCAATTACCGCGATCACCTCGCCGGGGATGCCCATGATGGCCGCCGGGATCAGGAAGATGTTAAAGAAGGAAAAGATCACCGAAATGGACTGCCGCAGCGCACAAGACAAGTTGAATTCCTCGCTGCTGTGATGAATGATATGATGGTTCCAAAAGAAATTGACCTCGTGCTGCAGCCGGTGCATCCAGTAGCCCGCAAAGTCAAGTCCGATAAAGCCCAGCAAATAGACCAGCCAGGTTGCCTTAATTTCCGTCACTGCCAGCAGTTCCACCATCCAGGGGTAGCTGATGATCACCACGGTCAGCCCCAATACATCCTTCACAGTATTGGATATCCCCGAACTGAGGCTGGAGATCATATCCGCCCCACGGTTGATCTTCATCCCCATCCGGTGGGCCGCCACCGCCTCAATGGCAATGAGGAGGACGAAGAAAGGAATCGCATAGTTCAGCACCTGTGCGTAGGTTTCCATGCGCGCTCTTTTTGGTTACAAAAATAAGGGAAATTTGAGGACAAACGTAGAGATGTTGGCTTCACTGTGTTCGCGAAAGCGGATGTTATTTCTCGCTACGCTCGAAAAAGGGGAATGTTTGCTCCCCCCAGGAGAAGACTTTTCCACTTCACGCAGCAAAGCGCCCCCTTTCCTGAGCGAAGCGAAGGAAACATCCCCCCTTCACGAAGCGAAGTGAACTCTCCACCTTCCTTCAATCCTTCCTCTTAGACCAGATCTCGTACATCGGATCTCCCTTGCTGCTGAATCCGGAGTGGTGCCAGTCGTCGCCTTCCACGCGGAAGTCGAATTCCAGTTGGGCGCCTACCCGGCTGTCGTCGCGCGAGAAGAAGAGGATATTTTCGGTGTATTTGCCGTCTTCGGCGCTGTAGGTGCCGCCGCCGGTGCCGAAGAATTCGCCCGTTTCAGTATTATAGGCGATCCACTGAAAGCGGTTGCCGGTGAGGATTTTCATCGTCTTGCGCGGCTGATCGGTATTACGGCGTTGGATCTCGCCATCGCGCCGGCGGCCGGAGAAGAGCCAGGGGCCGGTGAGGGCTGTTGATTCGCCGGCGTCCAGCGCCTGCCATTCGGAGGCATCGGCCCCCGACGGAGTAAGCTGAAGCTGGCCGGATTTCATCTTAGTCTTTAAGGTTCCCTCCTGCCCGATCTGCGCTTCGTCTTTGGTGTGAAACTCGTAATGCAGGGTGAGCTTATTGCCTTTATGCTCAAAATTGCCGCCCTTGGTCATTATGAAGGCGCCGTCATCGGCATGATAACGCGTCCAGGTGAAGTAATCGCCGGAGAAGAGCAGCACTTCGGTGATCTCCTCCCCTTCCATGGTCATCTGATGGCTCCAGGCGCCTTGCAGGTCCGCTTTCGCTAAAAGAGCCGGGCGTTCCTCCGCGACAAGCGTAGCCGCGAGAAACAAACTAAGTATGCTTGTGAATAACATGCTCGTAAGGTTTTGGTAAGATCTTAAAGCTAAGCAATGTGACTAATTTTTTCATCCTCTTTTGGTAATTATACTGATTCCATTCTCTTTTCACGTACCTACCTTTCATCAGGAATTTGAAGATCAACACTATAAGTATTCTGCCCCCTTCGTTCCCCGGGTCGGGTTTACCCTGTAGAATAGTCGCTTCGGGAATTCCACGGGGTAAACCTTCCACTTCCGATTTCCCACTTCCGACTTCCCACTTCCGACTTCCGACTTAGCATCATTCCCTAACCGCATACCAAAACGGCAGCGCCACCAGGAAGATTCCACCCAGGATATTACCGATGGCAGCCGGGAGCAGATTCCAGGTAATGGCAATGGCCCAGCCCGGGCCCTCGCCCGTGGGCATAATGAGCGAGAAATAGCCGATATTGGCCGGGCTGTGCTGGAAGTTGGCGGCTACAAAAAGGCTGACCGCCAGAAAAACGGGAATGTATTTGCCGATAATGGTACGCCCCATCACGGCGAAGACGGCCGCCATCCCTACCAGCCAGTTGCCGAAGATGCCGGACACCAGGGCCCGGAACCAGGAGCCGGCGCCACCCTGCTCGTAATAGATCATCTTTTTCTCGATGACGTGCAGGAGGCCTTCCTGTATGAGTTCAGGGTAGATGTGAGCGTAGTTGATCAGCAACCCGACGATGAGCGCTCCCACGACATTACCGATGATAGCCAGCACCCAGAAAACCAGGGCGCCCTTGATCAGTTCCTGCGGTGAACAGTTGAGCATACTGGCGGGCAATATCACATTGGCCTCCGTAAACAGCACCGCCCGGGACAGGATCACCATGAAAAAACCCACCGAAAAGCCGAAGCCCTGCAGCAGCAACTGCAGTCCAAGCGTCTCCACACCGGCCGAAAGCAGGATGGAGAATAGCGCTCCAAAAGTAATAAATGCGCCGGCCATGACAGCCAGCACAATAATCTTGGGCACCGATAAATGCAGCAGATGCCGCCGTGCTTCTTTTGACATTTCATCGACGACGTAACGCGACTCCAGAAAGCGGTTTTGGGGACGGGAAGAATCAGCCATGATACGGATATTTCGTTTTGATTGATCGAATAATAATCTTTTGTGCCTCACGCAACTGGTGTCCGAAAGACAGTTTCTTATGCCCGGCTCTTTTTTTCTTTCTCAAATCCCCTTAACTTGGGTGTTAGAAGTACTGACCTCCGTCGCAACAGAAGCCCGCCGGAAATGTTAATCCCGGTTTTTTACGCTGCCCTCAAAGGCTAATAGCCAACGGCAGAAATTTTCCATATTCAAGTCTGGACCTTACGCCTGGAGTTCAACATGTATAAAAACACCTTTAATCCTAATTCTATCACATCACTCAAATCCAAACGTTATGAAAAATCTGTTTCAGTTATTGTTGCTTTTAATGCTTACCCTGGGCTATGCCTGCGGGCCGGCAGATACGGGCGAAGAGGGCGCCGGTGAGGAAACCACCGAAGCCGCTGAGGAAGATACTGCGGAAGCCGAACAACCTAAGAGCCCCCGGCAGGAGGTAGAAGGCATGATCGGTTCTACCGGCATCACGATGAATTTCGGCAGCCCCTCCGTCCGCGACCGGCAGATCTGGGGCGGGCTGGTGCCTTACGGCGAGGTATGGCGCACCGGCGCTAACGAAGCCACCACCGTCACTTTCGCCAACGACGTAGCCGTGGAAGGCGAGCCGCTGCCCGCCGGGAAGTACTCCCTCTATACCATCCCGGGTGAGGAAGAATGGACCATCATCTTCAATAAGCAAACCGGCCAGTGGGGCACCAACTACGACGAATCGCAGGACGCCCTGCGCGTTCAGGTGGAGCCCCAAATGGTGGAAGAACACCAGGAAGCCATGACCTTCAACATTGAGGACGGTCAGATCATACTGCGCTGGGGAAAACTCGCCGTACCGATCGATGTACAGGCAACGCAAGGAGAAAGTTAACCCTGACACAAATATTTGAAAATCAATCATTTTCGATCATTTGTCGTCATTATTCATGGGCTTACCATGAATAATCCGGGTTAAAGGATTGACTGTTAGCCGTTAACTATCTCTTCAATAACTAAAAAGAGGCTTGCCGCGTTAAAAGCAGCAAGCCTCTTCCTTTTTGGCGATTTCGACTTCCCAATTCCCTCTTACATCATTTCACCTCGACAATGCCGACCATATTGGCGCCTTCATGAGGTTTGCAAAAGTATTTATAGGTTCCTTTTACTTCGAAAGTATGCCGGAACTCGGTGTCGGACTGCAGCCTTCCGCTGTCGAAGTGTTGAGCGCCTTCGGGCAGCCGGACACTGCGCTCCATTGTAGCTTCCGAAGCATCGCAGGTGACCGTGTGGACAATCATGGAAGTGTTTTTCCACAATACGGTCTCTTCGCCCCTACTGAGACCTACCAGATTTTGAAACCTGGCAGGTCTCAACTGGCGACCGACAGTAGATTCTACTATTTCTTTTTATTCAAAAGAAAACCTTCCCACTGCCAAAGCCGAAATACCATTTCTGAAAGGGCGATATTTGTTCAGCTCAACTTTTCTTCGTGAAATTCGTTTTTATAATGAGAAACAGCTATTATCAATTCTCGCCATCTATTTTTCTAAATCTCACTTCACCTATTCAGATTGCGACCCTCGTCATCGTCTCGAGCGTATTGTGTTAATTCCATGAACAATTAAATTAAAACTGTGAGGACTATTACGACAAGACTACTACGAAGAAAGACCTTTTACTTTTCCCTCTTACTAGCTGCTATCCTGGCTTTTGTATATGATTTTGCAGAAATGCGCCGTAGTGACCGCGCCTTTACGGCGGTGCTCAATGATAATCACTACGGCTACGAAGCGGAGATAGACTATTACCGTGTGGAAGGTCGCCGGATGCGCTACGTAGAGATCGGCCACGATTCCTTGCCTCTCATAGTCTTCATCCACGGCGCACCCAGCTCCTCCGCTTTCTGGGAGGACCTGCTGCGCGACAGCCTGCTGCTGGGGCGCGCCAAGCTGCTGGCTATTGACCGGCCCGGCTACGGCTATTCCGGTTTTGGGCTTCCCGAAATATCGGTAAAAAAACAAGCGGGTTACATCGCGGAGCTCTTACAGCAAAAACGATCGATTCACGATAAAATCGTACTGCACGGCTCCTCCTACGGCGGTACCGTCACGGCCCGCATCGCAATGGATTACCCGAACCTCGTTGACGGCATACTGCTACAGTCGGCCTCTGTAGCTCCCGGGCTGGAAAAAACGTACTGGATTTCCTACCCCACCAGTCACTGGCTTTTGAAATGGCTCATGCCTGCTACCATCCGCGTAGCCAATGCCGAAAAACTTTCCCACCGTAAGCAACTCGAAGAAATGGCGCCCTTATGGGAGGACATACGCAGCGCCGCCATCATTCTCCACGGAACGGCTGATGAGCTCATCTTTCCCAAAAATGCTGCTTACGCCAAGGAAAGGTTAAAAAATGCGGTTTACCTGGAGGTGCAAATGGTAAAAGATAAAGGACATGACCTGCTGTGGACGGGACGCCACCTGCTTGTCAATTCACTGATGAAACTGATTTCGATAGAACGGGAAATCGAGTTGTTTCCAAAAGAGGGCGAAAGGGCCGTCCCCGCCATGCTGGCCAAATGACCCGAAGAGATGCTACAAAAGGCGGCTTATCCTGCTGACCGGCGTGATAAACAGTTTGTGATCCATGGCTTCCCGGTTCAGATGGATAAGCCCCCTTTTGTTATTTTTATGATTATATTTCCGCCTACGCCCAAACAATGTCGAACCTAGTCCAAGTCCCGCACATGAGTCAGAACGTCAAAATCGAAGAAAGCTGGAAAGAAGCACTTTCCGGTGAATTTGAACAACCTTACTTCCAAACCATCGCCCAATACATTCGCAAAAGAAAAGCGGAAGGCGCTACCATCTACCCGCCCGGGTCCAAAATATTCAATGCCTTTAACAAAACCCCTTTTGATGAAGTTAAGGTGGTCATCCTCGGACAGGACCCCTACCACAACCCCGGCCAGGCTATGGGCCTTTGCTTCTCTGTTCCCAAAGAGGTCACTCCGCCGCCTTCCCTGAAGCGTATCTTTAAGGAATTGAACAACGACCTGGGTGTGGAGCCTCCTGATCACGGCGACCTCAGCCCCTGGGCGGAAAACGGGGTTTTCCTGCTCAATGCCATCCTTACCGTCGAAAAGAACAATCCGGGCGCTCACAAAGATATCGGCTGGCAGAACTTCACCGACGCCGCTATCCGCAAACTATCTGAGGAAAGGGAGCATCTCGTTTTCCTGCTGTGGGGCAACTTTGCCAAACGCAAAGAGGCGCTGGTCGATACCGATAAACACCTGGTCCTCACCTCGGCCCACCCCTCCCCTTTCACCCGCGATGCATTCTTCAATAATCATCACTTTTCCAAAGCTAATGAGTTCCTGAAAAAACACGGAATAGAACCGGTGGACTGGAGGCTTGATGCTTGATGATGGGTGCTGGATGGCGCTAGCCTGGAATATTCCCTGGATATGCTCCGCTAAGCCCCTTCCGACTTCCGCTTTCCCACTTCCCACTTGGATTTGGGTGCTGGGTGCTGGGTGCTGGATTAACCATTATCGCTTTGCCTGACCAGGCTGCCAACAGCCAATAGCAAAAAGCCGCTATGCCCAGACAGGCTTTGAAAACCGAAAGGCCACACTTTGTAAAGCCGAGCCTCACCAATCCAGCTCAACGGTATAAGCATACACACTTGTCCCTTCACCTACGATGACGCTCATTTTTCCATTTCCGTAAAGGTCCGCAATACAAAAAGGCGTACTACCCGCAAGGGGAAACCCTGCATGCAGTTTTCCTTCTCCATCCAGTAAATAGATTTTCTGCGAGTCTTTATCGAGCAGGCCGGCGAAGGATTTATTCTGTCCTGGTACGGGAACTTCGAAAAGCTCATCCGGGCGGCGATCGAAGCGATAGCGGAAGGCACGGCGAAAGTCATTACTGCTGTAGTAATGTAAGGTCAAAGCACTACCGGAAAGGGCGAGGTAATCTTTGCGGTCATCCCCCAGCAGGTCTGTAAAGGTAAAATAAACAGGCCGCTCAGAAGAGCCTCGCAGAGGCAGTGGAAAATGTTCTCCCGACAAGTTGAGCACCTGTACGACCCCATCTTGATTACAGGCCACTATACGGCTGGAGCGAGGATGCAGCTGATAGTCGGGAGGAGAAGGAAAAGTATCCTGAAAAAGGACCGGGGGGAAGCGATGCGTCCCATTGCGTTTCAACACGTGCAGCGTGCCGATTTCATTGAGCACAACGAAAAAATCCTTTCCCGTTTCCTGGAAATGAAGCAGCGGATGCCTTACCGCCCCTACGCTGTCGCTGGGATTCCAGCCCGGTACGGGCAGCCCCTCCCTGTTGAACCCATAGATTCGTTCATTGCTACAGGCTACAAAAAAGGCGTACCCGCCCGCTCCGGTCGTATCGATGACCGTAAGGCCGTTGCTGGCCTCACTTTGCAGGCGCAAAGGAAAATTTCCTACTGTTCCGCCTCTGTCCAGATCCAACAGGTGGATGGCATTGGCCGTATTAAAGAGCAGCTGGCCCTGTCCATCTCCGTAGTAATCGATCAGGTGAAAATCTGACAAAACCGGTCCCGGCAGCGCTTCCCTCCAGCGGACGCCCCCCTCCGCACCGAGCAGATAAAGCTGGTAGAATTCATCCTGCACCAGAAACAAAGGGGAGGATACTCCGGGTGCTTTGATTTGCTGAGGCGCGCGCAGCACCGGTGCTTCCAGCCGCGTACGCCATACAAAAGCGGGCCTGGCGGCAGCAGCGTTTTCACCGGCCGGCCAGATACCCGAAAATTGCGGATTCACCTGATCGGCCCGCCACTGTAGCCCGGCATAGGGGAAGTTTTGTAACAGGGGGATCAGTGCCCGGGTCAGGGAATCTTTGCGCAGAGAAGCTTCCAGCATGGCCGGACGGGCGAGCCACCAGGTCCGGGCCGGCGCATCGTTATGTTCATAGTAGTTGATAAAGGATTCGGAAAAAGGCAGGGTAGCATTCACCAGGTACTGGTCGATCCACAACTCCAGTGCTGATTTTGAGTTCGCCAGCAACAGGACCTCATCCAGTAAAACAACATAAGGGTTCTCAAAGACCTGGGAAGGTAAGCCTTTTACCGGTGGCGACAACTGATCACTCAACAGGCGGCGGATGCGATAAGTCTGGTACTCGTAGTCTTCCAGCACGCCCACGCGGCCGGCTAGTTCCTCCAGGGCCGCCGCTCCATCGGAAGGGTTCTGCAAAGGAAGCATCCAGAAGCGATCAGCGTTACCGCCGGGGCCGTGCTGCCGCGTAACGACCAGGGCCTGCTCCTGTCCTGCTACTCCCTCGAAATGCTCGCGTAGCAGATCCGCCTGCACCGCTTCCTGCTCCCACCGTTCATCGGACGCCTCAACAGGGATCCACTCCAGCCAGGCCATATCCTCCGGAATGAATTGCAGGATGGATCCGGGACGGGCGTTGCGTGTCCCGCTCAGCTGTTCAAAAACTTTCCCTTCCCGGGGAAAATAAGCGCCTTCCACCATCCCCTCTACCGCTGTCCTGTTCCAGCCCAGGCGCAGCCATCCGGGTGGCCAGAGCATTCCGGCGCCGGGCCATCGTTCATTAAGGGTTTTCCCGCTGATCCAGAAGCTCAGGCCGCTTTCCGCAAAATCAGCAGCCGCTCCGGAAAGAACCGGGTTGGTGTTCACCCGGCTGAGATGCCCTACCACTTCCTCTACCAGAAAAGGGAACCGGCCCAGAAGCAATAAATTGTGGTGCCCGGCGGCTACCAGGCTGCGCCCGGAAGCCATGGTCAAGCGGTGAACAGCGTAATTGCGGTACATGGTTTGGCGCAAGCCGGAAGCTCCCTGCTGCAAAGCCGCTATATCGAAGCCGCTGTCGCCGGGATCGAGCACCGCCCCCAGCGCCGCTCCCTCCGGGCCTCCTTCCTGAAGAAAAAACAGCAGCGCTCCTAGTCCGGCCGTATCGGCCAGCTCCAATACTTCCCGGTACAAGGCCAGATCGCGACGAACAGCCTGCGGCAGTGCTACTTCGAAAGCAGTGGAATCGGAGGAACGGAGAAAGTCAGCGGCATCCGGCCAACCTGCTATCAGGCCGCTGGTAGGAGGAAGGGCCTGAAACAAAACTGCTCGATTTCCCGAAAAGCGGAAAAAGAGCGCCCAGACCAGCAAAAGCACTACAAAGATCAGGAATAAGCCATAAATCCAATATTTACCTGGTTTCAATTGCTTAAATTTGTGACTCACTAAAAGTAAAATATATTAGCGTCTCTTTCTCATTCAATCCGGAAAGACATCCGCTATGAAAGATACCTCCCCTGAAATATCAACAAGTACTATGAGAAAATTATTCCTTCGCATCGGAAGTCTGATGGCGATGGCCGCCGTCATTCTGGGTGCATTCGGTTCACACGGCCTGGAAGGACTCATCGAACCGGAACGAATCAATACCTACGAAATAGGTGTCCGCTACCATTTTTACCATGCCCTGGCGCTTCTCGCAACCGGCGTTCTGCTTTATTTTGGTAAAAAAAGTTTTTTGCACTATGCCGGGTGGTTTTTCATAGCGGGTATCGTACTGTTTTCCGGTTCGCTTTATCTCTTGTCCGTTCAAGATGTTCTCAACATCCCGGCGGCGCTGCTGGGACCCGTCACCCCCGTGGGCGGCCTTCTTTTTATCTTAGGCTGGATATTATTCTTCCTCAGCACCTACCAGCATCACCAGCGCAAGTGAATGGCCTGGAGCATAAAAAAAGCGCCGTTCCCAATCAACCTGGAACAGCGCTTTTCGGCGTGCCGGCCGACGATTGTTTTTACAGCTCCTCCGGCAGCGCGTCCTCCTCTTTGCGGCGATTGCGCCACCAAATAAAAGCGATGGTGCCGATGATCAGGTAGGGCGTCGCCAGCATGTAGAGAATACCGTTATTCAGACCTTTACCGGCTTCTCCTCCGTTTTTGAGGTTGCTCTCGGCCGACATCCGGCACATGGGACATTGCGCCTCCGCCACAGGTACCGTTGTCAGGTTAATCGCGAAAAAGAGCGCCAGTATAGAAAATAGTTTGATCAGTTTATTTTTCATGGTCGTTTTACTTGTATTTACGGATAATAAGGCATCAGCATGTAATAGCATACAGGGCCGGTGACCGCTACGTAGAGCCAGATCGGGAATACCCAGCGGGCCATCCGCCGATGCTTTTCAAACTGATTTGTATACGCCCGTATAAAGGTAAACAGAATGAACGGCAGAATCAATGCCGCCAGGACGATATGACTTAGTAATAAAACAAGATAAACCGTCCGGCTGTTGCCTACGGCGGCGAGTTCCGCTACACTGAGTACGCCGTTGTGATTCAGATCGCCGTAAATGACCTCCGGCGAAGTAAAATGATAGGCTACGTAAGACAACAGGAATAATACGGACAGGCCGATAGCCACGTAAATCGCCCGCTGATGCGCCTTGATGTTTTTTTGTTTGATCTGGTAGAAAGCATACAGCAAAACCACTGCGGTCAGTGCGTTGACGGTAGCGTGAAATGGTGGCAGAAAGCCAAAATCCCAGCCCTCCGGCAGCGGCAGCTTAACCCGGCGCATCAAACCGACCAGGACGAGCACTACCCCCGTAATAATCCAGGCGCCGATATTCATGCGCCTGGCCAGCTCCGGTTTTTTTTCCGTTACATCCATTTATTTCTCGATTTCCCTTCTGAATACTAAATCTCTTTCCTTTATCCGCGGCAATATAAGGGCGATATGCGCCACTAGTTGCCGCATCTCTTCCTGATCGCGAATATCGTAGTAGCGACGAATCGTACCCGTAGTATCCAGCAACGCCATGTAGGGGTTTTCCGTTAATCCTGCTTCCACTTCTTCGAGGGGAAGATCATAGCCCTGGCGGGCCAGTTGCTCCATAGAGGGTTCCCCATCAGTGAGGAAGTAGACCTGCGTCTCATCGGTAAGCTCGTAATTGATTTCAAAAGCATTGAGACGCCCGGTGGCAATGTCTTCTCCCAGCAGATGCTGAAGAAAAAGCACATCGGGGCGTTCATCGAACTGATGATGCAGTTTACTGAGGTTTTCACCGTAAAGAGCAGCAAGGGTATCATTTCCCAGGTGCATAAAACTGGCGATCACTACATTTCCATCCAGATCATCACGTCGCAGTGTATCCAGTTTATAATTGACCAGTTCGAAAGCAGGCGCTTGGCCATGATCCTTCAATTGCTCCAGTGCAGAGATGCGGTAATCAAGCCCTTGCTGTAAGTAAAACCAGGATACCAGGGGAAAAACCACCAAGAGTAAGAGCAGAGCCGCTGCTGCAATAAGCCCTTTCCTCGTACTTTTCTTTTTATTTGACGCCATCAGACAAATTTAGAAATAAAACAAGATTCCTCCTCTAAAGTTCCGGGGGCAGCCCCCTCTTCGGCAGCCGAAATGTCACAAAATAATCATTATTATCTCACATCACCCGGACACAAAAAACAATGTCCCACCCGAAAGAGTGAGACCGTAGAAGAACCGGCAAATTCTCATGTAAAGTACCTACATAAAATTAGCTCTATTTGTTTTAGGTGATGAATCAGGGAAGAGTACGAAGTGGGAAAACGGAAAAGTACGGACTTTACACCGATTTCCGGCTTCCGATTTTCCTGCCTATTCAAAAAGAATTGTGGTTACATCGCATACACCATCCATGAGAAACTGCTCGTTTTGGGCCATGGACAAAGAGGGGACGAGGAGGAAGGCGAACTGCTTTGTTCGCCTTTCCAGGCCATTTCACTTGTTCATAATGTATACATCGTCTTGCAGCAGGAGGCCCTGCAGATCCTTTACATCTTCTGCCGGCGCTTCATTCTTCTCTTTGATCTGCTCGCGGCGCTGTTTCCAGGAAGTGCCTTCCTGGAAAAAAGCGATGATGGCCCATATGAGCAGCAGCGTGGGCAGCAAAACGCTGAATGCAAGGCCCCGGACCTCATAGCGCATGTGCATAAATTCGTAGACGATATAGTAAGCCTTGTAAAGTGAAAGGACAACCAGTACGAACCCGATCAAATAGCCCAGCCAGGCCAGGTTGTCCAGTCCTTCAATAATATGGCCCTTTCCCAGCAGGGAAAAGAACACCTCTACCAGGGTGACGAGACCCAAAAGGAGAAGACCGTTGCGCACGTGTTTCTTCCCTTCTTCGTAAGTCAATCCTTCTGCCATGATATATCTTGATTATTGAGTATTTACAGTTTGAATTTTATGAGCTGTTACCGACGGGGTGACTTTGAGTCACCCCGTCAGTAAAACCATCAGAGAAGATAGAAGACCAGGAATACAAAGACCCAGACCAAATCCACGAAGTGCCAGTAAAGACCAATTTTTTCCACCATCTCGTGACCGTTTTGTCGTCGGGCGTAAATACCGCTCGCGGCATTAATGGCGATGATCAGCAGAAAAGCGACGCCGGATAATACGTGAAAGCCGTGGAAGCCCGTAATAAAGAAAAACAGGGCGCCAAAAGCTTTGGGTCCGAATTGCTGTTCACCGACCAGACCGGCCTCGGTGACAAATTGCCGCTGTACCCACTCTCCGTCGTGCTGGTGAATAAGGTAGCTCTCCCCTTCTTCGAAGGCTTCTCGCTCCTCGTTGGGACCATAGGGTTCGCCGTTTTCATCCTCGAGGTACTCACCGCTAACGGTGTGGGTGCCGAAGGGGTTAGTAGTCACGCTCATGTGCTCGGCCGCAATCAGATTATTCCACTCCCAGGCCTGACAGCCGAGGAAGCCGGCGCCGCCGAGTACCGTCATAAGCAGCCAGAAGACGACGCCGCGTACATTTTCGCGATGCCCCTCTTGTACGGCGCGCACCATAGTACCGGAACTGATAATAAGCAGGAAGGACATGATTGTTACGAAGATCAGCGGAGCATCGTGTATGCCGAAAGGCGCTGTGGAAAAAACAAAATCCGGAACCGGCCAAGACGGGCTGCTGAAGCGCAGCGCACCGTAAGAAATCAAAAAGCCGGCAAAAGTAAAGGCATCCGACAGCAGGAAATACCACATCATGAGCTTTCCGTAGCTCGCCTTGAAGGGCGCTTTGCCTCCCGACCAGGCATCCTCCTGCTGGTCTACTGTTTTGTTTTCGGTTACCGTTTCAGTTGTCGCCATCAGTTATCGAGTTATACTGGTTTGTTTGTTAGTTTCTTATTTTATCGGTCAATATGACCGTATGCTATCCCTGCAGGGTAAAAAACAAGAGCAAATAGACCCACAGGAAATCCACGAAATGCCAGTAGGTCAGCGTCAGTTCAAAACGGAGCTTACGCCCCTTCGTCACTTTGTAAGGCAGGGCGAACGCGTGGATCAGGGCGATAGACAGCGCTGCAATACCTCCCAGAATGTGCGCCGCGTGAACACCGGAGATGACATAGACGAAAGATCCCGAGGGATTGGTCGTCAGTTCAACGCCGATCGCCGTCAGGGCCTGCCAGCCCTCGTACTGCAAAACTAAGAAAGCCAGGCCCAAAATTAAAGTTCCGGCCAATAAACCTCGGTACAAACGTTCATTTCCACGCTTAAAGGCCAGATAGGAGCCGTGCAAGGTAAGGCTGCTCAAGAGTATAACAATAGTATTGAAAAAGAAAATATCCGGCAGGCGAAACTCCAGCCAGTTGCCGGCCGCTTGCCGAACAATGTAGGCGCTGGTAAAGGCGGCGAACATCATCATGATGCTGGCGCAGCCTATCCATAGGGCAAACTTCTTAGGATGGATCTTACTTCTTCTATATTCTGTAGGCACAGTAGCTTCCATATTTTCCTATAATTTGTCGATGTACAAAGCCACCAGCGTCAGCGGCAGGTACACGAAAGAGTAAAACATTAGTAAAAGAGCCGATTTACGATCGCTGCGCCGGTAAAAGTTCCAGCCTAAAGCAGCGTACCCCAAAGTCATTACCGCCACAAAAACGGCCGAGTATACTCCGCTTATACCAATCAAAAACGGCGCCGCTCCCACCGGTAACAAAAACAGGGCGTAGATAAAAGACTGCAACCCGATGCTGGGATGAGGGCGCCCTTCGAGGGACGGAAGTAACTGGTATCCCGCTTTTTGATAATCATCGTATCCCAACCACCCAATGGACCAGAAATGAGGAAACTGCCAGAAAAACTGTATGCCGAACAAAACGAGCGCCAGCATAGTCAGCTCTCCCTGCGCCGCAACACAACCGATCAGGGTAGGCAGCGCTCCCGGCACGGCGCCGATAAGCACGGCTACCGGAGAAATGCGCTTCATGGGTGTGTACAGAAAAGCATAACTGACAAGGGCCAGTGTTCCGAAAAATGCCGCCCAGGGATTGAACAGGGCCAGCAGGCTAATCCCCGCCAGGCTCATCAATCCCGCCGCCATGACGGCCTCTGAGATCGTCATCCGACCTGCCGCCAGGGGCCGGTTAGCCGTGCGTTCCATCAGGCAGTCGTAGTCTTTCTCCAACACCTGATTCAGGGCATTAGCCGCTCCGGTGACCAGAAAGCCGCCCGTCGCCAAAACAGTAATGGCCAGCCAGTTAACTCCGGTTCCACTCGCAATCAGAAACGCCAGAACGGAAGAAAAGACCACCGTCAGGGTCAGGCGGAACTTCACCAGCTGGTGATAGTCTGTTACCTTCTGGCCCAGCAGGCTGATTGATTTGCTTTGTGCTACTTTTACCGACACAATAATTGATGATTCTAGGGAATTCCGAAAAAATTTATTCGATAATCAGGAACCGCCTTCCCGGCAAACAGGAAAACCCGGTTCTCCTTGCTTTATTCAAGGGAAAGGAGGCAATGTATTGAATTACCTCCTTTCCCGATTGAGTGATCTTATTTCAGTAGAGGACGTACAACAACTTAGTGATGTACTCCTTCTTTTTCATCTTCCATAGGTGGCTGCACCTGCGGAATGAATTCGTGATCGTCTTTGCTATAATCGTAAGCCCAGCGCTGAACCGTAGGCAGCTTCCCTTCCCAGTTGCCGTGACCCGTTTCGATCGGAGTCGTCCATTCCAGTGTGGTAGCGCCCCAGGGGTTGCGCGTTGTCATCTTTCTACCTCTCCAGATACTGTAGAAAAAATTGATGACAAAGAGTACCTGGAAACCGAAAGTGATAATCGCCGCAATAGTGATGAACTGGTTGATGTCGCCAAAGTGTGAAAAGGCTTCGAAGGAATCAAAGCGGTAGTAACGGCGCGGTACCCCCGCCATTCCAATGTAGTGCATAGGCCAGAATACAGCGTAGGCGCCAATCAGCGTACCCCAGAAATGGATCTTACCGAGTGTTTCGTTCATAAAACGGCTGTACATTTTCGGGAACCAGTGATAGATGCCGGCAAACATACCGAAGAAAGCAGCTACTCCCATTACGATGTGGAAGTGGGCAACTACGAAGTAAGTATCGTGCAACTGAATATCAATGGCCGAGTTACCCAGGAAGATTCCCGTCAGACCACCGGAGATAAACATGGATACAAAACCCACGCCGAACAACAGTGCAGTAGTGAACCGAATATTACCGCCATAGAGCGTTGCAATCCAGTTGAATACTTTCACAGCCGAAGGCACCGCAATGATCAGAGTGAAAATCACGAAGAAGTTCGAGATGAAAGGGTTTACACCTGACATAAACATGTGGTGCGCCCAAACGATGAAGGACAGAAAAGCAATAGCTAAGATGGAGTATACCATTGCCTTGTATCCGAAAATCGGTTTACGTGAGTGGACGGATAGCACCTCCGAAACAATGCCGAAAGCCGGAAGAATGACGATGTATACCTCCGGGTGACCCAGGAACCAGAATAAGTGCTGGTAGAGTACCGGACTACCGCCCACGTGGTCGAGCGCTTGCCCGCCTATGTAAATTTCATTCAAAAAGAAGCTCGTTCCAAGGCTGCGGTCAAACATCACCAGGAAGAATGCCGAGACCAATACCGGAAAGGAAAGCAACCCGATAATAGCGGTGACAAACAAAGCCCAAATGGTGAGCGGCATACGCCACATGCTCATCCCTTTAGTACGCATGTTCAGAATCGTGGTGATATAGTTAATCCCGCCCAGCAATACGGAAACAACGAAGAAGACGAGACTCACAATCCATAGGGTCATCCCCGCTCCGGAGCCGCTCGAAGCCTGGGGTAAGGCGCTGAGCGGCGGATAAGCTGTCCAGCCACCTGCGAAAGGGCCCGTATTCAGAAAAAGGGAGGCGAACATGACGACGCCCGCCAGGAAAAAGAACCAGTACGACAGCATGTTGAGCAGCGGCGAGGCCATATCACGCGCGCCGATCTGCAACGGAATGAGCAGGTTCGCAAAAGTACCGCTCAATCCTGCCGTCAGTACGAAGAACACCAGGATGGTGCCGTGCATTGTAACCAGTGCATAGTAAAATTCGGGAGCCAAAGACCCCATCCCTGCATCGTTGACGGTGATCCACTTGCCCAAAACGGGCTTCAACCAGGCCATGCTTTCCTCGGGGAAGCCCAGTTGAAGGCGGAAAACCAGCGACATCAGGGCGCCGACGATAGCCCAGAACATCCCTGTAATAAGGAATTGTTTGGCGATCATCTTATGGTCCTGACTGAAGATATAAGTGGTGATAAAGCTAGACTGATACTTGTCGCCATGATGATGCTCATGAAAATGATCATCATAGCCCAACTCTTCTATCAGAATATCCTCATCGTGCTGTTGCTGTGGTGCTACTACTTCGTTAGCCATTCGCTGAAGAATTTATAGTTGTATGTTGTTGTATCCAATATAAGTCACGATAATTTTCATTACCGTTTAATTCAAAAGTATGAAGAATCGTTCATGTTTTCAAACTCCATATCTGCGGGTAAATCCCTTATTTTCAGAGTTTGAGTTACATTGAAAGAATTCTAAATTCCGTGCGCCGGTTCTGTTCTCTGCCTGCATCCGTATCATTCGAATCCAGGGGCTGAGTTTCTCCGTATCCCGCTGCACGAAGACGGCTTTCACTGACACCCTTATTTCGCAGATAATCCTGAACGACCTGGGCGCGCTGTTCAGACAGCATCTGGTTAACTTCGTCTTCGCCCTGGCTGTCCGTATGTCCAGCCAGTTCAATCTGCATATTGGGATACTTATTGAGTGCCTCTACGAGAAAATCCAGCTCGTATTTGGAAACCGGTGTGAGATTAGCCGATCCGGCCTCAAAGTTAACGTGATCGAAAACAAAAATGTTTTCACCTTCGTCGGCGATCAGGCCTTCCAGTTTCTCATTGAATTCCGTCTGGCGTTGTTTGATTTCAAAGTCAAACCACTCGTTGGTATAAGGATCGTTTTCCGTGCCCCGCACCGAGCTGAAATAATAAGGCTGCTGTTGATCCAGCCAAGCCTGGTATTCTTCCTCGGAGACGATGCGGACTACCCGCTTCATACTGTAATGGCCTTTTCCACATAGCTCGGCGCAGGCCAACTCGTAGTTGAAATCCTCCCAAAGCATCGGACTCTCCGGATCGGCAGGGTCAACCGGCACCTGGTATTCCGGATAATTTCTGAGTTCCTGACGGTACTCCTCGGTCGTTTTATTCGGTGTAAAAACGAAATAAGTGGGCATCCCCGGAACCGCGTCCATTTTTACACGGAAGTGCGGCAGATAGAAGTTGTGCAGGACATCCCTTGAGGTGATGCGCACCCGGACCTTTTTGCCGACCGGCAATACGATTTCCTGCGGCATCAGATCGTCCAGGTTCTTTTTATCCGTCCAGTCCTGACCCAGTTGGTTGACGCCGGTAATCATACGGAAATCCTTCTTCCCCAGCTTTCCGTCTTCACCGGGATAGCGCGGCTGCCAGGCAAACTGCCAGCCCGTCGCCTCGATCTCGATGAATTCCTCATCCGGGTCTACGTCGGCCATCACCTCATTCCAGGCATCCAGACCGCTGATCACCAGAAAAGCCATCACCACCGCCGGAATGACGGTCCAGACGATCTCCAGGCGATTGTCGTGCGGCATGAATACCGCTTTTTTACCCCGCTCGCCGCGATAGCGCCAGGCAAAATAGAAAAGCAGAATGTGCGTAATAAAAAAGACTATTCCCGTAAAGAACAGGGTCACCTTGAACATATTGTCGATGGCGCTCCCGTGTACCGAGGCCGGATCCTGTGGCCCGAAGCCCAGGAAATAGTTTTTGTAGTACAATCCCGAGGCAATTACGGCACCCAGAAACAGCACCATGAATACCAACAGGAGGTTGGCATGGCGGCTATTGGACAAGAACTGCATGTCCTCTTCCCCACGGATCTTGGCAGCCAGTTCTGTCACCCTACCGATCTGTACGACGATAACTGCAATCAGAATAATGGTCAATATGGCAAATAAGGCAGTCATTGGCTATTTATCTTATTGTGTTTTTCAAATCCCTCGCAAATTTACATCCTATAAACAAGGCACTTTCCAAAAAGCTTTCGCTATGAGCTTATTTAGAATTATTCTGAATAAGGTGGTTCTACGTGATGATTTAAACTTTCCTGCAGATACGGATCATGCTTCGGCAGCAGGGCTGCTTTTTCCATCCGGTTAAAAACCACGTACATGAAAAGAGCCAGAAAACCGAGCATAGTGCCGATTTCCAGTAAGCCGGGAAGCGTGAAGCCCGCGGCGAAATGTGAAGCGGCGTGAGCTGCTTCTTCCACCGGTCCGTGACCGACTTCGGCAGCGTGGTCGATCACTTCGGCGCCATGGCTGTGCGCCAGCGTCTCTTGCGTGGTCAGGTAAACCCCGGGTTTGATCATTTGGAAGAAGTCCCACCAGTGACCGAAGAAGACGGCGATGGAGGTAAAGACCAGCGTACCGTACTTACGCTTGGTGTCATTGCGCATCAGTACAAAAAAGGGCAGTACGAAATTGAGCAGCAGGTTGCCGTAGAACAGGACTCGATAATTGTCGAGCCGTTCGCGGTAGTAAATCGTTTCCTCACCAATGTTACCGTACCAGATCAGCATGTACTGAGAGAACCAGAGATAGGTCCAGAAAATGCTGAAGGCAAACATATATTTGCCCAGGTCGTGCAGGTGATCGTGGGTGATATTTTCATAATACCCGCGACTTTTGAGAAAAACGATAGTCAGGATGGTCAGTGCCGTAGCCGCTACAAACCAGCTCGCAGTGGCGTACCAGGCAAACAGGGTGCTGTACCAGTGCGCATCGATAGACATTACCCACTGCCAGATGACCGCGGCGCTGGAAAATGCGGCAATCGGCAGAAAAGCCGCCGACCAGATTCGAATCTTACGGTGGAACTCGAAATCGGCCGTGCCCTGTTCATCCTCCTGCAGGGACAACTGACGGAGTTTCCAGGCGAAGAAAAACCAGATACCTACGATAATAATTGTTCCAAAGGTATACCAGCCTTTATTCAGGAAACGGCTCTTCGCTTCCAGCAGATGATCTGACAGCACGGCTTCTTCATCCGCCCAGTGGTAGAGGTGATGAAAATTGCCCCAAACACCGGCAATGATCAGCAACATGAGCACCAAACCGGGTAGCAAAAACAGGGAGTAGGCCTCCCAGATGCGCTTGACTACCGTGTACCATCCCGCGTAGGCAGTCGTAAAGGCTGCTATGACGAAAATAGAGATAAAAGCAATACCGGTGAAGAAAACCGTATTGTGTAAATAATTCGACCAAAAGCGGGAGTGCAGCGGGTCATCGGTGAAGAAGGTGATGCCCAGGCACACCAGCCCCAGTATCATGAACCCGATCAGTCCAGTTTTCAGCTTCGAATTGAAAGTGAATTGGTCCATTGTCTATGGCTAATTTTCTGTTTGTTGCAATAATTACTGACCGCCACTACTTCCGTGGCCTTCCTGTTCCTGATCACTGCTGTGCGATCCGTTTCCTTCTCCGGAAGTATCGTCGGATTCCGGCGCCGGTGTTTGGAACATCTCGCTTTCAGCCAGTTTTTCCAGTTGACTTACCGGCGTTCCGAAAGCCGGATTGAGCGTATTGACATTCTCATTGTATTCCAGGTCCCGGTCTTCAGCTTGTAGCGACCGGATATAATGGATAATCTGCCAGCGTTCCTCGTAGTTGACTTTATCTTTATAAGCCCCCATCAGGTTCCAGCCCTGCATGATGGCATGGTAGTAGCGCCCGTTAGAAGAATTCACGTAATCGTCGAGCAGCAGGTTTGCGGGAGCCGCCGGATAAGCGGCGTTGGTATTTTCTTCGCTAACCAGATAACCGACGCCGTTAGCAGCCGGGCCGTGACAGATACCGCAGAAAATATTGTAAAGCTCCTCTCCTTTTGCCAGTCCTGCCGCCGTTATCGGGAAAGGATTCTCGACGATATTCTCCATGGCCTGAGCACGTCCCTCCATCGAGTTTTCGTAATAATAAGGAACTGCTCCATTCACGGGCACGGCGATCGTGTTGGGATCGGTCTGTCCGTTGAGCGTTGCCCGGGTTTTTTCTTCCTGATCGGTCATCTGGGCAAAGTACAGCCCCGCGTAACCGCGCGGCACCGTACCATCGACCGGCAGATGAGGATAGGAAAGTTCTCTGAGCGGCACCACACTGGCGCTGTCCCAGGTATTGAGACTGTAGGGCACATAACTATTGGCCTCATAGGCGACCGAGTGTGCCATGTCCGGCATGTATTCGCTACCGGGAAAATTGCCCTCCGCCGGTGCGCAGGAATGCAGCAATACAGTGGCGTACAGCGCTATGATTATATATTTTACATTTCTCATTGTACTACTTTTGTATGATAATAGATACGGTGTAATACGGAAGCGGTGGGTTTACACGACTTTCATATGCACCTCGGAAGCTCCGGAACCACTCAAGAAGGACCTGAAATGGTCGACTTCTTCCGAACTAGCTTTTCCGGCATCGAAAGCGATGCAGAACTTGTCGTCCGTTATCCTATCGTCCAGTGTCGGATTAGTGACGCCGGGCGCCAGACCGCAAACCGTATAATAACTCACCACCATGCCGACCGCCGAAAAAAGAACGGTCAATTCGAAGGTAATGGGAATAAAAGCCGGTACCGACCAGTAGGGCTTTCCACCGAAAATAACCGGCCAGTCGCGTACAAAAACCCAGGTCATCCCCAGAAAAGCCACCAGCGTTCCGATGGCGCCGTAGACGAAGCCGGATATGTGCAGGCGGCTTTCCGCCAGGCCCAGTACCGGATCCAGCCCGTGGACCGGAAACGGCGTGAACACGTTCATGATTTCCAGATGTGCCTTTTTGGCATTCTTAACGGCCTTCAGCAAAATCTCCTCATCGTCGTAGAGACCGTAGAGCACTTCCGTTGTTCCTTTCTCCATGATTGTATATGCGTTGAGATTCTTTTCTTAAAAAAACTTTCCTTTTACTCGGCGGCTTTTTCCTTCTGAACGGCTGCCTGCTGATGTGCGTTCGGGCCGGTGTACTGGTCGCCCGAGCTTTTCAGGATACTCTTCACTTCCGCAACGGCCACTACCGGCGCTACGCGGGTGAAGATCAGGTACAGGGTAAAGAACAAGCCCAGCGTACCCAGGAAGATTCCGATTTCGACCCAGGTTGGAACGTAGTAGCTCCAGCTGGAAGGCAGGTAGTCGCGGGCCAAGGTCGTTCCGATGATCACAAAGCGCTCGAACCACATACCGATATTAACGAAGATCGACATCAGGAAAGTGACGACAACACTGCGGCGCATCTTCTTGAACCAGAAGATTTGCGGCGACAGCACGTTACAGGACATCATGCCGATATAGGCCCAGTAGTATGGACCGAAAACGCGGTTGTAGAAGGCGTACTGCTCGTAGATGTAACCGGAGTACCAGGCGACGAACAGCTCCGTCAGGTAAGCCGTACCCACAATCATGCCGGTGAGCAGGATGACCTTGTTCATACTTTCAATATGCTGCAGCGTGATATAGTCCTGCAGGTTGAGCACCTTTCGGGTAATGATCATGAGTGTCTGCACCATGGCGAATCCGGAAAAGATAGCCCCTGCCACGAAGTAGGGCGGAAAGATGGTGGTGTGCCAGCCGGGAATCACCGAGGTCGCAAAGTCAAAGGATACAATGGTGTGTACGGAAAGTACCAGTGGAGTAGCCAGACCGGCGAGTACCAGTGACAAGCTTTCAAATCGCTGCCAGTGCTTGGCGGCGCCCGTCCATCCGAAGGAAAAGAAGTTGTAAATCTTCCGCCGCAATCCTTTGGAGCGGTCGCGTAAAGTTGCCAGATCCGGCACCAGCCCCGTATACCAGAAGAGCAGGGATACGGTGAAGTAGGTCGAGATGGCGAACACGTCCCACAGCAGCGGGGAGTTGAAGTTCGGCCACAGCGGCCCCCGCGTATTGGGATACGGAAAGATAAAGAAAGCCAGCCAGATGCGTCCCATGTGGATCAGCGGAAACTGCCCGGCGCAGATCACCGCGAAGATGGTCATGGCCTCTGCTGCCCGGTTTACCCCGGTGCGCCACTTCTGGCGGAAGAGCAGAAGGATGGCCGAGATCAGGGTGCCTGCGTGGCCGATACCGATCCACCAGACGAAGTTGGTAATGTCCCAACCCCAACCGATGGTGCGGTTCAGGTTCCAGGTGCCGATACCGTACCAGACTGTCCACAGCACTGTAAAGACGAACAGGCCGAGAAAGGCGACCGATATGATGAAGGCGATCACCCATGCCAAGTTAGGCGTCTTTTCCGTGGGCGAGCAGATATCCTCGGTAATATCGTGGTAGGATTTCCCACCGGTAATTAGCGGTTCTCTAATCGGAGATACTACTGCACTCATTGTATAATATAAAGTTTGAGTTTTGAGCGAAAGCACGCGGAGCGCTTCGCTCGCCACTGTATTAATTCAGGTAATTCTATTTAAGCATCCAGTTCTTCGTCCCGGTTGTTGATCTTGGCTGAGTAGTTCACTGCTGTCTGCGTATTGATTTCTTCCAGCACCAGGTAATTCAGCGGATTGTCAATCAGCATCTCATTCAGCGGTCCGTCCTGGTTATTGAAGTCACCGAAGACGATGGCGCCGGTCGGGCAGGCTGTCTGGCAGGCCGTCTTGACGTCCTCGTCGCGCAGGCGGCGGCTTTCGCGCTTGGCGGTCAGCTTGCCTTCCTGCAAGCGCTGCACACAGAAGGTGCACTTTTCCATGACGCCGCGCGAGCGGACCGTCACGTCGGGGTTGAGCACCATACGGGTCAGGTTGTCGGCGCCAAAAGGCAGTTCTTCGTCGTTGACCGTATATTCGTTCGCCGGGAACATATCGGCGGTGGTATAATCAAGCCAGTTAAAGCGACGCACCTTGTACGGGCAGTTGTTAGCGCAGTAGCGCGTGCCGATACAACGGTTGTAGATCATCTGGTTCAGGCCTTCTGAGCTGTGGTTGACGGCGTTGACCGGGCAAACGTTCTCACAGGGCGCGTTGTCACAGTGCTGACACATCATCGGCTGATAGACGACGTTCGGATTTTCGTAGTCGCCGTAGAAGTAGCGATCGATACGCAGCCAGGTCATTTCGTGGTGGCGAGCCACCTCGTCTTTCCCTACGATGGGAACATTGTTCTCCGCTACGCAAGCCACCTGACAGGCGCCGCAGCCGATGCAGGCGTTGAGGTCGACGTGCATGCCCCAGTGATGGCCCTGGCTGTAATACTTCTCTTTGTATTCTTCATAAGGATAGAGGGTGGCGTCGTTCAGATGCGCAGCCTCCTCCCGGTGTTCTTCGATATGGTGAGCCAGGTCCTGCACCTCCTTGAGATTGGCCTTGAAGATGATCGATCTTTCCGTAATACCGCCCTGGTAACCCTCGGCGATAGCCATCGATGCTTTCTCATCTACATTGATGGTGTCCCCTGTTTCGGGATCTACACCTTTAACCCCCATGGTATGGTGGTACTGTACGCATGCAAACATGCTGTCGGTGTCTACCTTTTCAGAAACACTGCTGACCGTGGCGTAGTACTGGGTATTGCCGTTTTCGTCGATCGATAGCCAGGGATAGACACTCACCCCAACCCGTTCACCAAGGGCACGGCCCATCTGGCCGGTATTTTCCCGGCCGTAGCCCAGGGCCAGCGACAAGGTGCCATGCATCTGACCGAACTGGCGTACACAGGTAGCCGGCTGTACGCGGCCAATAATGTCCACCTCTACTACATCGGCCTCTCCGCGGGCCTCGCGCTGATTCAGGCTCTTAAAGGAAGTGAAGTTGTTACCGCCGTCCCAGCCCACCGGAATAGCGAGGTAGTTGCCCCAGACACAGCGGTTGATCGGATCGGGCATTTCCTGCAGCCACGGGTTGTTGGCGTACTGGCCGCCGCCCATCTGTACCGACTCGGGGAAGGAGATTTCCAGTTCCGCGCCGGAGGGCTGTCGCACCTGACGGGCGGCCTGCGCGACATCGCCGCCAAAGGCATACTCCGTCACTTCGGGCTGAGTCATTTCAAAAATTCCGTCGTGCAGGGTGCTGTCCCAGAAAGACCGGAAGGTCGCAAACTGGTTCTGCTGTGGGAAAATCGCACTTTCCCAGTGTGCTTTCAGGTATTCGAGATAAGGTTGTTCTGCTTCCTTATTGAGCTGATCGCTACCGGCCCAGCGCAGCAGGCTCTCTTCGCTCTGCCGCGTGCGGAACAAGGGAGTGATAGTGGGCTGAATAAGGCTGTAGTGGCCTTTCTTCGGCATCACGTCACCCCAGCTCTCCAGATAGTGATGGGTTGGCGTGACATAGTCACACAAGGCCAGCGTTTCGTTGGGATCGCCGGTAAAGGTAACCTTCAGTCCCACCTGTTCCATTCCGCTGCGGAATTCATCGGCGTTCGGGATGTCATAGGCCGGATTGGCGCCATCCATAATAAAGATAGCATCGACGCCGCCGTTATTCATTTCGCGGATCAGGGCCTGCAGGTCCTGATCGTTGCCGCGGCGTTGCTGCGAGGCGTGCGTGAAGTCGAGCGTGCGGCCGTAGTTATCGAGCATGGCGTTGATGGCGTTGACCAGCACCTGCTCACCGACATTATTGGAGCCGCTGACGACCAGTGAATTACCTACATTATCAAGCAAATCACGGGCCATGCGCTGAATCTTCTCGGCTGCGGTGTCGGGAAGTGAAGGTCCGCTGACGCGCTGCCCGCCCCGCTCGGCGGCGATGGCATTATATAAGGCGACGATAGCGGCGCCTTGCTCGGAAGGCTTCACCAGGATGCGGTTGTCGGCGTTGGAGCCGGTGAGGCTCATGTGATTCTCCACTTGATAGTGGCGCGACATTTCCGCTTTGCTGATGTCCTTGATCTTGCGATTCCTGATGTAGTCGGCGGCGTATTCCACCGGCGAGATCCAGGTGCCCAAAAAATCAGCATCAAAGCTGACAATCACCCGTGCTTTGTCAAAGTGGTAATCCGGAACGGCAAACTGGCCGAACGACTGCTCGTTGGCCTGGAGCAAAGCCGAGCTGGATACCGGATCGTACATCACGACCTGAGTATTGGGAAACTGCGCCGTAAAATCAGCAATCGCCTTATCCGTCGTCGGACTCATATTCGTATTACCGAGGATACGGATCTGGGCGTTGGAATTGAGTTGGCCCTCAATTTCCTCATCGATCTCATTCCAGCCCGGGCCCATGCCACGGCGTGGCTTGTCGATGCGGCCGTCGACGATGCGGAAAGGACCGGTGATGCGGCTGGTGTCGTAGAGGCTCAGCACGCTGGCCTGGGCCCGGGCGCTGGTACCACCCCGGGTCAGGCTCGACAGGCTGTTGCCTTCTACCTTGATCGGCCGGCCTTCGCGGGTTTTGACCAGTACCGGGCAGTAATCACCACCGCGTACAAAAGACGAGGCGTAGTAAGAGGCTACTCCGGGAACGATCTCATCGGGCTTGACGACGTAGGGGATCGCCTTTTTCACCGGAATATCGCAGCTGGAGGCGATCGTGGCGGCGCCCAGACCGAAGCCGAGATACTTGAGGAAATCGCGTCGATTGGAAGAAGTATCCAAAGCTTTGCCCTCCGTCAGCTGATCCGTAACGGGCAGTTCGGTGAACTCCCGGTTACTGATCTCCCGATAGGCAGGGTCATTGCTCAGTTGATCCGTTCCAATCCAAATGTCTTTCTGATTATTTTTCTTCTGCTCCATTGTGTTTATAACTCAGAGAGATTTTGCAAATTTATTATTGTGTCCTGTTGACGAGGTGACTCCAAGTCACCCGGGACGCTCTATTGACGGGGTGACTCCAAGTCACCCGGGACGTTCTATTGACGGGGTGACTTTAAGTCACCCCGTCAATAGACAATAGAGCTTTAGTAGTGGCACTTCTGACATTCCAGGCCACCGATATCTTCGACCGTTACCTGGTCGCGCTCGCCGTTGGCGATTTGCCGGTGCATGCGCTCGTAGGAATTGTAATACTCGTTATCTTCAAACTGTTGCACTTCCGTCTGGCGGTGGCAGTTGATACACCAACCCATGGATAGCGGAGAGTGCTGATAGACCACCTCCATTTCTTCTACCGGCCCGTGACAGGTCTGGCATTCGAGCTGACCCACAGTGACGTGCTGGGCGTGGTTGAAGTAGGCATGATCGGGCAGGTTGTGGATGCGCACCCATTCTACCGGCCCCGGGATGCGGGTATCACCGCTGTATTCATTGGTGAGCGCGGCAATAATGCCTTCCCACTGGTTTTCGATCAGTTCCTCCCCTTCGGCGTCGAGCGTTCCCTGCTCCTGCACGTAGTTATCGGCGATCCATTTCTTGTAGATGCGCTCGATGTCCTCCCGGTTGTAGTCTTCATACCCTTCGATATACTCGCTGGTATTCGGATCCCAGCCGACTGCGGCGTAAATTTTGGTCAGTTCCGCAGTGCCGTAATTCGAGCCTACCTTAATAGCATTGTGGCAGTTCATACAGGTGTTGAGGGCGGGAATGACTGAGTGTTTGCTGCGGCGGGCGCCGTCGTGGCAGTACTGGCAATCGATTTGCTGCAGGCCGGCGTGGGTGGCGTGCGAGAACTTGATGGGCTGCTCGGGCTCGTAGCCCTGCTGACGACCCAACATAATGGCGTTGTTCACCGTGGTATAGCCGCCGAGCACGACCAGGGCGAAGATGACGAAGGCGATGAGTCCCTTGCTCGTCAGGATTTCGACCAGCGTCTTGCGGCGGGCAGGTGCGTCGCCCTGCTGCATCTGAACCATGTAGTTGAGGTTGGCGACGATGCGGGCCAGGATGAGGGCCAGCACCGCCAGGATGCCGGCCAGCAGGATAAAGAGCAGCGTATTGTCGCTTTCTTCCTCTGCCGGTGCTCCCGGAGCGCCGGGCGCTGCCGTAACAGCCGGCGCTGCGCCCGGACAGTTGCCCTCATAGGTGCAATTGACATAGGCGAGGATGTTATTAATCTCCTGATCCGTCAGGTTCGGAAAGGCGTTCATCTGCGTGGGCTTCCACTCCTCCCAGAGCAGCTCGGCGCGGGGATGTCCCTGGGCGATCATCTGCGGCGCATTGCGAATCCATTGGTACAGATCTTCCTTAGGATATTCGCCCCAACGCTCCAGGGTGCCGCCAAGGGCCGGACCCGTCAGGTTCGTCTTCATATCCTTAGCGTGACAGGTAGCGCAGTAATTACGGAAAAGGTTCTTTCCTTCACTGACGTTTTCTTCGGTAATATCTACTTCGATAGCCTGTGCGGAAAGCGCGACCGAGAAAAACAAGCATGCGAGTAGCGGTATTGCTCGGTTAATCAAGGACTTATATTGCATGTTATGGCTGTTTAAATAACGTTAATTCGGCTGATTGCTATTATGTCACCCAAATGTCAGCGCAAAGATATAATTCGCTGCCTTTTTTTAACATAAAAACCTGAAAAGCGCCTACTATTTAGATAGGTTCTAAATAAATGACTTTTTCAAACACGATCCGGCAGAATATCCTGCCAAAATTGCCGTAAAAAAAAGCGCTTATGTTTTACAAAAAACACCTTCAGGTCTTAGATTATTCTCCATTTTAGCGATCAGCAAACAGACATTCTGTTTACACGCTTACTTTCGCCTTAATTGGAGGGTGCGGATTGTATCCAATTAGCTCGAAATCTTCGTATTTGAAATCGAAGATGTCGCTTATTTCCCGATTGATTTTCATTGCAGGTAAGGGCCTCGGCTCCCGGCTTAACTGGAGCCTGGCCTGCTCAAGATGGTTTTTGTACAGATGTACATCACCGAAGGTATGGATAAATTCGCCCGGCTCCAAATCACAAACCTGCGCCATCATGAGAGCCAGTAAAGAGTAAGAAGCTATATTAAAGGGAACGCCGAGGAAGACATCAGCCGAACGCTGGTAAAGCTGACAGGACAGTTTGCCGTCGGCTACGTAAAACTGAAACAGCACATGGCAGGGCAGTAAAGCCATCTCTTCCAGCTCGCCAACATTCCAGGCGCTGACCATGATGCGCCGGGAATGGGGATTCTCCTTCAACATCTGCACGGCGCGCTCAATCTGATTGATGACGCGGCCGTCTTTGCTTTCCCAGGACACCCACTGCTTGCCGTATACGGGGCCGAGATTGCCTTCCTCATCGGCCCACTCATTCCAGATCCGGACGCCGTTCTCCTGCAGGTATTTGACATTGGTGCCGCCCTTGAGGAACCAGAGCAGTTCGTGAATAATGGATTTGAGATGTACTTTTTTAGTAGTCAAAAGCGGAAAACCTTTACTGAGGTCGAATCGCATCTGGTAACCAAAAACGCTGATGGTGCCAGTGCCGGTGCGATCATCCTTTTCAACGCCGTGATCTAAAATGTGCTGGAGTAGGTCGAGATAGAGTCTCATAAAAGTTGTTTTGGAATTCTTTCGATATAGTCGCGAGTCGCAAGGGTTCATAGGAAAGGTCAGTCATTTGGGCAAAAGTAATAAAAGTACCGATGGTTCCAGCTCCTGATCCAGAAGGACCACCTATGTCGAACAAAAACATCCTCCTTTGCGGGTTATCCTTTATTCCTGAACCGCTTCTTCTCATGAGCATCCAAGAACCTGCTCATCCCGGTAATAAAACTACAAACTATCACTCTGGTTTTAAAATGCAGTTTGGTGAAAAACTATGCCTGTCTATCTTTGTTGGCTTCATGGAATAATACCAATTCGGAAATTAGAAGCCGGAAGCCGGAACCTTTAAAAAACTAGTTTTCCCTTAATTGTAAAGCAAGGTTTACGACATTAAAAAGTGGATTTAGTATAACTACATCAGTACAGCCTATGAGTTACCGCAGTCTGAGCGCCTGTGCCCGCGATCTGGAGAAGCACGGCAAGCTGCTTCGCATAACACAGGAAGTAGATCCCGATCTGGAAATGGCCGAAATTCACCGCCGCGTTTTTGACGCCGGCGGCCCGGCGCTGTTGTTCGAGCGGGTCAAAAACAGCCCCTTCCCTGCCCTGTCGAACCTGTACGGCACTATCGAGCGTACGAAATTTCTTTTCCGGGATACAATAGACCAGGTGCGAAGAGTCATCGAGCTAAAAGCGGATCCGGGATATTTTTTCAAAACCCCCACCCGCTATCTCGGAGCGCCGCTGACGGCCGTATCGGCGCTACCCCGGCGCCGGCGTTTTGGAGCGCCTATACTATATGGAGAAACCAGTATCGATCAGCTCCCGCTGATCAAATCCTGGCCCATGGACGGCGGCGCTTTCGTCACGCTACCGCAAGTATTTACGCTACCCCCCGGCTCCCGCAATATTATGGAGTCGAACCTTGGGATGTACCGCATACAGCTGTCGGGCAACGAGTATGCATTGAACCAGGAAGTCGGCATGCACTACCAGATCCATCGCGGCATCGGTGTGCACCACACCTTATATAACAAGAGCGAGGGCCCCTTCCGCGCTTCCATCTTTGTGGGCGGGCCGCCCTCCCACGCCTTTTCCGCCATTATGCCGCTGCCGGAGGGGCTTTCAGAACTCACCTTCGCCGGCATGCTGGGCGGACGGCGCTTCCGTTATATCCGCCGCAACGGCCATGTGCTGTCGGCCGACGCCGACTTTGTCATCACCGGTACGATACGCAAGGGCGAAAAGAAACCTGAGGGTCCCTTCGGAGATCACCTGGGCTACTACAGCCTGCAGCACGACTTCCCGGTGATGGACGTCGAGCGGGTGTACCATCGCAAGGACGCCATCTGGCACTTCACCGTTGTGGGGCGGCCGCCGCAGGAGGATTCCAGCTTCGGATACCTCATTCACGAACTGGTCAAACTGCTGACGCCACAGGAGTTTCCCGGCATCCGGGAGATCAATGCCGTGGATGCTGCCGGCGTCCATCCCCTGCTGCTGGCTGTCGGCAGCGAACGCTACATGCCCTTCCGCGAGCGACGCCCCGAGGAGATACTCACCCAGGCCAACCGCATTCTGGGCAGCGGTCAGACCTCGCTGGCTAAATTCCTCTTCATCGCCGCTGAAGGAGATGCGCCGCAGCTGAGCACCCACGATATTCCCGCCTTCTTCCGCCACGTGCTGGAACGGGTCGACTGGACGCGCGACCTGCATTTCCAAACCAAAACCACCATCGATACGCTCGATTACTCGGGCACCGGCTGGAACGCCGGTTCCAAGGTGGTCATCGCCTGCTGCGGGGACAAAAAGCGATCACTAAGCAGCGAGTTGCCCGGCAATTTTAGTTTGCCGGCCGGCTTTTCCAATCCCCGCTTCGTACAGCCGGGTATCCTGGCCGTCGAAGGACCTGGTTTTACCGGGGAATCTTCCTACGCAGATGGTCAGCGGCTGACGGCGCATCTGGAATCTATGAAACTCGAAGAGATCCCCTTGATACTGTTGGTTGATGATGCCGGCTTTTTTGCGGCAACGCTAAACAATTTCCTCTGGGCGACTTTCACCCGCGCCAACCCCTCGAACGACTTGCACGGTGTAGGCGCTTTCGTAGAGCACAAACACTGGGGCTGCCGCGGCCCCTTGCTGATCGACGCCCGTACTAAACCGCATCACGCTCCGGGGCTGGTGACCGATAAGGCGGTGGCGCAAAGAGTGGATAAATTATTTGCGAAAGGAGGGCCGCTGCATGGTATTGTTTGAGTCAGTATCCCTATATTCGTAGTATTTCTCAACGACCAGTCAAGATTTGTTGTTAGCAGGCTAAACTTATTGTACAGTGCGTAATTCCATGTTTGCAGAGAAGCATTATCCTGACATCATGCGTCCCGAAGACCTGGACGCCTACCTCTCCGAAGGCTGGTACCGAATGGGGCAAACTATCTTCACGACGCATTTCCTGTGCTTTGGTGAAGGTTTCTACTCCGCAGTCTGGGTACGGCTTTCTCTTCCGGACTACCGCTTTCGCAAAAGCCTGCGCAAAATCATCCGGCGCAACAAGAGCGAATTCTCCGTTAAGATCCGCAAAGCCCTGCTCAACCGGGAAAAGGAACAACTTTACCAGGCCTATCGCGGCAGCTTCCCCGGACTGCTGGCCCCCAATCTGCGCGAATCCCTGCTCGACGGCGAGGAATTCAACATCTATAACACCTACGAAGTATCTGTCTACCACGATGACACCCTCATCGCCGCCAGCTTTTTCGACTTGGGAGGCGATAGCGTCGCCAGCATCATGGGTATGTATCATCCCGACTACGGCAAGTACAGCCTGGGCTTTTTCACCATGCTCATGGAAATAGATTTCGCTCAGAAACACGGCTTTAAATATTATTATCCCGGCTACGTCGTCCCCGGCTACGAGCGCTTCGATTATAAACTGCGCATCGGCAAGGTCGACTATTACGACCTCAGCAGCAGTAACTGGCTGTCTTACGAACAGCTGGAGCACAGCGATATTCCGCTGAATGCGATGAAACAGGAGCTGCGAAGCCTGCAGCAAAGACTGGGCGCCCAGGGTATCGACGCCAATCTGCTATACTACCCGCTCTTCGAAGTCAACCTCTTCGGCTTCTGGCGCACTAATTTCTTCGACCACCCGGTCTTCCTGCATATCCCACTCCCCAACGAGCGGCAAAAACACCTGATCGCCGTTTATGACGTTCGTCAAAGCACTTTCTTCCTTTACCAGTGCAGCCCTTTCGACGATATTCAGTTTTACTTTAATGAATCCTATACCCGCTCCTTTACCAAGGACCACTTCTTTATGGAGCTCATCGTCGTGGATCGCATCCTGGCCAAGGGGGTAGATACCATTCCTATTGTTCGGGCGCTGCAGCTACCGGGAAACCTGCCGGAGTCATCCGTTTAAAGCCGGCGCTTGAAGAGGACCGGCTTTGCAAAGCCTGCAGAACGGCCGGATATCATTTAGGATTAACAAAAAAATATCCGTGATCATTGTCTTCCACGAGAAGTGAAGGCGAAAACACGTATTATTTTTGATCAAAAAGTATCATCATGCAAGCCGTCCGCTACCGTGCTTTTCAGGCGCCGCCCGCCCTGGTCTCCCTGCCCGACCCTGATCCTCCTGTAGATGGAGTGGTTGTCGAGGTCAAAGCTACCGGTCTTTGCCGCAGCGACTGGCACGGCTGGATGGGTCACGATGCGGATGTGCAGCCGCCGCAGGTGCCGGGTCATGAATTTGCCGGAGTTATTGTTGCGGTGGGGAAAGGGGTCAAAAACTGGAAGGAAGGCGACCGGGTAACTACTCCCTTCTGTCTGGGCTGCGGCTACTGTTCGCAATGCCGGCGCGGCGACCAGCAGATCTGCGACTACTATTACCAGCCGGGCTTTACAGGACCGGGCACTTTTGCCGAATACGTCGCCCTGCCCTACGCGGATGTCAACCTGGTGGCGCTCCCCGAAGACATGAGCTTCGTCGAAGCCGCCATGCTGGGCTGCCGGTTCATCACCGCCTACCGCGCCATAGTGGCGCAGGGCCGCACTCAACCCGGTGACTGGGTAGCCGTACACGGCTGCGGCGGCGTCGGGCTCTCCGCTATTATGATCGCCCGGGCTATCGGCGCGCGCGTAGTGGCCGTTGACATCGACGATGACAAACTGGCT
>CAZWDL010000053.1:0-46374 GCA_964632995.1 uncultured Saprospiraceae bacterium
TAAAACGGGTCGGGGGTTCGAACTAAGCGAAGCGGTCTCACGACCGAAGGGAGTAGTTTAGCGAAGCGAGTAAGCTCTCTGCCGGCTTAAAACCTGGCAGATACTTTGGTCTGGAACTTTTTCAAGCCGGATAAAGTTGTTACCTTCGCTTCGCTTGTGAACAGATTGCTGAAATCATTTGACATATTTGCGGGGGTGCGCCGGAGTTGGAGAGCCGGGGCAGACTGTAAATCTGTTGTCTCAGACTGAGTAGGTTCGAATCCTACCACCCCCACTTAGCCTCGCCGCAGCCCCGTTTTATCAAAAGCGGGAAGAAGGCGGGCAGTGTCCACCAAATTCTGATAGTTATCAGATTGGATTATTGGGCTTTTGACATTACAGCCCGCCTTTGCTAATGCTACGGCGGGTAAAACTTGCCTTCGCCAGAGGCTACGGCAAGTAAAAGCGGGCGTAGCTCAGTTGGTAGAGCATCAGCCTTCCAAGCTGAGGGTCGCGGGTTCGAGTCTCGTCGCCCGCTCTTCTTTGAAAAGCCGGATTTACCGGGGAATTTAAGTGCGGAAATCATCATTTAGAATACTAAGGCAGATATCTGCAGATTTTCCTGAGCAGTTCCATTCATTTGAACGGTAAGCGTGCACAGCTGAAGTCAAAACAAACGGACAAGCCAATGTAGCTCAGGGGTAGAGCACTTCCATGGTAAGGAAGGGGTCCGGGGTTCAATTCCCCGCATTGGCTCTGAGAATAAAACTAAAATTGTAAACTACTTTAACTTCGTATCCAAAATTCATTACCGATGGCTAAGGAAACATTTGAAAGGACGAAACCGCACCTCAACGTCGGGACGATCGGACACGTAGACCACGGTAAGACTACGCTTACTGCGGCCATTACTTATGTTCTATCCGCAGACGGACTGGCAGAGAGAAAAGATTACGACACTATCGATGCCGCTCCGGAAGAAAAGGAGCGTGGTATTACGATCAATACAGCTCACGTAGAGTATCAGACGGCTAATCGTCATTACGCACACGTGGACTGCCCAGGTCACGCTGACTATGTAAAGAACATGGTTACGGGTGCTGCTCAAATGGACGGCGCCATCCTGGTAGTGGCAGCTACAGACGGTCCGATGCCCCAGACGCGCGAGCACATCCTGCTGGCTCGTCAGGTTGGTGTACCGCAAATCGTTGTCTTCATGAACAAAGTCGACCTCGTGGACGATCCCGAGATGCTCGAGCTGGTTGAAATGGAGGTCCGCGAATTGCTCGATCAGTACGAATTCGACGGCGACAACGCCTCGATCATTGCCGGTTCTGCACTGAAAGCACTGGAAGGTGATGCTGAGAATGTTCAGAAGATCAAAGATTTGATGGCAGCTGTTGACAGCGACATTCCGGAGCCCGAGCGTGCCATTGACAAGCCTTTCCTGATGCCGGTTGAGGACGTTTTCTCAATCACGGGTCGTGGTACGGTTGCTACCGGACGTATCGAACGCGGGGTCATCAAAGTGGGGGACTCTGTAGAAATCATCGGTATGATGAGTGAAGGCGAAAAGCCCATCACTTCCACCGTTACCGGTGTAGAGATGTTCCGCAAGATCCTGGATCGCGGTGAAGCAGGCGATAATGCAGGTTTGCTTCTTCGCGGTGTCAATAAGGAAGATATCAAGCGCGGTATGGTTATCTGTGAGCCCGGCTCGGTAAATCCTCACAAGGAATTCAAGTGTGAGGTTTACGTGCTGAGCAAAGAGGAAGGTGGCCGTCATACACCCTTCTTCAATGGATACCGCCCGCAGTTTTATTTCCGCACCACCGATGTTACCGGTGACGTGACCCTGCCCGACGGCGTTGAAATGGTCATGCCTGGTGATAACGTTTCGCTGGAAGTTAAGCTGCTCAACACCATCGCCATGGAAAAAGGCCTTCGCTTCGCTATCCGCGAAGGTGGCCGCACTGTAGGCGCTGGTCAGGTAACGGAGATCATCGACTAACTTTGAAGTCGGAACTGGGAAGTCGGAAATCGGAATCATTATTCCGACTTCCGATTTCCGCATTCCGACTTCGATGAACGGGCATAGCTCAACTGGTAGAGCGACGGTCTCCAAAACCGTAGGCTGGGGGTTCGAGTCCTCCTGCCCGTGCTAAGAAGATCTATCGATTTCATGTTTGTTGGCCGTTGTGGGTTGAAAAAATCCTTTGCTGTAGTAACATACGCTTGTTTTCGCAGCAGGGAGCTCAACTTACAACGGCCAACTAACAATTTTAAGCGACAGCAATGGACAGAATTACGCTTTATATTAAAGAGAGTTATAACGAGCTCGTCAATAAGGTGACCTGGCCTAGTTGGTCCAACCTTTACAGTAGCACCATCCTCGTGTTGGTAGCTTCCCTGATCCTGGCATTGATCATTTTTGTGATGGATGCCATTTCTAAAGGAGTACTGGACCAGATCTACGGCTTGTAATTTGAATTAAGATCTGATGTCGGAAGATAAAAAGTGGTACTCTCTGCGGGTGATCAGCGGAAAAGAACGCAAGATCAAAGAACGCATCGAATTGGAAATCCAGCGTAACAACTGGAAAGATTTCCTAACACAGGTGCTCGTTCCTACGGAGAAGGTATACAAGATTAGAAATGGTAAAAAAGTAATTTCTGAGCGAAATATCCTTCCCGGATATATTTTGCTGGAAGCAATTCCCGCGCGCCTGACAGGCGAGGTGATTACCACTATTGCCAATATTCCGAACGTCATCCATTTTCTGGGGCGGAACAACCCGATCCCCATGCGGCCGGCTGAAGCCAATCGCATGCTGGGCAAGGTTGATGAGTCACAGGATGCCGGCGAAGCGCTCATTGAGCCTTTCATCGTCGGCGAAACAGTTAAGATCATCGACGGGCCCTTCAGTGAATTTGTTGGGGACATCCAGGAGGTCAACGAGGAAAAGAAAAAACTCAAAGTAATCGTCAAAATCTTCGGTCGGGGAACCGAAGTGGAATTGAATTTCATGCAGGTCGAAAAGCAGTCCTAGCATTGCCGGCCGACCCTGATTGCGTATCTATAAAAGTCATCCGGCTTTAGTTCCCGGCCTCTTCGAAGCCGGGAATGCTTCCCTGAGGCCGGGGCTGTCCATCGCGCCTTCCCCAGCGGATGCAGGTGGACGAAAGAGTGAATAAGTTAAAACGACAAAAAATGGCTAAAGAAGTAGAAGGTTTTATAAAACTTCAAGTTAAGGGTGGACAAGCCAACCCTGCCCCTCCGGTGGGTCCTGCCCTCGGTGCAAAAGGGGTGAATATCATGGAGTTTTGCAAGCGGTTTAACGCCAAAACTCAGGATCAGCCCGGGAAGCTGTTGCCGGTAGTGATTACCGTATTTAAAGATAAGTCCTTTGAGTTTATTATCAAAACGCCGCCGGCTGCCATTCAGCTCATGGAAGCGGCTAAGCTCAAAGGAGGTTCCGGTGAACCCAACCGCATCAAAGCCGGTTCGGTAACCTGGGATCAGGTTAAGGCCATCGCCGAAGATAAGATGCCCGACCTCAACGCGTTCACTATCGAGTCAGCCATGAAAATGGTCGCCGGTACCGCCCGCAGCATGGGCATTACCGTAAAAGGAACGCCTCCCTGGGAGAAAGTGGAAGGATAAAAAGACTCAAGGGCCTTAAATCCTTCAGTCATCCAACATTATTAGAAAGAGGGAGTTCCGCCCCCGAGGCGGGACGTCAACACCTCAAAACGATTCATTATGAAAAAAAACAGTAAAAAGAGAAAAGCCGCAGAAGCTAAGGTGGATCGGGAGCACTACTACTCGCTGCCCGAAGCGACCCAACTCGTCAAAGAGGCCAATATCGCCAGCTTTGATGCATCGGTCGACCTGCACATACGGCTCGGAATCGACCCCCGTAAAGCCGATCAGGCGCTGAGGGGCACGGTCAACCTGCCACACGGCACAGGCAAAACCAAGCGGGTAGCAGTATTCTGCACGCCTGATAAAGAAGAAGAGGCTAAAGCAGCCGGAGCCGATTACGTCGGCCTGGATGAACTCGTTAAAAAAGTACAGGATGGATGGACGGACTTTGACGTCGCCATCGCACAGCCTCAAGTTATGGCGCAAGTCGGTAGAGTAGGCCGGATCCTCGGCCCGCGCGGCCTGATGCCGAACCCGAAAACGGGAACGGTTACCCAGGATATCGCCGCCGCCGTAGAAGATGTTAAAAGCGGTAAGATTTCTTTTCGCGTCGATAAATACGGAATTATCCATGCTTCAATTGGTAGAGTGTCTTTCTCTGCGGAACAATTGCGCGACAATGCTGATGAACTGCTTTCCGCACTTCAGCGCATGAAGCCTGCTTCCGCAAAAGGTACTTATATGAAGACCATTACCGTGGCCAGTACGATGAGCCCCGGTATCAAGGTGGATCCAAAGAATTTCCGTCTAGTCTAATTTAAAAATCGGTTGAATTATGACCAGAGCAGAAAAAACAGCTACCATTGAAGCCTTGAAGGATAAACTGGAAAATATAGAGTATTTCTATGTTACCGACTCCTCGACGCTTTCGGTAGACGAAGTAAACAAGTTCCGGGGAATGTGCTTTGAAAAAGGGATCGAGATGCGCGTCGTCAAGAATACCCTGCTGAAAAAAGCAATCGAAGCTATCTCCGAAGAAAAAAATTACGACGAATTACTTGAGGCGCTCAAAGGACCTACGGCCCTCCTGTTCACGGATACGGCTAACGCGCCGGCCCGCGTACTCAAGGAATTCCGCAAAGATCATGAAAAGCCCACGCTCAAGGCGGCTTACATCGATACCGATGTATTCTTCGGGGATGATCAGATCGATAGGCTCTCCCAGCTCAAGTCAAAGGAAGAGCTCGTCGGCGAAATCATTTCCCTGTTGCAATCGCCCGCCAAAAACGTTATCAGCGCCCTGCAGTCGGGAGGCAACACCCTCTCCGGCTTGCTCAAAGCACTGGAAGAGCGTGGCAGTGAATAAGGCTTCCAAGCTTCAATATAGCGCACGATATTTTTATTATCGTCAAAAATTAAAAAACCATTTACAATGGCTGATTTAAAAGAATTTGCAGAACAGTTGGTTAACCTTACCGTTAAAGAGGTAAGTGACCTGGCCGACATTCTGAAAGAAGAATACGGCATAGAGCCGGCTGCTGCAGCTGTAGCAGTTGCTGCTCCCGGCGCCGGAGGCGGTGGTGGCGAAGCTGCCGTCGAAGAAAAGACTGAGTTTGACGTCGTGCTGAATTCGGCAGGTTCTGCAAAACTCAAAGTAGTAAAAGAGGTCAAAAACTTGCTTGGTATTGGACTGAAAGATGCTAAAGAATTGGTGGACGGTGCTCCCAACACGATTAAGGAGGCTGTTCCCAAGGAAGAAGCTGAAAATATTAAGCAAACTCTCGAAGGCGTAGGTGCGGAAGTTGAACTGAAATAATCGATTTCCTCACTAAAAGCCGGAAGGTTACGCTTAATGGTCCATATTAAGTCAGCTTTTGGCAAGACAGAAGGCTTAGCGAGTTGGTGACAACTGGCTAAGCCTGTCGTCGTATAAATAAGTTCATACTTTTTTGAACTTTTTGATGTCTAATTGGGTATTATAATGTTGGTGGCCTTTAGAATGCTATAGGTATACCACTAAATAAATTCGGATCGCACATGACAGTAAACGGCAAGGTACAAAACGCTGAAGCAAAGCGGATCAACTTCGGCAAAATTAAACTCTCCTCTCAATACCCTGATTTATTAGAAATACAATTGAAATCCTTTCAGGAGTTCTTCCAGTTGGAAACGACGCCTGAAAACCGCATTAACGAGGGACTTTACAAAGTTTTTCAGGAAAACTTTCCCATCACCGATGCGAGAAACATCTTTGTATTAGAATTTCTCGACTACTTCGTCGACCCGCCCCGCTACACCATCGATGAGTGTATGCAGCGTGGGTTGACTTATAGCGTGCCGCTCAAGGCAAAACTCCGCTTGTCTTGTAATGACGAAGAGCACGTCGACTTCCAGACGATCGTCCAGGACGTCTTCCTGGGGAATATCCCCTATATGACGCCCAAAGGTACTTTCGTCATCAACGGAGCCGAACGCGTCATCGTCTCACAGCTGCATCGCTCACCCGGGGTATTCTTCGGTCAGAGCTTCCACCCGAACGGGACGAAAATCTATTCGGCCCGAGTTATTCCCTTTAAAGGGGCCTGGATGGAGTTCGCTACCGATATTAATACGGTGATGTATGCATATATCGACCGTAAGAAAAAATTCCCGGTGACCACGCTGCTGCGCGCTATCGGCTTCGATACCGATAAAACCATCCTCGATATCTTCGACCTGGCTGATGAGGTGAAAGCCACCCGCGACGACCTGGAAAACGCCGTGGGCCGCAAACTGGCCGCCCGCGTGCTGCGCTCCTGGACGGAAGACTTCGTAGACGAGGATACCGGCGAGGTCGTCACCATCGAACGGAATGAAATCATTCTGGAACGCGATGTGGTCCTCGATGAAGACAACATCGAGCTCATCCTCGAAGCGGAAACCGAGAACGTTATCCTTCAGAAAGAGGATATCGATCAGGATTACTCCATTATATATAATACGCTGCAGAAAGACCCCTCCAGCTCGGAAATGGAAGCAGTGCAGTATATCTATCGCCAACTGCGCGGCACTGATCCTCCGGATGAAGAAACCGCCCGCGGCATTATCGATAAGTTGTTCTTCTCCGACAAGCGCTACAACCTCGGTGAGGTAGGACGCTATAAAATCAACCGGAAGCTCAACCTCGAAATCGATAACGAAACACTGGTATTGACCAAAGAGGATATCATCGCCATCGTCAAATATCTCGTCAGCCTGATGAACCAGAAGGCCGAGATTGACGATATCGACCACCTCTCAAACCGCCGCGTGCGGACCGTCGGCGAACAGCTCTACGCCCAGTTTGGCGTAGGCCTCGCCCGTATGGCCCGCACTATCCGCGAGCGGATGAACGTGCGGGACAACGAGGTGTTCACCCCGATCGATTTGATCAATGCCCGTACCCTGTCTTCGGTGATCAACTCTTTCTTCGGAACCAGCCAGCTGTCTCAGTTTCTCGACCAAACCAACCCGCTGTCGGAAATTACCCACAAGCGCCGCATTTCGGCACTCGGCCCCGGCGGCTTATCCCGGGAACGCGCGGGCTTCGAAGTGCGTGACGTGCACTATTCACACTACGGACGCCTCTGTACCATCGAGACGCCGGAAGGACCAAATATCGGTCTCATCTCCACGCTCTGCGTACATGCCAAGGTCAATAAAATGGGTTTCCTCGAAACACCCTATCGACGGGTAGAAGAGGGCGTCGTCGATATGGTCAGTGACGTGCAATATCTGTCGGCTGAAGGGGAAGACTTTAAAAGGATCGCCCAGGCCAATGCCCCGCTCGATGAGAAAGGCGCTTTCGAATCTGAACGGATTAAGTGCCGCGAACACGGCGACTTCCCCGTTCTGACACCGGAAGAAATTGAATTCATGGATGTCGCCCCCAACCAGATTGTGGGGGTATCGGCCTCAATGATTCCCTTCCTGGAAAATGATGACGCCAACCGCGCCCTGATGGGCTCCAACATGCAGCGTCAGGCTGTACCGCTGATCCGTCCGAGCTCGCCCGTGGTAGGCACCGGACTGGAAGGCAAGGTGGCTCGCGATTCGCGCATGCTGATCAATGCCGAGGCTGACGGCGTCGTGGAATACGTGGATGCCAACGAAATCGTCATCCGCTACGATCGCACCGAGGAACAGCAACTCGTCTCCTTTGAAGATGCGCGGAAAACCTATAAACTGACCAAGTTCCGCCGGACCAACCAGGGAACCTGTATCAACCTCAAGCCGATCGTCCGCCGCGGCGATCGCGTTGAAAGAGGAGATATTCTCTGCGACGGCTACGCAACGGAAAAAGGCGAACTGGCCCTGGGCCAGAACCTGAAAGTAGCTTTCATGCCCTGGAAAGGATACAACTTCGAGGACGCCATCGTGCTCTCCGAGCGCGTGGTTCGCGAAGATATCTTCACCTCTCTGCATATCGAACACTTTGAACTCGACGTGCGCGACACCAAACTCGGAGAGGAGGAACTGACCAACGATATCCCGAACGTCAGCGAAGAAGCTACCAAGGACCTCGACGAAAATGGAATCATTCGCGTCGGCGCCTGGATCAAGGAAGGCGATATCCTTATTGGAAAAATCACCCCGAAAGGGGAGTCAGACCCGACACCGGAGGAAAAACTGCTGCGCGCCATCTTTGGTGACAAAGCCGGCGACGTGAAGGATGCTTCACTGAAAGCGCCCCCGTCTACTAATGGTATCGTCATCGACAAGCAGCTCTTCGCCCGCGCCAAGAAAGACAAAGTTCAGAAGGCACAGGAAAAAGATCTGCTGACCAAACTGGAGGACCAGCACAAAATCGCTATCAACGAACTGAAGACCATACTGATCGATAAACTGCTGTCTCTTGTCAAGGATAAAACCTCGCAAGGAGTCCGCAGCATTTACAACGAGCAGCTCATTCCCAAAGGAACCAAGTTCACTCAGGAACTGCTGCGCGATATTGAATATCAGACTGTCGACTACAGCAACTGGACGGATGACGCCAATACCAACGAGCTCATCGCCAGCCTGCTGCACAACTACAACATCAAGGTAAACGAAGAGGTGGGGCGTTATAAGCGCGAGAAGTTCAACATCTCCATCGGTGACGAACTGCCCGCCGGCGTGCTCAAACTGGCTAAAGTGTACATGGCCAAAAAGCGCAAGCTCAAGGTCGGCGATAAACTCGCCGGACGCCACGGCAACAAGGGTATTGTTTCCCGCATCGTTCGCTCCGAAGACATGCCCTTCCTCGAAGACGGCACCCCGGTCGATATTGTGCTCAACCCGCTGGGCGTACCTTCACGGATGAACCTCGGTCAGATTTTCGAAACAGTGCTGGGATGGGCCGGTGAGAAAATGGACATGAAGTTTTCTACTCCCATTTTCGACGGCGCCAGCCAGGACGAAATCGAGGAATATATCCAGAAGGCCAGCCTGCCGAGCCTCGGACAAACCTACCTGTACGACGGGGAAACGGGGGACCGCTTCCACCAGCAGGCCACGGTAGGGGTTATCTACATGCTCAAGTTGTCGCATATGGTCGACGATAAGATGCACGCCCGCTCTATCGGGCCGTACTCGCTCATCACCCAGCAACCACTGGGTGGTAAGGCGCAGTTTGGCGGCCAGCGCTTCGGTGAGATGGAAGTATGGGCGCTGGAAGCCTTCGGCGCTTCAAACATCCTGCAGGAACTGCTGACCATTAAGTCGGACGATATCAACGGTCGGGCCAAGGCCTACGAGTCTATTGTCAAAGGAGACAATCTGCCTGAACCCAACATCCCCGAGTCGTTCAACGTACTGGTACACGAGTTGCGCGGCCTGGCGCTGGACGTCAAGTTTGACTAATGACGGATAATTTGACGGGATGACTCTGAAGCCGCCCCGTTAATACACCGCTGTCATTCTTTATTTGAACCACATTGATTGAAGGAAAAGGGGGCCTCACGCCCCCGCCTTTGAATCTCATAATATCCAGAACAATATGGCTTTTAAGAAGAAAAATCAAATTCAACAGCAGAACTTCGACAGCATTACCATCAGCCTGGCGTCGCCCGATGAGATTCTGGAGCGTTCCTACGGCGAGGTGCTGAAGCCGGAGACCATCAACTACCGGTCCTACAAGCCGGAGCGCGATGGTTTATTCTGCGAGCGAATTTTCGGTCCTGTAAAAGATTACGAGTGCTACTGTGGTAAGTACAAGCGTATTCGCTATAAGGGGATCGTCTGTGACCGTTGTGGGGTGGAGGTGACCGAAAAGAAGGTACGCCGTGAGCGCATGGGGCATATCAAGCTCGTCGTTCCGGTCGTTCACATTTGGTTTTTCAAATCCCTGCCCAACAAGATCGGTTATCTTTTGGGACTTAGCTCCAAAAAACTGGAGTCCATTATTTACTATGAACGTTACGTAGTCGTTCAGCCTGGTGTCAAGGAAGCAGAAGGCATCACCAAGATGGATCTGCTGACGGAAGAGGAGTATCTGGAAGTACTCGATACCCTGCCGCAGGAAAACCAGATGCTGGACGATGAAGATCCGAATAAATTTATCGCTAAGATGGGCGCTGATGCTACCCGGGAGCTGCTGATGCGGCTCGACCTGGACCAGCTGTCATTCGCCTTGCGTCACCAGGCTGCGCACGAGACCTCGCAACAGCGTAAGTCGGAAGCCCTCAAGCGTTTGCGCGTGGTGGAAGCTTTCCGCGACGGCCTGACCCGACTGGAAAACCGCCCCGAATGGGCCGTGATCGAGTACCTGCCGGTCGTGCCGCCGGAATTGCGCCCGCTGGTTCCGCTGGACGGCGGCCGCTTTGCCAGCTCAGATCTCAACGATCTGTATCGCCGGGTGATCATTCGCAACAACCGCCTGAAGCGTCTGCTCGAGATCAAAGCACCGGAAGTGATCCTGCGCAATGAGAAGCGGATGCTGCAGGAAGCAGTTGATTCACTGTTCGACAACTCGCGTAAGTCCAACGCCGTGAAGGCGGAAGGGGGACGCGCCCTGAAGTCGCTCAGCGATATCCTCAAAGGTAAGCAAGGCCGCTTCCGCCAAAACCTGCTCGGTAAGCGTGTCGACTACTCCGGCCGCTCCGTAATTGTGGTCGGCCCAACGCTGAAACTTCACGAGTGCGGCTTGCCCAAAGCTATGGCCGCCGAGCTCTTTAAGCCCTTTGTTATCCGCAAGCTCATTGAGCGCGGCATCGTCAAAACGGTGAAATCAGCCAAGAAGCTGGTCGATCGCAAAGACCCGGTGATCTGGGAAATCCTGGAAAATGTACTGCGCGGCCATCCCGTGCTGCTCAACCGGGCCCCTACGCTTCACCGCCTCTCGATTCAGGCCTTCCAACCGAAGCTGATCGAAGGTAAGGCCATCCAGCTGCACCCCCTAGTCTGCGGCGCCTTCAACGCTGACTTTGACGGTGACCAGATGGCCGTACACGTGCCCCTGAGCCAGGCAGCTATCCTGGAGGCCCAGATGCTGATGCTGGCCTCACACAATATGCTCAATCCACAGGACGGCTCGCCCATTACCCTGCCTTCGCAGGATATGGTACTCGGCCTGTACTACATAACCAAGGATAAGCGCTCTACTGAAGACATGAAAGTGAGAGGAGAGGGAAGGAATTTTTACTCTCCTGAAGAGGTGATGATCGCTTACAACGAAAATCAGCTCGACCTGCACGCCGTGATCAACGTGCGTGTGCCGGTAGAAGGAGAGAATGGTGAACTGGTACCCAAACGCGTAGAAACGACTACCGGACGGGTGCTCTTCAATCAGAACGTACCCAAAAGCGTGCCCTTCGTCAACCAGCTGCTGACCAAGAAAAACCTCAAGCGGGTCATCGGTGATGTCATCACCCGTACCGACTTTGCCGTTACGGCCGACTTCCTCGACGCTATCAAGGAGATGGGCTTTACATGGGCCTTCAAAGGCGGTCTGTCCTTCAACCTGGGGGATCTGATTACGCCTTCGGTCAAGCAAAAGACGCTGGATGAAGCCCAGGAAGAAGTTGATGAGGTTTGGGACAACTACAATATGGGGCTCATCACCAACAACGAGCGCTATAACCAGATCATAGATAAGTGGACCTACGCCGATAACCGCATCACCGATGTGCTGATGAAGGAGCTGGCTTCGCATAAGCATGGCTTCAACTCGGTGTTCATGATGCTCGACTCCGGCGCTCGTGGCTCCAAACAACAGATTAAGCAGCTCTGCGGGCTGCGTGGCCTGATGGCCAAGCCCCGTAAATCGGGTGACACCGGCGGCGCCATTATCGAAAACCCGATCCTGTCGAACTTTGTCGACGGCCTGTCGGTACTCGAGTACTTCATCTCGACGCACGGCGCCCGTAAGGGTCTGGCGGATACAGCATTGAAAACGGCTGACGCCGGTTACCTGACCCGCCGTCTGGTTGACGTTGCTCAGGATGTCGTCGTCATGGAAGAGGATTGCCACACGCTGCGTGGTATTGAGACGATGGCGCTCAAAGACAATGAGAAAGTAGTAGAAACACTGACTTCACGCATCGACGGCCGCTACGCGCTGCACGATATCTACCATCCGGTAACGGATGAACTGATTCTGGAAGCCGGCGCCTATATCGATACGAAGACAGCTGAATACATCGAGGAGGAGGGGCTGGAAAGCGTTACCATTCGCTCGGTGCTCACCTGCGAAACCAAGCGCGGAGTATGTAACAAGTGCTACGGTAAAAACATGGCTACCGGGCGCATCGCCGAAGAAGGCGATGCTGTAGGTATCATCGCGGCTCAGTCGATCGGTGAACCGGGAACCCAGCTGACACTGCGTACTTTCCACGTAGGTGGTATCGCTTCCGTATCGAAAACGGAATCGGAGATCGTCTCCAGGTTCAATGGAAAGGTTGAATTCGACAGCCTCCGCACCACCAAGCACGAGGATGATTCCGGTAAGGAAATCGACGTAGTGCTCTCGCGTACCGGTGAGGTGCGCATCGTCGATCCCGAAACGGGCAAGCAGTTCGTCTCGCACCACATTCCCTACGGCGCTACACTATTCGTAGAGGAAGGCAAGGAGGTTAAGCGCGGTGACGTCATTACCGAATGGGATCCTTTCAACGCAGTCATCGTCACCGAATTCAGCGGTACCGCCAAGTTCGACTCCATTGAGGAAGGGGTTACCTTCCGCCACGAACGGGATGATCAAACGGGCTACTCTGAGAAGGTGATCATCGAAACCAAGAACAAGCGTAAAATTCCGACGATCAAAATCGTTAGCGAGGATGGCGAGGAATTGAAGAATTATAACCTTCCCGTTGGTTCTTACATCTCAATTGAAGATGGACAGGAGGTTCGCGCCGGTCAGAAGATTGTGAAAATTCCGCGCAAACTGGGTAAGATCCAGGATATTACCGGTGGTCTGCCCCGTGTTACGGAATTGTTCGAAGCGCGTAACCCCTCGAACCCGGCTACGGTTTCCGAAATAGACGGTATCGTTTCTTTTGGTAAAATCAAGCGCGGTAACCGCGAGGTTATCGTCGAAGCCAGAGATGGTCAGCGCCGTAAGTATCTGATCGGGCTGTCGAAGCACATTCTGGTGCAGGAAGGCGATTTCGTTCGCGCCGGCACCCCGCTCTCCGACGGTACGACGGCCCCGCGCGATATTCTCGCGATCAAAGGCCCCTATGCCGTACAGTCTTACCTCGTCAACGGTATACAGGAAGTTTACCGCTCGCAGGGTATCACGATCAACAACAAGCACATTGAGGTCATCGTCCGTCAGATGATGCGCCGCGTGCAGATCGAGGATCCGGGTGATACGAACTTCCTCGAAGGCGAAGCTGTCGAGAAGTATGATTTCCTCGAGCAAAACGACTGGATTTTCGATAAGAAGGTCGTTACCGAATCGGGCGATTCGAACCGTCTGCGTCCCGGCCAGCTGGTGACGCTGCGTCAGTTGCGGGAAGAAAATTCCTTCCTGCGCCGCAACGACAAGGAGCCGGTGCAGTACCGCGACGCTATCGCCGCTACCTCGAGCCCGCTGCTGCAGGGTATTACCAAGTCTTCACTGGGAACAACGAGCTGGATATCCGCCGCCTCGTTCCAGGAAACGACCAAGGTGCTCAGCACGGCAGCCATCGGCGCCAAGCGCGACTTCCTGCACGGCCTGAAGGAGAACGTTATCGTAGGAAAGCAAATTCCCGCCGGTACCGGACTCCGCCGCTTCGAACAACTCTTCGTCACTACCAAGGAGGCGCAAGAGCAATACGAAGCACGCCGCGCCCAGTACGAGGAAGTGGAAGAGTAGCACAGACTTTAGTCTGTCCTCGCGCAATAATACAGGTTTCAGCCTGTCCTGCGTGTTGTACAGACAAATAGTAGACATAAAAAAGCCCTTCCGGCGAAAGCCGGAGGGGCTTTTTACTTGACAAAATTTTGCGATTGTCAGGGTTAACCCTGATGCAAATTATTGAAAATCAGATGTTTTCGATCATTTGTCGTCATTATTCATGGATTTTGCATGAATAATCCGGGTTAGTATCGATTACCCACAACTCCCGCTGGGGCTAACTTCTGCGGTTCTACGGTTTATTGCCCAGGGCATCCCTTTGGGGCTGTTCTGCTGTTCTTAACTGGTTATTGAATTTTTTGTCAAATTTTTGATTTGCAGAACCGCAGAACATTTACCCAGTGCAATAATCGCTTCGCGAATTCCATGGGGTTTACCCGTCTCGAGGAACAAGGGCGGGGAAGAAACAGCCCCAAACCGAACTTATGGGTAATCAGTACTCCCTCATCACCGGCTCACCAGCTCCTTTGCGTACAGCGCCGCATAACGGGCGATATACTTGCCGATGATATCGAATTCCAGGTTGACCTTATCTCCCTCCCTGAGTTTCTTAAAATTAGTATGTTCCCAGGTATAGGGAATAATCGCCACCTGAAAAGTATCGGCCTCCGGGCTGACGACGGTCAGGCTGACTCCGTCAACACAGATGGAGCCCTTGTCGACCAGCAGATGCTCCTCGGAGGGCTGGTATGTAAAATGAAAGTACCAGCTGCCCTCCCGCTCATCTACCCCCGTACAGGTGGCCGTCGTATCAACGTGGCCTTGTACGATATGACCGTCGAGACGGCCGTCGGAACGCATGGCCCGCTCCAGATTGAGCAGGTCGCCTTCTTTCAGGTCTCCCAGGTTGGAACGGAGCAGGGTTTCTTCAACAGCGGTAACGACGTGCCGGTCTTCCTCCACGGCCACTACAGTCAGGCAGACGCCATTGTGAGCCAGGCTCTGGTCGATCTTGAGTTCGTTGGAAATGGACGATTCTATCGTCAGGTGGACATTGCTACCCTCTTTTTCCAGGTTTTTGACGATGCCGGTCGTCTCTATAATGCCGGTAAACATAAGTTGTTATTTCTGGTGAATGGAATGTTCGCTCTTGCGAAAATACGTAATCGTACAAAGGTCAGGCTCATCCCAATGCCATAATTTAAATTCACAGCACTGGCGTCCAACCAGTGGTTGGTAGTCCGCAATTGACAGTGACCGGGCTCAGGCAAGGAAATGCGTAACTTTCGCCCAGCCCCGCAATCCAGCATCCAGTCACCGGTTCTCCCCCCTGATCAACTCGATATACCCGCTGAGTATTTCTGCGTTCTCTTCAATACCGGTAACCCGTTGTTCGAATACACGGCAGACGTAGTAGTAAGCGCCTTCCGGCAAATTGCTGCCGCTGGGGTTCGTACCGTCCCAGTTAAGGTTGGGATCCTCGGTTTCGAAAACCAGCTCACCCCATCGATTGAAGACTTTAAAATCGACCCGTTCGATGAAGCAGAAGGGGTAGGGGATGAAAAGTTCGTTTTGTCCGTCTCCGTTGGGGGTAAAGGCGTTGGGAAGCGAGTAATTGGGGCAATTGTCCACACAGACGATATTGCTTTGTTCACTTTCATTGCCAATGTTATCAACGGAAGTAACGCTATAGCAACCGGCGAGGCCCCGTTCAGGCTGATGCTCGTAAGTGGTTTGAGAAGCGGGATCGATCTGGGCAATGAATTCAAAAGTTCCTCCTTCTACGGGAGCGAAGTACACATTGTAGGCAGCGACATCATCGCTTTCTTCGCATAGTTCAACCGGATTGCGCCAGCTCAGAGTATTGAAAAGTTGTTCTTCATCGGAGCAGCTGGCATTGGGTACATCGCAAATATTGCTTACGGTCAGCTCGGTAGCGCAGGGAGGAACATCGTCTCTGGGCGCAGCGCAGGCGACTTGAGAAAAGTTAAGGATAGGAGAAACAATACCCTGTACCCCGTAAGAACCGATGCTTTGAATTTTATAGCAATATTCTTCGCCGTTGATCAGTCCCTGGTCTGTAAAGGCCTGTTCGTTGACGGTGGCGATGGAATCGAAGCCGCCCTGGGCATTTTCCCGGAAAACGACGTACTGGAAATTATCCCAGGGCACGTTCTCCTCCCAGCTCAGGTTATTGCGCCGGTCGGTAGGGGCTACGCGCAGGAATACCGAGGAGGCGGCATTGGTGGCGCCCAGCGGCTCGGCGTTGCCACCGACGTAGAAGTTGATCTTATAGCTGTAAGCATTTTCCCGGGTGTTGAGGCCCTGGTCTACGAAGCAGGTATCGTTGGCGGTGGCGAAATACTCACTTTCAAAAGAAATACCGGTAGGGGCAAAGTCAGCCTCCCCGGGGCTGGTGCCGGTGGCGCGGAGAACCTCATAAATATAAGGTCCCGGATTGACGATGGTGTCCAGGTCCCCGGGCGCAGGCTTGGACCAGCATACTTGTATAGCCCCGTCGGTGCTGCTGGTTTCTTGTACATCGACGTTGGTAATGATGGGTACATCGCGGTTGAGTTGTACGCAGACCTCTTCGGAGGGCAGGCTTTCCACGGGGTTGTAAGTATATCTTCCACCGGGGGTGGTCAGGGCAAACTGAGCCAGTATCCGGTAACAGTAGGTTCTGCCCTGTTCCACATTATCATCGATGAAGAAATACCTTCCGTCCTCCATTGTTTTGATCGGAACCGGTGTCAACTTTTCATATCCACGGCCTTCCAGGCCCGGATCGCAGGTGTCAAGCGGGAATATATTACTGCCGATTCTTCGCCAGACGGTGAAACCGCGGAAGTAGTCGAAGGCGGCGTCTTCACAGACATAGGGTTTTTCCCAGGAAACGGTCACCTGTCCGGATTCTGGTTGGGTGCGCACGTCTTCCGGCGGTGGCCCCACCACTTTTATGCGTACTGTTTTCAGCGTAGCCAGGCCGAAGGTGTCGTCCAGGAAGTCGTCAGTGGCCTTGAAAACCACCTGGTAGTATTGTTCCTGTATGTGTTCGCAGGTGGTGGCCCATTGGAAGGTTTTGGTTACCGGCTGGGGCAGGAACCGATTATCATCGGGTTCGAAGGTAGCCGGGCTGATCGCCTGTTCAAAGGGGCCGCCCAGCGCGGTAAGGCGCACTCGCTGATTCGCTTCGACCAGCGGAGCGGTGCCGATCACATCGAAGGATACTGTATCGCCGGCGATTACACAAATCTCATCAAAGGGTGTTTCTATCTCGGGCGGTCTATTATCGCATTCCTCGATAAGTATCTGCATATCGCGGATGATGGTGTCGAGCGGAATCCCGTTTCGATACTCTACGATAATCATAGCGAGATTGTATTCTCCCGCCTTTTGTGGGGCGTCCCATCGAATATCTCCGGTCACCTCGTTAATGGTCAGGTTATTATCCGGTCCCGGATTGATTTGATTGGGAAACTGATAGTTTGGCACCTCCAGTCCGGCGTCCTGCAGGGGAACGATGAAGTGATAGGAGAGGCTGTCGCCCTCCGGGTCGAAGGCATTGGGATTGTGGGTGAACACCTGCCCCACACAACCGATATCGATAGGCGGTTGCAAGAGAACAGGCGTGTTATTACAGCCCTGAAACTGTGGATTGGGAAAGGTGTAGGTGGTTTGTATGTGAAACTTGATCTGATCGGAGTTGGGAAAATTGACGTTGATAATGCCGCCGTTGCGGTTGGGATCCGTCATGGAGATGATATAGGTGCCCCGGGCGGGGAAGGTGTGAAAGGCGACGTAGATATTGAATTTGGTATCGTTTTCCAGCACCACTCCCTGTGGGGGGTTGCCGGGGCCATTGGCGCGGGCGACGCGCTCGCAAACGCCGTCCCCCCAGCAAATCGTAAGAGTGTCGCGATCAGCCGGGCGGCTGCTGGCTTTGGTGTAGGTAACAATAGTAGCTTTGACGGTAAGGCTCTCATTACAGTCTCCAACCTGTTCGATGGATATCTCCCCGGCCCGGTTGTGCGTGGCCCAGGCTTGCTGTGTCCATCCCAGTAATAGGGCTGAGCAGAAAAAAACTCTTAAAAAGAGGTATACTTTAGGCATATCCCAAGCCATTGATTGCGTTGTTTGATGAAAGTAGGTCGTTGCCCAATAAAGTTAACGACAAATTTGCAATAATGGGTAACGCAGAATGTAGCCTATCTAACAATGTTGGGGAAATTATGGTTTTCGGCGCCGGGTTTAAGTTTATTCCTTTTGTCCTTTTGTGGTTTTACTGTTTTCGGAAGCCATCCTCTCCAGGCAGTCCTGCAAGCTGACTCTCCAATGCGGGATATGCAGGCCAAAAGTCTCTTTTATTTTGCTTTTGTCCAGTACACTGTAAGTGGGACGCTGAGCGAGGGTGGGATAGTCTTTACTCAGGATAGGCCGGACAGAGCAGTGGATGCCACAACGTTCGAAAATGGCCAGGGCGAAGTCGTACCAGCTGGTGACGCCTTCGTTGGAATAGTGGTAAATATTCGACCAGGCATTGGCGTTCACCTTGCCGGCAGCGCGTTGAGCGATGATATCCAGTAAGGCCCGGGCCAGGTCATGAGCATAAGTAGGGGTGCCAACCTGATCAAAAACGATGGAGAGTTCCCGGTGTTCTTTGCCCAGCCGGAGCATGGTTTTAACAAAATTATTACCGTAGACTGAATAAACCCAGGAAGTACGCAGGATGAGTGTATCGGGGTGTACGGCCCGGGCGCGCTGCTCCCCCTCGTATTTGGTGTGAGCATACACGCCCTGTGGCCGGGTGATATCTGTTTCCCGCAAAGGGCGGTTTATCTTATTGTGATAGACGTAATCGGTAGAGGGGTTGATAAGTGGTATTTTCCGGTCCTCACAAGCGCGGGCTACGTTAATGGCTCCTTTGACATTAACCTGATGCGCGGTTTCGGGTTCTTTTTCGGCCTGATCGACCTTTGTATAAGCTGCGCAGTTGATCCAGTAATCAACCGGGTGATTATCCAGAAAGTGCTGGATGGAACGGGGCTGGGTAATATCGACGGTAGCATGGTCGGCAGGAAGCAGTGTGAGGGCGGGAAAGTCCTTGTGCAGGGCTAATAATTCCTGGCCAAGCTGGCCATTTGCGCCGGTTATCAGTACGGTAGGCATATCATTGTTTTTGGGTTTCCACTCACTTGGTTGAAGCACTACATGGTCCGGTGTTCACTAAAGGTGGGTAAGCGTCGGTCTTTTTCCGAAAGGATCAGGTCTTCCTCCGGCAATTCCCAGTCTATATTCAGCGTGGGATCATTGTAGATGATACCCCCTTCGTGTGCTTTTGAATAGTAATTATCACATTTGTAAAAAAATATTGCCGTAGGGCTGAGCACCGCATAACCGTGAGCGAAGCCACGGGGGACGTATAACTGTTGCTTATTCCCGGCGCTGAGCCGTACTTTAAAAGACTGACTGTAAGTGGCCGAACCGGGCCGCAGGTCAACAACTACATCCAGCACTTCTCCTTCTAATACTCTTACCAGTTTGGCCTGAGCGTAAGGTCCCACCTGGTAGTGCAAACCGCGTAGTACGCCGTAGCTCGAGCGCGCCTGATTGTCTTGTACAAAAGTAGTTTCAATGCCTGCCTCCCGGAAGGTGCGGTTATTAAAGGCTTCAAAGAAATAGCCGCGTTCATCTTCCAAAACGCGGGGTTTGAACTTCCATAAACCGTCAATAGACGTTGTTTCAAAAGGCATTTGTCAGTGTTTCCGTGTTGTTTCCTGGTTTCCGGTATTCCGTTAGATGCAGATCATGAGTTTGCTTGCCCTTGCCTCCACGGTAGGGGCTACTTCTTGCGTAAGAAAATGCTTACCGGAACGCCGGTAAAGTTAAAATTTTTACGCAACTGGTTTTCCAAATAGTTCTTATAACTTTCCTTAATATGCTTGGGGTGATTGCAAAAGAAAGCAAAAGCTGGGAAGTAGGTGGGCAATTGCGTGATGTATTTTATTTTGATAAAATGCCCGCGGTGGGCCGGAGGGGGATATTTGTCGATCAGCGGCAGCATCACATCGTTGAGCCGGGAGGTTTTGATCTTGCGGTTGCGGTTTTCGTAAACCTGCAGGGCCGTTTCGATGGACTGAAAGATGCGTTGTTTCTCCAGGGCTGAAATAAAGATAACCGGTACATCGGTAAAGGGCGCAATGCGGTTTTTAATTTCCGCTTCGTAATCGCGGGCGGTATTGGTTTCTTTTTCCACCAGATCCCATTTATTGATCAGCAGAACGATGCCTTTATTGCGTCGCTGAGCCAGCCGGAAAATGCTGAGATCCTGCGATTCAATGCCCAGGGTAGCATCGATCATGAGCAGACATACATCCGCTTCTTCGATAGCCCTTATAGCTCGCATAACGGAATAGAACTCCAGGTTTTCATGCACCTTGGCCTTTTTGCGGATGCCGGCTGTGTCGATGAGCAGAAATTCCTTACCGAACTTGGCGTATTTGGTATGAATAGAATCGCGGGTTGTTCCGGCCACTTCCGTGACAATATTGCGTTCCGCTCCGAGCAGGGCGTTGGTCAGGGAGGACTTGCCGACGTTGGGTTGGCCCACGATAGCAAATTTTGGCAATTCGTTCATCACTTCTTCTTCTTCCTCCAGGCTATCGGTGACGGCGTCGAGCAGATCGCCTGTACCACTGCCGGTAATCGAGGAAAGAAAGAATGTATTTTCAAAGCCCAGCGACCAGAACTCGTTGGCGTCCAGCCGGCGTTGCTGGTTATCTACCTTGTTTACCGCGAGGAAGACTTCCTTGTCGCTGCGCCGCAGCATACCGGCTACTTCTTCATCCAGATCGGTAATTCCCGTGGTGACGTCTACCATGAAAATGATAACATCGGCCTCTTCAATGGCGATTTTGACCTGCGAGCGGATCGCCGTTTCGAATATATCCTCGGAATGCTGAACAAAGCCGCCGGTGTCAACTACGGTAAAAGTTTTTCCGTTCCAGAAACTGCTGCCGTACTGGCGGTCGCGAGTCACCCCGCTGGTATCGTGAATGATCGCCTGCCGCTCTCCGATCAAGCGGTTGTACAAGGTAGATTTTCCCACATTAGGACGACCGACGATGGCTACTATATTACCCATAGTTTGTTTGCAAAATAAGATGAGGCGGCAAAGATACGGATTTTAACGCTGCTTATCTCCGGGATTCCATAAATACCTCAATCCTCCCGCAAAAGGGTGTGGATCAGCACCTCGAAGCCTCCCGATTTCCCCCCGCCTCTCCTTGCGTCGGGTCAGGAAAAATTTCCGCCTTCCGCCTTCCGATTTCCCACTTCCCCATCACCCCTTATATCCAAACTGCCGCAACAAAAAATCACTGTCGCGCCAGTCTTCTTTTACTTTAACATGTAATTCGAGGTAGACTTTTTTACCCAGGAAGGCCTCGATGGATTTGCGGGCTTCCGTACCCAGCTTTTTAATGGCCGAGCCCCCTTTGCCGATGAGGATGCCCTTTTGTGTTTTCCGGCCCACGTAAATTTCTGCGTCGATACGCACCAGGTCCTCTCCGCTTTTGGTCTGGGTTTCCTCAAAGGCCTGCACCACCACTTCAGCGTGGTAGGGTACTTCCTGATAGTACAGCTCGAGGATCTTTTCCCGGATGATTTCGCTGACGAAGAATCTTTCTGGCCGGTCGGTAAGCTGGTCCTTGGGATAGTAAGGCGGGCCTTCCGGCAAATAGTCGAGAATGAGCTGCAGCAGTTTGTCGGTATTGGCCTGGTGAAGGGCGGCTATGGAGATAGTTTCCGTGAAATCAACGAGTTGAGTCCAGTGCCGGATCAGGCTATCGATTTTTTCCGGGGTGGCGAGGTCGGATTTATTGATGACGAGAAAAAGGGGGACCTGCAGCTTACGGAGCCTTTTGATAACCGGGTCGTCTTCTTCGTAGTGCTCTTCCACATCGGTGACGAAGAGCATGAGATCGGCGTCCTCGAAACTTAGCTTGATGAAGGCGTTCATGGCCTGGTGCATCTTATAAGCGGGATCCTCGATGATACCCGGCGTATCGGAAAGGACGACCTGGAAGTCGTCCCCGCTAAGAATGCCGATGAGCCGGTGCCGCGTCGTTTGGGGTTTATTGGTGATGATGGCCATGCGTTCGCCCACCAGCGCGTTCATCAGGGTGGATTTACCTACGTTGGGCCTTCCGATAATATTGACAAAACCGGATTTATGACCGGGCTCTGTTTGGGGAATCAATTCCTCTGCCATGGTTTGTTGGTTTACAGCTGCTCAGGATGTGGTTTTTAATAAGGCAGGCGTTTGACCTTTCCCTTCACCAGGGCGTCGATCGCCCGTACAACTGCTTTGGGTTTGTGGGGCCGCCAGTTGATGCCGTTGAAGTTTTTCCCGAAATTCGCGTATTGCTGAATAAGCGTTTCCTGCATCTCATCGGCCACGTGATCATGCGTATTGATAAAGCAGATCCACCCGCCCTCGTCGGCGATGTCCTCCCACCATTCTTCGTAGTAACAGTCATCGGATCCGTGAAAATTGAGTACGTTTTCGCAGATGAGAATATATTTACTGATACCTTGTTCCTCCAGAGGATCGATGACCTCCCGCTTGAGGTACATGATGTCGTTGTCTATACAGTCGTTCCACTCGCCGATCATCTCGATGATGGCAACCCGTTCCTCGTAATCGGCGAAGAGGATTTTGATATAGAGATTGGCCGAGCCGAAATCGTCCCATTGGGGATGAATAAAGTAATTATATACCTGCTGGGTGAATTGAAACTCGCTGTATGTTCTACCGTAAAAGGGGGACTTTTCATCCTCGGAGGCAACGTAGTAATCCCGCCAACGGTAATATGGTTCGATATCGTGCATAGTTGCTTTTTATGTGATTGAGCGTTAAGCCCATTGATCTTAAGCAATAAACAGGGTGATCCGAAAGACAAAATAAGGACAAATTTGTCTGCGCTGCAATAGGTGACAAGCGGCAGCCCGAAACGGTCGTTTTCTGCAGGCTTTTTTTCGCCGCTGTGTATTTTACCCTGCTGTTGATGTTCCAATGAGAACGGTTAGGGGGAAAGCATTGTTTTCTATAGGAATAAAATTTCAAAGGCATGAGAGGCGCTACTCCACATATCATTGTGACCGGTCCGGAATCGTCGGGAAAGACGACTTTATCCCGGGCGGTGGCCGCACACTTTAACGGAACCTGGGTGCCGGAATACGCCCGTCATTATCTGGAAAAACGACACGGCCGTTACGAGAAAAAGGATTTATTGCGCATTGCCCGGGGCCAGTATCTGTGGGAGCGTTATATGGCGCAGCAGGGGCCGGCTCCGCTGGTTTCCGACACTTCCATGCTGGTTCTCAAGGTATGGTCCGATTACCGCTTTGGTCAAACGCATTCCTGGATTCTGGAACGATTGCGGCATTCACCCCAACCGCTCTATCTGCTCTGTGCACCCGATATCCCCTGGACAGAAGATCCTCTTCGGGAGAATCCCCACGATCGCGAACTGCTGTTTGACATCTACAGAAAGGAACTGGAAGGACTTGGGGCTCCCTACGCCGTCATCCGTGGCAAGGACCGGGAGGAACGGCTGCGGCAGGGCATAAAAGAAGTCGTGAAAGTCGGTAGCGAAGGTGACATCTTCGACTGAAGAGAGAACTGTCATCCTGGCGGCGGGATATGCAGTCAAGAAAGTCAGGAAGAAAGTCAGAAAGAAAGTCAGAACAAGGGATTTTCCAAAAAAGATTGTACATTTGCACTCGCAATTCTCAACAAGGGGTGCCTTACTATTTCCCGCAGAAGCGGGAAGTACAGGCTGAGATCATACCCATTGAACCTGCCCGGGTAATGCCGGGAAGGGATCTCGATTACCTTCGACAATGGTACTGGGGCTCGTCCCCGTGGGTATGGTGGCGCGGAAAAGCCGGTTGCTTTCCGGGTATTCGTTTATGGAGGTATCCGAACAAGTAGCGGCTGTCGCGTCACAGGAAGGTAACACACGCTCCCAACCCCTGGGAGGGTGATTGGTTCAACCAAATTTTTTTACAGACATGTTGTTAAGACTATGGATTGCAGTAGCCGTGCTCTTGCTCGGACAGGCTGCTATGTCGCAAAGTATGATTGAAGGGCGGGTCACCGGACCGGAAGGCCGGCCCCTGGCAGGGGCTAATGTGCTGCTCGTCGGCACTGATACCGGCGATGCTGCAGATGCGGAGGGGCGCTACCAGCTGTCGCCCGTGCCGGCCGGTAAACACCTGGTCCGGGTAACCTACTTGGGCTATCAGCCGCTGGAAACACGGCTGGAAGTTCCAGCGGAGGCCGAAACCCTGAAGTTCGATTTTGAGTTAAAGGAGCAAGCCATTCAGGTACAGGAGCTAGTCGTTACCGCCACGCGAGCCGGCGAAAAGACGCCGATGACCTATGTCAATCTCGACAAAGAGGAGCTGGACGAAAACAACCTCGGACAGGATGTTCCCTATCTGTTGCGCTGGACACCCTCCGCGGTGGTCACCTCCGATGCCGGCGCCGGGGTAGGGTATACGGGTATCCGAATCCGCGGTACCGATCCCACTCGGATCAATGTAACCATCAACGGTATACCGCTCAACGACGCCGAGTCGCAGGGCGTCTTCTGGGTCAATATGCCCGACTTTATCTCGTCCACCAGTTCTGTGCAGGTGCAACGCGGAGTGGGCGCCTCCACCAACGGCGCCGGCGCTTTCGGCGCGACCATCAACTTGAGCACCATTGAAGCCAACCCGGAAACTTTCGGCGAAATAAATGCCTCGCTGGGCTCCTTCAATACCCGCAAAGCCAATGTCCGCTTCGGCTCCGGCCTGCTCAATGACCGTTTCATCCTGGAAGGCCGCCTTTCCCGGATCAACTCCGATGGATATATCGACCGGGCGCGCTCCGACCTGGAGTCCTTCTACCTCGCTGGTACTTACCTCGGTGAGTCGAGCTCGCTGAGCGTCAATGTCTTCTCCGGTCACGAGGAAACCTATCAGGCCTGGTACGGCGTACCCGCCGACCTGATCGACAATGAGCAGGAGCGAACCTTCAACCCGGCCGGGACCGAGAAACCCGGTGAACCCTACAAGGATGAGGTGGATAACTACGGCCAGACCCACGTGCAGCTGCTTTACAACAATCAGCTGTCCGACAACTGGCTGCTCAACCTCAATGGACATTATACCAGGGGCAGCGGCTATTTCGAGCAGTACAAAGCCAATGAGTTTTTGCCGGACTATGGTTTGTCGACAGTAACCCTGGGTGATACCACCGTCAGCAATACCGACCTTATTCGCCGCCTCTGGCTGGACAATGACTTCTACGGCACCACTTATTCATTGAACTATGAGGACGACGAGCAGCGACTGCAGGCCACCCTGGGCGGCGCTTTCAATATCTACGAAGGCGATCACTTCGGCGAGGTCATCTGGGCGCAGTTTTTCAGCGACGGTTTTAAGGATATGCGCTATTACGAAAATGACGCGCGCAAGACCGACTTCAACATCTTCGGAAAAGTAAACTTCGAACTGCTGCCGCGCCTCAACGCTTACGTCGATCTGCAGTACCGCCGCGTCGGCTATGAATTCCTCGGCTTTAACCGCGACGGCGCCAATGTGGAACAGTCGGTACAGCTGGATTTCTTCAACCCGAAAGCCGGCCTGTACTACACTATCAGCGAGCGCTCCGAACTCTACGGCTCCTTCGCCGTGGCCAATCGCGAGCCGAACCGCAACGACTATGTGGAATCGACGCCCGACAGCCGGCCCGAAGCCGAGCGGCTCTACAATACGGAACTTGGCTACCGCTACCGCTGGAACAAGGCGGCCATCGGCGCCAACCTCTACCATATGGCTTACCGCGATCAGCTGGCCCTCAACGGGGAGATCAATGACGTGGGCGCCTACACGCGCATTAACATCGACCGCAGCTACCGCCTCGGCCTCGAACTGGTCGGCGGCGCCGAGCTGACGCCGGGCCTAAGACTGAACGGTAACGCTACCTTCAGCCGCAATAAAGTGCAAAGCTTTACGGAATTCGTCGATACCTATAACACCGACTTCGAGTGGACGGGCCAGAAGACCATCGAGCACGAAGACACCGACCTGTCTTTCTCTCCCTCCATTATCGCCGGCGGCGAACTCAGCTACGAAATGCTGCGCGACAACCCAACCCACGATTTCGATCTGGCGCTGCTCAGCAAGTACGTCAGCAAGCAGTATATCGATAATACCTCGGACGAGGACAATACCATCGATCCCTACAGCTTTACCGACCTGCGTCTGCGCTACCGCCTGCGGGCGGGCTTCGCCGACGAAATCGAAGTGACTTTGCTGGTCAATAACCTCTTCGACAACCTCTACGAAACCAACGCCTGGTCGTACCGCTATCTCTACGCCGGCGAAACGGTCATCGATCAGGGCTTCTTCCCGCAGGCCGGGAGGAATTTCCTGCTGGGGATGCGACTAAGGATGTAAAACTAATTTGTGAATTTTGAAAAATGTCCCTTTGTTACGCTCCTCTCTACGGGCCACATAGCCCGTAGGGAGGAGTATAATACCTGCTTCGGGCAAAATAGGATCGGAGAAATAATCAAATCTATATAGTCTTCTTCTTTCCGCCCCCCTTGTTCTCTCGGGCTGGGTAAACTCCGTGGAATTCGCAAAGCGACTATTCCACGGGGTAAATACGCCCACTTTGTTGTCGCACAAGCTTTCCGGTTTTTTCTTTCTTACTTCCGAAGTTTGGATCATAGCAGAAAATTTTAATTTTAACAAGGATTTTGCGCTACTATAAAGCCTCAGTTATTAACCTATCTAAGCTGCCTGTTTTGCTGCACGGCCATGTTCGCCCAACAGCCCTCCTATCGCGTATACACCGTTCACGATGGGCTGGCTCAGCAGCAGGTCATTGACATCTTTCAGGATAGCCGCGATTACCTCTGGATCGGGACGAAGGGAGAGTGAGTAAGTCTAATGGGGAGATCTTTGAGAATTTTAATGTAAAGGAGATGGTAAATGACAGCGGGAGGATTCATCTGCCCACGGCCGCTTCGAGTATGCCTTGAAGGCCATCGAATATGCGGCCCTTCATTTCCTGACCAAGCCCATCGAGCATACCAAGCTCCGGGAGGCTGTGGACCGCCCACCGCCATCTGGGCTACTACAGCCACCTCCTCGTGGAGGATCATCCTTTCTTTCCCATTAGCAACAGCGAGGTCGTCAACCTCGATTTTGTCGACAGCTACCAACACCGCGAACGCACCGTCCGCCTGACCACCGGTGAAACCGTCTATACCTCCCGGCGGGGCGGCCGCCGCCTCAAAGAATTATTCGATAATCAGGTGGAAAAAACAACACCGGCCAATGCCAATGCTCTGAGACGCCTGATAAAACACCTGCTCAGACGTTTGCTTGGCGAATGACGGTTCACTCCGGTCCGAAAAGAAGTGAAAATGACCGGTTGTTTGTGTATTTGACCATTTGTTACTTTTGAATTCGATACACGTTCAAAGAGTTGTATTTTGCTGCTTACACAGTTTTTCAGCATCTATCTGTTTTCCGGAGTTGCCCTCTTATATAACTCCTGTTCCTTCAACATTAACGATTTTTCTGCAACCCCGAGACTAATCTGCACGCCCCCTAAATCAATGATGATAGCCCTACCGGTAGAGGAATGGTATGCTCCGAATGGACGGAACTATGTTTTCCAATACTTTTTTCTCCTTCAGGGCGCTACCCTCATAACCCCAGGTCAGTTAATGCTGACGCGCTCTCGGCCCGGTGATGTCTTTCACCGGGGCTTTTTTCTGTTTTTCGGTGATAGCGGCGGATAAATCGGCCGCTACGGCGCCTCAAAACCCATACGTGAATCCCACCCGGATCACAAACGGCTGATCCACCAGGTTTTCCGGCTGATTGACGTTGTACAGCAGCAGCATTTCAAAGCCGGTGGTGCCGGCGCCCTGACTGGAAGTATAGCCGCCGCCGATGTAGACGTTGTTGCGCTGACGGCGCAGCACCTCCAACTCGTCGAAGCCCCGTTGCACGAGAGGTTCATTGGCCAGCTCGTATTCCAGGTGGCCGAAAATGGAGGGAATGATTTTATAACGGGCGAAGGCGCCGATGGCGTAGCTGAAGGGATTGGCTGAATCCGTACTGCCGTTGCCGACTCTGGCGCGGTAGTGATTATACGTTACCGCTACGCGCGGCCCGATAGAAAAAGGTTCAATGATCTTGTAGCCAACCATCGGAGAAACGCCCAGCTGAAAAAAGCTGGTGTTGTTACTGCCGGAAAATCCCAGGGTGAAGCCGCCGCCGAACCACAGCTGCTCCATCAGGTCGCTCGTTTCCCGTTTAGGAACATTTGTTCCAATGGTCGCCTGAGCGTTCAGGGTGTAGGCGCCCAGGGTCAAAATTATAGCGAGAAGTACATTTTTCATAGAAAGCAATTTTTTTACAAATATAGGCAACAGCTGTTCCCGGAAAAGAGTTCTTTTAGTCGCTTTCCTACCTTTTGTCCTTCCTTTTGCTTGAATTATATTATTTTTAAAGGCCGATTCTGTAAATTTGTAGAAAACCGGTACGTTTATGCTTTGTACCGGTCTATTGACGGGGTGACTCAAAGTCATCCCGTCAATTAACGATGTCCCGTTAGATTGACAAAGTGACTAAGGGTCACTCCGTCAATTTAACCGAAAATCCCAAGAACGAACGTATCCCAACGCTATGACGCGGACTATAATCCTGTGGCTATCCTTCCTGTGCTTTCCGTTTTTTCTTCGAAGCCAAGATGACAACTGTGGGTTGGACAACCGCTGGGAGTTACAGCCTAACGATGGAATCCAGGCTTTCACCATTGATGTTTCGGGCTATCTTAATGAGCAGCTCGCTAACCCTGGCCAGGGTTTGTGCGGGGTGGAACTCGGTTTTGCGCACAATGCAGTCAAGGATCTTGAAATTTGGCTGGAATCACCATCGGGCCAGCGCATTCAACTCATTGGCCCAAATGTCGATGGGGATTTAGTCGGGCTGGGGGCCAATTGGCAAATCAGTTTTTTACCCAGCACAGAGCCCGCCGCTCCCATGCCCGGCGGTTTCGCCGCCAGGTGGAACAATGATCAAAATCTCAACTTTACGATTACAGGCACAGGTTCCTATTACCCCTACAATGGTGACCTGGAAGATTTTATTACCGGTCCCGTCAACGGAACCTGGACGGTAGAAGTGAGAACCGATCCCACCGCCGCGCTAATCAATCTCGTAGGCATCATCTATAACTTCCGCCTTCTTTTCTGCGACGAATCCGGCGTGCTCTGTTGCTTTGCCGACGCCGGCGTGCTCGATGGCGTGGACGACTTCAGCGCCTGCGAGAACGATCCCAGCCTTGATATTCCCGTTCCGGAGGTGGATTACATTTTCTCCGTCCGTCCGGATAGCACCGAGTACGACTATATTTTTTGTATAGTACAAGATGGCCAGATAGCAGCCGTCGTCGACGACCCCGATCTGCGCGGATATCCCGCCGGTGATTACCAGATTTTCGGTCTGTCCTATCGCGGCAGCGATCAAGGGGTGGTGGACGGCTTGGCCGGCAGCGGCTTGTCGCTCGCCGATCTGCGCAGCGACCTCGACAGCGAGACATCCTCCTTCTGCGGCGATCTGACGGCAGAACCCATCAACGTGCAAATCGTCACCCCGCAAATCGTTCTGCCAGATCCGGAACCGCTCACCTGCGCGCGGCAGGAGCTCATACTCGATGCCAGCGCCTCCGAACCTGACGGCCTGACCAATTTCGAATGGCGTGATGCCAGCGGAACTGTACTGGGAACGGATTCCATGCTGACGGTGGATAGCGCGGGCCGTTACGAGCTGGTCCTCTCCCTGTTTGGCGGCAGCTGTTCCGTATCGCAGGTGGTCGAAGTTACAGAAGACCGCCTCGCTCCGGCGGCCGATGCCGGTCCCGACGCTACGCTGACTTGCACCGATCCCTCGCTTGTCCTGGGCGGCCCGGGCACCTCCAAAGGCCCTGATTTTACTTACGCCTGGACCACCGCGGACGGCCGCTTTGCCGGCCCGGCCGATGTTGCGGAGCCCAGTGTCGACGCCCCCGGAACTTACGTGCTCGAGGTGACTGATACTACCAACGGCTGCCGCACCCTGAATGAAGTAATAATTGACGAAAATAAAGCCACTCCGGTTGCTGATGCGGGCGGCGACGCAACGCTGACCTGCGAGCAGATTAGCCTGGTTCTCGGCGGCCCGGCCACTTCCCAGGGGGCTGACTATCGATACCAGTGGAGTACGGTCAACGGAAGCTTCGCTACCGCCGACGATATTCTCCAGCCGGAAGTGGATGCTCCGGGAGCCTATACGCTCCTCGTTACGGATACCCGCAACGGTTGCAGCGCCCAGGACGAGGTGGCAATTGATGAAAATACAACGCCCCCGGTTGCCGATGCCGGCTCTGCCGACGAATTCACCTGTACCCAAACGGCGATCACCCTCGGCGGCCCCAACCTGTCGGAAGGCCCGGATTTCCAATATCAATGGGGGAGCAGCGACGGTAATTTCAGCTCCGCTGCCGATATCGCCCGGCCTACGGTGGATGCGCCGGGTACTTACGAACTGCTGCTCACCGACACCCGCAACGGCTGCACCGCCACCGGCCAGGTGCTCATCGGACAGAACCTGACCGCGCCCGCCGTCGACGCCGGCCCCGATCAGGTGCTTACCTGCGAGAATGCCGAGCTGACGATCGGAGGGAACACAACGGCGCAGGGACCGGACTACACCTACCGGTGGACGACCTCCAACGGGCGCTTCAGCGCCGCTACTGACACCCGGACCACCCGGGTCGACGCCGCCGGGGACTATATCCTCGAAGTGAAGGATACCCGCAACGGCTGCACCGCTACCGGGTCGCTTGTCGTTACCGATGAGCAGGAGTTGCCCCGGATCGACCTGGGACCGGAACCGGTATTGACCTGTGAAAATCCCAACCTGCAGCTGGATATCGGCAACTCCGATTCCGGACCGGCATTCTCCTATCAATGGACAACGACAAACGGCAGTATTCTCTCCGGCGCCGATACCGCCACCCCACTCGTCGATCAGCCCGGCGATTACCAACTCCGCGTGGAGAACACCAACACCGGCTGTGTGAATACCGGAATCCTTACGGTCAACGCAGATTTCAATCCCCCGCTGGTTCGCATCGCCGATCCGGATTATCTCAATTGTGAAGTCAGTAGCGTAACGCTCGACGCCTCTGCCTCCGACAGCGGCAGCGACTACCAGATCGTATGGCGCATCCCTACGGGGAGCTCCGGTCTGCCCGGCGCCACAACCCTGACGCCGGCCGCTTCATCGGTCGGTATTTACGAATTGGTTATCACCGATACCCGCAATGGTTGCCGCGACTCCGCCCAGGTGACCGTGCGGGATACCCTGAACACGATCCTTGCCGACCCGGGAACCAGCCCTGAACTCACCTGTAGCAATCCCACTACAACACTGGACGGAAGCGCTTCCTCCACGGGAGCGGACATCGTTTACCAGTGGTCGACCACCGACGGACAAATTGATTCCGATCCCTCGGCGGTCGCCATTACCGTCAGTGCTCCCGGAACCTACCGGTTGCTGGTGCGCGACACTTTCACCCGCTGCAGCTCCGCGGGTACGGTGACGCTCAGTAGCGACCGGACGCCTCCTGTCGCTGAGGCAGGACCCGCTCAGACCTTAACCTGCGAGGTAAATCAGCTTACGCTAAACGGCAGTGGAGCCGGCAGCGCCGATCTTCGCTACCAGTGGAGCGGCCCCTGCCTTGTCTCCGGTTCGCTTACCCCGGCGCCAGTAGTAGGTTGCCCCGGCACTTACTTTTTTACCGTTGAGAATCAAAGCAACGGCTGTATCGCTACCGATAGTGTTGCCATCACTGAAGATCTGGAGCCGCCGACCGCCGTCATAGTAGCGCCTGCCCCTCTGACCTGTCGTGCTAATTCCGTCACCCTGGATGCAGGAGCCTCCTCTACCGGTACTGCTTTCAGCTATTCCTGGTCGGGACCGGAGCTGACGGGAATTACTTCGACCCTGCAAGTCACTGTCGATGCCCCCGGGATGTATACCCTGGAAGTGACTAACAACGACAACGGTTGTACGCAAACGGCCAGCGTAACGGTCGATAGCGAAATCACATTGCCCGATGCTGACGCCGGCCCCGATCAAAGCATCGATTGCAACAATCCAACCCTGGTATTGGGAGGAAATAATACGGCCACCGGTCCGGAAATATCTTACCGCTGGACTTCTATCGACGGCGTCGTCTCGGGCCCCTTTGATCAACCTCTTTTGACCGTTGATATTCCCGGCGCCTATATTCTGCAGGTAACCGATGAGAATACCGGTTGTACAGGTGCCGATACGGTCATTGTCGATTTGGACCGGGAAGCCCCTGTCGCCGACGCCGGCTCCGCCCGGGAGCTGAACTGCTCTGTACGGACAGTCACCCTCAACGGCAGCCGCTCCAGCCCGGTTCCCGGGGGAGATATCGTTTACGAATGGTCCGGCGACTGCCTGCTGACCGCACCTGACCAGCCCTTCGTCCAGGTTAACTGTGCCGGTGTATATTACCTCCGGGTCAGTAACCAGCGCAACGGTTGTGTCGGGGTTGACAGCGTGCGCGTCACTGAGGATCAGGAGGGGCCGAATGCAGTGCTGGCGGATACGGCTTATATCGACTGTGTTTCCGGGGTAGCCCGGCTTGACGGCAGCCGCTCATCCGGCGGTATTTTCAGCTGGCAGCGCAACGGTGTGCCGACCGGATTGAGCGACGCCGTAATCGAAGTGTCGGAAGCAGGCGCTTATCAGCTGATCGTCAGCAACAGCTCTTTGGGGTGCGCCGACACCGCACAAATTCAGGTGCTGCTCGACTGCCGGCCGGTCGCTTCCATCGCCGCTCCGGATACAGTGAGCTGCCGGCAGGATATTATAACGCTGGATGGCAGCGCCTCTTCTTCCGGACCGCAGTACGAGTATCAGTGGATTACGGACGCACCGGAGTGCCTGGTAGACGGGGCGCAAAGCCTGAACCCCCGCCTGCGCTGTGGGGGTACGTTTACGCTGATCGTCCGCAACCCTTCCGTCGGTCTGAGCGATACGGCTTCGGTGACTGTGGTAATGGATACCCTCACCCCGGAAGCTGTTGCGGGGGTAAATGGTGAGATCACCTGCAGCCAGCCGGAGGTGACCCTGGATGCTGCCGGCTCCGTCACCGGCCCCGATATCCAGTATTTCTGGTCCGACTTTCTGGGAGATACCATCAGCAATGATCTGACGACTACGGCCTCCCGCCCCGGGGCTTATTTGCTGGAGGTCGTCGATCAACGGAACGGCTGCCGGGGCGTGGATTTTGTCGTGGTAGAACAAGATGGAGCAGTTCCGGACATCCGTTTTGGCAACGATGTAATTCCCTGCCAGGAGGACGAGCTGCGGCTGGAAGCTCTGGTGGATCCTGCCGGTGCTGACTACGACTATCAGTGGTCGGGCCCCGGAATTATCGCCGACGGCGAAACCCAGGCCGTGCTGATCAATCTTCCGGGCGCCTATGAACTGCAGGTCACCAACCGCGATAATGGCTGCGTAGGGCGCAACGCTGTGGTCGTTACGGAAGAGGGTTGCGCCCCTTGTGTGCAACTACTACCTGCCGATACCATCACCTGCAGCAAGGAAACTATCCGCCTGGAAGCCCGCTTCTGTGATGATTGCAGTGGCTGTGTGATAGAATGGCAAAGCCCGGAGGGGCAGATACTGGAGGGACCGAATACGCTGACCCCTCTGGTGGGCGCTGCCGGCACTTACGAAATACGGGTGACCAATCCGGCGGGATTTGTGAGCGTTGACCAGGTGAGGGTCAGCGAGAATACCTTTTCGCCTTTTGTTAATGAAGGTCCCGATCGCTTCCTCACCTGCGCAATTTCTGAGGTCTTACTCGATCCGGAGGGGGGAGCCTTACCGGCCGGTTACGAATACCAGTGGCGGGACAGGCAAAATGCTCCGTTGGCGCCGGCCGGTGTCGCCTCGCTGTCGGTGGATGCTCCCGGAACCTACGTATTGGAGGTGGTCGATCTGAGCAACGGCTGCCTGGCAGCAGATACGGTAGAGGTCGCTGTAGATACGGTTGCGCCGGTAGCCGAGGCCGGGCCGGTCAGGATGCTGACCTGCGACCCGGGTTTCGTTCTGCTCGACGGCAGCACCTCCAGCTTAGGGCCGGACATTAGCTACGCCTGGAGCACGGGGCCTGCCGGCAATATTCTCAGCGGCGCGGCAACGCCCAACCCTACGGTTAACGCCGCAGGAACGTATTTTCTAACCGTGACCAACCTATCAAATGGATGTGCTGCTACTGACAGCGTACGCGTGGAACAGCAAAATGCCTTACCTCCGCTGCCCGGGTTGAGCGATCGTGATCTGACCTGCGCCCTTCCGGTGCTTGAGCTCGACGGAACCTCTCCCGGCAGCGGCAATTATTTTTACGAATGGTGCCGGCTGGACGGAAACGGCAATCCGCTCGATTGCTCTTCAGAAGCAGTGATCCTGGTTGATCAGCCCGGACGCTACCGCCTGGTGATTACCGAAATCAGCACCGGTTGCCAAAATATGCTTTCGGTAAACATAGGAGCGGCGCTGAATATTCCCCAGGTAGAAGCAGGAGAAAACCGGGAGCTAGGGTGTGGCGATAACGGCATCCGGCTTCAGGGAAGCGCCGGCCCTGCCGGCGCCTCTCTGAATTATCGCTGGACGCACGAGGACGGCGCTTTTATAGAAGAAGCCAACAGCCTGAGCCCGACCATTTTTACGCCGGGTGTCTATCAGCTGCAGGTAAGCGATGATAGCTCGGGCTGCTCCGCGCGTGACAGCCTGCTCATCACGCAGGACGAAAATATGCCGGAAGTACAGATCAGTGAACCTCTGCCGCTGACCTGCCTGCGCGACCAGGTACAACTGGCGGCAGGCGCTACTACGGTGAGTGGGGATGTGCGTTTTGAATGGCAAACGGAGGAGGGACGAATTATCAGTGGTGCTTCCGGCCCCACCCCGCTGGTGGACCGCCCCGGGCTCTACGAATTGCGGGTCACCGATCCGGGAAATGCTTGTTCTGCGCTGGTGGCGGTGGAAGTGATTACCAACCGCAAGGCTCCGGTGGCGGCAATTGCAAATGAGGAGGAGCTCTTGCTCGATTGCCGGAATGAGACGCTGACGCTGGATGGCCGTCTTTCAGAAGAGTTGAGTGATGCTGTCCTTCTCTACAGCTGGCGCGTACTCAACGGGGCTCCGATTAACGGAAATCCTACCGATGCCGAAGTGACGGTCAGCTCCCCTGGTCTGTACCGGCTTGTGGTAACCGATACGGACAATGGTTGCCGGGATACGCTCGATCTGTCCGTTCGCCGGAATCCCCGCCTGCCAGATGTGGTTATTGCGCCCCCGGATGTAATTACCTGTTCCCAACCGGAAGTCCTGCTCAACGGAGGGGCTTCTTCGGCCGGACCGGGCTTTAGCGCTACCTGGCGAAACGCTGAAGGGGAGCTGCTGGCTACGGATCAGTTCAATCTGGCCGTGGCGGAACCAGGCACTTATCAGCTGTTGATTATTAGTGAAGAGACTGCCTGTGCGGATAGCGCCCGGGTGACTGTCTCCGCTGATACGGTAAGCCCCGTGGCGCGCATCTTTCCTCCGGAGGCGCTCGATTGCCAGTCACAGCAGGTAGAATTGGACGGTACTGCTTCTTCCACCGGTGGTGATATCGCCTATACCTGGCTCTTTGGACCGGGAAATATTGTCGGTGGCCAAAATAGCGCCGTGGCGGATGTAGATGCCCCCGGCCAGTATACCTTGCGGGTCCGCAATATCAGGAATGGATGTTTTGATGTATCCTCGGTCAGGGTAGAACAACAAACCACGCCGATCGATACCGCTCGCATACGTATCGAAGCGCCCCGTTGTGACGGCAGTGCTACCGGAACAATTCGCATCGACAGCGTACAGGGCGGCACGGGGCCGTTCCTTTATGCGCTGGATGATAACTTGTTCGTCTCGCAGCCGGGCTTTACCGACCTGCAGCCGGGACAATACCAGGTTCGCATACAGGACAGTAACGGCTGTGAGTGGAGCAGCAGCGTAGAGATTCCCGACGCGAATACGCTCCGGGTAGACCTTGGCCCCGATCGCCTGATCAATCTGGGCGATACGGTATTGCTAAAAGCGGACATCCGGGGAGGCAGCTACGAAAGGCTCACCTGGTCCCCCCTTGATTCTGCAATGGTACAAGGCAAACCTCAACAGCTCTTCCGCCCGAAGCAAACGACTACTTATCAGGTGAGCGTCGAGGGGCAGGGGTGCGTATCAACGGATTTTATCACCATCACCATTACTAAAGAACGCATCGTTTTCGCTCCTACCGCTTTCTCTCCGGACGGCGATGGAACAAATGATTGGTTTTTCCTGCAGACCGGGCCGGAGGTACAGCTCATCAAATCTTTCCGGATCTTCGACCGCTGGGGCACCCTGGTGTACAGCGGAGGCCCCTTTCCGCCCAACGATCCTTCTCTCGGCTGGGACGGAACCTTTCAGGGGCAATTGCTCAAACCGGCCGTCTTCGTTTTTTTCGCAGAGGTGGAGTTTATTGATGGCTGGGTGGAATTGGTGAAGGGGGACGTTGCCTTGATCAGGTAAGAGCATGTTTAAATTTTCATCCTTCGGTCCCAAACGGCGCCTTCGCCCAGAGACAAAATCCATCCGTTTGGAACTCGAACTCGAAATTTAAACATGCTCTGAGGAATTACCAAATCAAACCATGGCCGTAACCAGCTGCACCACACCACCTATTACGTACTGAACGCCAATTGCCATAACGATAAAGCCCATGATTCGCGTCATGGCCTTAAGGCCGGCTTCTCCCAACAGTTTGTACAGATAGGGAGCAGATTTGAGTATGAGGTAGACGATGAGCGCCAGAAAAACGATGACGATCGCGATGACGGTCCGATTTTCCAGCAGAGGATTTTCCGCATACAGACCAATGAGCAGGGAAATGGACCCCGGCCCCGAAAGCATGGGCAGGCCCATGGGGGCAAAGGAGATGTCATCCTTCTCAAGCGCTTCGTTACGCACCTTCTTATTGATACGGCTTTCCGTAAAATTTCCATTGAGCAAGGTATAACCGGAGCTGAGAATCACCAACCCGCCGGCAATGCGCATGGCATTGATACTGATGCCGAAAAAACTCAGAATCAGCGTACCCGTAAAGAAGAAAGTCAGGAGAATGAGCGCAAAATACAAGCTTGTATGAAACGCGGTTTTATAAAGTAACAGCTTGTTTATGTGTCTTTTTAGAAATTTAATTTGGTTTTAGCGATGGGCGGGGTGAAAAAGGACAGGACGGCGGAAAGTATGACAGAAATGAACCTGGTGTTTGATGGGAAGAAAATAATTATTTCGGGGCGAAAAACAGGAGAGGAATAAAAAAAGAGGGGCACGCAGCCCCTCCTCAGAAAAAACACCTAAAACCCATATTCATATCATGAAAACCTTCACTTTGAAAGAGGTTCCGAAGAACCCCGGAACAGTGATCATTTTCTGCTTATATCTTTTCCCTCATCACTGTTTTCGATCTTTTGACGCGGTGTGATCATTCAAGTCACACCTTTTTTAATTTTTTAATTCGGAAGTATTCCGATCTATATTTCAGCGTAGTTTCAGATGTCTGAACGGATTGTATCCGGATGAATGCATCGATCAATGCTAAAAAAAGGAGGAAGGGCGGGTTGCCCCTCCTCCGAAAAACACCTAAAACCCATATTTATTTTTTCTGAAGTAGAAACAGTATTAAGTATATTCCGTTGAAGGATTGTGTTTCTTTTTCAATGTGCGACTTTCTTTAAAACCACTTTTTTGACGAGGTTTTGCGCAAAGGTCACATCTTGAGCCCGTTTGAGCAAAGCTTTAAGGTTATTTTAACATAATTCAGGTTAAATAGTTGATTGTCAAATATTTGTATAGTTTTTGCGCAAGCTTTTTATCACGGATAAAGCTTTTGTTACTAAAAATAATTTCAAGAAAATATTTTTCATTTCATGCCAAAAGAGAGATTTGATACGGCCGGAGAAATGTTGCATTATTGCTGGCATTTATTATTCCAGGCCACACGGAAACGCTCCCATCCTATGAAAACGCCTGTCGTCGGCACCTATGACACCGATACCCGAGCACCTTATTTACGCACGGTTATCCTGCGGGGCGTTGCTATTCAGGATCGTAAAATTGATTTTTATACGGACGCCCGCTCCCCGAAGGTCAGGCAGCTGCGTGCGCATCCCCGGCTGAGCTGGTTGTTTTGGGACGATAAAAAAAGTATACAGGTACGAGCCAGGGGGATTCCGATGCTGCATCACGGGGATGAAGTCGCCCGGAATCGCTGGCAGCAGATTGGGTTGGAGGGACGAAAGAACTACGCCGGTGCAGTGCCTCCCGGTACTCCTGCTGAAGAGGCGACCCGTGGGCTGCCGGATTTCTGGCAGGACGACATGCCGCTGCGGCAGTCGGAATACGCCTTTGACCATTTCATGCTGGTGGCAACCGAAGTGCTGGAAATGGATTGTCTGTTGTTGCATCCGGGAGGCCATCAGCGCATTCAGTACACCTGGGATCCGGCACAAAAGGATTGGAGCGGGGGATGGGTGGTGGCGTGAAGGGTTCAAGGTTCAGGGGGGAATTCCGTAATAGGGCTCTTGAACCTTGAACGATCATTCCCCCGGTCCGTCGAGTTTCACATTAACGGTGACCGGCCGGTCGTTGCGGATAACGGTAATGGGGACGGTCTGCCCGCTTTTAAATTGCTCCAGTGCTAACTGAATATCATTGACTTCTTCCACTTTTTCATCACCTATGCTGACGATGATATCACCGAGTTCGATGCGGCCCTGGCGGCTGCGCTGAGTTGGCTGCAGGCCGGCGCGATCGGCGGCGCTGCCCGGGGCAACCCGGTAAATCAGCGCTCCTTTTTCGATGCCTAAGCTGGGGTAGTAGGTTTCCGGGACCAGGGTGATGCCCAAGCTGGGCCGCTGTATTTCTCCGTAGGCGATCAGTTCCGGAACCACCCAGCGTACCTCATCGACGGGAATGGAAAAGCCGATTCCGGCGGAAGCGCCGGAAGGACTGTAAATAGCAGTGTTGACCCCTATGAGGCGCCCCGAGGAATCGAGCAGCGGACCGCCCGAATTACCCGGGTTGATAGCGGCATCGGTCTGAATAACGTCACGAATGGGGATACGGGCCACCGATTCTATTTCGCGACCCAGCGCGCTGATGATCCCTTTGGTCAGGGTTTGGTCAAGGCCAAAGGGATTACCAATAGCATATACGACCTGCCCCACGAGCAGGTTATTGCTGGCCCCGACGGGAATGGGTTGCAGCGATTCGGCCGGTGTTTCAATGCGGAGTACAGCGAGGTCTTTCTCCGCCGCGTAGCCGACGAGTCTGGCATCCCAGGTGCTTCGGTCAGCCAGCGTCACCTGTGCTCGGTCGGCGCCCTGAATGACGTGAAAGTTAGTGACGATATGCCCTTGCTTGTCCCATACAAAACCCGATCCGGTACCGCGCGGGATTTCGGAAATATCGCGACTGAAATAATCCGTGCGTACATTAGAGGTGGTAATAAAACAAACCGAAGGGGCTGCATCCTGGAATAGCCGGATATTGAATACTTCTTCCTGTGTCAGGTCATTATGTGGAATCTCCCGACGCGTATTAGCTGTCTCTTCGGCTGCCTCAGTGGATGTGAAGACCGAATCGGCAGTTTCCTTTTCCGGCGGTGGCTTTGGCCCCGCGTCCTGGCTTTTCCAGGCAAAACCTGCGAAGAAACCGGCGATGAGTAGGGAAACCCAGACGAGAAAACGCAAACTGTTAGTCTTTACTGCCATAGGAGTAAGGAATTATTGAATAATTGCCCGCTTTTGCCGGCGGGTGATAAGGATTGAATATTTCCCCGAATCCAGCAAGTGATTCAGTTCTATTGATGAAACTCGTCTTATTTGGTGTTTGTTTGGAGTTCTACGTTTTACGTTTTTTCTTTTTGGCTGCCGGAAACAGGATGTTATTCAGAATCAGCCGGTAACCGGGCGAAGTGGGATGCAGGTTCAAATCGGTTTCCGGATCGTAGACGAAGTGCCGGTAGTCCTCGGGGTCGTGGCCGCCGTAGAAGGTCCAGAAGCCCTCGCCGAAGGTGCCGTGGATATAGCGCACTTCGCTGGCCGGCTTATTTTCTCCGAGAACCAGAACACTGGACTTGACGTGCTGCCTGCGGAAGGCGGTGGTTTGTCCCATAAAGCCTTTGACCGTTCGGGTATGATTTTGCGTCAGCATAGTCGGTACAGGATCCCACTTGGCGGAGAAATCGAATAAGGTGAAATAATCCTGTTCCGGGGAAACGTTGCGCCCGCGGTTGTGATCGATGGAAGAATATTCGTATTCCAGCGGATTTTTTGAAAGCGAGAAATCTTTAAAGGCGAAGGTGTTGTCAAAATTGAGTTTTTCCTGCGCGGCAGGGTCCGGCGGATCGCCGTCATAGATGGAGGCGCAGATATCAATGCCTTCGGCTGCCAGCGCAATATCGTAGGTGTCGGTAGCTGAACACATGGCGAACATAAAGCCGCCGCCGCCCACGTACTGCCGGATTTTTTTAACCACGCCGAGTTTGAGTTGCGAGACCTTGCTGAAACCAAGACTTTTGGCCATCGCCTCCATGCGCCGCACATTCTCCCGGTACCAGGGCATGTTGTGGTAGCTTCGGTAAAAGCGACCGTACTGCCCGGTGAAGTCCTCGTGGTGGAGGTGCAGCCAGTCGTACTGGGCCAGCATATCATTCATCACATCTGTATCGTAGACCGTCTCGTAGGGAATTTCCGCGTAGGTGAGCACCAGCGTTACCGCGTCGTCCCAGGGTTGTACTTTTTCTCCCTTGGCGTTGAAATCAGGCGTGTAAACGGCGATCTTCGGTGCTACCTCCAGCTTCATGGCGTCCATATTGACTTCCGGATCGCTGATTTCCTCACGGATCTTGGCAAATTGCGCATCGGCGATAATCTCGTAGCTCACACCTCGGGTGAGGCATTCTTTTTCGAAGAGGCGATTATGGGGGAAGGCAAAGCTGCCGCCCCGGTAATTGAGCAGCCACCAGGCTTCTACTTCGTTCGACAGCACCCAGTAAGTGATGCCGTAGGCTTTGAGGTGGTTGCGTTGTGACTCTTCATCCATCGGGATCAGGATGTAGGCTGCATGTGCCTGCAGCATGCCGAAAGCAAGAATAACCAGGGCAAGAAAAAGACGTTTCATAGTCATATGTTCAAGACGTTTCAAATGCAGAATAAATGAAAACAAAAGACCGGGTGGCAAAGATCCGGCCCGCAGTTCACAATTTAGGGATTCCGTTCCGGAGGAAAGGATCAGGCTTATCAAATCAACCAAATATGTAACGAAAAATAGGAAAAATTGATTGCGGACGACTCCTTTTAACAAAACTGTAACAACCCGGTGAGAATGGCCCGGTAAAAAAAGGGTATAATTGTATTTGGTGCTGCAACTTTGCATTGAATACGACGTTCCTTGATGAAACGGGCAATTTCTTGTTTATTTGCGTGCTATTTAGGAATGCTGTACCTCCGATTGTGTGAAGAATTATGAAGAATTTGACTTTTCAATATCCTGCTTGGTTTATCGTCTTTTGTGTATTGTTGGGACTGGTCTACGCATTTACCCTATACTACCGTGATCGCAGTTTTCGCGAGCACGGCGCCCGGCTCAATCTTTTGCTGGGAGGGCTGCGTTTCTTTACAGTCACCCTACTCAGTTCACTGCTGTTATCCCCGCTGTTGAAGTCCTCGGTGATTGACACGAAAAAGCCGATTGTCGTGCTGGCACAGGATGCCTCGCAGTCTGTCGCGGCAGAAATGGACGAAGCAGAGCAAAGGGCTTATCTGAAACAGCTGGATAATCTGTCACAGGAACTGTCGCAGGAATACGAGTTGGTCGAATACGCCTTCGGGAACTCCGTCCGGGAAGGGCTCGATACGGCAATGAATGACAAGGTGACCAATATATCTAACCTGCTGACCGATCTCTATGACCTTTACAGCAACCAGAACCTGGGCGCCGTCATTCTGGCTTCCGACGGCATATACAACGAGGGGAGCAATCCGGTATATGCCAGCACCCGCCTCTCGGCGCCGATCTATACGATTGCGCTCGGCGACACTACTCCTAAGCGCGACGTTGTCATCAAGCGGGTTTTTCACAATCGTATTGCCTATCTGGGTGACCGCTTTAGCATACAGGTAGATGTTGCCGCCCAGAATTACAACGGAGCGAATACGAATGTGACGGTATATAAGGTGGTCGATGAAAACCGGCAGCAATTGCAACAGGTCCCGCTTCAGATTAATCGCGGTGATTTTTTCGAAACCAAGGAACTAATACTGGATGCCTCGGAAAGTGGCGTACAGCGTTACCGCGTGGTCGTCGGCGCTCTGGAAGGAGAAGCCTCCCGCGCTAATAATGTTAAGGATATTTTTGTCGATATACTGGATGCCCGTCAGAAAATTCTCATCCTGGCCAACGCTCCCCATCCTGACCTGACTGCCTTGCGGCAAAGTATCATCAACAATAAGAATTATCAGGTGACGATTGCCTACGCGGATGATTTTCAGGGCAACCTGGCTGCGTTCGACTTTGTGATCTTCCACCAGCTGCCCAGCCGCAATCACGATATTGCCGGTATTCTCAACCAGCTGGACAAAAACAACACCTCGCGGTTCTTCATCGTGGGTGCACAGACCAACCTAAGCCGCTTTAATCAGTTGCAGCCGCTATTGAATATTGTTGGCGACGGCCGTAATACCAATGAGGTGCAGGCAAGGGTGGCGCCGCAGTTTAATCTGTTCAACATAGAAGAGCGCGTAGTAAACAATCTGCCCAATTTCGCTCCGCTCACCGCCCCCTTCGGTGAATTTCAGGCTTCCCCCAATGCGTCGGTGATGCTTTATCAACGCATCGGCAAAGTGGATACCCGCTACCCCTTACTCGTTCTGGGCAGTGATAACGGCACGAAGACCGGCGTGCTGGCCGCCGAAGGGATCTGGAAATGGCGGCTGTTCGACTATCTGCAGCACGAGAACCACGAGCTGTTCAATGAACTGCTGGGGAAAACGGTGCAGTACGTCAGTCTCAAAGAGGATAAGCGGCGCTTCCGGGTCAACATCAGCAAGAATATTCTCGATGAGAACGAAGCTGTCTATTTCGACGCCGAGCTCTATAACGATAGCTATGAACTGATTAATGATCCGGACGTAAGTATCGTCATCACGAACAGTGAAGGCAACGAATTCGCTTATACCTTCAACAAGACCAATCAGGGGTATACCCTCAACGCGGGCACCCTGCCGGTCGGTAATTACAACTTCCGGGCCAGTGTTAAGGTCAATGGTGAGGAGCTGGATTACAACGGGCAGTTCAGCGTGCAACCCATTCAGCTGGAACTGTACGAAACGACCGCCGATCACGCCTTGCTGGGGCTGCTGAGTGAAAAGTACGGTGGGCGGTTGCTCTATCCGGAAGACCTCTCCTCGCTGCCTCAGATCATTGCTGAACGAGGCACCGTTAAGCCGGTCATCTACGAGACTACCAAAACGCGCTCGGTCATTAACCTGAAGTGGATTTTCTTCCTTCTCCTGCTGCTGCTAACGGTAGAGTGGTTCTTCCGGCGGTACTTCGGGTCGTATTAACCCGGATTGAATCTTTATGGTGGTTCTCTGACAGCAGACACAAAAAAAGAGTCACTGCGTTTTCCGACGCAATGACTCTTTTTCTTCATGTTCTTTGCTGAGTTGGGTTTCAGGTGTCAGCGGGGAAAGTTTACCAACTCATATCATCTTCCGTTTCTACCTCTGACTTTTCTCCATCGTCATCTTCGTTGTTTTCTTCGGCCAAACGGGCCTGATACTCTTCGTGGCGGCGGGTGTACTCATCGTAGTCGTAGTCGGGCATCAGCTCTGTCTTGACATGGTTGATGACGTCCTCCAGGCTGGTGAGAAAGCGATTGAAGTCCTCTTTGTACAAAAAGAGCTTGTGGCGCTCGTAACCATCGCCGTTGAAACGCTTGGTGCTTTCAGTGAGTGTCAGGTAAAAGTCGTCGCCTTTCGTTTTGCGTACATCAAAAAAGTACGTTCTCCTTTTCCCAGCACGAACCTTCCTCGAATACACACTCTCGAATCTTCTGTGGTTTCTCTCCTTGTCCACTTTTTAAAAGGTTTGGTTAATAGAAAAAAGTTAGTCTCTCTCTACAAAAGTAAAATTTTGCGGATGATTTCAAAAAAAACGGAATGAAATTGGGTCCTGGGTGCTAGTCGGATGAGTCAGGCCGATCCCCCTTTCCGCCTTCGATCTGGGTGCTGCCTACTGCTGACTACTCTGCTCTTCCGTACGCTGTTTTTCGTACAGGCTGAAGTAATACCCTTTATTGTCGAGCAGTTCCTCATGCGTGCCCTGTTCGACGATGTTACCGTCTTCGAGAACGAGGATAAGGTCGAACTGAAGCAGGGCGTAGATGCGGTGGGTGATGAGGATGGCCGATTTTTCCGAAAGGGTTTCGTTAAAATACCCCAGGATTTGTTTTTCTGTATTGGTATCGACGGCGGAGAGGCAATCGTCGAGGATGATGATGTCGGGGCGTTTGATGAGGGCGCGGGCGATGGAGACGCGCTGTTTTTGCCCGCCGGAGAGGGTGACACCGCGCTCACCGACCCTGGAGTCGAACCCGTAGGATAACTCCGTAATGTCTTCGTACACGGCGGCGTGGCGGGCGAACTCTTCGATTTCCTGCTGACTGGCGTCGCGTTTGCCGAAAGCGATATTGGCGCCGACGGTATCGGAGAAGAGGAAGGTATCCTGGGGGACATAGCCGATACGTCGCCGGAGATTATCGAGATCGTGATTTTCAATATCGCGCTCATCGAGGCGGATTTCGCCGCCCGTAACGTCGTACATACGCACGAGCAGGTCGGCGATTGTCGTTTTGCCGGAGCCGGTTTTGCCTATGACAGCCATTTTTTGTCCGGGGTTCAGCTCGAAACTGATGTTTTTTAGGGCCTGAATACCCGTATCGGGATAGGTGAAGGAGACGTCATCAAAGACGATGTGTCCTTTTAAAGGGATGGGATCTTGCTGCGGGTTGATGATAGAAGGTTCGGTATGTAGAAACTCGTTGATGCGCTTCTGGGAGGCGGCGGCCTGCTGCACGATAGAGGCGATCCAGCCAATGGCCGTTACCGGCCAGGTGAGCATGTTGACGTAAATGACGAACTCCGCAATATTGCCGGGGGTGATGGAGCCGCGTACTACCTGCAGCCCGCCGATGTACACGGTCAGGATGGTGCTGGCCCCGATGAGAAGGAGCATCAGCGGATAGAAGGCGGCGTTGACCTTGGCCAGTCCCAGCGCTTTATCTTTGTAGTCATCGCTTTGTGTGGTGAAATGGCGGACCATAGGAATTTCCTGTACATAGGATTTCACCACCCGTATACCGGAGTATACCTCCTGGGCAATGCTGTTCAACTGAGACAGCTGCCGCTGGATGATTTCACTTTTCTTATTGATAATATTGCTGACATAGTAGATGGAAATCGACAGAACAGGCAACGGCGCCAGTACGAACAGGGTGAGTTTCACACTGACGTTGAGCATGGAATAGATGACCATGACGAATAGCGAAACCAGGTTGATCCCGTAGAGCACGGCCGGTCCCAGATACATTCGCACCTTGGAGACATCCTCGCTGATGCGCGCCATCAGATCGCCGGTTTCATTGCGTTTGTAAAATGCCAGATCGAGCTTTTCGTAATGACCAAACAGTTCTTTACGCATATCGTACTCGATCAGCCGCGACATGACGATGATGGTTTGCCGCATAAAGTACATGAAAATTCCCATCAGGATGGCCAAAAACAGAACGAGCGCTCCGAAAAAGAGCAGATTGCGCCCCAGATAGGCAAAGAGGTCGGCCTGCAAGGGGAAACCTTGATACAGGCGGTACAATCCAATGTTTTCGATGACCAGGTCGAGGGCTTCCCGGATCATCTGCGGCTGTAACACCCGGAAATAATTGGACAAAGAAACGAAAATGATACCCAGCAAAAAACGCCAGCGGTACTTGATGAAATATTTATTGAGAACGGAGAGGTGCTTCACGGGTCGTGCCTGCTTTTTTCTGTTTTTCGACGGAGCAATCAAAATCAATTTCTCCTTTACAAGGTTCGTGTGGCGAACCTGATAGTTATTAAGAGGCTGTTTCACTTAATTCTTCAGTTTTCTTATGCCTCTTTTTCCGTCAT
>CAZWDL010000054.1:0-46226 GCA_964632995.1 uncultured Saprospiraceae bacterium
CCGCGAACAGGCCTCCCTCAACTGGAACGCCCAGGCAGCTGTCTTCTGGGGCGAAACGCCTGCACTCACCGGAATAGACCTGAAGTATGCCGACGCCGACGGCAACGGCCGCATAGAAGCCGCCGACACCCTTGCTATCGCACAACATTGGGGTCAGAGCCATGACGGCGATGTATTTACACCCCAAACCTCTCCCTCCTCGGAAGAATTATCCCTTTTCGTCGAACCGGCTACCGTCATGCTGAGCGAACTGGCTGCTTTTAATATCATGCTGGGCGAAAACGGCGGTCAACCGGTTAGTGATGCCTACGGGTTAGCTTTCCAGATCGTTTATGACCCCGTGGCTATACTTCCGGAAAGCGTCGATGTCTCCTTCGCCGGCAGCTGGCTGGGCGACCCCGGCACAGAACTCCTTACCCTAGCCCGGAACCGACCCGATGCCAACCGCATCGATATCGCACTGACCCGCACCGACCAGAGTGGTCGCAGCGGCAGCGGAGCCATTGCCCAAATCGTATTACAGATCAGCGAAACCATGCCTCCCGGCAGTGACGGTTCCTACGACCTGCCCTTCCGCATTGAGCAGCTGCGCCTTACTGACACAGAAAACCTCATCGCCGTATCGCCCATGGAAACTACCGCAACGCTGATGCTGCCCACTTCGATTAACGATCCCGCGCTGCAGCGCCAAATACGGCTTTTCCCCAACCCGGCCGGCGACTTTCTCCGCATCGAAAGCGGCGAACTGCAGCTCAGACGCATCGACCTGATGCTGCCTAACGGGCAAACCGCCCGGAGCTGGACAGACCGGGACCGCCTCGAACTCGACAGCTTTCCTGCCGGTACTTACTGGGTGCGGATCATCACGGATGAGGGCCTTGTCACGAGAAAATTGATCATTACCAGATGAGAAAGTTATAATACTCAACGTAAATTGGTTTGAGAAGTTTCTCAAACCAATTTACGTCGGTATAACCCGGGAAAAAGCCAGGCTAAAAAGAAAATGACCGGGTTTCAAAGATCCCCCGGTCATTTTCTTTCCGGTGTTAAGATAATATTCCAGCGATCCTTAGCCGGCCATTTCAGTTGCCGTCTTGGAAATACCGAAGGCTTCCCGAATCTTATCTACGTAATCGAGTTTTTCCCAGGTAAAGGTCTCTATCGTCATGGTTTTCTTGTCGCCGTTGCCATTGACGAACTCCACGGTTTTGGTTTCAGGTTCCCGCCCCATATGACCGTAGGCAGCGGAATCCGAATAGATGGGCGTGCGAAGCTTCAGGCGCTTTTCAATGGCGTAGGGTCGCATATCGAAGATCTCGCCGATCTTTTGGGCGATTTCTCCGTCTTTCATATCCACCTTGGCTGTATCGTAAGTCTTGACAAAAATATTGGTCGGCTTGGCCACCCCGATCGCATAGGACACCTGTACGAGCACCTCATCACAAACACCGGCAGCAACCAGGTTTTTGGCGATATGCCGGGTCGCATAGGCGCCCGAGCGGTCTACTTTGGAGGGATCCTTGCCAGAAAAAGCACCGCCGCCGTGGGCTCCTTTACCGCCGTAGGTATCAACAATAATCTTTCGGCCGGTAAGTCCTGTATCACCGTGCGGGCCACCGATGACAAACTTACCGGTAGGGTTGACATGGTAGGTGATATCGTCTTTGAGTAATTTCCGCACACGGGGTTCCAGTTGCTCCATGACGCGGGGAATGAGAATGTTGACTACATCTTCGCGAATCTTGCTTAACATTTGCTCCTCGGCATCAAATTCGTCGTGCTGGGTAGAGATGACGATCGAGTCAATACGTTGCGGAATGCGGTCATCAGAGTATTCGACCGTCACCTGTGATTTCGCATCAGGACGCAGGTAAGTCATCTCCACGCCTTCCCGGCGGATGGCCGCAAGCGTTTGCAGGATGCGGTGTGACAAGTCAATGCTTACGGGCATCAGGTGCACGGTTTCCCGGGAGGCGTAGCCGAACATCATGCCCTGATCGCCTGCTCCCTGATCTTCGGGATTCTCCCGTTCTACCCCTTGCCGGATATCGGGCGACTGTTCGTGAATAGCAGAGAGGACACCGCAGGAGTTGGCTTCGAACATATAATCGGACCGGGTATAGCCGATACGGCGAATGACGTCGCGGGCGATTTGCTGTACGTCGAGGTAGGTGCTCGTCTTAACCTCTCCGGCAAGGATCACCTGTCCGGTAGTGACCAGCGTTTCACAGGCAACCTTGGAATCGGGATCAAAAGCCAGAAAGTGATCGACCAGGGCATCGGAAATCTGGTCGGCTATTTTATCGGGATGTCCTTCCGAAACGGACTCGGAGGTAAAGAAGTAAGGCATATCTTTCAGAGTTAAGGTTTACAAATCCTATACGCGCTTGAGAATGGTGCAAAAATAGAAATAGTTTAGAGAAATTTCAGTGTCAGCGTAGTCATCCGGCAAAACTACTGCGCAAACACCGGGACCGGCTGATCATCCGAATGAACCACCACTTCTTCTAGCGAATTTCGCAGGTCAGCATCTTTTTCACCTCGTCCTTGAGGTGCAGGTAACCCTCCAGCGTATCGCCGATCTGTACCGGGCCGACGCCGGCCGGGGTGCCGGTGAAGATCAGGTCACCCATCTGCAGTTTGAAAAACTGGGATACATAGACGATGATATCCTCGAAGGAAAACAAGAGGTCTTGGGTATTGCCGTGCTGTACTGTCTTGTCATTTTTGTGGAGCTCAAATTCGATCGCCGAGCGGTTGAACGCTCCGATTGGCATAAAACCGCTGAGGGGAGCCGCCCCGTCAAAGCCCTTGGCGATCTCCCAGGGCTGCCCTTTTTCCTTACAGCGCTGCTGCAGGTCACGCGCGGTAAAATCGATGCCGAAAGCGATCTCCTCATAATATCCAGATGCAAATTCCGGCTGTACGTGACGGCCGTTTTTCGCCACTTTTAAAACGATCTCGGCTTCGTAGTGCAGATCGTTGGTAAACTCCGGATAATAAAGAGGTTTATTGTTGACCAGGAGGGCGCTCGCCGGCTTCATAAACACGACCGGCTCTTCGGGAACAGGGTTGTTTAACTCTTTGGCATGGGCAGCGTAGTTCCGCCCGATACAGATTATTTTCATGCTTATATGATTTCATGGCTGACAGTGAAACCGCAAAGCCCCCTATCAGTACCGGACGTTCATCAATCCGGATAGTTCTTTTGCCATGCGAACGGTTTCCTGTGCTTCCTTTCGAATTTCAGCAGAGGAAGCCTTGATCCGGTTTTTCACTTCTTTTTTATTATCCAGCAATTCCTCTTTACGCTCCCGGAAAGCGCCGGCGATATCTATCAGGGCATCGGCAACGGCGTCTTTCAGTTCCACGTATTTCAGCGAGCCGGCTTCGTGGGCGCTCATGAGGATATCGTGCGCTTCCTGACGGCCGCTGGCGCGCAGGAGGGTGAAAAGGTTTTCCACACCCGGGCTCATTTCTCCATTGTTGGCTTCGCCGGTATCAGTGACGGCCGAGCGGATTTGCTTGCGGATGCGTTTCTCATCGGCGAAGATATTGATGTAGTGTTTTTCGCCGTAGCTTTTACTCATTTTGCGGGTCGGATCGGCAGGTGACATGAGTTTGGGTACTTCCGTAAACAGGGGCTCGGGAAGTACGAAGTATTCCTTACCGACCTGATTATTGAAGCGTTGCGCGATATTGCGCGCCAGTTCCAGGTGTTGTTCCTGGTCTTTGCCTACCGGTACATAATCGGCGCGGTAGATCAGAATATCGGCAGCCTGAAGGACGGGATAGTCCAGCAAACCGGCGGAGATAAAATTGTCCGCTGCTTTTTCCTGGGCCAGTACACTTTTATCCTTAAACTGGGTCATGCGCGTCAGCTGACCGTAGGAGGTAAAGCAGTTGAAAATCCAGCAAAGTTCGGCATGTTCGGGCACCAGGGACTGGATAAACAGATTCTCCGCCTTGATCCCGGTGGCCAGCAGATTGAAAATGAGCTCCCAGGTATTTTCCCGCAGTTTTCTGGGCTGGTACGGCATGGTCATCGCATGGTAGTCGACCACTCCGTAAAAGCAGTTGTATTTTTCCTGCAGCAGTACCCAGTTTTTTACCGCGCCGAAGTAGTTGCCGAAGTGCATGTGTCCCGTCGGCTGAATGGCGGATAGTACGCGTTTTTTTTGATCCATGTCGTCTTTTTTTCAAATTATCGGGGCGCCTTCAACTCGTCCCGTCAATCGATCCAAATTCTTACCAATTGACGGGGTGACTTTGAGTCATCCCCTCAATGGATTCAAATTCTTATCAGAAGTAAGTCATTACCCGACAGCGGCGATAGCGGAAATTTCCACATTGACGCCTTTCGGCAAATTGGCGACCTCCACCAGTTCGCGGGCCGGCGCGGTAGCTTCGTCGAAGTAGCCTGCATAGACGGCGTTAATGCGGCTGTAGTTGTTAATATCGCTGACAAAGATACTGCACTTAAGCACCTCGGCAAAGCCGACACCGGCCTCCTGCAGGATGGCTTTTATATTGTCCATAACGCGCCGGGTTTCCGTTTCGATATCGCTGATGGCAAGTTCTCCGGAATCCGGATCGAGGGCAATCTGACCGGAAATAAAAAGCGTGCCGTTATGGCTCACGGCTTGGTTGTAGGGCCCTACCGGATCGGGCGCCTGGCTGGTTTTGACTATTTTTTTCATAAAGACAAGAAAGGTTTTGGCCGGGTAAGGCATAAAACACAAAAGCTCCGCATCCTCAAGGGGGATGGGAGCTCATGCTTTATTCGCTATTCACTGGAAAGCGGGGATAGAAAGGCAGCAGGCAGGATAAGCTGCGCTGTCAGTACCTTATTTACAAAGCATGTCCGCTCACCGGTATTCATTAAAATGATTCTTTGACAAAGCCGGAAGGTGTTGAAGACGGGAAAGGTATATCTTTCCTTATCAGCGCCTCAATTTTGTCAAAGCATCCTTAAAATTCTTCTTCCGCCTTCTTCAGCAGTCGACCGCGGTAGTACAGGTTGCCCTCCACATCGTAATAAGCGCGATGGTAGAGATGCTTCTCGCCGGTTACCGAGCAGGTAGAGATCTGTGGTACCGGCGCTTTTTTATGCGTTCTGCGCTTGCGTTTGCGCTGCTTGGAAGTTCTATGCTTAGGATGTGCCATTGCTATGTGATTTAATTATCTTTCGATAGTTTTTTCCTCAATTCGTCCCAAATGGGGTTGTCTTCTACTTTTTTTTCCATCGGAGGGGCCTCTTCGGTCGCTTCCAGATAGCGGAGCATATCAAAATTGCAGGGTGGGTTTTCATCCTCCTGACAATCGTATACCTTAATCATTGGAATGGCCAGTACTACAAATTCGTAGATATACTTGGAAACATCCAACTTTTTGGTCTCCGGGCTGATGTAGATGACTTCTGCTTCTTCATCTTGCTCTTCGTAGCTGAATTTAACCAGCAGCTGCTGACTGCCCGAGATGGGCAGGTCAATGGTAGCGAGACAGCGGTCGCAGGCAGTTTTCACGGTACCCTCAAAGTCGAACTCCAGTACATACATGCTGGAACTTTTGTCCAGCGTGAATGTAAGATCAATATCTCCCTCTTCTACCGGTGCATTTTCAAAGTGCTTGAAAAAAGACTGATCAATGTGAAAATCAAACCGGTGGATGCCGTCACCTAACCCTTTTATGGGGATAGAAAATTCTACTAACCCTTCCATTATAATAAGAACTTTTATAAAGAACTGCTCTTACCCAGTTCAAAAGCGGATGCAAAGATAGGCTTTTTTGCCTGAAAATCGATATCTCGCTTGATTTTTTTAATGGCGGAGGCGCAGCGCTAGAAGATAGGATTTATTTTTGGACCGTTCCGGAATAATTCAATTGAGTTTTTTTGCGTTATCTGTGTATCTCCCGCAAATAGAACTCAGTAAAGGGAGCGCAGCTTCTTGACCCAGACTACTTAGAAAATCAGGTTCTTCAGCCAATGGTGCACATGACCGCTATTTGGTTGGGGAAGGGAAAATCATCACTACACTATGCTCAACCCCCTATCCCTATCTTCGCAGGCTCTTATTTTCATAGGACTTGCCTTCTTCCCCTGTTTCGGCTTCAGCCAAACTATGCTGCAGCCGGGTGACCTGGCCGTTGTCGGGGTGAATGCCAACCTCTCTGGCTGTGGGGAAGGTAATGCCGACCTGATCAGCTTTGTCTGCTTTCGCGACATTACTACCGGCACGCTCATCGACATCACCGACAACGGCTGGGAGCGCGCCAATGCCGGCCAGTGGGGCAACTCCGAAGGCTTCATTACTGTAGAACGAACCGGCCCTACTATTCCAGCCGGAACAGTCATTACCTTCCAACTGCCCCCCGTAGGCCAAAGCGATGCCTACCAGGCCATCGCTCCGGACGGCGACTGGGCCTTCACCCAACTGAGCAACAATACCCTGAATTTCAATAACGGCGGCGACCAGATCTATTTCATGCAGGGAGGAGAATGGGACAATGGCAACGCCAGCCCCGGCAACTTCGCAAACGATGCAACATACAGTAATGGCTTCATCTTATTCGGCTTCAATACCAAGACCGGTTGGAACGCCTTCGCCGACACGTCCCAGGACAGTGGCCTGCACCCGGAAGTAGAGCCTTGCTACCACATGGAACCCAGCGGCAGCGCTACAGACTACATCAGCTTTAACGGCCCCTTCGCTGCGGCCGGGCAGCTGGAGTGGATCGCCCGGATTTCCACCCCTGGCAACTGGACTTCCTATCCCGACTGCCCCTCCTACACGGCGCCTCCGTCGAGTATCGACCTGCAAACCGCAGATATCGACCTGGCCTGCACCGTTTGCAGCGGCTGTGACACCATTCAGGAACAAATCCGGTTCATCCTCCCCGATTTCGGCGGTCCCTTCACGGTCACCTACACCAACGGTACCGATACACTGACCGCTACCAGCCTCAGCAATGGCGACACGGATCAGGTAGCGGTGACCAAGGATGTCACCTTCACAGTAGTCTCTGTCGAAGATGCAGCCGGCTGCCCGGTATTTTCCAATTTTGGCCCTGGCGTCGAGGTGTTGGTGGAAGCGGCTCCCCCGGCTACCGAGGCTCGCCTGGAGGGCTGTGCCGGCCCCGGTGGCTCCGCCACCTTTAACTTACGACTCCTCGACGAAACCGTCAACCTGGGTACCGGCGACCCCGTAAGCTATTACGAAGATTTCGGCGCTACCCTGCTCATCAGCGATCCCTCCGCTTATCTCTCACCGGCCAAAACCATCTATGCCGTGGTCGGCGCCAATGGCTGTACTTCGGAAACCGTCCCCATCGAACTCACCGTCATTGAAAACCCGACGCTGGAAGCCATCATCGAAAAAGAAATTACCTGTAACAGCTTTACCGACGGCAAAATCCGCCTGAATATCAGCGGGGGAGCGCCTCCTTACCGCCTCGACTGGAGTGATGACGCTTTCGATAACCAGGCGGCGCCGGCCAACCTGCCGGCCGGCACTTACAGCATCACCGTTACAGATACCAAGGGCTGCAGCGATTCCACCAGTGTCACGCTGGATGCCCCGCCTTCCCTGTCTGTCAGCTGCGGAGAATCCCAAGCGGTCTCCAGCATCGGCGGCGCCGACGGGCAGGCCGAAGTCACTATCGACGGAGGAGTAGCCCCCTACGAAGTACAGTTGACCGGCCCGGTCAGCAACGGCGCCACGCTGGATGCCCCCGGCAGCCTGACAATTGACAATCTTACCGCGGGCAATTATGACGTACAAGTAGTAGACAATAACGGATGCAGCATCAGCTGCGTTTTCACCATAAGCGCCCCAGGTTGCACGCTCAATGTCAGCGCCGACAAACAGGATGTCACCTGCGACGGATTGCCCGACGGCGCTATTGACCTGACCATCAGCGGCGGCTCCGCTCCTTTCGACATCGACTGGGATAATGACCGGCTCGACGGAATAGAGGATCCCACTGATTTGCCGGAAGGCGTTTATACGGTCATCATCAGCGATGCCAACGGTTGCACCGCTACGGCCAACGCCACGATTGAATCAACTTTTCCCGCGCTTTCTGTCGATATTTCCCCCGGCGGCCCCATCTGCCCCGGCGAGTGCTTTGGATTCAACCTGCTTCTGGAAGGCACCCCGCCATTTACCATCAACTACGAGCTGAGCTTCGACGGAAGCACCAGCACGGAATCTTTCACCACCGACGCCACCCAGGATTTCTTCGAACTGTGCCCTGACGAGCTGGGACTTACCGGTAATGAGATTCAAGTCAATTTCCTCAATCTGCAGGATGCCAACTGCCAGCGTGCCATCGATCAAGCCGAAGTGATCACCCTGCTGGAGGAATCGGTCACCAACCTGGATACTATCCTTTGCGCGGGCGACAGCCTCGTGATCAATGACATTACCTACAATGCAGCCAATCCGGGCGGCAGAGAAGTCATCAGTGGCGGCAGCACCAACGGCTGTGACAGCATTGTCAACATCAGCCTGCGCTTTACTCCCGCCGCTGAATTCAGGATCGATTCTACTCTTTGTGAAGGAGAATCCATCACCGTAAACGGCCAGGTCTATGACGAGGGAACGCCCTCGGGCGTTGAGGTCCTTAAAGGCCAGGCCGCTTCCGGCTGCGACTCCGTCATCACCGTCGAGCTGCAATACCAGCGGGATACTACCGTAACCCTGGAACCCATTCTCTGCGCGGGTCAGAGCATAAACATCAACGGAACGATATACGATGAGAACAGGCTCAGCGGAACGGAGACGCTGCAGCGAAGCAGCGGATGCGACAGTACCGTCGTGGTGAATGTGCAACTGGTCGACGCCGTCGTCAATGAAGTCGACTCCCTGCTTTGCCGTGGAGAAAGCATCACTTTAAACGGGGTGACTTATAATGAAAATAACCTCTCGGGCCGCGACACCATTCCCGGGGGCAGCTTCAGCGGTTGCGACAGTATCATTGTAGTGGACCTCCGTTTTACGGGTGGAGAAACCCGCCTGGATCAGACCCTGTGTACAGGCCAAAGCATTACGGTGAATGGGACCGTATACGACGAAAGCAATCCCTTCGGAACGGAGATCCTTGCCTCCTCCCTTCCCGGATGCGACAGTACGGTGATCGTCAACCTGAGTTTTGACCTGCCGACAACAACCGTCATTGACAGTACGCTCTGTGAAGGTGAAAGCCTCACCGTTAACAACATTGTTTACGACATCGATAAGCCCAGCGGAACCCAAGTTCTGCAAAGCAGCAGCGGCTGTGACAGCACCGTGCAGATCAACCTGGCTTTTGTGCCGGGAGCTACAGCTTCGATAGAAAGCGGCGGCAATATTTGTCCCGGGGAAAGCACCGACCTGACCTTCCGCTTGTCGGGCGCCGCCTCGGCTACTATTCAATACTCGGATGATCGCGGTAATATCTTTCAACTCGATGATATCAGCGACGGATATAGCGAACCCATTTCACCGGCGACGACGACCACCTACTCCATCGATTTCGTCCTGGTCAACGGCGCTACCTGCCCGGCAGGCGTCAACGGCTCGGTGACGGTAGAAGTGAGCGACCTTAGTGCCGCTATCGAACAGGTAGTCGACTATAGCGGTTTTGGCGTAAGCTGTTTTGGCAGCACGGACGGCGCTCTGCAAGTCGAAGCCGGCAGCAGTGTTCCGCCGCTCACTATACAATGGAGCAACGGCGCCACCGGGGAAAGAATAGAAGACCTGCCGGCAGGTGAGTACGGAGTTACGGTCAGCGACGGCGCCGGTTGCACAGCCAGCGATCAGTTAACCCTGACCGAGCCGGATGAAATCCTGGTACAGAGTTCCCTGATTCCCCCCACCTGCCCCGGCGACCAGGACGGCGCCATCATCCTCGAAGCCATCGACGGTGGATCCCCGGCTTATTCCTACCGCCTCGATAACGGCGTCTTCGCTCCGCTCGTGGGCGACCTGCCCGTATTCATCCGCGATATCGGCAGCGGCTCCTACCTGCTGACTATAGAAGATAATAATGGTTGCCAAACCTCACAATCCTTCGAGGCAGCCCCCCAAACCCTTCTCAGCCTGGACCTGGGAGAAGATCAGGTCATCCGGCGGGGCGACAGCGTGCAGTTATCCCCCGCAGTCAATTTTACTGTAGATTCTCTTATCTGGTTCCCCACAGAAGGACTGCAACAGCCGGATCAGCTGCTTACTATCGCCCGCCCGCTGGTATCGACTACCTACCGGCTGACGGCCTTCGATCCGAAGGGCTGCGACATCAGCGATCAGGTTACCATCACGGTGGAAGAGCGCAGCCGCATCTATGCCCCCAACGCCTTTAGTCCCAACGACGACGGCATAAATGACATCTTCAGCCTCTTCGCCCGATCCGATGACGTGGAGGCCTATACCCTGCGCATCTACGACCGCTGGGGCAGCCTGATCTTCGAACAGGATACCCTGGCCGCCAATGCCGACCGGGAAGGCTGGGACGGGACCATCCGCGGTCTCGAAGCGCATGAGGGCGTATATGTATATATGGCGGAGGTGAATTATAACGACGGAACAAATGAGACGGTATCCGGAGAAATCGTGCTGCTGAGGTAGAGAAGGATGGGCTGCTCAAAAGCCTGGCTATCAATCGCGAGGGGCATGTCCAAGCAAGGCCCCTACATCAACTACCATCCATTCCGAAGGCTTCTTCCTCGACCTGCGCGAGGAATGGCTCGAACGGCAGGTCAAACATGAGTGATGGATGAAACGAAATCTCATTTATTTTGCTGAAAAATACAATCCGATAAGCAAAGCGGAGAGTAGCCAGCATACAGCCTCACTCCACCCGCCGCTGAAAAACGAAAGCATCGGAATTAAACTGGTTACGGATATCTTCGAGCGCGCGTTCGAGTTCCCTTTCGCTGTCGTAACTAACGCGTACCCCGACCCGGGTAAGGCGACCGACAGGTTCGGTATAGGCTTGATAACCTGCTTTGAAGATCTCCCTGGAAAGTTTGTTGACATTACCTGCATCTCGGAACAGGCCGATAGCAATGATGGCGTACTTTTGTCCGGGGCGGGGCGTCGAGCCTTCCGTATCCAGCGGGTTAGGATCGACAGCCTCACTTTCCATATCACTGACATCTTCGGGATCATCGAGGGAGGCGATATCTTCCCCGGATCCTTCTCTGGAAGGCTTCTGATTGATGCGGGGAGTCGGGGTTTTCTCCTGGGATGTTTCGGCAGCGTCCCGGTCACGCAGAAAGAGGAAGATCCCAACCCCGACGATGATAACGGAAAGGGCGCCAATATAGGGCAGGTAGCGCTGAAACCAGTCGGCGATCGTCGCAGTCAGCATTTTTTCCGGAGGGACTGCAGCCGGAGAGGAGTCGGTCTTTTCCGTACCGGCGACAGCACTTTTATTTCCCTGGCTTACGGGATTGAATTGAACGGTAGGCAACCCAAAAGCCTCCGTGTTGAAGTTGGTATTGTCAGGTAAAAACTGCAATTTGTTTTCATAATCCCGATACAGACGCCCGACCCGCGGAAAAATAATGATCTCCCGTTTTTCAATTGCCTGTTTTACTCCCTGTACATACTCTTCCACAGCCTGTTCCGCCTCCGCGTAGCTCAGCTGATGTTTTTTACTGATGTAGTTGATGAGCAGGCCATCGTTAACCACCAGGTTTTCGTTGAAGTGTAGATCTTTCGAAGGAGGGTGCAATTTGCCCTGCACCCGGTCTATTTCGGCCGGCTTGTACTGGCTTTGAAAACCACCAAGGCCCGGAACGTTGACGGAATCGTGTTCGTACAATAAATCTGCTATGTAGGCGCCTACGTCAATCTGCATATTACTCGAGATATAAATACCGGAAATTTGCTTCAAAGGTAAGCCTTTTTCCCGCTTTGGCCAATCGAATAATGACAGGCGTATTACGCGGGAGCCTTAAACAATTCTTATTTTTGGCAGCACATAAACAGATTAAGAAATCACTAAATATGGAATTCACCGATACGGTTATCAATCGTGCGCGTTCTGCGGCTTTATTTGAAGAGGCGAAACAGTATTTTCCGGGAGGCGTCAATTCGCCGGTCCGGGCCTTCAAATCCGTCAGCGGACCGCCGCTTTTTGTCGCGGAAGGAAATGGTTGCCGGATCACAGATGAGGACGGCAATGTCTTCATCGACTTTTGCTGCTCCTGGGGGCCGCTCATTCTCGGGCACAATAACGAACAGGTGCGCGAGAAGATTATCAATACGGTATCTCGGGGTACTTCTTTCGGAACCCCTACCCGGCTGGGCAATCAACTGGGCAAGCTGATTATCGAGAACCATCATTATATTGAGAAAATGCGCTTTGTCAGTTCCGGCACGGAAGCTGTCATGTCGGCTATCCGGCTGGCGCGGGGAGTAACGGGAAAGAGCAAGGTCATCAAATTTGAGGGATGTTACCACGGCCATGTCGACTCTCTACTGGTAAAGGCAGGTTCTGGGCTGGCGACCTTCGGCGTCAGCACTTCGGCGGGCATTCCTGAGTCTTTCACCGCAGAGACCATTGTGCTTCCATTAGATGACCGCGACCTGCTCGACGAAACGCTGCGCAAGCACGGCGACGACATCGCCTGCATCATTGTTGAGCCCATTCCCGCGAACAACGGCTTGCTGCTGCAGGATCGATCCTTCCTCGAATGCCTGCGTCTGAAGGCCTATAAATATGATGTGCTGCTCATCTTTGATGAGGTGATCTCCGGTTTCCGGGCCGGTTTCGAAGGTGCTGCCGGTCACTACGGCATACAGCCCGATATTTTGACCTACGGCAAGATTATCGGCGGGGGTATGCCCGTAGGCGCCTACGCGGCCAGTCATGAGATCATGAGCTATGTTGCTCCCGACGGCCCGGTTTACCAGGCCGGCACCTTGTCGGCCAATCCGGTAGCCATGGCAGCCGGTTATGCTACGATCCAGCAACTACTCCAACCCGGTTTCTACGAAGAGCTGGCTCTTAAAACGGCCCGGTTTACCTCTATTATCCAGGAGCACTGTGACAGACGGGGCTATGAAGTACGTATTCCGCACCTGCATTCTATTTTCTGGATCGCATTCAGTCGCGATCGCATTCTGCGCGCCGACCAGATCGACACCCGGAGCATGGAACAATTCAAGAAGCTGCATCACGAATTGCTGCAACGCGGCATTTATCTCGGGCCTTCGGGTTACGAGGTCGGTTTTGTTTCGGCGGCACACCGCGAAACGGACCTGGAAGAGGCGGCGGGGCTGATCATCGAGGCGATAGATGAGGTGTTTGCTTGATGCTTGATGCTTGATGCTATCAATTCTTTATTATGAGACAGAATATCCGCCTGCGAGTACTGAGTTACGGAGTAATTGCCTACATGATGCTGGCCTTCGCCTGGTGGTCTATCCTGTTATTCATCAAAAACCGGGATGCTTTTTATGCGAAAAGAGACCTGTTGCGCATCGGCATGGTGGCCGAGGGACTGGTCGATAACGAAGAAGCATTCCGGGATAAGGAAACATTCAAGAATTTGTACAGGCAGTACAAATCACAGGAGTACATGATCCTTGGAGAAGCCGCTGTCTTCATGATCAGCCTGGTTATCGGGATGTGGCTGATCAACCGGGGATATAATAAAGAGATGACCGCCGCTCAGCAACGACGCAATTTTTTGCTCTCGATTACGCACGAATTGAAGTCTCCCATCGCCTCTATCCGGCTGGTATTGGAAACGCTGAAAAAACGACAACTGAAAAAAGAACAATCCGACAACCTCGCCGATAATGCGCTGGCCGAAACCGAGCGCCTCAACCGGCTGGTTAATGACTTGCTGCTGTCCGCCAAGCTTGAATCGACTTACCAACCGCACCGCGAGCCCATCGACCTGGAAGAGTTGCTGGAGGACCTCATCGTGAAACTGGAAAGCAAATACCCCGAAGTCAACTTCTCTTTTCACGCCCAGGAAAAACTCAATCAGATTATTGGTGACAAGCTGGGCATCACTTCCGTGGTGCTCAATTTGCTGGAGAATGCCATCAAGTATTCACCCAAACCCGCTCATATTGAGGTTCAACTGCTTCAATTTGGAAAGCGCATCCATATTGATCTCGCCGATCAGGGGTATGGCATACCTGATAACGAAAAAAAGCGCATCTTTGAGAAATTCTACCGCGTAGGCAGCGAGGACACCCGAAAAACAAAGGGAACCGGCCTGGGGTTGTACATCGTGGATCAGATCGTCCGCGCACACAAGGGAACGATCACTGTAGAAGACAACGAACCGCAGGGTACGCGCTTTCATATTGAGTTACCCGTGGAGAAAGGAGAGGGAGTATTGATCTGAAACCGGAAGTTTTGCCCTGTAGAATAATCACTTCTCGATTTCCAATCGGGTTGCCCGCCGGGATCTTAGTGCGCGGGGGACTAATACACCGTGTACTAGTGCCTCGGGCCTGAGAACTTTTAAACCCTGGTTCCGACTATTTGTTAGAACTTAAATTAGCACCCAAGTAAATTACGGAAGGTATGCGCATATTACTCGTCGAAGACGAAGAAAACATCCGCGACGTCGTCAAACTCAATCTGGAAATGGAGGACTATGAGGTGGTGGCCACCGATAACGGCAAAGATGCCCTGAAATACTTTCAGGAGCAGCATTTCGACCTGCTCATCCTCGATGTCATGCTTCCCGAAGTGGATGGCTTTCAGATCTGTGAACAGGTTCGGCTGACCAACATGAAGGTACCGATTATCTTCCTGACGGCCAAAGATACCCCTATGGACCGCATCACCGGTCTGAAAAAAGGAGCCGACGACTACCTGACCAAACCCTTCGTCCTGGAAGAACTGCTGCTTCGGGTCAATAACCTCATCAAAAGAACCAGTAAAGCGCCGGACAACACGCCCGAGATCTATACCTTCGGCGGGAACACGATCAACTTCGCCACCTACGAAGCAGAGGGCAATCCCGGCAAATTCAGTCTCACCAAAAAGGAAGCCATGCTGCTCAAGCTGCTCATCGACCGGCGCAACGAAGTAGTCTCCCGGCAGCAAATCCTACAGTCCGTCTGGGGCTACGATGTCTACCCTTCCACCCGCACCATAGACAACTTTATCCTTTCTTTTCGCAAATACTTCGAGAAAGATCCCAAAAACCCCGAGTATTTTCTTTCGGTACGGGGGGTGGGATATAAGTTTGTGGGCTAAAGTGTCCTCAGCTCTTTTCCAAACGGCGGCTCCCTTCTACCGTTGCCGCCGCCGTAGCCAGGGGCAGGGCGAAGAGGAAACCGACAATACTGAAGAGCAGTAGCAGAAAAACCGCCCCGTTGCCTATGGCCAGCCCGGCGTTACGCCGCACAAAACGAACGCTTTGCCGCACCGTAAAATGGCGCTCCATCAGGTAATCGAGATTACCGAAGCCGGCGTAATAGGACTGAAGAATGAAGATACCCAGCGTGGTGAACGGACTGAGCACCGGAATAAGCCCTAAAAAGAGCAGGATAAGTGTAAAAAGTAATTCGCGGATGATGTTGCGCAGCGCAATGCGAATGCCGCGCAGAAGATCGCCGACCAGACGGGACAGCGAGAAAGAGACTTCTTCAGCCCTGCCTGTGATCTCCCTTTCAATTTTCTCAGAAAAGTAACTCATGAAAGGAGAGGCTAAGGCGAGCACCAAGTGTTTAAAGAGCACTAATCCCAGGGCAACGACAAAAAGAGCTCCGATAATATTGGCCAGGCCTTCCAGGAAATCTCGTCCCCATTCGAAAGGATACAAGGCAATCAAACGGCGGCCGATATCATCGGAGATTCCCCAGGCCGAACCGAAGATGCCGAAACCTAAAAGCAAGCTGATCAGCCCGGGCGCCAGGATATAGCCCCACAGCCGCAAGCGATTGATTAGCCGCAGAGCTTTACCGTAAGCGGCAATGCCGGCCAGTAGTCCGTTTAGCATGGATAAGCAACTTCTTTCTGTTCACAGGTGATGAAATTTCCTATTTCATCTTTCATCTTTCATCTTTTCCTCCCGGCTCATCTCCACAAAGTCGTTCAGCAAATTGCGCACATCTTCAACAGTGAGCAGGTTGTAGCGGGCCGCGCTCTTCTGCAGGCCCACTTTTACGGTATAAGCTTCGGGTGGCATCACTTTAAAGGTATCCTCGTCCGTACTGTCATCCCCGATGGTCATGATGAAATCCCAGTCGCGCTCATGGAGCCAGCTGAGGGTTGCTTTTCCCTTGTTGACGCCGGCGTTCTTTATTTCAACTACTTTTTTTCCTTCCAGTACCTGCAGGTCGAGGTTGGCAGTGAGATAGCGGAGCACATCGCGGAACTCCCGGACGCGTTTTTCGCCAAAATCTTTATCTACGCGACGATAGTGCCAGGCGATGCTGTAATCTTTTTCTTCGATAAAAGAACCGGGCGTACGTTCGACCAGGTTTTCCAGAACGGTCCGGATCTGATCTTTCCAGCCTCGCTCCAGGTTGGGATTGGAGATCCAGTCATCGCCCCGTTTGATCCATACGCCGTGTTCGGCCGACATATCAATGTGCAGCGGGCCCAGCCATTTTTCGAGCGTTTCCCGGTCGCGCCCGCTGTTAACGACGACTTTAGTACCTTTTTGCTTATTGAGTTCGCCCAGTAATTGCAGCAATTTTTTGTCGGGCGTAACTGCATGCGGATCCGGATTAAAGGGCATCAGGGTACCGTCGTAGTCAAGGATGACCAGGCGCCGGCGGGCATTTTGATAAGCCTCATACACTTTTCTTCGCTTCTCATCATCGAGTTCGAAAGTATTCTGCTCCCGCTGTTCTTTCATGAGGGCGCGCTGCTCCCGCATGAAGGCATTTGCCCAGTTTCTGATATCGTATTTCTTGAGTTTTTTCTGCATGGTTTCCAGGCGCCAGCGCTGTTCGGATTCATTCATTTCCAGCGCATCGTGCAAGGCCATTATCAGATCGTTGACATCCTGGGGATTGACCATGATGGCTTCTGTCAGTTCATTTGCTGCGCCGGCCATCTCACTGAGAATAAGCACGCCTTTTTTGCTGTCTTCTTTACTGGCCACGTATTCTTTGGCCACCAGGTTCATGCCGTCGCGCAGGGGCGTAATGAGGGCGATATCGGCCTCTTTGTAGAGTGTAGTGAGGTCGCCGAACTCCAGAGAGCGGTAGAAATAGTTGATCGGCACCCAGTCGAATTCACCGAATTCGCCATTAACTTCACCGACCAGTTCATCGATATGGTGTTTGAGTTCCTGATACTGGTCGACACCGGAGCGCGAGGGAACGACCACCATCATCAGCGTGACTTTCCCTCTGTATTCGGGATATTCGCGCAAAAAGCGGCGGAAGCCGTAAAGTCGCTGTTCAATGCCTTTGGAATAGTCGAGGCGGTCGATGGAGATGATCAGCCGGGTAGTTTTAGCCAGCTGTTTAATTTTGAAGGAATCGTCTTCCGATTTGATATCAATCTCGGGATGAGCGTACTTTTCATAATCGATTCCCATGGGATACACATCCACATTGACCAGGCGATTACCGACGGTGAGCTTTCCGAAGCTGTGTTCGTACCCGACGATGCGGTAAACCGCACTGAGAAAATGACGCATATAACCGAAAGTGTGGAAACCGATAAGGTCGGAACCGAGTACGCCTTCGAGGATCTGCTTGCGCCAGGGCAGGATGCGGAAAACCTCATAAGAAGGAAAGGGAATGTGCAGAAAGAAACCGATGGATACCCGGGGGTGCTCTTTGCGAATCATCTGCGGCAGCAGCATCAGTTGGTAATCGTGAACCCACACCAGGTCATTTTCCTGAATGAGTTCATTGACAACGTCGGCGAACTTTTGATTAACAGACTTATAGGCTTCCCAGTATTCGTCCTGGTAAGTGGTATACTGGGTAAAATAGTGGAAGTGCGGCCAGATGGTTTTGTTGGCAAAACCTTCGTAGTAAAGCGTAATCTCCTCACTGCTGAGAAAAACCGGAACCAGCCCTTGATCTTCCAGATCGCGGCGAACATTTTCGCGCTCAACTTCCTCGGTGACCTCCTGACCGGGCCAGCCGATCCATATTCGCGAAAGCGAATCATCCAACGAATTAAGCCCGGTGGCCAGACCGCCGGCGCTGGGATGGTAAATTAATTTATCATCGTGCTTTTCAATAGTGACGGGCAGCCGATTGGAGATAATGACGATTCGGGACATAACAGCTATAGTTGGTTTGGATTTTAGATAATCTGATCTTCTTTTAAACCTGCCGGAAAGCCCTGTCAGCTTGCGGCAGAAAAAAGATACAACAAATGATTTCTTTAACCAACTCTCTAACAGCCCCTGTTGCAACAATGTTCCATAGTTTCACGGCAAGCGTGAAGTGAGTGCTCAGGCTGATTTCTTCCGTTTCTTACGCCGGGTTTTAAAAAGCTCCGTCACCTCTTTTTCCTTGAGGAAGCCAAAATCCTGGAAGGTAGTAGACACGAACTTTTTGATATCCTGATAGTCCTTGCCGCGCTTGTCCGTGAAGTGTTTGAGCAGGCGTTTGACGTAGGCCATCGACAGTTCTTTCAGGCTTTGGTTAAACTGTTGATTGGCGAATATGCCCATATAAATGGGGAAGAGCTTGGTGATTTCAAAGAAATCGGTATAGTCTTCCACCTCCAGATCGTTGATGAAGCGGGCAAAATACTGATAGATGGTTTTGCGAACCACCTCGTTGATGGTCGACACCCCTTCGTGTTGAATGTAGAACAGCCTGACGGCCTCCTGCACTTCTTCAGTATTATATCCTTTGGTGTGTATCTTTTCCACCAGTTTGTAGAATTCGCTTAACTGGTCTTTGATTTTTTTATCGATCAGGGCGGCCATCCTCAGGTCGGCATCCGGGCTCAGGTCGAGCTCATCATGATCGTGCAATTCGAGCACGAACTCCAGGAAGCGCTCATCGAATTCTTTGGATTTCTTACGGGTTTCATTGAAGTATTTGGCGAGGTGCTTCCGATCGGCTTCTTCGAGATCGAAGAAAAAGCCGTAGAGGGCCATGAGTTGAAGATGCTCATCGGTGCCCTGAAAGTCTTTATTTTCAATAAACTTTTTGATAGGCGGAATAAGGCTACTGTTATCCACGTCGATAAGAATCCGGTGGATGATGAAGCTGCGTAGCTGAGAAAACATCGTTTTCAGCTGCGCTATAGTTTCCGGAAATTCCGCCGTCATGAAGTTGTCATTGCGGAACTGCCGCCGGTAACGCAGGTATCCGGTTTTACGCTCTTTTCGGCGCCGGTACTTATCCAGCTTCTGCGATTGCAGGAAGTAGCGGACGCGTTTATTATCGATGGTGTTGATCAGGTTGGTGATCCAGATATCGCTGCTGAGGGCAAAGCCGATCTGAATAGATTGGCCGATGCGCTTCTTAAGAATATCGAAGTTAGCCGAATTGCAAATAGCCAGCAGTACTTCTTTAAAGTGGTCTTCCGGACGGGCGTACTTGAACTCATCATTGATTTCTCCGCGCAGGACGGAGTAACCGAGAATTCTGGGAAGATAAAGACCCTCAAACACCTCGTCGAGAAGCACGAGTTCCAGCGGAACCAGTTGCAGAGGATCCTTGGCCGCCACTTCATCGTAGATGAGAGCGATACGCGGCTCAAACATCTCCTTGAGGCGCAGGTAATCCTCTTCCTCTTCCTCTTCCAGATACGAGGACAGTTCTTCCGAGGCTTGGATCTCGCCGGCCAGCTCTTCCAGGCCTTCCAGGTAGGATTTATCTAACTCATACATAATTTATAGGGCTCATTTTAAAGGCAAACCTGATAGTGCACTTCGAGGCACTACCAGGTTCACTAACTATAGTAGAAATAAAGTATAGCCAATTTAACTATTCCTACAAATATACCTTTTCAGGGCCATAAGTTCAAACTCCGGCCACAGGAAAGTGCATTTGAGAACGTTAAATTTAGTTAATCTCTACGGCAAAAGGGCCCGCATCCGGTCGGAAGCGGGCCCCTTCACCTGAAATTGCAGGAGCTGGAGTGTATTAGTCCTTTTTCTTCTCCTCCGATTCTTCGGTCTGTTCCTCTTCGGTAGATGCTTCTGCTTCGGCCGGCGCTGTTTCTTTTTCCGGTTCAGCGGCGCCTTCCTCCGGTTCCTGGGTAGCCGCTTCGGTTTCAGCGGGCGCTTCTTCGGCCGCTTCGACTTCCGCCGGCGCTTCTTCGGCTGCTTCAGCCTCTGCCGGCGCTTCTTGCGTTGCTTCGGCAGCAGCGGCTTCTTCCTCCGGTGCTTCCTCTTCCTCTTCGGGAATGACAGCCGGTGTACCGCTCACCTGTTCCTGGAATTCAATCCTTTCTTCTTCCCACTTGGCCCGGCGCTCGGAAATTTTTTCCTCTTTTTTCTCTACCCACTGCTGAAATTTGGCCTCGGCTTCTTCTTCGGTGAGTGCTCCTTTGGCGACACCACGCATCAGGTGTTTTTTATAATAAATACCTTTAAAACGAAGAATAGCTCTGGCGGTATCGGTGGGTTGAGCACCATTCATCAGCCATTCGTAAGCCTTATCGCGATCGATGTCGATGGTCGCCGGCTGAGTCATGGGATTATAGGTTCCCAGTCTCTCAATAAAACGGCCATCGCGCGGAGCACGAACGTCGGCAACGACAATATGATAGAAGGGGCGCTTCTTACGGCCTTTTCTCTGCAAACGAATCTTTACAGGCATTGGTTATTTTTAAATTTAATTTAACCATAACCCGCTTACCTTGAAGATCAAGCGGCGGGTTTTTAACGGGCGCAAAGCTACACCTTTTTTCTGTCAAGCACAAGTAAAGTTGTTCTTTTACTAAATATTGTTTCCGGCGGAAAATTCTTGCAACAATCCCTCTGCCTTTGATATTGGGGATGTAATGAATGCTTAAGGGACCGCAGAAAAATAAATTATGAATAATCGTGTTATAAATTATTCTGTACACAACCCTAAAACAGGTCATGCTATGATAAAACCCCTGCTCCGTAGCTTCCTATTACTCGTTTTGCCTGTTTGGCTTTGCGCTCAGGCAGAAATCGGCGGAATTGTCAACCGATACGCTGCAGTAGAAGACATTGAATTCTGTTCGGCGCAGCTTCTGCTCTCCTCCTCAGAAGATTTTGCTGCCGGCGACGACATTTTGATCATCCAGATGAAGGGCGCCCGGCTTAGCATCGAGGAATCGCCTGCTTTCGGCGACCTGCTGGATCCGGGACAGGCGGGCCGCTTTGAACGTGCACGCATCAGCACCATCAACGGCAACCGGCTTACCCTTGAGAACGCGCTGCTCCACGAATACGACCCCACCGGGCAAGTGCAGGTAGTCAGCATTCCGGTTTACGAAGAGGCCAACGTGGTCAGCACATTGCAGGCGCCCGGATGGAACGGCGCCACGGGCGGCGTGCTCATTATAGAAGTCAACGGCGTCCTGGAGCTGGAAGCTGATATTAATTTGAGCGAGACAGGTTTCCGGGGTGGGCTTTCCGACGTCATCCAGGATACGGAATGCAATTTTTTAACAGCCGTCCGCGACTACGGGGTCGAGCGCAACAGCTGGAGAGGAGCCCCCAAAGGAGAAGGTATAGGGGTAACCCTTGACAGGGAAAACGGCCGCGGTGCCCAGGGCAACGGAGGTGGTGGCGGCAATGATCACAATGCCGGTGGTGGTGGTGGCGCCAACAGCAGTCCCGGCGGCAGCGGCGGGGAAAACCGCCAGAGCGGCTTCGGGTGCGACGGCGCTTTTCCCGGCCTGGGCGGCAAAGCGGCTCCGATCGATTCTGCCCGCCTCTTTATGGGCGGTGGCGGTGGCGGAGGTCACGAAAACAACGACAATGGCTCGGACGGCGGACATGGGGGCGGTATCCTGCTTCTTTTTGCCAATACCATTGTGGGTAATGATCAGGTGATTCGAAGCAACGGCGGCAGCCCTGCCCTTACTACCGGTGACGGCGGCGGTGGCGGCGGGGCCGGCGGAACCATCGTCATCCAGGCTCAACAAATCGACGGCCCGCTGCGGGTGGAAGCCTTAGGCGGCGACGGCGGATCCATTGACAACCGTAACGAAAACCGATGCTTCGGCCCCGGCGGCGGCGGCAGCGGCGGGCGCGTACTGAGTAATCGAAGTGCAGCCCTGAATACGGACGTCCGGGGCGGCAGCCCCGGCCAATCGATCAATTCAAGCAGTTGCGGCGACGGCCCCAACGGCGCCCAGGCCGGCACGGAGGGACTGATCACTCCCTTCGCAGGCCTTCCCCAAAGCGAAGAACGCAACGAAGCGCCCGCCATCGTCAGTCAACCGTCCCCGCAAAGCGCCTGTCCCGGCGACTCGCTGCGCCTAACCCTGGAAACGACAGGCGCCGGACTACAGTTTCAGTGGCAGATAGACCGGGGGAACGGCTTTGCCCTCCTCGAAGACGATGATACCCACCAGGGAACTCAATCCGCAACGCTGACCTTGTTCAACCTGACCCCCGGTATGGACGGATACCGGTATCGCCTCCTGCTCTCCACCGACTGCTTTGAAGATATCATTTCCGAGCCGGTGCTGCTGACTATTACCGGGCCGCCCGAAGCCCGCTTCGAATTCACACAGCAAGGAAGCAACTTGTTATTTGACAACCGTTCAGCTGGCGCCGACCGCTACGAATGGAACTTTGGGGATGGCAGCACCAGCGATGAAACCAGCCCCGCGTATTCATACCAAACCCCCGGGGAATATACCGTCACCCTGGTCGCTGTCAATGCCTGCGGGCGGGACACCAGCCGGCAAACAATAAACGCCGGACAACTTCCCGCTGCCGCCTTTACTTTTGACCAGGCCAACGGTTGCTCCCCGCACCTCGTTCGATTCTCCGATGCTTCCACCGGCCTGTTCGATCAATACGAATGGCAGTTCCCGGGAGGAGACCCCACCAGTTCCAACGATCCCAACCCGCAGGTGATTTATCGCCAGGCAGGTGTGTACAGTGTAACGCTGCGCATACAAGGCGCGCTGGGCGCCAGCACGGTTACCCGCAATGAAATCATCAGGGTGCAGGCTTTCCCCGAACCGGTCTTTGACTTTGAAATAACCGGCCCCGGGGAAGTCAGGTTTATCAACCGTTCTTCCGGCGCCGAGAGCTATCGTTGGGAATTCGGCGACGGCCAGGTCAGTGAGGAAGAGCAACCCGTACATACTTACAACAGCAACGGCGTATTCGAAGTAACGTTAAATGCCCAGAATGGAAGTTGTGCCAGCGCCACTAGCCGAACGGTCGCTATTATACTCACCGGCCGCCCCTCCCCCGCCTTGCCGCCGGGGATGAAATTGTTTCCCAACCCCAGCAGCGGCCTGATTTACCTGGAGACAGACCATCCCGGACTTTGGCCACTGCAGTGCCGGGTGTTCAGCGCCCAGGGACGCAAACTGTTGGACGAATTCCTGGGGAAAAACGGCTCACTTGACTTGAGTCAGCTGCCTGCCGGAACCTACCTGTTGCAACTTCAGTCGCAGCAACGAACATGGGTATCGAAGATCAGTATCATCCCTTGACCCGGATTGAAAGCCTTACTGATGTGGTCGCTGGATAAACTCAGACTCTTCGGTGACCTCCATGACATTGATACCGAAGTTTTGCAGGATGGCGTAAAGGATAATCAGGATAGCCAGGATGAGGAAAAAGAGTTCCCAGCGGGTAATGAGGCGGCGGTTGTTCTCTGAATCTGCCATGGGTCTAGGGTATTAGGTGTTTTCCGGCAAATATACGTCTTCTTACACTTTTTGATTTATCCTGTTTTTCGTTTTGGTTTTCAAAACTCCATCCGCAGCCGCAGGTTGATCCGCCGGGAAGTCAGGTAATTGGGGATAGCATACTGCTGTTGAAAGACGGTTTTGATCCAGGTATTGCCGGTTTGGTTTTGGACATTCATCAGGTTAAAAACCTCCAGGCTGAGCCAGGTATTGCGGGTAAAAGAAAGCGGATGTTGCGGTTTCATTGCACGGCGTTCCATATCCCAAAGCTGAATAGAGAACCCGATGTCTATCCGGTGGTAGGGATTGAAGCGATAGGTATTCCGGTAGATCACATTATTATTTGGCAGGCCAAAGGGCAACCCTGTACCTACGGTCATATTGAGATGCATCTTAAAGTTTTCATTTTTGGGCAGGTAATCCTGAAAAAAGACGGAGAGCGTCATGCGCTGATCGGTCGGTCGGGGCACATCATTTACCGGAGAGGCCTCTTCTTGACCGACATCGCGGCGCAGGTGCTGAACCCCGTCAATTCGTTCGCGGGCCGTGAGGAAAGACAGATTGATCCAGGACTCGGCGCCCGGCACGAATTCTCCGTTGAGCCGGAAGTCGACACCCGCAACGTAACCGCTGGCGTCATTTTCACCCGAATACCGGATGCGGACGTTCTCGATGTCATAAGACACCATATCCCAGAGGCTTTTGTAATACACTTCGCTGATAAAGCGGAATTTTTTCGGGTTGGTTTTGCCCAGGTAAAAATCCAGGGTCATGCCTCCGACGAGATGGGCGGATTTTTGCGCCAGCACCCCGGTATTGACGGCGCCGTTAGGAGCACGCAGTTCGCGGTAAAAGGGCGGCTGGTAGTAGAGGCCGCCGGCCAGGCGGAAGGAGATATCGGTTTCCCAGCTAAGTGGTTTATACTGCAACTGGGCGCGTGGGGTGATAAAGAATTCCTTATTCAGGTCCCAGTAGGCGGCGCGCAGACCGGCGGACACTCTCCACTCGGCGCGATCGTTATCGCGAAAGGTGTAGGTGTTCTGCAGGTAGGCCGAAACGCGATGGGAATTCAACCTGTTTTGTGACTTGAAGACACTAAAGAGCAGCACCTCATTGGGGTCGTAGGGCAGCGAATAACCGGCGGAATCGAGGCGCTCCCATTCCTTGATACTGTCGTCGATAGTTTCATTCTGATATTTAACGCTCCACTGCAGGAAGTGGCTGGCGGAGATGCCTGAGTTGTCTTGTCGCTGAAACTCCACGCCTCCTTTGTGCTGAAAGTTGGTTACGCGGGCGTCGAGGAAGTTGCGTACAAACTGATGCTGCGTACCGGTGCCCAGCTCCGCCAGCACCTCGCCAAACTGGCTGCTGCCCAGGCCGGAGTCGATCTGCCGCAGGCTGTAGTGCCCGAGAATATCGAAGCGTTCGTTTTCGTCACTGGTATAAGTAGAAGCCAGAAATTTTAGAAAGAGAGGATTCTTCTGCCGGTTGGGCAGGTAAGTCAGAGAGACGCCTCCCAGCGAAGTGGTAAAGTCCGTGACTTCCTGTCCTTCAAATACACTGAACAGTTCCAGGGAGAAGTTAATCAGGCCGAAGGCGGTGCTTCGCTCCGTAGGAGTAAAGCGATACACTGAGCGGTTGTAATTCGCCAGGAAACCCAGTTGCCAGTCGCGCGACAGATCGTAGGTCACATAGGCCTGGACATCCGTGAAATTAGGCAGGTACTCCCCTTTGATATCCAGCGAGCCCAGCAGATAGCGGTTGGTTTTGTAGCGCGCACCGACGAGATAGCGCAGTTTGCGGTAACCATCCTTACCCACGTTGAAGCTGCCTTCCAGGTGGGCCGAGGCGCCCAGCATGCTCATACTTACGGAGCCCCGCAAACTGTCGGGGCGTTTATAGCTGATATCCAGTACCGAGGAGAGCTTATCGCCGTAGCGGGCGTCAAAGCCGCCCGAGGAGAAGGTAAGGTCGCGGATCAGATCAATGTTGGGAAAAGTAAGGCCCTCCTGCTGACCGGCGCGGATGAGCTGGGGGCGGTATATTTCAAAATCGTTGACATAGACGAGATTTTCATCGTAGTTGCCCCCCCGAACATTATATTGCGCACTCAGCTCTCCCCCCGTACCGCCACTTGCGCCCAGTGCGATATGAGGCAGCAGGCTTTCGAAGTTGCCGGAGGTGCTGGGCACCAGTCGCAGCTCTTCCACCGTTTCCCGTATCATCCCACCTTCCTGGATTTTGCTCTCCCGGACGACCACTTCCAGGTCGGACTCCAGGGGGGCGAGACTAATATCCACCTGTCGATTGCTGCGCGGCGGTATGGGCGAGATCTCCGCCTCTATTTCTTTATATCCTACCCGGTTGACCACCAGGGTGAATGCCGTGTTAGCCGGTGCGGTAATCCGGTATCGCCCGTTGGCTGCCGTTTCTACTGCTGTATTGCTGTCTTTAATGTATATCGTCGCGTATTCCACCGGTTTTTCCGACAGGGCGTCCTTGACAATGCCCGTGATAGAAGCCTGGTCAGCCGTCTGTCCGGAAGCGCTAAAAAGCAGGCATAAAAAAAGTATACTCGGGTAAAGTGACTTCATCTTCTCAACATTCAATGGAAAACGGGCTTACCCACAGCGGGCAACACCCTTTGGTAAACGCCGTATTCAGGACTTCATTGTAAAGAAAAGGCGGCTTAACCCGGATTAAATGTCCGCTGTCGTCAATAGCCGGGGTCCGCCTAAATAAATTTGCGGACTTCCGAACCGATTTCCTTGAAACGTGAAATAGCCAGGGCGGGATCCTCCGTTTTGAAAATACTGCTCCCGGCAACCAGCACCTGTGCGCCTGCCTGCAATACCTTTTCGGCATTTTGGAGGCCGATGCCCCCATCCACCTCGATCATGGTCCCCGTGTTACGAACCACGATCATATCGCGCAACTGCTGAATTTTGGGTATTGTCCGGTAGATGAACTTCTGCCCGCCGAAGCCGGGGTTGACCGACATGATGAGCACCAGGTCGAGATCTTCCAGCACGTCTTCCAGCAAACTGACCGGCGTATGCGGGTTCAGGGAAACCCCGGCTTTAGCACCTGTCTCCTTGATTTGATGAATCGTCCGGTGCAAATGCGTACAGGCTTCGTAGTGCACCGTAATAATATCGGCCCCTGCCTTTCGGAAATCCGCGATGTATCGTTCGGGCTCCTCGATCATTAAATGTACATCCATCGGTTTCTCGGCCAGCGGCTTGATCTGTTCAATGATGAGCATCCCGAAAGTGATGTTGGGCACAAAACGCCCGTCCATCACATCGCAGTGAAACCAGTCGGCTTCGCTGCTATTGACCAGTTCAATCGTTTCCCGCAGGCGAGTAAAATCTGAGGCGAGTAAGGAAGGAGCGACCAGGTGTTTCATACTTCTACGGTTTTACCGCTCCAAAGGTAAAAGATTCTCCAACAAATCTTCCGCTTTGACGCCGGTAAAAAGCTTTGAAAGGCTATCTACGAACAAAAAAAAAGAGGATATCAATCGATATCCTCAAAAATCGTCGTCCATGAGATTATAAAAAGTCGTAGTTCGTGGGATTGTAATTCGCAGGTAGTTAAGTGTTTGACTACCAAGATATATTCAGCGTATTTGTCAGTAGTAAGTCGTTCCTTTCTTTGTTCCTTACAAATATCAGCTATGCTTCCCGGTTTCGGTAGTACAAAAATAACTAACACTGTCCTATTAAAATAATATAAAAAATTATAAAAACCTGTAGAACAAATATTTATATCAAATTTTGATCTAAAAACTGTATTTTACTCCGAAGTTAAAAGCAGCATTTTTTTATTTTTTTAACCTTTTGAGTCTACTTCCTTTGCATTCGCAGCAAAAAACAAGGGATAATCCCGGATCATTCGCCACAAGAGGCCAAAGTGGGGGCAGGCAGGAGAGAGACACGGAATCGTATCCCCGGATGCGGTCAGCATCCCGTAACCGAAGGGCCGGGAAGAAAACGCTAGTGCCGGAGGCACTAGAATGCGGGCCTCTGCCTCGCCGAAGCGGGCTACGGCCCGGCGTAGGCGGGCAATTTGATCTCGTAATAGATTATTCCATCAATGATCCGGTTAAAAGCCTCCAGTACTCTGAGGCTGTTTCATTTAAGTGTTCAGAATTTATTATAGGCTATTTTTTTTGTCAGGCGAAGCTCTTTTTGAGCTTCATAGCCTTAGCTATGGAGCTAAAAAAAGCTGAAGCATGACGGAAAAAGAGGCATAAGAAAACTGAAGAATTAAGTGAAACAGCCTCAGAGTACCAGATACCTTGAAAGAAAAAAAGGGCGCCGCTTGACAGCAACGCCCTTTTTAACGCACTCATGAGATTATAATTCCTTAGAAAAGATGAAAATCCGGCCCGAGGTACTCCCCCCCTTTTGACCTCGGGACCGGTTTTTCAATAGGATTAATTTTTGTTAGTAGTAGTTCGCAACACGACTGGAATTATAATTTACTAGTAGTGAGTCGCATTTTTTATCACGCTATAGTGTTTCATCGTGAGTTCCTTACAAATGTCGGTGTAAATCCTTTAGTATCTAAGTACATTTTAGTATCTTACTGGTCAATTGAGCTATCCCTGTAAAACGCAAATAACTACAAATCAATAATTTATTGCTAAAAATAAGCTTCAAACTGGATTAAAACACATTAAAAAAACGATTTTTTAATCGATTTTGCGTTTCCTGGAAATAAAAAAATAAAGCTTATGATGCAAAGCCGTCTGATCAAGTACCTGAGAGCACTGTCCGTCCGGGATCGCGAGCGGTTCAGGCAGTTTGTACAGTCCCCTTATTTCAATCAGCATGAACCGACTATGCAGTTGTTGGAGATCATCCTGGATGCCCTGAAGGAAGAGAAAGAGCTGAAGCGCAAGGTAGTTTTCCGGGAGTTGTACCCCGACAAAAAGTACCGGGAACAGACGATCCACAATCTGATGTCTTCGCTCATGAAACTTTATCAGCGTTTTTTGGCGCATGAGCATTTATCCAATGCCCCCTTCCTGGAAGAATTATCTATGCTCGAAGAGGCTTACGACATCAATCAGTTTGACCTGCTGACCAACCGGACGCAACAGCTGGACAAACAACTGGATAAGTACGAACATCGCGACGCGCAGTACCACTACGCACAGTACCGGCTCAACCAACTGGAAGGCTACTACGTGGCCGGCTATATCGATCGATCGAATTCAAAGCAGCTGCAAAAAATGCTCGATCATTTCGATTGCTACTACACCGCCGTGAAGCTCCGCAACTGCTGCCGGCTGACCGCTAACATGATGGTGATCAACACTCAATATAACTTTCACTTTCTGGAACCACTGCTGCAGCATATCCGTGACAACTGGGATTTCTTCGGCAAGGAACCCTCCATTGAGCTGTACTACACTATTTTGCAAAGCCTGCAGGAGGAAGACCAACCCGAGCGATACGCCCACCTCAAAGAAATGATGGCCTCCAAAATCGATCAACTCTCGCCGGTGGAAGGCAAAGATCTCTACGAGTTTTCCTATAATTACTGTATCCGGCAAATCAATTCCGGCCGAAGCCAATACCAGTGGGAATTATTCGATCTCTACAAGCAGGGGCTGCAAAACGGCCTGCTGCTCTACGAGAACAACTTCCTTTCGGAATGGGACTACAAAAACATCGTTACCCTGGGCTGCAAACTCAAAGAGTTTGAATGGACGGAGCGCTTTATTGAAAACTATAAAGACCGGCTGCCGGCCCACCGCCAGGAAAACGCCTATAAGTACAACCTCGCCAACCTGTACTACAATAAGCAGATGTACGAGGAAACCCTTTCGACGCTGCATCAGGTGCAGTTTACCGACGTAAAGTACCACCTCAATTACAACTTCCTCCTCCTGCGCACCTACTACGCCATGCAGGATACAGAAGCCCTGCTTTCGCTACTCGAAACTTTCCGCATCTACGTCATCCGAAACCGCAAGATGACCGCCGAGCAAAAGCGGGGCTACACCAACTTCATACGCTACGCCAAAAAGCTGGTGCTGCTGCGACACCAGGCCTCCACCTACTCCAAGAAAACGCTGCAGGAGAAGCTGTCTGCCCTGGCGGAAAAGATCAGAAATACAGAACATGTCATCAACAGCTACTGGCTGCTGGAGGAATGCCAGCTGGAACCGGCAAGGGAAGGACAGGTAATTTGAGGCGACTAAAGTGCGGAACGGACGGCCCGTCCGTTCCGCACCAGCGTTTTTATTCAAGTATTTCCGATCTTGCGCCATGCGCTATACGCTCTCCTCCCAGCAAACCCGAACTACCGGTAACACTATGACAAGATCAATCCTAACGCTATGTCTGCTCTGCACTTACCTGTTTCCGCTCAGTGCCCAGGAAGCTTCGCCTAAGCGGGAGTTTCGCGCCGTGTGGGTGGCTACTGTCAAAAATATCGATTATCCCCGGCAGCCCAGCGCCGATCCTGATGAGTTGCGCGCCGAATACCGCCGTCTGTTGCGGGGCTTTCGCGAACTGGGGCTTAACGCCGTCATCTTTCAGGTGCGGCCCGCCGCCGACGCGTTCTATCGCTCTGCGCTTGTTCCCTGGTCTGAATACCTGACAGGCTACCAGGGTATCGGCCCCAAAGAAGGCTTCGACCCCCTGCAGTTCCTCATCGAGGAAACGCATCGCCACGGCATGGAATTCCACGCCTGGCTCAACCCCTACCGGGCTACTACCAATCTCGACACCTTGACGCTCTCGCCGCGGCACGCTTTCTACCAGCACCGCGACTGGATGATCCGCTACGGCAACAAGTTGTATTTCAACCCGGCACTCCCGGAAGTGCGCCGGCACCTCAACGAGGTGGTGGCCGAACTGGTACAAAATTACGAGCTCGACGCCATTCACTTCGACGATTATTTCTATCCTTACAAGGAACTGGGCGAGGTGTTTCCCGACAGCCTGGATTTCCGGCGCTACGGCGCCGGCCTTCGCGATATTGAAGACTGGCGGCGCAGCAACACCGATGCGCTGATACAAAGTCTGTCGGAAACCATCCGGAAGCTAAAACCCCATGTTCGTTTTGGCGTAAGCCCCTTCGGCGTCTGGCGCAATATGGAGCGCGATCCCAGCGGCTCCCCTACCCGCGCGGGCGCTAGCTCCTATGATGACCTTTACGCCGATGTGCTCAAATGGCTCAGAGAGGGCTGGATCGATTACGTCGCCCCGCAGCTCTACTGGCATATCGGCTTCGAAGTGGCCGACCACGAGCGCCTGCTCGACTGGTGGAGCCGCAACAGCTTCGGCAAACAACTCTATATCGGTCACGCTTTTTACAAAATCAACAATGATCGCTATGAGGCCTGGCGCCTCCCGGAGGAGCTGCCCCGGCAGATCTTGCTCAACCGGCGCAACCTCAGCAGTTCGGGCAGTATCTTTTTCCGCTCGGAATTCCTGCTTCGCAACCCCCTGGGAGTCACGGACTCGCTACGGCGGCTGTATGAGCAGCCCGCGCTGGTGCCGGAATCGCCCTCTACGGCGCCCGCGCCCGCACAGCCACAACTGAAACGCCCCCGCTCCCGCCCCGACGGCATCCTGCTGCACTGGCGTCCTTCCCGGGAAGAAAGGCGATCGGAGCAGCTGCCGGCCTACTACGTCATCTACCGCTTCCCGGCAGAAAAGGGCGGCAGCTTCCAGGATCCGCGCTATATTCTTACCGTCACCCCGCACCTGCTCCACTGCGACCGCAATTACTACATCGATTACTCCGCCGAACCAGGCACACCATATATATATGCCATCTCGGCGGTGAACCGCTACCACCGCGAAGGTCCGCCTAAGACGACAATTATGGTTAGGAAGAGATGAGTTCTTGAGTTGCAGAGGCATGCGTTCGTCAATTCGCGCTTACCGTAACAGACCTGCTATCCTTCTGTTCCACAATTCTGTGGTTGTGATTCAAAACGCTTTGTTGTTCTGTCAGTTTCTGTCCGACCGATCGAAAGCCGATAATCTTTCCGATTTTGCAAGGCCTTTCATTTGTCGTAGCTGTCGACTATCGACTTTCCCACAAAGGATAATGCAGGTTGGGCCATCTCCGGAGCGTTGGACGCCACTTCATCCCCCCAATACTAAGGTTCCTCACCCCATCCCCAGGTGCGATACCTGTTCTTCTTCCAGCAGGGGCATGCGTTTGTAGCGGAGCAGGAGCTGGATCGTAGCCAGTACGTCTTTTTCACAATAGTGTGCGATGCGTTCCAGGTCTTTTTCATTCCAGTAGACGCGGCCAACCTCGCTGCCGTCAATATCCGATTTGGGTGAGGGGAAGTCGAGAACGGAAGCCAGCAGGCGCAGCGAGGTATAGCTTTTATAATCGCCGAACTTCCACAACTCCATAGTATCCAGAAAGTGCTTGAGTTCCCAGGGTTTCCTGCCGTGGATCTGCAGGGTGCCGGGGAAGGGCAGTTGGTTAGCTACCAGGCGGCGGCAGAGGTAGGGGATGTCGAATTCCTTGATGTTGTGGCCGCAAAAGAAATTGCGGTTGGGATCGTTGTAATGCTGGAAAATCAGCTGGGAAAAAGCATGCAGCAATTCCGCCTCGTTTTCGCTGGCGAAGGATTTGAGGCGCACGCGCAGTTGTTCCTCCTCCTTATTGCGATACACAATACCGACGGAGATACAAATGATTTTACCAAACTCCGCAAAAATACCGGCCCGTTCGGGATAGAGTTCCGCGGCTTCTTCCAGGGTGACTTCTTCGTCGTAACGCCGCAGCACAGAACGGGATTTCAGGCGCCAGAGTTCCTGCATTTCTTCATCCAGCTGCTCAAAATCGGCGCGGCCGGAAACAGTTTCGATATCCAGAAAAAGCACCTGGGCGAGATCTATCTGATCGATCATACTTCTTATTCAGTTTAGGGTAAATATCAGGATTTTTAACGAAAATTCATCTTTGTTCCTAATCGACTTTCCCCGGCGCCCTTTTGATTTTTTGTTTTCAATAATAACCAGACAAACAGGATCATCCAGATTTCTTATTTCTTATTTCTTATTTCTTATTTTCTCTCCCCCCATACAATACCTTATAAATGAGGGCCGTTTAATGATTTGTCGCGATAATTTTTATCCGACCGGCTAATTTTTCACTAAACAAAACATTATGGCTACTAGCAGTTCAAGCCCGAAACCGAATCCTACTCCGAACTCCGGGAACAACAAACCCGGAGGCGACAATTCCAAGCAGCGTATCATCGCCATTGCGGCGGTGGTCATCATCGCCCTGTTGGGTGTCAACATTTTCTTGTTGGTCAATCGCTCGCAGCAGGTGAAAGCCAAGCAGGAGCTGGCCTCCTCGCTGGATGAATCGGAACAGTTGAAAGCGGAGTTGGAAAAGCAGTATTACGAAGCCTTGTCCGAACTGGAAGAAATGCGTGGCAGCAATGAGGAACTCAACCTGCTGATCGAAAAGCAGAAAGAAGAACTCAAATCTTCCAAAGATCAGATCGACGTGCTGCTACGCGACAGCCGCAACCTGGCGGCTGCCCGGCAGAAGATCAAGGATCTTAACGTGCAGGTCGAGGGGTACCTTGCGGAAATTAACCAGCTGCGCGCTGAGAACGAGCAACTTGCCGCCGTCAACACGGAGCTCTCCGAGGAGAAAGACTCGCTGTCGACCGAGCTGGTCAGCGAACGCAGCGCCAAAGAGGAACTCTCCCAGGCCAAGGCCGAGCTGGTCAGCGAGCGCGAGCAGCTGCTGACGGAAAAAAGCGCACTGTCGCGCAAAGTTAACATGGCTTCCGTCGTGGATGTCCAGGAGATCGACGTTACCGGTCTGAAAATCCGTAACAACGGCAAGCGCGCCAAGAAGCGCTACGCCAAGAACGTGGATGAGCTCGAGGTGTGCTTCAATACCACCGCTAACGAAGTGACCGAGCCGGGCGTAGAAGAGTTCTACATCCGCGTCGTCAACCCGCTGGGCGAAACGCTGGCCGTCGAAAATCTCGGCTCCGGCACCCTGACCAACCAGGAAACCGGCGAGCAGGTCCGCTATACCCAGGTCAAAGAAGTGGAGTACGACCGCGATGCCAGCTCCCTTTGTCTGGTATGGGCTCCGAATCAGCCCTTCCAGGAAGGCGAGTATCTCGTAGAGATCTACAACAAAGGCTATCTGGCCGGCAGCTCTACCTTCGAGCTGAAGTAATTAGAAGAGATTTCAGACGCCAGACACCAGATGCCAGACGGCAAAAGGATCATCTGGCCTCTTACAGGAACAACAGAACGCCGGAGCACCTTACTCCGGCGTTTTTGTTTGAACCAAAGCCGCGGCTTATCGGTTTACGAATCACAAAAGAAGTAATTCGAAATACCGCACACGCTATGTCCAAGAAAAAGGAGCAACAGGAATCCAACGAGGAGTTCGTTAACCCTATCGACCCGGATAAGATCGCGGAAAACCCACATTCGCTTCCCTATGCGCACAACGTGGGCAGCCAGATCATCAAGCCCATCGACAAGGGGCGGGTCAAAGGGCGCGCCGTCTCGGCCATGTACGAACAAACCGATGCCCAGCTCGATCAGATCCGGGAGCAGGTAGAACTGCTGGCCCGGCAGGCCCGCCAAATTCACGATCGTGTCAAGATCTCCGAGGAGATCTACTTGGCAGAAATGAACTTCGCCCCTCTGATCGGCGACCGGTACCACCTGTATCGCCGATCAAACGGCAAGCCTGTCCTTTCCCTCGTCGGACCGCGCGAGTGGGGTAGCAGCTGCCCCTACGAATTCGTAGCCAGCGTGCGGATGCTGAGTGATCATACCTGGGAAGTACTGGAGAAGAAGGACAAAGAAGAAAACGGCGGTTGACTTCCCGTCATGGATCCAGCCCCTCGTCTACCCGAAAAAGTCGAGAGTCCATGGTCTGTAGTCCACAGCCACGGCAAATGGAAGGCCTTTCTAAAACCGGAGAATGGTGATTTCCGGTAAGTTTGATCGTTGGACAAATATCTTTACTGGACGCCGCCAGAAGTCTTTAGACTTTCTTTTGGAAAAAAGAAAACAGTACAGTCTGCTGTTGGTCGAGTGTCTATCACCTCGACTAAATATTCTGTGATCTGTGACCGCTTCCAGGATTTGACTACGGACTTCCGGCGGCATCCACTTAAGGGTAAAACCAAAACTTCCAGAAAACGAGCTCAAGCATTCTCAAAACATCTAAACGCCTGCTCACATGACTTTTGCCGCCATCGTGTTCCTTTTTTTCACCTCATTCCTATCCAGCGGCCCCGACATCCACTGGCTGACGCCCACCGAGCACGACTTCGGTGACATTATCAAGGGGACGCTGGTGGAATATGCCTTCGAATACCGCAACGACGGCCAGGAACCGTTGACGATCGACAATCTGCGCCCCAGCTGCGGCTGCACCACCCCTGACTGGCCACGCGAAGCCATCCTCCCCGATTCTACCGGCACAATCAAAGTGGTCTTCAGCGCCAGGATGCCGGGAAATTTTCGCAAGCTGATCAAGGTGTACTTCTCAGGGCAGCGGAAGGCGGAGAAGCTGTATGTCTCCGGATATGTGGAATGACGGCACGCTTTTCGCTGTTGGCTGTTCGCCATTCGCAGCGATGCCGGGGCAAACCAGGGACACTCCGCCGAAAGCAAGGATCGGCGCCTGCAAGAAAGCGGGCCTCCCTAGTATGAATACAGTTTGCCCGGTTGGGACCGATACCGAAAAGCCGGTAGCCAACCGCTCGCTTACATTCGCCCTCTCCTGCCTATCCGGGATTACAGGCATATCGTCGATAAAGCCCGATTCTCCTTGGAATTAACCACTCCTTAAGTTTTTGATCTTGCAATTTAAATTATCTTTGCAGCGATTTAAAGTCCGGGCTTTAGATGCCAGATATCAGACTCCTAAATCCTGATCATCAGAGGTGCATCCAAAAAGATTAATGATTGGCCAGGCTTCAGGAGAAAAGCAATCCGGTTGATCTTCCCGAGATCTGGCGTCTGACATCTGGCGTCTGGCATCTTTACTCTACAAAAGAAGAACATACATGTGGTTTGTCATCTTTCTACTTGTCGGATATATCCTGCTGAGCATCAGCCTGTACTTCGTTTTTGAGAAGGCCGGTGAAGCCGGCTGGAAAGGCCTCGTGCCAGGACTCAACTTCGTTGTGTGGAGTAAGCTCGTCGGACGGCGCAGCGGCTGGTACGCAGCGCTGCTGCTTATTCCCATCGTCAACATCTTCATCTACGCCGGGCTGACCATTGATATGGTGCGCTCCTTCGGGCATTACTCCTTCTGGGCCAGCCTGCTGGCGGTGCTGTTTGCCCCCTTCTACTTCTTCTACCTGGGATTCAAGGAAGAAGAAGCTTATGAAGGTCCCACGCTCACGCGTGAGCGCGAGTACCGGGCCCGCGTTGAGGAGGCCAAGGAAAGCAACAACGAACGGCTGGTGCGCAAGCTGGAGGCCAATAATCCCTACAAAAAATCACAGGTGCGCGAGTGGGCCGAGGCCATTATCTTCGCCGTCTTCGCCGCCGCTTTTATCCGCATGTTTCTGATCGAGGCATACGTCATTCCCACCTCCTCGATGGAAGGCTCGCTGCTCGTGGGCGACTTCCTCTTCGTAAGTAAAGCCAACTACGGCATCCGCCTGCCGCAAACGGTACTGCAGGTGCCCCTGCTGCACAACCGCATGCCGGCGCTGGGCGCGGAGTCCTACCTGGAGAAACCCTCGCTGCCTTACAATCGCCTGCCGGCGCTGGAGGAGATCAATCACAACGATCCCGTGGTGTTTAACTACCCGGAGGGCGACAGCGTCTACGTCTTTCCTGACCGCACCTGGAGCATCCATGACTACCGGCGCGGCAGCATCGCCAACCCCGCCTACAATCAGATGATCAAAAACGGGCGTAAAAAACTGGTCACCCGCCCGATGGATAAAAAAGACCACTACATCAAGCGCTGTATCGGCCTGCCGGGCGATACACTAGAAATCCGCGAACGCCAGGTGTACATCAACGGCGAAGTAGCCGAAAATCCACAGTACCTGCAGTACATGTACCTGGTGACCTTCCCCAGCGGCAACATCAACACCCGGCCCTTCTCCGACTGGGGTATCTCCCGTGAGGACCTACTTTCCTCCACCGCCGGACAGATGATCCTTATCCTGTCGGATGAACAGCGGCAGAATATCCAGGACATGGACCCCGCCATCACCGTGGAATATCTCGACCGCACGCAGTTCGGCAACGCCTCCGTCTACCCGCACGATCCCAAGTACTTCAGCGACTGGACAGTCGACGACTACGGCCCTGTCTATATTCCCAAAAAGGGCGAAACGACCTGGCTGGGACCGGAAAATATAGGCCTGTACCGCCGCGTTATCGAAGCCTACGAAGGTAACGATCTCCAAATTAAAGGCGATCAGATCCTCATCAACGGCGAAGCGGCGGACTCCTACACCTTCCAGATGAACTACTACTGGATGATGGGCGATAACCGCCACAACTCGGAAGACTCACGCATCTGGGGCTTCGTCCCGGAGAACCACGTGGTGGGCAAGCCGCTCTTCATCTGGTTCTCGACCAAGGAGGGCAACATCCGCAACGGCATCCGGTGGAATCGCATTTTCTCCTCGGCTGATAAGCGGTGACGTTTACGAAACCTTTGGAGGTTGTACGTATTTGTGTGAATCTGAGCCAAAACTCGAAGTTTAGAAGTTTAGACGCCGCCACCTTCGGGGAGGCTGGTTTAGAAGTTTAGCAGATCTGAAACCGGAAATCTCGTTTTCAAAACTGCTAAACTCCTAAACAGCGAAGCCCGAAGGGTGAGCGCTAAACTTCTAAACTCAAGGTCAACCTAACTGAAAAATCCCGCTAAGTATAAAAGCCAGGCCGCAACCGAAGTACGTATTTAGTCCCCCATTCAAAGGGATTAAATACGTACCAACCGAAAGTTGCGACTTGGCTTTGAAAAAATCATAAAGGATCATTGCAGATCCTGACAAATCAGTATCCTATCTTCCCCGCAGCACCTGCCGGCTCACACTCTCCCCACCCGTACTCAGCCGAAGGACGTAGGCCCCCGCCGGCAGCTGCGGCGCGTTGATGCGGTGCTGCATAGCTCCGGCGGCGCCCTGTAGCTGTTCGCCGTACACCCGGCGGCCCATGGCGTCGAAGAGTTCGATGAAGACGGTTTGGGCGGCGGGCAGTTCGAAGTTGACGGTCAGCTGTTCGTCGAAGGGGTTGGGGAAGACCTCTACCGGACGACCGTACAGCAGCGTAGGTGTGGAAGTACTCAGCGTGCGGCTCCCGGTGGCGAACCAGACGCCGGTAGTGGCGTCGGAGAACAGCAGGGAAGCGTCGCCAGCCCCCGTAATTTTGGAGTCCTCCAGTTCGCTGAAAGCCAGCACCCGATCGCCGCCCTGCGTGGTGGCGTCGAAGATCAGAAACTGATCATCGCTGGAGAAGTTAGGGACGCCGGGCACGGGGTTGCCCTCGAAAATGATGCCGATGTCCCCCGTCTCGATATTGACGCCGAGCTGATCGAAGGATTCATTGTCTTCGGTATAGTCGAAGGCGATGATGTAAGGCGAGTTTTTGGCGAAGCTGGCATTACCAACGGTGATGCCTTCCTGCAGACCGTTGAACAGCTTGAAGACAGTGCCGCCGGAAAAATTCTGCGAAGCATTATCCCAGGCCTGAAGAAAACCGATATCCCAGTAATCGATACTGCCTTCAAAGGCCGAAGAGATGGAATTGAAAGCGTCGTAGAGGACGAATTCTCCTGAAAAATCCCACTCCAAACGATCGGCAAAGAACACATCGCCGGTTTGGGCGCCATCCTGGGCTGTGGTGGGGTTGTACAATTCAAAGAAGTCGGCGGTGATGGGATCCGAAGTCAGGTCAAAAATATAGATCCGGTTGTCGAGCGACCCCGGATCATCAAAACTGCCGACAACTCCAGCGAGCTTGCTGCCGTCGCGGGAGATAGCCACGTTGCGCCATTCGGGCGTATTGCTAAGAATGCCGGAGTTGACAATCTCCAAATTTTCCCAGTCGATGACGAAGAAGTGGATGTGCCGGTCCTCCCCTACGAAGACGATCACGGAGCCGTCGTCCGTGACACTGGGACGGCTGATGACGCCCTCATTAAACAGCGGATCGGCGACGAGGCTGCCGTCCGGTGTAGCGATAGTAAGCGTCTGAAAATCAGGATCTGCGTAGACGATCAGGCTCTGTCCGGGGTTAGATTCCAGGTCCTCCTGGTAGTCGCCGCCCTGATCGCCGAAGATGCCCACTGCATCGAAGGCGGCGGCTGCGGCGGCGGCGACATTCTCGCCGTACAGGTCGCGCGCCGACTGCAGCGTGGCTACCCGCATATCGACAAACTGGGAAGATCGGACGAGATAGACATCCAGCGCACGGTAGTAAACCTGTTCGGCCACCTCCCGGCCGACCTGATTGGCAAAGAGATAAAAGGCCCGGTTCGGGATGCCGCTGTTGATGTGCACCCCGGCGTTATCCTGCTGGCCGAAATACTGCTCTGTTGTACTGGCCGGCTGCCAGCCCGGGTCGCCGAGCCGGGCGCCGCCGTTATTCGGGTCACCCATATCGCGCAGGGCGCCGGTATGGAAGATATTGCGATTGACTACCTCCTCGCCCAGCTGCCAGTCGTCGCGGTCGATTAGTACACCAAAAATGTCGGCAAAGGATTCGTTGAGTGCGCCCGACTCGCCGTAGTACTCCAGGTTGGCGGTATTCTGGATTACGCCGTGTGACATCTCGTGACCGGCCACGTCCAGCGATTTGGCCAGCGGCGCGGTAAAGGCCTCGTCACCGTTGCCGTAAAACATGGCGGCGCCGTTCCAGAAAGCATTGTCCATCTGACGGCCGTTCTCATCCGTAACGTTGATGATGGAGATAACGGTGCCGCCGCGTCCGTTGATCGAGTTGCGGTTGAAGGTATTTCTGAAGTACTCATAAGCACGGCCGGCGTTGTAGTGTGCCGACACCGCATTCGGATCGCTCCAGTTATTATTTCCGGAGACGACATGAGAAACTTCAAAATTCTCATCCTGCGGATTACCGTTTTGCGCGTCGATCGTCCAGATAGCTCCTTTCGGATCATTGGGCAGGGTAGACTGTGACAAGTTAAACATATCGCGCGAGGCGTCGATCAGGAAGAAAGCGCCCTGGTATTCGTAAGTGTTGATCGTTCGGGTTTGCCCCAGGAGATCCCCGGCATTCGCCGTGCGGGGACCGTCAGCCGGCAGCGGTCCTATTTTTTCCTTATCGCCCTTGTGGCGAGTCGCATGATGTGTACTTTTTTCACCTTCTTTCCTTTCCAGGCGCGGGTGCAACTGACAAAGCAGGCTGTAGTGCTCCAGCACGCTGCCGTCCAGCGCATCGACAAAGTAGGCCCAGCGCTGGGTCAGATTGGGCGCAATATTGACGGCCCAGGCCAGGCGCTCACCCTCCAGCTCGCCATAGGGATGATAAACGACCAGGCTGGCCTCCACCGGCTTCCCGTCGATGTATTTCAGGTCGGCGGTCTCCCACTTTCGTACCGGCATATGTTGCGCCAGATCTTCCTCCACAAGGCGGACAGCCGCCTCGCGTCCGACCGCGGGGGTCGTGCGCGCCAGGGAGGGCGTGGGATAATAGCGGCCGTTGAAGAAGTGAACGGCTGCGTCTTTGAGATGCAGCTGCAATTCGCCGCCGTAGACTTCCACACCCTTATATAATTGCTGCAACCGGACATGAGTGTGGCCGAGCGCATCTTCCGAAACGGAAGTAACCGCAAACTCCTTTTCCGGCTGCTGCATTCCCATCACGCCCTTCAGCAGCGAAAGGTAGGAAAACAGCTGGTTTTCCATTTCCGACTTGCCGGGAAATTTCTGCAGGGTATATTTCAGTTCACCACTAATCATAACGGGCAGCCCGGTTTTAGGATCCTGAAGCATATCTACCGGCTGGGGTTGTGCCCCCAGGAAGGGAAAGGGCCGGCTCAGCTGACGGGCGTATTGATTCGTCATTCCCGCAAAGGGCGCCTTCGCCTGCGGCAGTTGGCGGAGGGGTGATTGGTTCAGGGTGGGCATAGGCGCAGCCGGCGCGCTGCGAATCAGGGCTTTTTCTTCCTCCGAAGGAAAATACTTACCCTGCGCGTAAGAAATTTGTAAACAAAGGCCCAAGCACAGTGAGAAGAGCAGTAGATGTTTAATCCTCATATCGGTAATTTTTTTTGATGTGGTTAATTCAGAGATTAGGGCAGTTCGCGCAGACTTTCATACAGGTTAGCCACTTCCGGGCTCACCGGATGATTTGGGTCGCCCCATGTCCAGCGAAGGCTCCCTTCAGTGTCCACCCATTCGATGAAGTAATAGAGGTTGCCAGGATGCTTAAATGCTGCTTGCCCTTGCTTGTTTATCGAGCGGGCCTGTTCGAAGAGGCGGCGGGCCTGCCTTTCCGAAACCTTGCCTGCCGATTGCAGTGTTCCTTCCGTCCCGGAGCGATGAAAAAGCTGACCGTTTTCCAGAAGAATGTATTTCTCGTGAGCGCCGGCGAATCCGCCGCCCTTCCCGAAATGCAGCTGTTCCTCCGGCAATTGGCCGGCCTGATATTTTTCGGTACTGCAGGCCAGCAATAAAAGCAGGCTACAAAACAGGTACCTGGTCGTATTTTGCATAAGTTGAATCTGTTAGTTCCCGGCGCAGCAGGCAGAAGCCATAACTACGGCCCTGCTTCAATCCGGATAGAAAAAGTAAGCGAATGGGTTGGAAGCTCAAATTTATACTGGCGTCGAAAGGGTCTGAGAAAATTCTCATACCCTTTTACGTCGAGTATAATTGAGATAAGTAGAAAAGCACATGCGTTATAAAATCTAAATATAGGAAATACTAAAGTAAAGCACCAGCTTTAATGGAAAAACTATTAAGACTACTCAGCGTCCTCGCAACGGCCTGCCGCCGATCACCATTTATAACTCCGAGTACAAAATCCCCTTCCGGTATTCCAGTAACACGTGGCGAATGGTAGCGGTGAGATTGCGCGGCAAGCGCTCCAGATCGAACCACTGGGCTTCTTTGAATTTGTGGGTTTCGCGCGCTTTCAGTTCGCCTTCCCAGCGGTAAGCTTTAAAGTAGAGCACTACGCGATGATTCCCGCCTTTGCTTTTGTGCAGCACGTGGACGAGCTTGAGGTCTTTTTCCCGCAGCAATATTCCCGCCTCCTCGTAGCTTTCGCGGATGAGTGATTGCCTCGCATACTCGTGGTTTTCCACAGTTCCGCCGACCAGCGTATAGTTGCCCCCGTTGGGCTTGGTCTGTTTGAGTAGTAAAATCTTTCCTTTGTGGTATAGAATAAGACGCGCTTTGAGCGATATTTTACGGTTTGCCATTAATCTGATCAGGTTTAGGTTAAAACGACTGATATGAGTTAAGTTGATCATGTCATTAGGACGGCCATTGCTTTTTTTATATCTTTACCTCCCCGTAAGCGTTGTCGCATGAGAACGCTCAGCGAAACACAAACGAAGCCACCGGCAGGAAAATTCCACCGTTGCTGAAAGGCAGGTGAAAATAGGAAATATCCGTTTCCCACGCCGGATTTTTTGAGAGAAAAAGGGTAATCAAACACTCGAACAATACAGCTTTCAGCCCATACTTCATAATCCTGATAACCGTTACTTTCAACAAATTCCATCGTCCAAGTCAGTATAGCCGAAAGATCTCTAAACAAATTAGTAAACGTAGCCCTATGTACTACGAGAGTGTATTAGAAACCATAGGAAATACTCCTTTAATCAAGCTCAGCCGCATCGGTAATGAATTTCCATTTACTGTATTCGGCAAGGTGGAGGCCTTTAATCCCGGTCAATCTGCAAAGGACCGCATTGCGCTTTACATGGTGGAGCAAGCGGAAAAAAGCGGAAAGCTCAAACCCGGCGGCACCATCATTGAGGCAACCTCCGGCAACACCGGGTACAGCCTGGCCATGGTCAGCGCCCTGAAAGGATATCACTGCGTGCTGACCGTGACGAGTAAAGCATCACCGGAAAAACTAGCGCTGCTGCGCTCCCTTGGCGCCGATGTGGTCATCTGCCCCGGTGACGCCGAGCCGGAAGACCCGGGCTCCTACTATTCCCGCGCCGAGCAACTGGCAAAGGAAATCCCCAACTCCTTTTATCTGGGACAAAACTTCAACCTCGACAATATCCGGGCGCATTACCACACCACCGGCCCCGAAATATGGCGCCAAACCGAAGGCCGCATCACGCACTACGTCTGTTGCGCCGGCACCGGCGGCACGCTTTCCGGAACCGCCCGTTATCTCAAAGAGCAAAATCCCAATATCCGCATCATCGGCGTCGACGCCTACGGCTCCGTACTGAAGCGGTACTGGGAAACCGGCCTTTTCGACAAAGAGGAGATCTATCCATACAAAATTGAAGGCCTGGGGAAAACCATTATCCCCAATAACGTAGATTTTAACCTTATCGATGACTTTGTGAAAGTCACCGATCGCCACAGCGCCAATCGCGTCCGGCAGCTCGCCCGGCAAGAAGGATTATTGCTCGGCTACTCGGCCGGCGCCGCCATGCAGGCCGTCTTCAAAATCCGCCGGCAGTTGCGCCCCAGCGATGTCGTCGTCGTGCTCTTCCCCGACCACGGCAGCCGCTACCTCGGCAAAGTGTACAACGATGAGTGGATGAAACAACAAGGGTTCATGCGCGAAGAGGACGAATGGCAGTCGCCTTACAGCCACACCATCCGCAAGATCTACCGCACCTATCGCATGAAGTACAAGCGCTATCTCCGGCAAACCCGGCAAAATTTGCGCATCTGATGAAAAAGAACTGTCGTCCTCAAACAAATATCCTGTTTTCTTTTTCTAAAATCAGGTTGCCCCGACGGTGAACATTGACTATTTTTGTTTCCGGATTTAAGAAACATATGACGTTATGAAAAATAAGAAGAGCAAGAATTTCAGCTCCACCGACAATGTCTCGCCCGCTCTTTTCAAAAACAAATGGCTGGACATGCTCACGCGAACCCATATCGCCGTACCCGTTGGTCTTTTTTTCCTCTATGCTGCAGGACTGATTTTCTGGACCAAGCAGGTCACTGAGCTGTCAAACCTGGCCATTATCGGCCTCTTCTTCGGAGGCTGGTTCGTGTTTACCTTTGTCGAATACATCGTTCACCGCAAGGTGTACCACATGCCGGCTACCACGGAACGCGGCAAGAAGATCTCCTATACGATGCACGGTGTTCACCACGATTATCCGAAGGACAAACAACGCCTCGCTATGCCGCCGCTGATGAGCGTTGTCATCGGAACGCTGCTGCTGCTGATCTTCAAATTAGTACTCGACCAGTACAGCTTCTCCTTCCTGGCCGGATTTCTGGTAGGCTACGCTTCCTATTTGCTGGTACACTACTCCGTACACATCTTCCGGCCGCCCGACAACTTCTTCAAGGCATTGTGGACCAATCACGCTATCCACCACTACGGGGATGAACACATCCTCTTCGGGGTCTCCTCTCCTATCTGGGACTACGTCTTTGGTACACTGCCGAACAAGTCGCTGAAGAAAGGTAAAATGCAGGTGAAAGCCAAAGGGTAATTTTCTCTTTTCGCTTTCGCAAAAGCCCGCTCCGTCGAACATCCGGCAGAGCGGGCTTTTTAATTTAAAAGGATTGAATATTTCCCTCTCTTTTACCTGCCGTAGCTTAAGCGAAGGCGGGCAATCCTTATATTCACCCAAAACCAGCGGCTATGAACCCTTCCGTAAAAGACTTTCAAGCAGCCATACTCCAGGGCATTCCTGCCGAGCTGCCTCCTGCCCGCCCTCACGACGACAGCGTCAGCCATGCTCCACGACGCGTGATCGAGGGGGTACTTGATGCAGCGGAACGCAAACTGGCATTACGCAATGCCTTGCGCTACTTCCCCCCGGCCTTTCACAAAACGCTAGCCCCCGAATTCGCCGAAGAACTCCGGCAGTACGGTCGTATCTACATGTACCGCTTCCGGCCCCGCTACGACATGTACGCCCGTCCTATCGATGAATACCCCGCCAATAGCCGGCAGGCGGCGGCCATCATGCTGATGATCCAGAACAATCTCGACCCCAAAGTCGCCAAACATCCACACGAACTGATCACCTACGGCGGCAACGGCGCCGTCTTCCAAAACTGGGCCCAGTACCGGCTCAGCATGCGCTACCTGGCCGAAATGAGCGACGAGCAAACACTGGTGCTGTACTCAGGCCATCCGTTGGGCCTCTTCCCCTCCCGGCCCGACGGCCCCCGCGTGGTGCTCACCAACGGCATGATGGTGCCCAACTATTCTTCCAAAAACGACTGGAACAAGTACAACGCCCTGGGCGTCACCTCCTACGGTCAGATGACCGCCGGCTCCTTCATGTACATCGGTCCTCAGGGGATTGTACACGGCACCACCATCACCCTGCTCAACGCCGGCCGCCTGCAACGGCTCGGTGAGGAGCAGCTGCGCGGTAAGGTCTTCGTCACTTCGGGCCTGGGCGGCATGTCGGGCGCCCAGGCGCTAGCCGCCGTTATTACCGGCGCCGTGTGCCTCATCGCCGAAGTGGATCCCAAAGCCGTGGAGCAACGCCTCGCCGACGGCTATATTCAGCGCGAAAACCTGTACGAAAACCTCGATGATCTGCTGCATCACCTGGAGGAGGCCAGAAATAAGCGGGAAGCCGTCGCTCTCATCTATCAGGGCAATGCCGTCAACCTTTGGGAAAAACTCGCCCGCGAGCATGTCCAGGTTGAACTCGGCTCCGATCAGACCTCCCTGCACAATATCGACGATTTGGGATATTGCCCCGCCGGATATACCTACCAGGAAGCCCAAAAGCTGCTCAACCAGGATAAACCGGCCTTCCTCGACGCCGTGCGGCAAAGCCTGCGCCGGCAGGTGGCCGCCATTAACATTTTGGCGGAGCGAGGCATGTATTTCTGGGACTACGGCAACGCTTTCCTGCTCGAAGCCGGAAAAGCGGGCGCCGATATATGGGCCGATGCAAAGAATGGGCAATATCGTTACCCTTCCTATGTGGAGGATATCATGGGGCCCTTGTGTTTCGATTACGGCTTCGGCCCCTTCCGCTGGGTGTGTAGCTCCGGCAAAGCCGCCGATCTGGACCGCAGTGATGCCATCGCCACGGAGATACTCCGGCAGATGCGCGAGGAAAGCATCTCCTCTATACAGGATCAACTGACCGATAATATCGCCTGGATACAGGAAGCCAAGAAGAATATACCCGTCGTGGGTTCCCAGGCGCGCATCCTCTATGCCGATGCCGAAGGGCGGCGGCGCATAGCCCGCGCCTTCAACCGGGCCATTGCCGAAGGCGAAATATCCGCTCCCATCGTGCTGGGCCGCGACCATCACGACGTCTCGGGCGCCGATTCGCCCTACCGCGAAACCGCCAAC
>CAZWDL010000055.1:0-46215 GCA_964632995.1 uncultured Saprospiraceae bacterium
AAACTGTTTCAAACAGGCCGGAACCGCAGAACAGAGGAACAGAAAAACAGAAGAAAAAAGGAAGTTTGTACCGACTAAAGTTGTGGGTAATCGATACCGCCAAGGTTTGGTAAACGTAAAGAACCTACCGGAAGATCACCCTGCGAGTCACCACCACTTTCCCGGCCGTCATCCGTAACAGATAGATTCCTGACGTGACCTGCCCCGGCCGGTTGAAGTACATCTGTTGCCTTCCCGCTTCCACGGGGCCGCGGAAGAGCGGTCGTACGGGTTGTCCCAGCAGATTGAACATTGTAATATCCACCTGCTGAAAAGCGCGCGGCAGGTCGAGGTCAATGTTAAATTTATCCCGGACGATGGTGGGAGCGACGGTGAATCCGGCACGCCCTTGCTCCGGATCGACGCGCGAGGTGGTCATTTCGGAAAGCGTTTGCTGCAGATTGACGTTGACGAAGTCGTAAGCTCCTTCTTCATTGCTTTTCCACAGTACAGCGGTGATTTCGCTCGTGGCGATATCCATATCGTCAGGCAGGGTTGTCGTCAGGTTGAAGCCTTTTTCGGTGCCGGCTTCAATATTTCCGCTGAGGAGCAGCTCGCCGAAGGTGTCGGAGGTCAGGGCTTTTTTCAATACATGCTTATGGCGTTGTCCCTGTCCGCGGTTTTCCTGAAAACCGTCAACTTCGCGGTACGCCAGGAAAAGGGAAAGGTAATAGTTGCCTTCGGCAGCACTGAAAAAGCGCGTGTTGGTTTGGACATCCAGTTGACGGGAGCCGGGGTCGTAGGTAAAGCGGATACCGGTTTGGGCGACAGGCGCCGCTTGCCCCTGAGCTTCGACAAGAGCCGCCATATCTGCCTGCGTGCTGCCACTACCGCTGCCAATACGAATGGTATTGTGGAAAAATTCCGGCTGGAAAAAAGATCTATCGCAGTTGTCCAGGAGGTCTGATGCGTTTTCTGAGTAGAAAAGGCTGGAACCCGAGATGTGCACTTGCAGAAAAACTGCTTCCTGTTCGTAATCATTCACCAGGGCTTCAAAAACATCCCAGGCCGTAGCGCCGCAGGGTGGGCACCAGGTGGCGGTGTGTTTCATGACCAGCGAGCGTTGCTGTTCCGGGATGCTGATCTCCTGTGCAGAAAGTGTTCCTATAAGCAGTAGGAATGATAAAAGGGTAAAAGTTCTTTTTTTCATGGGCGGTAGTTTGATATAAAAGTGAGTTTCGGATCTGCGGACAAGTGTTGCGTACTTCATGCCCCTAGGAATATCAGGCGGAGATAGCGATCTGTCTGGGAGGTAATTTTAAAGCGTTCATCTACGCGGTGGCCGACGATCCAGCAGATGTCCCCGTGGCTGGTTTCCAGGATCCAGATACGGTTTTTATCGAGCCGCGGGATTTTGTTATTGGTAAAAAAATCCTGCAGCTTTTGTCTCTTGCCCTGCATGCCGAGCGGATAAAAATAATCGCCGGCATGCCAGTGGCGCAGGCGCAGCGGAAAATCCAGCAAATTGGCGTCGAGCAGGGCCTGGTTCGGGTTGGGGGAGAATGCGACCGGTTGGCCTTCTTCGAATTGCAAAGTCAATTTCCCGTCGGGGAGATAGACCGTCTCTATGCCCTCTGCAATATGATACTGTTTTTCCTCTGTATCCAATATACGGGCTTCGATCATTAAAGTTTCCCGGTCGACCAATAATTGATGGGTGGAAGAAAAGAAAAGGGCGCCGGGTTGCCGGGTGGTGCTTTGGAGAATCTGATCAACCTGAGCGGGGTGAAAGTGATAAGGGCGCAGCCATTCGTACAACAGGGTAGGCGCGGCCCGGTAGTGATGAAGGAGTCCCTCCAGATCTATAGTGATACGTCCTTCCTCTTCGGTCCAGACCTCTTGTTTGATGTGATCCAGTGCGTAATCAAAAAGGTATTCGCTTTGCCGGAAGCGATCGAGGTTGGCGGCGGCGGTTTGCTCAAAAGCCGGATTGAGCTCATGCAATACCGGAACAATGCGGTGGCGGATTTTATTGCGTTCGTAGTTTTCGGATTTATTGCTGGCGTCCTCGCGGTAGGAGAGTCCGCGTTCTACCACATAGCGAAGGATGTCGTGTTTTGTTGCGAAGAGTAGCGGGCGAATGATGGCGCCGCGTTGTTCGGGGATGCCGTGCAGGCCCCGTAGTCCCGTTCCTTTGGCAAAATTTAGCAATATGGTTTCAATGCTGTCGTCCAGGTGGTGGGCCGTAGCAATGCGATCGAAGCCTTCGCGGCGTCTGAGTTGTTCCAGCCACTCGTAGCGCAACTCGCGCGCCGCCATTTGGATGGAAATGCCTCGCGATTCGGCGACCAGACGGGTGTCAAAAAACTCAACAAAAAGGGGCAGGTCCCATTCTTCGGCCAGGTCGCGCACAAAGTCCTCATCGCCATCCGAGGCCGGCCCCCGCAACTGAAAATTACAATGCGCGATCGCCACTTCCCAGCCGGCCTGCTGTGCCAGATCGCTGAGCGTCACCGAATCGATCCCCCCGCTGACGGCCAGCAGTACGCGCTCACCGGGATGGTAGAGGTTCTGATCCTCGACAAATTGCCGGAAACGTTCTAGTAAAGGCATGGACAAGGGTTCATTATCCGATGAAGATACGAAATTACGTGGTTTCCCAATTGTATGAGCACCGTATTTTATAGGCGGTGAGGAGTCAGGTTCAACTATTTGTTTTAACAACTATTTGCACCGTTTCCGGTATCCTTTTTTCGAACAGCACTTTTTTATTCCGTTTCAGTTTTTCGAGGGTTTCCGGTGTATCGTGACGTACGGTGATCAGTTCCAGTTGGCGGGTGACCTGTACATCGTAGCTACCCTGAATTTTTTCTGCGAAACGATCTACCTTTTTATCGGTATCATTGACACAGAGCTTAAAGCTAATCCCTGAATTCTGCATGAGGTTGACCTGCAGGCGAAGCTCGTAGATGTATTGAAACAATTCGCGGAGGTGTTGCTCCGCGACGAAGGCGTAATCGCGGGTGGCGATTTCCAGTAAAGTCTGCCTGCGTTCTACGGCTACCATAGGTGGGTAGGCTTCCCGTGCTTCGGAGTGGATGAGGGTGCCGGGCTCGGCGGGGTCGATAAAGGATTTTACATATAGTGGGATACCTTTGCTCTGCAAGGGCTTTATCGTTTTGAGGTGGATGACAGAAGCGCCGTAGTAAGTCATTTCGATCGCTTCGCGGTAGGATAGGTCTTTCAACAAAACGGCGTCTTTGAAAAAGCGGGGGTCAGCGGTTAGCATGCCGGGAACGTCCTTCCAAATGGTCATGCTACCGGCGTCGAGGCAGTAGGAGAAAATGGCGGCTGAGTAGTCTGAACCGGCTCTGCCGAGGGTAGTGGTCTGGTTGTCTTTGGTGCTGCCGATGAAGCCCTGGGTGATAACGAACGGGCTTTCCTCCAACATAGGCGCGGCAATATCCTGGATAAATCCCCTGGTTTCCTGCCATTGTACCCAGCCCTCGCGAAAGAGGTCATCGGTGCGCACCACATCGCGGGCGTCGAGCCAGCCGGTAGGCAGCCCTTTTTCCGAAAGGAAAGCGCCCACAATGCGGGAAGAAACGAGCTCTCCGACGGATACGATCTGATCGTACATATAGTCGTAATGCTCTTCCGGCGGATCCTCCAGCGCCCATTCTATTTCCACGAAGATATCGTTCACCAGGGCATAGATTTCGTGTTTCTCGCCGAATAGATCCTGGATCAGCCGGTAGTGCTGTTGTTTGATGGTCTGCAGTAATTCGGAAGCCCGGCCGCTCTGCTCTGCGTGGGCTTCGACGACCTGCTCCAGCGCATCCGTTGTCTTTCCGCTGGCAGAAACGACGATGAGCAGTCTCTGTCCGGCATAATTTTTCAGGATATTTGCAATGTGTCGGATCGCATCGGCATCCCGCAAGGCAGCGCCGCCGAATTTGAATACTTTTACGGGTGGTTGGGTCATATTCTATTTTTCGTTCCTTCGGAAGCAAAGGTAAGGAACCTGTTGAAAATAAGTTCCCTATTTTGTCGGCGTCTTTTTCCCGCTGCCGGCGTTGCGGCTCAGTCACAGAGCCCCGGCTATGCTCCTTTGCCGCGCCTTGGCAGCGAAAAAAACACCCTCTCCAAAAACGGGAACTTATCATCAGCAGGCTCCTTAGGAACCTGTTGAAAATGCCTTTTGCATTTTACAAAGAAGACATTTTTTATATTTAGGCTTTTATCAAATACGCCATCATTACATTATGAAGAAGCAATATGCCATTCTGGCTTTAATACTATTTAGCTTTGGCCTCGGCTCCTTTGTCACTTACGTAGCCGGGGAAATAACAGCCGAGGACATACGGGCGGTCGCAAAAGTCATCGGGCTGGAGATGAGCCAGGCGGAGATTGACTCCCTCTTACCCGGGGTAACAGAACTCCGCAGTGATTACGAGGAAAACCGCGAGGATTTGCCGGACAACGCGGTGGCGCCGGCCCTGATTTTTAATCCGGTTATCCCCGGTTACGACTTACCTGCCGAGCAAGAGCCGCTCGTTTTCGCCAAACCGGAGGGCGTTGTAATACCGGAAAATAAAAACGAGCTGGCTTTCTTTTCTGTTCGCGAACTGGCCGAGCTGATTCGCACGCGGCAGGTCACTTCGGTCGAACTAACCAGGTTCTTTATCGAACGCCTGAAGAAGCACGATCCTACGCTGCAGTGTGTAATCAGTTACACCGAAGAGCTGGCGATGGAGCAGGCTCGCCGGGCCGACCGCGAACTGGAAGAGGGAAAATACCGCGGCCTGTTGCACGGCATTCCTTACGGCGCTAAGGATTTGCTGGCGACGAAAACCTACAAGACTACCTGGGGCGCTATGCCCTACAAGGACCAGGTGCTGGATTACGACGCCACCGTTATTCAAAAACTGGAGGAGGCAGGCGCAGTGCTGGTCGCCAAGCTGACACTGGGCGCCCTGGCATGGGGCGATGTGTGGTACGGCGGCAAAACCCGCAATCCCTGGGATACGGAAACGGGATCGAGCGGCTCTTCGGCGGGCTCGGCTTCGGCAGTAGCGGCCGGGCTGGTCCCCTTCGCTATCGGCACCGAGACGCTGGGATCTATTGTGTCTCCTTCAACCGTTTGCGGAACCACCGGTCTGCGGCCTACCTTCGGCCGCGTCAGCCGGCACGGCGCCATGGCGCTGGTCTGGTCCATGGATAAAATCGGTCCGATCTGCCGGACCGTGGAGGATTGCGGCATGGTGCTGGCGGCTATCCAGGGCTCAGATGATAAAGATCCTTCCGTACGCGATGTGCCTTTCAATTATGATACCGGTACCGATCCTACCGGGCTGCGCGTCGGCTATCTCAAAGGCGCCTTTGAAGGCAATTATCCTTTCAAGCAACAAGACAGCCTGGCATTGGAAACGCTGCGCTCCCTCGGCTTTGAGTTGATTCCCATCGAATTGCCGGAAATGCCCAACCTGGGTATGATCCTCAGCGTAGAGGCCGCGGCTGCTTTTGACGAGCTGACCCTCAGCGGGAAAGATGATCTGATGGTGCGCCAGATTCGCAATGCCTGGCCGAACGTTTTTCGCGAAGCCCGTTTCGTTCCGGCGGTGGAATACCTTCAGGCCAACCGCCTGCGCAATGAACTGATGAATGAAATGGGAAAGGTTTTTGAGCAAGTGGATGTATATGTGCATCCTTCCTGGGCGAGCTCCAGCCTGGGCATCACCAACTACACCGGTCATCCCTGCGTCGTACTCCCGAACGGCTTCCAGGAAAACGGCCGTCCGACGAGTATTACCTTCACCGGTGATCTGTTCCGGGAAGGAGAGGTGATGAGCGTAGCGCGCGCTTATCAGGAAGCGACGGAGTGGAATGAGCGACATCCGGAGGCGTTTCAGTGACCTCTCCGGCCTGCGGCCACCTCCCCGCCGGGGAGGAGACACACTACATTTTCCTCCCCCCCGGCAGGGCTAACGCATCATGACAATCTACCATGTGCCACATAAGCTGAAAACATGCCATATATGGTCGACGGGACCAGCGATGTTCGGTTACTTCTACGGTTCTTCTGTTTTTCCCCGCCCATCCTTTGACTGGTCGAGTAAATGTTGTTCCCCGCCCAGGTTTGGTCGGGTAAATGTTCTGCGGTTTCAAACTGTTAACTCTATTTTTCAATCGTTCCCGAGACTCACAGAACCGTAGAACAGAGGAACCGACGAATATTGAACCGTAGAAGTACCCTAAAACCGTCAATCCGAGTTGTTGTCGGAAAAAAACGGATTAACTTTTTATATGATGCGTTAGCCCTGCCTCCCCCCGGGGAGGTGCTCGAAGAGCGGAGGGGCGGAGAGGTGGCCGCAGGCCGGAGGGGCTACCGCAGGCCCCGCTGCCGCAGGTTTTCGCGATAGCGGCGGGCATTCTGGTTGTGTCCGGCCAGTGTTTCCGCGAAGGCGTGACGGCCCGAACCGTCGCCGACGGCGCAGAAATAGAGGTAGTCGTGATTTTCGGCGTTGAGAACACCGTCGATGCTTGAGATGGAGGACATGGCGATGGGCCCGGGTGGGAGTCCGGGGTAGAGATAAGTATTGTACGGTGAATCAAACTTGGTATGGTAATGAGTTACCCGCGGCGTATCGAAGTCGCGGGTAGCAAATACGCTGGTGGGGTCGGCCTGAAGCAGCATGCCGCGTTGCAGGCGGTTGAGATAGACCCCCGCCATCCGGGTTTTTTCCGCATCGCGAAGGGTTTCTTTTTCCACAATGGAAGCCAGGGTATATACTTCGGCCGGGCTCAATCCCAGCTGCCGGGCTTTTTCCCGACGATTGTCACGGTCCCAGAAGGCGTCGTGCTCGCGTTTCATGCGTTTGAGGAAACTCCGGGGAGTGCTATCCCAGTACATCTCGTAGGTGTTGGGGATAAAGATGCTTATCAATGTTTGCTGGGTATAGCCCAGTTCGCGGATGAATTCCTGGTTTTGGAAAACGGCCATGAAATCGGAGGAGTCCTGTTCTAGAAACAGGGCAGCTTTGGCAGCGACGTTTTCAGGAAGCCGCTCGTTGGTCAGCACCACGTCTACCGGCGCCTGTCCGCCCCCGCGAAGATGGCGGATGAGCTGAATGATGTTCCAGCCGGGTTGCACCTCGTAGCGGCCCGGGCGCATGGGATTGCGCCGGTAATTCATATATTCGGCCAACTGCGTGAAGGCCAGTTCGTCCCGAACGATGCCCTTCCGGGTCAGCGTGTCAAGTACTTGCTCAAAAGAAGCATTGGTCGGGATGTATATGATGGTGTCTTTCAGGTCTTCAGGTACCATGGTCCGCGTTTGGAAACGATAGAGGAGGTAGCCTGCAACCAAGGCGAGGATCGCCAGCGCGATGATGCTGTATTTAATCAATGTTTTCATATAAAACGCCCTAATACTGTTCCTTGTCATTTGGGAAGTCCCCGGTTCTTACATCAGTAATATACTGTTCAGTAGCGCCTTTTATTGTCTCGAACAGATCCAGATAGCGGCGCAGGAAGCGGGGCTGGAAATCCTTGGTAATGCCGAGCATGTCGTGGGTCACCAACACCTGCCCGTCTGTGTCCGGCCCGCCACCAATGCCGATGGTGGGAATGATGAGGTTTTCCGATACTTCCTTACCCAGTTTTGCCGGTATTTTTTCCAACACAACGCTAAAACAGCCCAGTTCTTCTAATAGTTTGGCGTCGTGTTTAAGTTTTTCGGCCTCCTCCTTTTCCTTAGCGCGAACGGTGTAGGTTCCAAATTTGTAAATCGACTGTGGGGTGAGCCCGAGGTGCCCCATTACCGGTACACCGGCAGAAAGAATACGCTTGACCGATTCGGCAATTTCTTCGCCGCCTTCCAGTTTTACTGCGTGGGCGCCCGATTCTTTCATGATCCGTATAGCAGAATCCAGCGCCTGCCGGGAATTGCCCTGGTAGGAGCCAAAGGGCAGGTCGACGACAACGAGCGCCCGTCTGACTGCCCGGATCACCGAGCTGGCATGATAGATCATCTGGTCCAGCGTTATAGGCAGCGTAGTTTCATGGCCTGCCATGACGTTGGAAGCAGAATCGCCGACGAGCAGGACGTCGGCCCCGGCCTCGTCCAGGATGCGGGCCATAGAAAAATCATAAGCCGTAAGCATGGATATTTTCTCTCCCTGCGCCTTCATGGCCTGAAGCACATGGGTGGTGACTCTCTTTACATCTTCCGATACAGACATAAAAAATGGTGTTTTATGTAAATTGAAATACAAAGCTATAAAATTTGCCGAGAGTCCCCATTGGTGCTCCAGTGATAAAGTTTTTACTTTTACCCTATGAAACATAACCCGACTCTTACCCTCGGTTCCGGGGGACTGCCTTTCTGCTTTCTGATCCTTTTGACCGGGAGCCTGGCTACCTCCTGTTCTACCGAAGTGGAACTCGAAGGTCCCTGGAAAGATATTCCCGTTGTTTACGGGTTTTTGGCCCTTCAGGATACGGCCCATTATATTCGCGTAGAAAAGGCTTTTTTGCCGGCAGACGGCGATGCGCGTGAGGTGGCGCAGCTGCCGGACTCCCTGTATTACGATAAGGCTTCGGTGCAGCTGGAAAAAATTGAAACCGGTGAGCTGTTCGACCTGCGGCGAGTAGACGGCAACCGCGAAGGGTACCCCAGAGACGAAGGGCTTTTCGCCCGGTCGCCTAATTATTTGTATAAAATCAGGGCAGCGGCGATTCAGCTGGAAGGCGGAGAACCGGTCCGCCTGCGGATCAACCGCGGCGAATCCCTGCCGCTGGTCACGGCGGAAACCAGGGTGTTGTCTGAGCTAATTCCCCGCTCTACCAGTCCGGGCAGTCCAATTAATATGGCTTACGACCGCCAGATAAATTTTGCCTGGTCGGCCGGTCCGGAAGCTGAAATATTTGACGTTCGCTTACAGATCCACTACCTGGAATCCAAACCAGGGGCGCCCGCCGAGCTGGAGCCGCAGGTAGTAGAGTGGGTGCTGGATGAGCAGCTTCGCCGCTCGGATGATGCGGAGCGCGTTTCCATTTCCATACCGGGAGAAGATTTCTACATCTTCCTGTCCGAAAATATTCCTCTGCGCTCCGGCGTCATCCGGGTATTTGATCGCATCGACCTGGTTATTGCCGGCGCCGGCGAAGAATTAGTGGAACTGCTCCGGGTGAACAGCGCCAATTTGGGGCTGAGCAGTTTTCAATCGGTACCGGAATACAGCAATCTGTCAGAAGGTCGCGGCATTTTTTCTTCCCGTGCCTTCGCCGTTCGTCCGGGGATGACCTTGCGCAACGAATCGCTCGATTCTTTGCGTGACGGAATTCATACCGCTGCGTTGAACTTTCGTTGATTGTTCTACTTAAAAGAATAGAAAATCCGGCAAAGCTGCCGTTTTGTCAGGTCTGTGGGGCCGGTGTCAAATACTTGTCAGGCGCCACCCGGATTTTTGTCACCAAAACGGAAGAATTGACACACATATGCGGGTCGTTTCCGGTTGGCATGACCCTTGCAGCTAAGAAAGCACACAACATTGATTGATCATCTAAAAATGAAAATAACATATGGGTAAAATTATAGGGATTGACTTAGGTACTACGAACTCTTGCGTAGCCGTGATGGAGGGCAACGAGCCCGTTGTCATTCCCAACGACGAAGGTAGAAGAACAACGCCCTCGGTCGTTGCATTCATGGACAACGGAGAGCGCAAGATCGGTGACCCGGCCAAACGGCAGGCGATCACCAATCCGAAGCGCACCATTTCGTCCATCAAGCGTTTCATGGGACATCGTTACCAGGAAGTCAAAGACGAAGTTGACATGACTTCGTATAAATTGGTAAAAGGAGAAAATGATACGATTCGCGTCGACATCGACGGACGCAAATATACGCCCCAGGAGATTTCGGCTATGATTCTGCAAAAGATGAAAAAAGTGGCGGAAGATTTTCTGGGCCAGGAAGTGACGGAAGCCGTGGTAACGGTTCCGGCTTACTTCAATGACTCCCAGCGTCAGGCCACTAAAGAGGCAGGGGAAGTCGCCGGTCTTAAGGTGCGTCGTATTATCAATGAGCCGACAGCCGCCGCACTGGCTTACGGTCTCGATAAGCGCACCGAGGATCAGACCATCGCCGTATATGACCTTGGCGGTGGTACCTTCGATATCTCCATTCTGGAACTGGGCGAAGGTGTCTTTGAAGTAAAATCCACCAATGGGGATACCCACCTCGGTGGTGACGACTTTGACCGCGTAATCATCGACTTCCTGGCAGAAACGTTTAAGGATCAGGAAGGCATCGACCTGCGCAAGGACCCGATGGCCCTGCAGCGTCTGAAGGACGCCGCTGAAAAAGCGAAAGTGGAGCTGTCGTCCTCGACAGAAACGGAAGTCAACCTGCCGTACATTACGGCCGTTGACGGCGTGCCGAAACACCTGGTTGTCAAACTGAGCCGTTCGAAGTTCGAACAGCTGGCCGACAAACTGGTAGAGCGCACGCTGGAGCCTTGCCGCCTCGCCCTGAAAGATGCCGGACTAAGCAAGGAAGATATCGACGAAGTTATTCTCGTCGGTGGTTCTACGCGTATTCCGCGCATTCAGGAAGCGGTAGAGAAGTTCTTTGACAAGAAGCCGAACAAAAGCGTTAACCCGGATGAGGTAGTGGCCATCGGTGCTGCTATTCAGGGTGGCGTACTCAGCGGAGATGTCAAGGACGTACTGCTGCTCGACGTGACGCCGCTGTCACTGGGTATCGAAACTATGGGCGGTGTCTACGATGTCATCATCGAGGCTAACTCGACGATTCCGACCAAAAAGTCGAAAATTTACTCGACGGCTGCCGACAACCAGCCTTCCGTGGAGATTCATGTGCTGCAGGGCGAACGCCCCATGGCTAAGGATAACCGCACAGTCGGTAAATTCATCCTCGATGATATCCCGCCGGCGCCCCGCGGCGTACCGCAGGTCGAAGTAACCTTCGATATCGACGCCAACGGCATGCTCAATGTATCGGCCAAAGACAAAGGCACGGGTAAAGAGCAATCGATTCGTATCGAAGCTTCCACCGGCCTGTCCGATGAAGAGATCAAGCGCATGAAAGCAGAAGCGGAAGCCAATGCCGAGCAGGACCGCGAGCAGCGCGAACGCGTCGAAAAACTCAACACAGCTGATTCTCTGATCTTCCAGACCGAGAAGCAACTCAAAGAGTATGGTGATAAACTGCCCGCCGATAAGAAAGGCGCCATCGAAACGGCCCTCAACGAGCTGAAAGAGGCGCACAAGTCTGAGGACTTTGATAAAATCGACTCGGCTACGCAAACGCTCAACGACGCCTGGCAGGCTGCCAGTCAGGAAATGTACCAGGCTGCTCAGCAAGCCGGTGGTGAAACCGCCGGCGCCGAAGGCGCCGCCGAAGAAGGCGGAGCCGGTGAAGGCGAGGACGTCACCGATGTCGAATTCGAAGAAGTCGACGAGGACAAGAAGTAATTCGAAGTGGGAAGTCGGAAGTGGGAAGTCGGAAAAGACGCTCACCTGCGATGATAACACATTGAAATTACTTTAAGAGAATAAATAAAAGCCCCTCTGGGAATATCCCGGAGGGTTTTTTTTTGGTCATGGAGGTCATGGGGAGTCACCCTGAACTTTCGGATTTTCCAAGAACCTTTATCCCGTGGAATAGTCGTTTTACGAATTCCATGGAGTTTACCCGTCCCGACGAAGGAGTGTTGATTACCCATAAGTTCGGTTTGGCTACTTCTTCTGTTCATTATTCATCTGCTCTTCTGTTTTTCGGTTCTGAATGTCTATAAAAAGGTGAAAACTTTTAAAAACAGGCCGGAACCGCAGAATCCCGCTTTTTTACGAAAAAAAGCGGGAAACAGAAGAACCGCAAAACCGCAGAAGTTCGGACCCGACCAAAGATATGGGTAATCAATACTCTCGGCGAAGGAGGGACGGGCAAACACTCAAGAACTATCCCTTCGGATGAACGAGTTCCATTTCTTCGATCAGGTGTTTGGCGCCGCCCAGCTTATCGACGATGAAGAGCACGTAGCGGATGTCCACCATGATATTGCGGCAGATAGAGGCATCGTAGTGCAGGTCGCTCATGACGCCTTCCCAGGCGCGGTCGAAGTTGAGGCCGACCAGATTGCCGTAGGCGTCGATGGCGGGACTGCCAGAATTACCGCCGGTGGTGTGATTAGTGCCGATGAAGCAGACCGGCATCTTGCCGGCTTCGCCATAGGGGCCGTAGTCCTTCTTATCATACAGTTCCTGTAATTTAACCGGCACGTCAAACTCGTAGTCGCCGGGTACGTATTTTTCCATTACGCCATCCAGGTAGGTTTGCGTCTCGTAGCGCACGGCATCGCGCGCTTGATAGCCTTTGACTTTGCCGTAGGTAATCCGCAGGGTACTGTTGGCGTCGGGATAAAAGCGTTGTTCAGGGAATACCTCCATCAGGGCTTTCATATAGGTGCGTTGCAACAGCTGAATTTCCTCTTCGAGGGCATTGTATTTCGGAACGACCAGCCCTTCATTTTGCTCCACCATATGCCGGGCTAGATCATAGGCCACATCTTCCCTGACCTTTTCAAGCGCCCCGGCGAGGTCTTCTTCCATAGCCCCGATCAACTGATCCGGATGGGCGAGCATGGACTTGATGAAGAGGTCTTTGGCCAGTTTGTTATAGTCTTTGCCGGCCAGGTTGATCTGCTCTACGGCGTAGGGAGAAATAAAATCGGGATCCAGCTTTTGGAAATACAGTTCCATCTGTTCCGCCAGCACTTGTTGATCGATTTCCGCACGGTAATCTGCGTAGTATTCTTTAAAGTACTGTACGAGTTGATCCTTCCGGTCGGCGAGCATACCGATGCCGCTGCTTTCGTACATGCGTACAAAGCGGTGCAAGGTGTTGGCCAGGCGGAACAGTTCTACGTTGCGACCGGCGATCTCGTTGACATATTCCCGGTTGAGCGCGTAGGGCTGCAGTTCGCGGTAGAGTTGTTCGAGCCTCGGCAGCAACTGTCCGTACTGTTCTTTCCATTCTGCTTTTTCATTGACCCGCTGCTGGAATTCGGCTTCCATGATCCGCTTTTTGTTCAAGGCGTCCGTTCGTTCGATTCCCTGGATTTCTCCGATCCAGCGCTTCCAGGAGTTGGCCAGGCTCGACTGTTTGGAGGCGTATTGCAGGCGCACTTTAGGATCGGCTTTCATGGCGGCGTCCATGATAGCGAGGGTGCGGTCGCGTACGCCGATGCGGGCGGGATTGAGCACATCCACCGTCATTTCCACGGCTGCGGCGGGCAGGTATTGACTGGTGCGCCCGGGGAAGCCAAAGACCAGGGTGAAGTCGTCCTCTTCCACACCGTCGAGCGAAATGGGAAGCGAGTGACGAGGCTGATAGGGCACGTTGTCGGGCGAATATTCGGCCGGCTTGTTATCCTTATCTGCATAAATCCGGAACAGGGAGAAGTCGCCGGTATGGCGGGGCCAGACCCAGTTGTCGGTATCGGCGCCGAACTTGCCGATGGCGTTGGGGGGGGCGCCGACGAGCCGCACGTCGCGATAAGTCTCGGTGACGAACATGAAGTACTGGTTGCCGTGGTAGAAAGCGCGCACCATGACTTCCTGGTAGGATTCCCGTTCGGCGGCTTCCTTGATCTTATTGATATTCTGATCAATTCGGGACTGCCGCAGTTTTTCCGGTAAATCGGCGGTGATGTCTTCCAGCGCCGCTTCCGTGACATCTTCTATACGTACGATGAAGGTGACGAACAAGCCGGGGTTGGGGAATTCAGCGCTTTTCTCGGCGGCCCAAAAACCGTTTTCCAGGTAATTGTTTTCCAGCGTAGAGTGGGAGCGTATAGATCCCATACCGCAGTGGTGGTTGGTAAGCACCAGTCCCTGATCGGAAATGACCTCGCCGGTGCAAAAGCCGCCGAAGTGGACGATGGCGTCTTTCAGACTGCCCTGATTGACGGAGTAGATGTCCTCAGCGGTCATTTTCATGCCCATCTCCTGCATCTCCGTCTCGTTGAGCTGGGCCAGGAGCAGTGGTAGCCACATCCCTTCGGTGGCCAGCAAAGCGCTATGGAAGACAACGGTGAATAGAAGGATCAATAGTCGTTTTAGCATCCGTCTTAAATTTTTTATCCAGAAATTGATTTTGCGATGAAGATAATAGAAATTGAGCGTAGGGTAGGAGCTACCTTGTTAAATTTTCCGTCCGGAATAAATTTTCTGAAAATGAAAACGAAGGATTTTTTACTCCTGGTTTTACTCTTCTTCTTCCTCAGCGCCTGCACCGCCGAACCGCAACAGGTGGAATCCTGCGTTCAGGGAGAGCCGGCCGGTTTTTTCATGGGTATATGGCACGGCGTTATTGCGCCAATCACCTTCATCCTTTCCATTTTCTTTGAAAGCATTGAGGTCTATGCCAAAAACAATACCGGCGGGTGGTATGACCTCGGTTTTCTGATCGGTGTCGGCGCTTTCAGTGGAGGGGCTGGAAGGGCGTCACGGAAATAGAAAACCGGGTGGGTTGGTATAGAAGTAATCCGGATTAAAACTCCTTATCCCCAAACTCACTTTTAATGAGGTTCATCTTTTTTGAGGGTTGGTTGAGTTGATAACTGAGCCCCAGCATGACGATGTCGACTTCGTAAATGTAGTTGGTCGTGGTATAAAAATTATCTCGATTTGTGGTGATGCGCTGCTCGTTGGATTCCAGCAAACCCATATCGATATTCAGCCATTGCAGGTTCAGGGCCAGGCGATCGCTGAGGAATGTTTTGCGCAGGGTCAGGCTGGGGTTGTAAAAGCGCGAATCCACGCCCTGGGCGGTCACCCGTTCGGATAAGTAATTGAAGGCGGCCTGCAGGTCGAGCGTGGGAAGGATAGAGAAATTGGCGTTGGCGTTGATGGAATAGATCCAGTTGGAGGCATTGATCGCATCTTCAAATAAGGTTCCCTTAATCCGGTAGTTGTACACATTGCCGCCGAGATACAAGCGCCACCACCTGGCAGGATAAAGCGTTGCACCCAGTTCCATGCCGATGGCATGAGCGACGCCGGCGTTGGTGTAAATGCGGTTGAGGATGGTATCGTTGTAAATGGTATTGACGCGGTTGATGACATTGTCGACCCGCCGGTAATACCCGGTGGCGAAAAAGGTATTGTCGTTCCAGTTTTTCACCGTGCCGATTTCCCACACATCAACGTATTCGGGAAGCAGCTCCGCATCGCCCTGTTCGAGTGTTTCCGAGTGTTCCCGCTCCGGGAAAGGGGTCATTTTGAAGGTGGTGGTGCGTTCGATGCGCCGGCTGTAGCCGGCTTTCAGGAATAATCCCTCATTCAGGGTATATTGGATATTGACCGTGGGAAACAGGTTGAATTGATTTAGCAGGTAATTGGTGTCAGGGCGTTCGATAGCGACCTGCCGGTCGAAGTATTCCAGGCGCAGGCCGGCCGTGTACTGCAATTTTTTCTTTTCTCCCGACATCTGGGTATAGACCGAGTGGATACGCCGGTCGAGCTGTATACCATTAGTAAATTCGGGGTTGACCTCCCATTTATTGGAGTCAAAGTTCCGATCCAGGTAGATGAAATCACCGGGGTGAGACAGGGAGCGAAACAGGTAGCCGCTTTCCCAGGTTACCTCGCCCAGGGAGCGGGCATAGTCGGCCTGAATCCGGAAGCCGTCGAGCGGATTATCATTGTCGTTGAACTGCAATTGCAGGGTGTCGGTAATACTGGGCCAGGCCAGGTTGATGTTGTCGGTAGGGCCTCCGAGAATAGTATGCTCATAGAGGCCGGAGACTTTGAGCGTTGACTGATCCTTGAAAGTTAAGCTGTAGTCCAACGCTCCGATTAGAAAATCACCCCGGCGAACCCGCAGATTTTCGTTGAAATAGGTGAGGGAGTCTACGCGCTGTCCTCCGGTAAAAACCTGACCAGTTTGCTGAAAAAGATCCCAGTACGCTTCCGGACCCTGAAAAAGAGATTCATCAACCCGGCTGCGCTGCTGGTAATCGTAGAGGATGTCGGCGGTCCGGTATTGCGTACGCTTGCCGGCGTAAAAGCTGGCCCCCAGGCTGTGCTGCGAACTGGGTGTAAAAACGGCGGAAAAGCGTCCCGAGTAGTTCTCCCGGTCAAAGCTGCGTTCGCCATCCGAGGGGAATTCGGTGAGCACCCCGTCAATATAGGTGTTGACATACCCTACCCGACGGCCCGAAATATCATCGCGGCGGTAATCGGCGCCCAGGGAAAGGTCCCAGCTTCCTTTTTTGTAATTCAGGGTCAGGTCGGCTCCGTAGCGGCGGGCCGGTTCTGTGTTGTCATAGGATTCTATACTTGGCAGGCCGGCCCTGACATTGGTGTTGAGAAAAAAGCCATCCAGCGCGCTTTTTTTGGTTTTGATGTTGATAATTCCCGCTTTGCCGTCCGGATCGTATTTCGCCGAGGGCGCCGTGATGATTTCAATATCCTCGATGGCGTTGGCGGGGATCTGACTGAGGATGACTGCCGGATCGGTCTGCACCGGGTTGCCATTGATCATAAGGATGAATCCGCCGGCTCCACGAACCGTGATTTCACCTAGGGCATTGACAGAAACTACCGGGAGGTTGCGAAAGACGTCGGTTCCGGTACCACCGCGGGCAGCTTCGAATTGCTCTGCCTTATATACTTGCTTATCCAGCTTATGCAGCGTCCTTCTTTCCCGGCCGACGACCTCCACTTCGCTGAGGATGGCTGTGTTCAATCCCAGGCTAATGACCCCCAGGTCGGTATTTTTTTCATTGCTGAAAACCGGCGAGTAATAAGTGTCATATCCCATAAATTGTACCGTAAGGTAGACCTCCAAAACAACGTCGTTATCCAAGGTGAAACGACCGTTTTCGCCGGTCACTGTTCCGGTGAGTAAAGTGGAATCCTGAGACCTGTAGAGCGCGATGCTGGCGTATTCGATCGGCTCCCCGGATTCCTGGTCGATCACGCGGCCAAAGATTCCGGTATTAGGCTGGGCTTGTAAATTTATTGTTGAAAAAATTAATGACAGGGGAATCAGGAGATGAAATCGCTTCAAGGTTCCGGTGCTTTTAATAGGATTAAAAAAAACTGACTATTTGGCTGAGGGAACGAAAATGTTGAAGATCACAGGTGATCAAACCACAAAGTTACCTTCCGGAAATGGAGCGGGATGGGAAATTCGAATCCAATGATGGTATTATTGAAAATATTGTCTCCGGAATTGTCCCGGTGTTAGCCTGGTATGTTTTTTGAAAAATTTTACAAAATAGGAGGGATCACTGAAATCGAGCAGGTAGGCAATTTCGCTTATCGTTTTCTCGGTGTGAAGAATGTAGCGTTTTGCTTCCAGAATGAGTTGATCATTGAGATGCTGACCGGCGCTTTTTTCAGAATACTTCCTGCAGATGGCGTTTAGATATTGAGGGGAAACGTGGAGTGCTCCGGCAACATCCTTTACACTTTTAAATTTAATGTTATTGGCCTCGAGCATTCTCAGGAATTGATTGTAAAGCAGCTGAGCATTTTTAATGTCTTTATAGGGCGCCCGGGTTTGTTCAAGTAATTTTGAGAAAAGGACCCGGAGATAACCGTGGATGATATGGCGGGAAAAAGTAGAATTATTCTGGTATTCTTTGAGGATCTCCTCGAGCAGAAAATTGGGAGAGAAATCTTCGGAAAAGGGAAGGCGCTCTTTGCTGTTCAATTGGTTAATTAGTTCCAACAGATAGGCTTCTTTGACCAGGTCAAAATATGACTCTTTGAAAAGTACGACGAAGCCTTTGGGAATAGCTGTAAATTGCCAGCAGTGCAGGCAGCCTGGTTTGAGAAAGTAAATTTCGGGCGGGTTGACCGCATATTTCTCCGTGTCGATCCAATGAAAACCTTCTCCTTCTTGTAAGTAGATGATTTCGTAATAGCCGTCGTGTTTATGAGGCTTTGTTCTTTTGATTTTTTCCTTAAAACGGGAAATCTTGAAAAGATGCTTGTCGCCTAGTTTGTTCTTAATGGTAATTCCGTTTTTCAAAACGCCGTTATTCATAGATTGAAAAAGAGGCAGAGGCACCAGTGACCGGTTTTCCGAACCCCGGTTGTTGCTTTTCCTAAATAGTGAAAAGAACCAAAAATACCTTCAAAAAGCAATAAAATCGCTAAAAATTCAGTAAAATTAGGGTTATCAGATTGAGAAAATTCAATTAATTAACAAACGCACTTTCAACATGATTTTAAACTTTAAACACCTTCTTTTCGCCTGTCTCTGTTTGTCCCTGGCTTCCTGTGTAAGTAAAAAAGCCTATCAGAGCCTGCAGACGGAGTTGGATGCCTGTAACAAAGACATTGCCCGTTACTCGGAAAGTCTGAATGATTACACCAATCGCCTGGCGGCCTGCGACCAGGAAAAGGCCATTTTGCAAAGCCGGCTTAACGGCCGGGAAGAACTCATCGAGGATCTTCGCGGACGTATTACCGACCTGCAGTCTCAACGGGATAAACAACTCGAACAAGTTGGCGATCTGACCGTTTTGTCGCAATCGGCCAGCGAGAACATTAGGGAGACGCTTTCCCAATTGCAAAATAAAGATAAGTACATCACCTATTTGCAAGCCGCCAAGTCCAGAGCCGACTCCATTAACCTGGCCCTGGCGGTCAACCTGAAAAGCGTGCTGCGCGATGGGATCGCTGATGAAGACGTTGAAGTGAAAGTGGACAAAACTGTGGTCTTCATCAACCTTTCCGATAAAATGCTTTACCAGAGCGGAAGCGATAAGATTACTTCCCGCGCCAACGAGGTGCTGGGGAAAATTGCCAGGATCATCGAATCCAAACCGGACCTGGAAGTCATGGTGGAAGGCTATACCGATAACGTACCGATCAATAAACCCTGCTTCGATGACAACTGGGACTTGAGTGTCGCCCGCTCCGTTTCGGTCGTTCGGGCCCTGCAGGATGTACACAATATCGATCCGAACCGCCTCATCGCGGCCGGCCGCGGAGAATACAACACCCTGGCCAGCAACGATACCGTGGAAGGGCGCGCTATGAACCGCCGCACCCGGATTATCATCATGCCGAAGCTGAATCAGTTCTACGATCTGCTGAACCCGGAGCAGCTGCCGGATTAGGAGAGTGGGAGACAGGGTGAACAAAACTCATCTTCTCGTCCCAGTTTTACAACGGGTCATGAAACTACTTCATGACCCGTTGCTTTTTTAAAAGAAACGGAATTTTATCTACCTTTCCCGGTGTTGTTCACCGTTGGGAAAAGCAATTATTTAAGGTGAAATGAAAAGAAAATGAGTCAGGAAACTATAAATAAGAAAATCGAAGCATTTTGGGCGTGGTTTGAAGATCAGGAGTCCACCATCAAGGCCTTTTTTACCGAGGAAGAGGAAGTAGACCAGAAGCAGCTGGTTGATGAGATGGACAACCTAATACTCGATCTCGGGCGCTTCGCCTGGCGGATCGGTCCGGAAGGGGAGACTTCCTATTTCCTGCTGATTTCTCCAAATCGCGATCCGGAGTTGCTGAAGTTGAGCAAACGCATCATGGCGGAAGCCCCGGATTTCAGTAACTGGAGCTTTTACCCCGCCAAGCAGCCCCGCCCCTGGGATTGGAAACTGCTACTGCACGATGACTGGCTGATTGAGCACGAGGTGGATGCCTCTAAGTGGAAGTATGTTGCCTCCGAGCGCCCCGGCCAACAACTGGAAATCGCCTTTGAAGCCCCAAACCTCGATCCCTTCGACGCGGCAACCCAAAAACAGGCCGTGGAACTGGCGCTTATCAACCTGATGGGGGAGGAGTGGCTGATCAGGCATGTGGAGAAAGTGAGGGTGGTTCAAGAATTGGGAGAAGGACAGCGAGCGGAGGCGCAGCCCATACAGTATATTAAGGAGGAATGGCGGTAGTGGGTGAAACTGTCGGGGAAAGCTTCCTTAAAAGTCCATTACCGGCCCGCGGATAACCTGGTAGACAAAGAGCTGGTCGACTACTTCCTCCGCCTGGTTCGCTATTTCAAAAACTGGATGGATTTGTTGCGATGAAAAGATTATTACCCTACCATCCCTCCATCGCGGCAATCGTGGTTCAGAAAAATAGGCGAGCGTGATTGTTTGTTATCTTTCCTATTGCTGTCTGAACCTGGATTGCCCGGATTAAAGGATGGCCTGGAATAATAGTACACTGATCCTTTATGATTCATTATGATTTTCATGATTAGTATTTTCTTGTCTGGCAAATTACAAAAATCATATGCCGAATGCATCCCTTTGGGGATAAAAAAGGGCCTCCGAACTCAATCGAAGACCCTTAGGAAGCGGTGCCGAAGGCGGGAGTATTTTACCACTTCTCAACATGCTCTCATTCAATAAGTTATAACAACACTTTTTGGCCCTCGCCACTCCGGTTGGCCCTAGAAATTGGGAGTGCTACTGCGGGGTTACAGATTTTTCTTTCAAAAAAAGTTTCAACAGGTTCATTTTGTTCTAGTTCAAAAATCGATTCCTTTAATTAAAATCATGACGTCGGGATAAGAGGAATCTCGATCTGCCTTTGGGGGAAGTTACAGCATGGAATACCTTTATAATTTAAATCAAAAGCCCTTTAACTCTAGCGCAGGTAACGGGATATTGTTGATCGTGGCTCTGAAAGCAGGCGCCGTCTCTGTTTACGCTTTTGATTGTAATGTTGAGACGGTGCACTAGTACAGGTTGCAAAAAGGTTGAAAACAAATTTTGAATGTCCTTTCGCATTTGTAGGTGCTTTTTCTATAATACCCTCAAATCCTCCACTTGACTGATAAAAATCATTGCCATTCAGTTAAAAATTCTTGATAATTAAAAAACCAGGACTCTTACATTTTTCCACCGAGCTAACCTCTCCATTTTTCGTCTCAGCTTTAAATTGCAACCGGTTATTGACCCCCAAAACTAAACTGATGATCAAAGCAATCCTGGTTGAACAGAAGGGAGAAACGCTGACGGGGTTAGAGGGCAAAATCCAGCAGTATTGCCCTCAATTGACTGTTTGCGGACTGGCTGCCTCGAGAGAGGAGGCCATGGAGCTTATTGCAAGAGAAAAACCAGACATAGCTTTCATCAGTATTCCTGTTATCTGGCATGACAGCATTGATCTGTTTAACCATAGTCCACCCATCAATTTCGAAACCATCCTCGTTACATCTTTAGAAAATTTGCCCGTCGAGCTATTGCGATACGGAATCTCCGGTTGTATCCGGATACCGGTAGAAAGTGGCGAGCTCCTATTCGCCGTCCGGAGTGCCCAAAAAAGAATCACCCTGAAGAAGGAAAGTTTTAAGGATAAGCAACTGATCCGAAAGACCCTGGCGGGCCTATCCGGCGATCCGCTGATCGGCATCCCCACTATGAAAGGCTTTGATTTTTTCCACGTTGAAGAGATCATCCGCTGCGAAGGATTACACCGGTGTACGCGTATCGTTACCCAGACACAATCCAATATTGTCAGCTCCTATCACCTCGGCGAATTCAGAAAACTCCTCAAGCCCTACGCTTTTTTCTCCCCCCATCGATCCCACCTGATCAATCTCCACCACGTCAAGCAGTACGACCGGGAAGGCACCATTACGATGGCGGATGACTCCAACGTTCCCGTGGCCAGACGTAAGAAGCAGGAGTTTATGGATGTCATAATTCACATTTAAATATCCATCCGTTCTCCAAACCGACCATTACTTACATCAGAAGTTCATTCCGTGTGATAGTTATTGACCCGTCTATTCTATCGGCGTAACTAAGGAAAGATCGTAAGCTTTTTAAACCTAACTCTTCACAGTTTGACGAAAGCGATGGATCTACAAATCGACGAGATTTTCATCTCAGCTGAGACCAGCGATAACGATAACGACGATAGAGGAGACGACGGAACCGATGTCATTGTGCATTTTGAAAACGGCGATACATACACAGCAACTTTTTTTAGCTACGAGTATATCGATCAGTCGAGAATTGAAAACCAGTTATCTGGCGATTGTTTGAACGGAAAATACTTCTGGTCGCAACGGATGGTGGTGATTGAGCGGTGTATAAGAGAGAATATCGAAGAAGTAGTCGAGGATTTGGTAGAGAGAGGAGATTTTTTCGCTGCGTTCCGGAAGTTGTAAAAATTAATAATGCAGATAAGATGATTGAAAAAGCACTATCGGTAATAAAAAACATGCTTCAGAATGGTATGGATTTTCAGAATACAAACGACAAGGTTTTCCTGGGGAATATTTCTATGCTAGATGCCAATTCAAATGGAATTAATCCAGATCAGGTCGATTATCGCAAACAAATTGTCCTTTCCCTGCTCAGAATAGAAGAAGAAAAAACACTAAAGAATTTACCCGGCTACGAAATCGTCAATCAAAAAACCATTTATAAAAATCCTCCCGTATTTCTCAATCTGTATCTCCTTTTTACAGTCGGGACCAACAATACCTCAGATTACTACAAAACGGTTTTTTCCTACCTCTCCCAAATCATCAAGTATTTCCAGGCCAATCATGAATTCACTGAAAAAGATAGCTGGCAGGCGCCGGAGGAAAGCGATGAAAATGGAGAGGTGGACCGGTTTCATTTGATCATGGATTTGTACTCTCCTTCCTTTGAGGAAGCCAACTACATGTGGAGTACTCTGGGCGGAAGGCAGTTGCCGCATGTATGCTACAAAATGAGACTGATAGAACTGGAAAAAGAAACGAAGCAGGAGGAACGAGGCGTAGTCAAAGAAATAACCCTGATAGATTAATAAACCTATGGGCTTTACCATCTCACATAGAATCCTTTTTGAGCTCAACGTCTGGCATCATTTCTTTCTGAACAAGGGAAAGCGACAGGATGGGGAATGGGAAGTTAGATTTGAAGCGATAACCGATCCCGCTGAACGACTGAAGGTGCTGAGCCGCTACGATGTACACCGGTTCATGGAAATCCAGCCCACCCCCTCCTGCCTGCAGGCTTTGAAAGCTCATCAGCTTACGCTAAAAAAGACCAATACGGGCCTGATCGTCGGCGTAAAAGAAGATGAAGACGGAGATGAACCCTTTATCCCCTTTGATGCTGGTATGAAACTGACTTTCCAGCTGAACGTCAGGGACCCTGAATTTTTCAATTACTCCGACTTCCCCATGAATAGCCTGGAAACCGGGCAATCGGTTTACTACTTCCATAATCATTCAGCGGAAGAAACCGACTTTCGCCTGGAACGCACCCCTGATGATGATACGGTTCCCGGCGTCGGCCATCCTTATATGGGAGAGCGCGACAAACTCCCGCTGTTGCCCCACCTTTACAATTATCAGTTCGATGACCGGGACAAAGAGGCCGAGATCATCATTGAAGCGCTTCATTCCGGCGACGAGGTGTTCAGAGATCGGATCGATAGTAAAAACAATGTCCTGGTTCACCAGATGGACTGGAGGCATTTACCTGCAAAAGCTTACCGGAAGACGGTGATAAGCGATGTCACGGAGGAAGAAGCGTTCTATCTGAACAAAGGCCATATCCGCCGGCATACGCTGGCCATTGTAGAGATTTTCGGAAGAAAAGGAGGTGACGATTATGCTCTGTTGGATAGTAACGGCGGCTTGCTCGATGCCCGCAGATTTGAGGTCAGGATCAATAACCGGAATACCCGGTGGAAATACTTTACCAAAGACACCGGTTGGTTTGAGGTTGCCGATACGGTGATTCCCTTAACGCACTCAGGTTACGTCGAGGTGTTCGAAGAACACCATCCCGACATCCCCCTGCCCAACCCCAATACCAGAATGATCGATTACGATGAAGGGAATAATCAGGCGGTTTCCAGGACTTACCTGGACGGAAATATTTTTAACTAAAGCGATTAATCATGGCTGACAACTATAGTACTCCCGGCGTATACATCAAGGAGATATCCAAATTCCCGCCTTCGGTAGCGCAGGTGGAGACGGCAATTCCCGCTTTTATCGGGTATACCCAATTTGCCATGCAAAATACAGCCGGTGATCTGCTCCTCAAACCTAAAAGGATTAAGTCATTATCTGAATACGAACAATATTTCGGCCGGGAATTTCCTGAAACCATCGGAACAACCATTGAACCGGACGACAGCCTGTCTTTCGACACTTTTCCGGATTCACCGTCTTTCTATATGTACTACGCCCTTCGGCTATTCTTTGCGAATGGCGGCGGCCCCTGCTATATCATCTCAGTGGGTGATTATAATACCAGTATTTTCCTTGGCGATGACCAGACCGGGCTACAAGGCGGCCTCAAGATGTTGGAAAAGGAAGACGAACCCACCCTGATTCTTTTTCCCGATGCAGTTGCACTCGGGCCGGAGGATTTCCACAGCATTTATGAAGACGCCCTGACCCAATGTGGAACCCTGAAAGATCGCTTTGTAATTATCGACATTAAAAATGGTACGGACCCCGACATCGATAATGATGTGATCAATGGCGCAAATGGTTTTCGTACAAAAATCGGGCAAGGAAACCTCAAGTACGGCGCCGCCTACTATCCGCATCTGCAAACGCTGTTGAACTATCATTATGAAGAGTCAGCAGTTACAGTAACCCTCAAGGATAATTCCAGTCAAAATTTAAAAGAACTGGAAGGCATTCAGAATGGCGCATTCAATGAATATTATCACCAAATCAAAGCTGCTATTGCAAAGGAGTTAATCACTATGCCGGCCAGCAGCCTGATCGCTGGTATTTATGCTACGGTAGACCGCAACCGCGGCGTCTGGAAGGCCCCGGCTAATGTAAGCTTACGGGGAATAAAAGAACCGGCTGTTTTCATCGATAAGGACACGAACGACCGGATGAATGTAGACCCCACCGGCAAATCCGTCAACGCCATCCGCAGCTTCACCGGTAAGGGCGTGCTGGTGTGGGGCGCCCGCACCCTGGCCGGCAACGATAACGAATGGCGCTACATTTCCGTGCGGCGCTTCTTCAACATGGTGGAGGAATCCGTCAAAAAAGCCACCGAGCAGTTTGTATTCGAACCGAACGACGCCAACACATGGGCCAAGGTCCGGGCCATGATCGAAAACTTCCTGCTCCTGCAATGGCGAGCCGGCGCCCTGGCTGGCGCCAAACCGGAAGATGCCTTCTACGTAAGGGTCGGCCTGGGACAGACGATGACGGCGCAGCATATACTGGAAGGAAAAATGAATGTCGAGATCGGTATGGCCGTCGTGCGCCCGGCCGAGTTTATCATACTGAAGTTCTCGCATAAGATGCAGACGTCATAGCTCAACACCATCAACACTAAAAACAAGGAACAATGGCTTATAAAACTCCTGGTGTTTATGTCGAAGAAATTGCCCTCTTACCTCCTTCAGTAGCGCAGGTGGAGACGGCCATTCCCGCCTTTATCGGCTACACCGAAAAAGCGCTGGACGAGTACAGGAAACCGGTAACGAACCTGCCATACGTGCGGCGGATCGGTTCCCTGGCCGATTACGAACGGTACTTTGGGAAAGCCCAACCCCAACGGATGAAGGTGACCATCCAGAACGACCTGCCCTCCGGGGCGGTTATTGGCGATAACGAAACGCTCGTTTCCAAATACCGGATGTACTACGCGTTGCAATTGTTCTACGCCAATGGCGGCGGGCCGTGTTACATCATTTGCGTAGGTCGTTACACGGCTCCGGATGGGGAGACGGTCGATAAGGGCGCCCTTATTGACGACGGGTTGGCCGCCCTGAAGAAAAAAGACGAACCCACGCTGGTCCTCTTTCCGGACGCCGTCGGCATAGACGGCGGAGCCAACGCGGAAGGCCACTACTACGAAGTACTGCAGGCCGCCCTCGAACAGTGTGATGCCCTTGGCGACCGCTTTCTGATCTGCGACCTGTTTGAAGGCGATGTCATTGGTTATGATGCCGTTAAAAATGGTTTCCGGACGGGGATCGGAAACGATTTTCTAAAATACGGAGCGGCTTACCATCCGTGGTTGAGAACCACCTTTCGGTACGACTATGAGGAAAAGACCATTTCGTTCGATACCACGGATGATCCGGGCTCTAACCAGGTCATGAATGGACTCAACCTGGCCGATGTCAAAGCCCGGGTCACGGCGGAGGATCAACGAAGTCGGGTCCTCAAAGCCCAAGAGCTTACAGATAACGCAACCGATGCGGCGACCGCGATCGCGGCGGCCAGAAAGGCGGCGCTGGCCGCCATAGTCGGCGCCCAGGCCATCGTGGAGGCGCCCAATAGCCAGGCCGCCGGCGCCGGGGATGCGCTGGCCGCCGCCCAGGGCGTTTTGGCAGCGGTAGACATTATCGATCCGGCTGGCCAAAACCCCATCGACGAAGCAAAGGCCCAGGCGCAGCTGGCCTTCAGTGCCGTGGAAGCGGCGATCGCCGCTTCTTTTATCCCGGATGTTACCGACGTGCAAAAGGTATTTACCAATGAATTTGAGGAAAAGCTCAAGGAGATCCTCAGCGAACCGACGGTCGTCATGCCGCCGGGCAGCGCCGTCGCCGGCGTTTACGCCCGGGTAGATGGCGCTCGAGGCGTCTGGAAGGCCCCCGCCAATGTAAGCCTGAATGCGGTCATTGAACCCATGGTCAAGATCTCCAACGAGGAACAGGACTGGATGAACATCGACCCCACCGGTAAATCCATCAACGCGATCCGGGCCTTTGCCGGTAAAGGCATCATGGTCTGGGGTGCCCGCACCCTGACCGGTAACGACAACGAATGGCGCTACGTATCTACCCGGCGTTTCTTCAACATGGCCGAAGAATCCATCAAAAAAGCAACCGAACAGTTCGTCTTTGAACCAAATGACGCCAACACCTGGGTTAAGGTGCGAGCCATGATCGAAAACTACCTGACTACTCTCTGGCGGCAGGGCGCCCTGGCCGGCGCCAAGACCGAAGACGCCTTCTACGTGCAAGTGGGCCTGGGTCAGACAATGACTGCGCTGGACATCCTCGAGGGCCGTATGATCGTCGAGATCGGCATGGCCGTCGTGCGCCCGGCCGAGTTTATCATACTTAAGTTCACCCACAAAATGCAGGAATCGTAGGCCGGGGTTTTACCCGCGCCTATGGCTCGGGCTAAAGTTTGAGTGAAAAAATTATTGCAGAACTAAAATAACAAAAACCACCATGCCAACCACCAAATATCCCTTGACAAAATTCCACTTCCAGGTAGAATGGGGCGGCACGAATATCAACTTCACTGAAGTGACCGGACTGGAAGTAACCACCGAAAAAGTCGAATACCGCGGCGGCGCCAGCAAGGAGTACAACAAGATCTCCATGCCCGGTATGAAAACCTTCGGCGAACTGACCCTCAAGCGGGGTACCTTCGCCGGCGACAACGAATTCTACGACTGGTGGAATACCACGGCGCTCAATGAGGTGGAACGCCGCGACATTACTATCAGCCTGCTCAACCAGGACCACGAGCCGGTAGTAGTGTGGAAGGTCAAAAATGCCTGGCCGACCAAGGTGACCGCCACCGACCTGAACTCAACCGGCAACGAAACCGCCATCGAAACACTGGTACTCTCGCACGAGGGGTTAACCATCCAAAACGAGTAAGCAATGAAGGCACACTATCCTCCGGTAGGCTTTCACTTCAACGTGCGCTTCCTGTTTCCAGACGGCGAGGATGTCGCGGATATTGACTTTCAGACCGTCTCGGGCCTGGACGTACAGGTCAATACGGAAAGTATCCGCGAAGGGGGAGAAAACCGGTTCGAACGGGCGCTACCCAACCGGACGCAATACTCCAATCTGATCCTGAAACGAGGGCTGCTGAAGGGATCCAAGGTGATTGACTGGTGCCTGGATTCATTCCAAAACCTGCAGTTCGAACCCATCGATATGGTGGTTTCCTTGCTCAATGCGCAGCATGAACCGCTTATCACCTGGAATATCGTCCAGGCCTGGCCGTTAAAATGGTCCGTCTCTGAATTCAATGCCGAACAAAGTGCGTTGGTGATCGAAACGATAGAGCTGAAGTACCAGTATTTTACTATTCTCCAATCTTAAACGTCAAACCGATGCCCGTAGAAATTCGCGAGTTAAATGTCAAAATGACCATTGAGTCAAAGCCCGAAAAAAAAGACGGGCGGGACGGCTTGTCCTCCGACGCCCCTTCCGTCAACCTGCAGGCTATTGTCGCCGAGTGCGTAGAACAGGTGATGCAAATTCTGAGCGATAAAAGAGAACCATAATGAACGGTAAGCTGACCAGGCTGAAAATCATCGCCTTCAAGGATGCCGATATGCTGATCCCCGTCGGCACCTACGTCGTTCAGGTCAACCCTGAAAGCTATTCTATTGGATACAAAATAGAATACGGAGCGGACAGTCAGCCGTCGGGCTCCAGTGGAGAAAAACAAAACTTCAACAAGACCAGACCGGAGGAGATCGGCTTTCAGATCCTCTTCGACAATACGGGCGTCCTGGAACCACCGGCCGTCAGCATGCAATTGGTGAGCCGCAAGGCCGGCGTCGTCGGCGACGTTCAACTTTTTAAATTACTGACCCTCGATTTTGCCGGCGACATCCATCGCCCCCGGAACCTGCTGCTGAACTGGGGGACGCTGGTCTTCCCCTGCGTCCTGGTCAACCTGGATATAGAGTACAAACTATTCGACTCGGGGGGGATTCCCAAAAGAGCGGTTGCTAAGGCGACCTTTAGAAGGAGTGAGCCCGACTGGCTGCGGGAGGCGAAGGAACAATTGAATTCGCCCGATCTTACCCATACGCGGACCGTGAAAGCCGGCGATACGCTGCCCGCTTTATGTGCCGAAATATATGGCGCTACAGGACTGTATAGCAAAGTAGCCCGCTTCAACGGGCTGGATACATTGATGAACTTAAAAGAAGGAACGAACTTGTATTTTCCACCCATTACTGAACTGAATTGACGCAGTATGTTGACCGACATTTTAACCGGACAATTGAACAATCAGGGCGTGGCCACGCACCATATCCTTGTTGACGGCTTACCGTGCGCCGACAGCCGTAAGGTTCAGTCCATGATGATCGTTAAAGAGATTAACAAGATTCCGACGGCCCGCATCACCTTCTCCGACGGAAACGTGGCCGAAAAGGATTTTCCATTAAGTAGCGGCGACGATTTGGTTCCGGGTAAGTATCTCGAAATACAGGCCGGTTCCACCATCGTAGAGTCCGGGCTATTCAAAGGGGTAATTGTCAAACAAAGCGTAAAATTCAGGTCGAACGGCAGATCGATATTGATCGTAGAATGTAAAGATCCGGCCTTTTCTATGACCCTCCATCGCCGAAATAAAAGTTTTGACAACATGAAAGACAGCGAGGTCTTCGAGGCCCTGCTCGCCGGTTACGACGTGGAGTACGAATTGGAGGAGACGCCAGGCGTTCACGAACAACTCATCCAGTACGATACCACGGATTGGCATTTTCTATTGAACCGGGCGGAAGTAAACGGGTTGGTCGTCATCGCCGACGACGGTGCGATCAGGGTCATCCCCCCGTCTCTTGACGAGAAATACGGAGCGCCGTTTACTTTCGGGCGCAATATCCTGGATTTCGACGCGGAAATGGACGCTCGTTACCAGATGCAACGGGTGTCCGCAAGCGCCTGGGACGCGGCCGGTCAATCGGTTCAGGAAAACCAGGCGGGCAATGAAGCAGCGGAGGTGGCCGGTATGCCGTCCGCCCTCGAATTAGCTGCCGCGATTGGTAATACCGCTGTACAACTTCAGCACGGAGGCGCCCGAACGCCGGAGGAGCTCCAAAAATGGGCGGAGGCCCGCCTGACAACAACTCGGTTGGCAAAAATCCGGGGCCGCATCCGGGCGCCGGGTATACATCCGGCAAAGCCGGGGCAGACGATACAACTGGAAGGAGTGGGGCGGCGGTTCAGCGGCCCGTCTTTTGTCTCCGGCGTTCGCTGGGAATTCTACGAAGGCGTCTGGACGACCGACCTTCAGTTGGGCCTCGCTCCCGTCAGGGAATCCGGCGGAGAGGCAATAAACAACCTCTTACCCGCTATCCGGGGATTGCAAACGGGGGTTGTCCTACAGCTGCAAGACGACCCGCTCGGCGAAGACCGCATAAAGGTGCGCTTGCCGATAGTCCACGACGAAGAGGAAGGAGTTTGGGCAAGAATAGCGTCGCTCGACGCGGGAACGAACCGGGGAGCTTTCTTCCGTCCGGAGATCGGAGATGAAGTGGCGATCGGATTCATGCACGACGACCCCCGGGATGCAATCGTGTTAGGCATGCTCAACAGCAGCGCCCACCCGGCGCCGATGCAGGCAAAGGACGAGAATCACGAAAAAGGACTGGTGACGAGGGAAGGTATCCGGCTCCTGTTTAACGACCAGGAGCAGTCTGTGACGGTCCTCACACCCGGAGGAAGGGAAATCAAGCTCGACGACAAATCGAAAAGGCTAAGTCTTAAAGACAAAAATGGGAACCAAATAGATCTTTCCGGGAAGGGGATAACGATTAGCAGTAGAAAAGACATAGCTATCATATCGGAGAAAAATATAACGCTTAAAGGTGTAGACATAGAACAGAAAGCCAACGGTCAACTCAGAGCGACAGGCGCCGGCGGGGCGGAAGTCTCTACAAAGGGCGTTGCAGTTTTAAAAGGATCTTTGGTACAAATCAATTAATCATTATGGCTTTAGCAGCAAGGGTTTTCGATCAGACTAACCACGGCGGATTTGTAATAGGACCGGGAGCGCTCTCGGTACTAATCGGCGGAATGCCGGCGGCCGTCATGACCGATATGCATAGTTGTGGCCTGCCGCCCGATACCCACCCTTTGACCGCCTCGCCCTTCACGCAGGGAAGTGCGACCGTATTCATTGAGGGCAAACCCGCCCTGCGGGTAGGGGATGCCTGCCTGTGTGGCGCGACCCCTTTACTGGGTGAGCCGACCGTAGAAATCGGATAAATTATGAGCCAAAAATCTTTCATAGGTACCGGATGGGGCTTTCCTCCCTCCTTCGACTGGAACAGCCGGGGCGCAGTAATGGTCTCCGGAGTGAAAGACATAGAGCAGTCCCTGGAAATTATCCTCCATACCGCACTGGGCGAACGATTCCTGGAGCCTGACTTCGGGTGTGATATGCGGGATCAACTTTTTGAATTGCTCGACACTTCCACCGCCGCTCTGATCGAAGAACGCATCAAAAACGCCATCCTGTACCACGAACCCCGGATCAAGGTGGATGCCGTGGAATTATTCATGGAAGAAGCGGGAACGAAAGGACGCCTGGACATTTCCGTCAGCTTCACGGTGAGAGGGACTAATTCCCGACTCAACCGGGTATTCCCGTTCTACTTGCAAGAAGGAACGGAGATCCCCAAAACCGGCGCCTTTGCTCCACTTTTAAAATACTGAAGTTGTGACAACTATCAACCGACATACCATTGCTCGCGACGGCACGAACCAACGGCAACGCCTACCCCGGGCGCTGCAAACGGATTTTGTAGACCTCGACGAGAGGAAGATGGAACAACTGCTGGAGTATGTGTGTGAATTGGCTGAACACATCAATTACTACCATTTGGAACGGCCGAACGAGGTGGAAAGCTGGTCGCACTTTTTCGAAGCCATCGACAGCAAAGAAAAACGCCGCGCGCTCATCCAATCCTGGGACGCGCAACAAGACCAAAAGCCTCACTTCGCCCTGTTGCTCGCCTTTCTGAAACTCTTCCAACAGGCGCAGGGTCAGCTCAATCTAGTCAAAGAAAGACACCTGGACTTCTATTACCGGGAAATCCTCAAGATGTTACCCCGACCGGCCCAGCCTGACCGGGTGCACGTGCTTTTTGAATTGGCTAAACACGTACAAGGGCACAGTCTCCCCGTCGGCACGCTGCTAAAGGCGAAAACGGCGGATCAGTCAATCGAATACCGAACCGAAAATGAACTCATCGTCAACCAGGCCGCTATTCAGCAACTGAAAAGCGTATTTATTCACGGCCCGCTTTACGATGATGACGAAAATTACGAGGTGGTAAAGGTTTACGCTGCTCCGGTGGCCAACTCCGCCGACGGGAACGGCGCTCCGCTGGAACGAAAGACCAGTCATTGGAAGGGCTTCGGGTCATCTCAGGAAAATCTTTCCGATGACCAAAGAACGATGAACGATGCGCAGGTGGGGTTTGCGATTGCTTCTCCCATTTTATTACTTGGCGAAGGCGTAAGAAACATTAAGCTCATGCTTACCCTTGAAGGGATTGGATTGGGAGATATTGATGATGACGGGAAAATATCAACGATCCAAGGGATTTTTCACGGAGGATTCGACTTTTATCTCAGTGGTGAGAATAAATGGCTGGGCCTCTTTTTCTCTGAAGACCCCCAGGGGCCAATACAAGTGTCACCAAAGGATGGGGATACCTGGGAAGTAACCATCATGCTGACTTTACCCAAGGAGGAACCCGCGGTCGTTCACTTCAACCCGGAAATCTTGGAAGGCCGGTTCAATACCCCGTGGCCGGTATTAAAAGCGGTTTTTGATAACTCTTCCACTCTTGATACCCTGGACCGCTTGAAAAATACCATTCTGAAAGAAGCAACTATAAGGATGAACGTGCAGGGAATGGTTGATTTACTGCTACAGAACGACCGGATCGTGGTGGACGGTTCCAGTCCTTTCCGTCCGTTCACCACCAGTCCTGTCGTCGGTTCAACACTATACATCAGTAGCAAGGAGGCCTTCCAAAAGCGATTGAATTACCTCAACGTCAGGATCAATTGGGGGGATCTTCCGAATTTTACAACGCACTACGCGGGCTATCCAAATGCTAACGGCGACGCTGTTTCGCAGGCTTCTTTTGAAGCGATCTTCGAATCTTTGCGAGAAGGAATATGGAATCAAGTCACTTGTTCGGATTGCACTAAAAACTACCCTTTCCCCTTGTTTACGTCCTTAACAAACAATGAAAAAGAGATACCATTCGGCGCCGTAGATGCTACCGGTCATATCGAGCATTTATCCTTTCCCCGCCACGCGGCTTTGGACGACCTTGAAGCGTATACCCGAGGTGTAACTTCCGGCTTCGTCAAAATAACGCTGCAACAACCCAATAGCGATGATTTCAAAGCCTTTGGTCACGAAGTATTCCCGAGACTCTTCGCCGAACAGGCTATCGACCGGGCCAAGGACGGCAATACCGAAAATATACCGAATCCGCCCTATACCCCGCGGATCCAATCGCTCCAGCTCGACTACGCATCCGTCGAGACCATGAATTTCGATGTACTGGGGCGGGTAGATCAATACTTCCACCTCACACCCTTCGGCCATAGCGAACGGCAAAGTGATCAGACCCAGGGAATAGACATCAGCCTCCTTCCAGAATTCAATGAACAGGCTTATTTATACATCGGGCTGGACAATCTGGCGCCCCCTCAATCGGTTAGCCTCTTGTTCCAGTTGGCGGAGGGCACAAACAAACCCGATATAGATATTCGGCAGGAACATTTCAAATGGTATTACCTTTCAGAAGAGGATTGGGTGTCGCTCGAACCCCATGAGGTTCTTCGCGATACGACCCATCAACTGCGGTCCTCCGGTATCATCAGCCTGTATGTTCCAGGAACGGCCGTCGCGCACAACACGCGCATGCCCGACGGGCTGCATTGGCTACGGCTCGGCCTGGCGTCCGATCCGGCGGGGGTATGCCGTTTCATTGATGTTGGGGTGAATGCCATATCGGCCGCCCGGGTGATACTGCCCGGGCAAGGCCACCTCGATTCCGATTGTCGCTTGCCTCAAGAAAGCCTCAAAAAGCTGTCCGTGGGGCGATCCGCTATTAAAGCGGTCAAACAACCCTATCCTTCCTTTGGCGGAAGGCCGGCGGAGCATCGCGATGCTTTTAATACAAGAACGAGCGAGCGACTCCGGCACAAGAACCGGGCCATTAACATCTGGGATTACGAACACCTGGTACTGGAGGCCTTTCCCGAGATTCATAAGGTCAAATGCCTGCCCGTGAGTCCAACGGGCCTCCTGTCGCTGGTGGTGATCCCAAGCCTGAAAAATAGGACGGATGCTGACTTTTTGAAACCCCGGGTGGGTTTCGTTTTGCTGCGGGAAATAGAAGAATATGTCCGACAGCTCACTACGCCATTTGTTCGCGATAAGATCATCGTACAAAACCCGACTTACGACGAGATCACCGTACACTGTTGGGCGAGGATCAAGGAAGGGTACGATCCAGGGTTTTATGTCAAACAACTCAACGACGAGTTGATCCGGTGCCTGTCGCCCTGGGCGTTTGACGAAATGGAAGACATTCACTTCGGCAATCAGATCTACGCATCGGAGGTCATTGATTACGTCAACGAATTAACCTACGTAGAGGTGATTTACAAATTGGAATTGATGGGCTACGAAAATAAATGCCTGGATTTTATCGGTCCCGATCCAACAGAACCGTATTCAATACTTGTATCCAACAATCGTCATCGTATACGCCTCAGGGAACCGGGTATAGATGAGCGATGCTTCGAAAATCATCCCTGATCAAGGATTGAACGATGGGTTTGATTCTTTAATAAAAAAATGTTGGCATCATGAAACAAACCAGAGAACAAATTAAAATATGGTGGGATGACCCGCTGCCTAATGAGGATCAAATCAGAGATACGTTCGATTCTCTGGTGTTCTTCAAATCAGATCTCGAGAACGAAGAGGCGGCGCCCCTGACGTGCAATAATGGGATCACCCTGGGAAGCTCATCCGGGCAGGTGGAGGAAGGTACCCTGGAATGGAGAAATGAACACCTGAGGGTGCGCGCCGCCGACGGTTGGGAAGTGCTTGGCGGGTCGGATTGGCAGCCCGTCGAGGGTACACCTGACATTTACTTCGATAAAGGCAAGGTGGGAATCGGTACGTATCAACCGCAGCATTCGTTGCATGTTGTAGGCGGCGATGTGCACGCGGAAGGCGAATTGCATGTGGGCGATAATTTGACGGTAGAAAAGGAGATACAGGTCAGTGGAGATATCGTATTTAATAATAAGGCGCTGATATCTAGCCGTAGCGGTAATAATAACATCGACCATATCAGGCATAACGACGCGGCGGCAGCTGGCGCCGGCGGCAGCTGGCACTTCGTCTCTGACGGTAAAATAGACGCGGTTGGTAATTCGCGCCTGGTTGCCGGCCATGTGTATATGACAGGAAGTAATCAAAAGAACTATTTCAGCGGCACCATACAGGTTGCCGAAGGATTAGAAGTGGAAAAAGATATAGCGGTCAAAGGGAATATTTTATTCTACAACAAAGCGTTGATTGCTAACCATAATGGAGAAACAAATATTGATCACATCAGGCACAATGACTTGTCGGTAGGAGGCGCCGGAGGCAGCTGGCACTTTGTCTCTGATGGAAAGATAGATGCTGACGGTAATTCACGTCTGGTAGCCGGTCATGTTTATATGACTGGAAATAATCAGAGTAGCTATTTTGCGGGAAAGGTGGGGGTTGGGGTGGAAGATCCTCAAGAACGGTTACATGTTTCCGGTAAAATTGCCACTGATTGGAGCGTAGAGTTTTGGCATTCCCATGAGATGCAGAATCCCGCCAATAATAAGCGCCTGTGGCTGAAAAAAAACTGGAGCCAGACTTTAGGAGACTACCTAACATTATCCAGTACTGGCAATTCCAGCAATGCGGAACAGCCTTCGCTGATCATGAGCAAAAATAAAGGAACCCTGTTTGGGAAAGGGCACGATGCTTGCGACCGACTAAGCGAAGAGTGGGTCGAGATTAGTTCCCGCGGCCTCAAAATTTCCCAAGGGAACCTGACAGTAGGAACAGGCCTGAACAAATCCGTTCTGACAGGTGCTGAAGTTCGCCTGAGAGGCGGAATGCAAACAATATATGCAAAGGTTGAGCAAGGCCAACAATGGTTCGAATTCTGGTCGGCCGCACTTGGTTATTCCGCACTCAGCAAAGTGAGAATGGGAGATATTGAAGCGCATGATATTTCCTATTCAGGTTCGTTGAATCGCATATCGGATCTTCAAATAAAAGAAGAGGTCAATTTACTGCAAGCAGGTATTGAAGAGTTGAGAAAACTGGCGCCGGTTTCTTATAAATACAATGACTTTTTAAAACACCGGGACCCTGATAGAAAGTACTACGGACTTATCGCCCAGGAGGTTAAGAAAGCAGTGCCGGAATTGGTAGGATCGATGAAAGTGTATGATCGCAATAATGCCTCAAAAAGCAAAGAACTATTGACTGTTGATCATCAATCGTTGATCTTTTTGATGATCAACGCCATCAAAGAATTGGATAAGGAGATTCAAAACCTCAAAAATTTACTGTAGGCGTTTCATTTATTGGAAATTAAAAACGAGCGCTTTAGGTTTTTGATTTTTCTATCCTCATCGCATAAAAAGAAAATGGGTAAGATCATGAAAACACTACAATTAACCCACTTGGAAGTGGAGGAAGTCAACCAAATCCTGGACGCGCTTTCGCAGCAGCCTTACATCCGGGTTTTTAAGCTCATTAACAAAATCCAGGCCCAGGCAACGCAGCAACTTCGCGCCACTGAAGCCGGGTCAGACTCGATACCTTCCAACGGTACGCAAAAATCCGAACATGAACCAACAACCGTCCATACAGACTCTTGAACCGGAAGAATACCAGGTGCTGGACATCGACCGGCTCCGGCAGGAGGGCCTCCGCTACATCCGGGAACTGTCGGGCGAGGTGTGGACGGATCACAACCTCCACGACCCCGGCATCACAACCCTGGAACTGCTGGCTTACGCCCTGACAGACCTGAGCTACCGGACCAACCTGGACATGCGGGATATTGTAGCCCGCCCGCCGGATTCCGCCCCGCAAACAGCCGATTTCTTCACCGCCGGACAAATACTGACCAATCGCCCGCTGACGGTAAAGGACTACCGTAAACTGCTGCTGGACCACGGGGTAACACCGGAGGGCGATCGCTGGCTCCGCAACGCCTGGGCAGTTCCTGTTCCGTATTCCCCTTACACGCCGCCTTCCGGTCAGAGTAACGGCGATGCGACTCTTCGCAATTACAATGGGCTGTATGACATTATTCTCGAGTTGGAAGACGAAAACCTGAACGACGGCGTCATCCGGATAGAAGTGGACACGGACGACGGCCCCCTCGCGATAGCCGTGGACTTGCCGGCGGATTGGGACCGAACCTTCGTAAAAACGGGCCGGATCACCAGCTTTTTTGCCAATGACCTTCAAATATCCGGTGGTAAAGGGATCGTGCCGTTTAACTACAAATCTCCGGATGGCAAAACCCAGCGTTTCTCCCTGGGATTGCGGACCGGAAAAGCTTTGGAACAGGAATCAATAGAGGACTTACTGCGCAAGACCGGTGTAAACAGTGTGCTCAAGCAGGTACAAACCATACTGCCGGAGTACCTGAACACCAGGGAGGAAATTATCGTGGAAGTCCAAAGATTGTTGGCCGCCAACCGCAACCTGTGCGAAGATTTTCTCACGCCCGTCATCGTCAAGCGGAATGAAGTCATCCTTCATGCCGACATCGATATTCCCCGGGAAACGAACGTGGAAGAACTGCTGGCGGAAATCTTCTTCCGGGTCGACCGGGTGCTTTCGCCGCCGGTCCGGTTCTATTCGCCGGCAGAACTGATTGAAAAGGGACAACCGGTGGAAGAGGTCTTTGAAGGGCCGCCCCTCCGGCACGGTTTCATCGACAATGCGGAACTGACGGATATCGAAGAGGGCGATATCCTCTACGCGACGGAACTCCTGCAGGCCATATTGAGGATCAATCGATCGACGCCTAAGCGAGCCATCCTGGGGGTCCGAGGCATGAAGCTGTCCAACGACCGAGATGGTCAACAGGATACGCCGGAACCGGCGGATCGACTGCCGCTAGTGGAGATAAATAAATACCGACCCCGCGTCAGTATCGACCAATCCATCGACCACCTCCGGCTTTTCCTCAATGGGGACGCGAACGAGATGGTCGATAATCAGACCATCGACTGGGCAAAGGTCAAGGAGCGGTTCGATGAGAAACGCGAAACGGATCGCGTTGTTTCCGATTCGACGGACGTTGATCTTACCCCCGGCAACACCCGCCATCTCGACCGGTACCACTCCGTTCAGCGCTTGTTCCCCCTCCTTTACGGTATCGGCGCGGAGGGACTTCCTTCCACCGCCGGTCATGAGCGCAGGGCGCAAAATCGCCAGTTCAAGGCCTTCCTGCTCTTTTTCGAGCAGTTGCTGGCCGATTACCTCGTTCAACTGAACCATGTAAAGGATCTCCTGTCAATCGGCGTCAGACCGGACCGTTCCTATTTTCGTCAGGCGCTGGCCGATGTCCCTGGTGTAGATGAATTGGTCGGCGACGGCTACGATCATTTCCTCGAAGAAAAAGAGGCGCCGAGGCAAGACGGACAACTCAACCTGGACGAGGACCGCCGGAGCCGCCTGCTGGACCACCTTCTTGCCCGCTTTAGCGAACAGTTTGTCGACTTTGCTTTGTACAAGTATCTTCTTCGCCCGGAGAATGTGCAGGTTCACCTTCCAGTCGCTCCGGAAGCTTATTTGAACCAAAAACGTTCGTACCTTCGGCAACTCGCCGGCTTCGGTCCGGAGCGCGGAAAGGGCTTTAACTATCTGGAGAGGAAAGACGGCGCCGGCGGTTTCGGTATAGTTAAACTTTTGATCACGCCTAATCAGTCGGGGCTAGAGCAAAAATTGAGGGTGGTTTTGAATATTGATCCGAAGTTGAGGGAGTCGGTCTACATTATAGAACACTTACTGCTGCGCCCGAGAGCACCCGGCGCCGGCAATGTCACCATCGACAAGTATTCCTTTGAAATCTCGGTCATTTTTAGCTATTCCAAATCGGATAGCCGGTTTAAGCGACCGGATTTCCAGCAGTTTGTCCTTGAAAACTTGTTGCAAATGGAAACCCCCGTTCATATTCATTTTGCGAATGTTTTATGGATACCTGCCAGCCATACGAGGTGGGGTGCCTTTACTAAAGCCTATGACTCCTGGAAGATAGCGATGGCAAAAATTCCACCCGATCCGAAGGAACTCGATAAAACAAGTGAAGCGTTGGAAAAAACCATTGGTGAACTAAAAAGTTCATGGTAAACGATGAATGCTTCTAACCGTCATATTGTCCAACGGCAAATCCTGGAGGTCACTGCCAGTCAGGAGGAAGGAGCGTTTTTCATTCAGGATAAAATCACGAAGATATACTACAATGAGGTGCTTCCCCGCCTCGACGAACTATTTTCTAAGTATGCAGGACCGGGGGAGCGGTTGCGCATCGACAGGCTCCAATTGGTCCTTCCACCGATGGAGGCCGTGGAATTGGAACGGTCTTTTCCCGAAAAATTTCTCGAAGCGATGGAGGTCCAATTACAAAAGATGGCGACAGTTTCGAGGGATAGGAGCAACGCCATTCGTCCGATGCCCCTATCCGAACGGAGTGTCTTCGAACAATTCCTGTTTTTCCTCCATACCGGGCGAAATGCCTGGTGGGAAAGCAAAGCGGCGCGCCGGATGGGCGGCTTTGAAGCGCAATTATTGGAACTTTTCCAGGCCCATCCCGAGCGGTGCCGTTCGGCCATACTGGCGAATTTACGAAATGACTTGGTCGCTGTTCGGCGATTGGTTTTTCAGTTTTCCCATTCTTTTTTGGAAACGGTCCTAGCAATGATGGTTGGAGAAAGCGCACCCGCAGCGCCGTCACTGGCCAAGGCCGATATCCGGGCGCAAGTCGTTGGCCGTGAAAAGCCCCCGACCGGAGATCGGGCGGACTATTTCTACAGGCAATTCATCAGCGTCTTGGAGGAAGGACCAACTGCTGAAAATGCAATGCGACCGGAGATTGACCGGCCGGCCGCGCCCGGAGCCGATGAACGAAAAAACGGTTTGGCGTCCGCAGGCGATCGAGCTCCTTCCGGACATCCCGGCGAACAAAAGAAGCCCCCCGAAACACCAAAGGAAAAGACACGACGACGGGAAATCCGGGGGGCGGAACAAGAAAGAAAGCTTACCCAACCGCCCGCCCGGCACGAGACCCCGTTTGGGCCGTTCGGAGCGCGGGGTCGACAGGACCTCCCGGAAGCTCCCGGCGAGGGGGAAGCCCTCTACTGCGACGCGGCGGGCCTGGTGCTCGTGCATCCCTTTCTACCGGGCTTTTTCGGCGAACTCGATCTACTGGGCGAGGAACAATGCTTTAGGGATGAGCGCTGCGCGACCAAAGCCGTCCACCTGTTGCACTTCCTGGCCACGGCGCGGGTCCACCCGGCAGAATCCGAACTTCTCCTCCCCAAACTATTGAGCGGTTGGCCCCTGGAAAAACCCATCGAGCGTTTTGTGGAACTCCCCAATCGGGAGCGGGCGGAAGCCGAAGACCTGCTGGCCGCCGTCATCGACCAATGGCCGGCCCTGAAAAATACCGACCCGCCCACCTTCCGCGACGGTTTTCTACAACGAGAAGGCAAACTGACCCGCACCGACCATGGCTGGAAGCTGATCGTGGAGGCCAAAGCCCAGGATGTGCTGCTGAGCCGGCTGCCCTGGGGTATCGGGTTGATAAAACTACCGTGGATGGCAGAAATGATGATGGTGGATTGGACATAGCGTTAGGGTGCAATTTATTACATTTCATTCCATCAGTCGCTGCGCTCGTGTCCTATTGCGCCCTGACTTGAAGAGCATGTTTAATAAAATCTGATTAACCATGAAAGACCTCCCGCAAAAAGGCGCCGCCGGCAAATCCCGGCAAAACGAACACAAGCCCTTCATCGACAAGTCGGGCCAGGAGGCGTTTGTTTCGAAGAAAGAAGCAGGGCAGGGTTTCTTTATACAACGGCAGGCGGAAGTAAGCGTGGGCGCTCCCAACAGCCCATCGGAAGAAGAAGCGGAACGGCTTTCCAGGGCATACATCAACCGGATGCCGAATGAGGCCCCACTTCAGCCTGGCATCCAGAGAAAATGCGAAAACTGCGAGCAGGAGCAGCTGCAGCGCCAAATCGATCAGGAAGAAGAAATACAGGAACAGCCCCTGGCCGAACAGATCACTCCCATCCAACGACAACCGGATACCGAAGAGGAACCTCTAGAAACCAGCATCCAACGGCAGGCGGAACCGGCTGCTCCGGAGCTGGAGGAACGAGAAAGTAAGCAACCCATTCAACCTAAGGCGGAAGGCCGCCCCACCAAAGCTAGTCCTTCGGTAGTCGGCAAACTACATGCCTCCAAAGGAGGCGGTAGTCCCCTTCCCAAAAATACCCGCGCCTCCATGGAAACGGCCTTCGGAACCGACTTCAGTGGGGTGCGCGTCCATACCGGTGCGGATGCGGTGCAGATGAATAGGGAGCTGCACGCGCAGGCTTTTACGCATGGGGGAGACATATATTTTAATGAGGGTAAGTTTAAGCCGAAAGAAAAGGAAGGCAGACGCTTGTTGGCTCACGAACTGACGCATGTGGTACAGCAGGGAAAGGCCGGCAAAAGGGTGCAGAGAAAAGAGGCAAAGGAAAAGGTTGGGCCACCGGTGGATTGGAAGATAAAGCCACTTGGTGGAGGAGATGGTGCAATGGTTGCTATTCCTAAACCTGGGTTTACACTTGATGAAGTTGTGACCTATTTGTATGGTACCATTGAGGCTAAGCCAGAACTTATAAGGGTAAATAAGGTGCTGCAAAAAAGACGGACGATTGCAGGCCTGCCTCTATTGTTGATGGGAGTTAAAGTTAAACTGAGAAAAGAGGCGGTAGATGATTTTGATGCTTCACCTAAAATACCTTTAGAGGAAAAGGATCCCAGTAAGTTTTTGGCTAAAAAGAAAACATTTGATGACAAATTAGAGGTAGATTTTTTGTTCCTGGTTAAAAAATTAAGAGAGCCTCATTATAGTGAATCAGATGAAGAGGAAATGATCAACATTTTCGAAAAATGGGCAATGGAGCCATTTGTCCTTAATCCAAGCCTTTATCCTGAAGGAGGGGAATACCTTGACCTCCTGTTTAGAAAACTTCGGAGTCGGTCAATAGACATAGGAGTAGGAACCACGGAAAAGATTAGTTATTACAGTTTGATTTTCAACCGCGTCAAGAGAGCGGATGAAATAAGGGCTATTCGTGACGTATATTCCCGCTATTTTATTGGAGATGAAGGAGTTAAGGAAGTTAAATTTAGCAAGGTAGTAGGGGAAACCTGGGAGAAAAACTTTGAAAGGATAGGACGTTACCTAAACAGGATCGGAGTTCCAGTAATTGTACAGAGGCTGCTTGGTGGTATTGCAGGTGTTATTCAAGGTTTGGTTGAAATGATTTATGAACTTGCGGAGCTGGTAGTTTCAGTAGGAAAAGCATTAGGGATGATGATTGGTGCTATTTTGTACAAAATCACCAAATCTGCTGAGGATAAAGGGTTCACTTTCTTGAAACAATTGCCCTATGTTGGCCGAGTATTTGATCCCCAAAACCACCGGGAAGCCTATGAATATACCATGGAATTGGGAGACGCCATTGGGAAAATATTTGAAGACCCTCAAAAATTCTTTGACGGTATTGCTAATGCTGCGAGTGAGGCATGGGATGAAGTTGTAAAGGAGTATAACAAAGCAGATCCCTTCAATCAAGGAAGAATAATAGCGAAGGGAGTATTTAAAGTAGGGATGGCAGTAGGAGGCTTTATTAAAAGTTTACCTCAATTGGCTAAAGCAGGAATTAAACTTGGCGCTAAAGGTGCAGCCTTACTAGCTATGACAGGAAAGATTTTGGGGAAAGCATATAAGGTCATTTCTAGAACTATTGTAGCTTTAGTAAAACATGGGAAAAAAACAATAAAGGGCACTTGGGTTATCTTCAAGAAAACTCTTAAAAATGGAAAAACTAGATTTAGGTACTTCATTAAAAGAACTGGCGCTGATAAATTGGATGAGATTAAACCTAGTGTAGCTGAAAAGTGTGTTAAGTGTAATACATGTCGTGCTACAGATTTTCAAAAGGAATTGATTAAGAAATCAGAAAAATCTGTTAAAGGAAAAGGGAAACAAACAAAAAAAGGGAAAGTACTATTAGGTAATGTTCCAAGAAGTATACCTCCAGGCATGGATTCCAAAATGCGAATAATTGCACGTGAATTGAGACAAAAGATTGGAATTACAGTAAATGCTTTTAAAACAAGAAACGTGGCAGTTTTCAAAGTTAAGATAAAAGTACCTGGTCGAAAGCCCGTGGTTAAATATTTAAGAAATGTTAATGACCCCGGAGGACTTCATTCAGAAGCCAAGATTCTTAAACAGTTGGAACAACTTGAAAAATCGATAGGAAGGAAAAATATTAAAATATTACGAGTTTATTCTGAACGTATTCCTTGTTCGAGTTGCGCTAGTGGGCTTAATAAATACAATGTAATCCCCAAAAATAAGATTCATTACTCTGTTTCTTATCAGGAACAAGTTTTGGGTAGCACCAAAGCAAAAGGTTTAATTGGAGCTTATGGATTAAAAGGATAATTAAAATTCAATGATGCCAAGGCAGTTAGAAAATAGTAAAAAAAATCAAAATGCTCTTTCCCCAAAAAAGAACCATATAACCTTTATCCATCAGCATTCTGAAAACTTCCTTTCCCAAAATACCTCCAGTCCCTTCATCCAGCGAACCGAAAAAGGCAAAAAAAAGAAAGCGGAATCAACAGACAGAACGGACGTAGCCCTCATCATCGGCCGTCCTTCTGGAGATTTACCGAAAAGGGAAACTAAACAGGACAAAGAAGATATGCAGGCGTGGCGGGCGACCGCTCACGCCTTGGCCCCGTACGTCTTCGAAGCCTGGACGATCGATGAAGCATTGAGGAAAGTCAGAAAATTAAACCGCCCAATAGAAACACTTTATCTCATCAGTCACGGGCAGCATGGGAATATCGGAGAACTAAACTCGGAAGGAGGGAACATCGATACGGTTCAAGGTTTGAGCAAACGAATTAAGGAAGCTACCAGCGGTATGGGACCTGATGCTCCCCAAATGGTTGAATTGCTCAATTGCTCACCCGGCGAGGATACCCAAAAGATGCTCGAGCTTGGAAAGGCCTTTGGAACTAAACGTATTAGAGGTCCTGAGACAGAAATATTTATCAGTGGATTTGTTCTGAAAGTGAATAATCGGGTGTTAGGTGAAAAAGAAGTTCAAAGCCTGAAACCTGCTATTCTGCAGAAGTACATTCTTCAAACTCCAGCACTCAAACAATATGACTTTGTCGTAGGAGTGCCTCATGAAGATGGGCTTTCAGACGAAAATAAGATGCAGGCGCTCATAGAAGTTTGTAAGAAAACTGGAATGATTCCTACCATGGCTTTAGGGGCTCAACCTGGGGAACATGGAGCAGTTCCCCACTGGAAAGCAAGGGTCGAGCAGGAATTACCTGATGAAGTATCCAGATATGATCCCGATAATATGATGTGGGGTACCGCTTCAAATCTTAAAGAGGTGGTAGTGAAGCCTTAAAAAAAATGGATAGAATGGTAAATAAGACCCAAAAGATATGGGGGAATTTGAATAAAAGGGAGTCTAAGTTGTCCTTCATCCCTGAACTCTCGTGGCTTTCTCATATCCTTACCAGTCGACTGAAACACCTCGTTAAGTCAGTAGATGAAATACCTGAGCCTGAGTTGGAATCCTACCTTCAAGAAGATTGCCCATTTTTCCAAAACCATATTTTCAATAACCAAAATTTAAACCCCGCAGAACAACTTCTCCTCATTACCGCCCTGGCGCCACACCTATCGCCCAACTTTTTTGACCAGACCATCCACACCATTATACAATCCTCCGGCGAATACCCCCAAATAGGCTTCACCCGCGGCAAAACCTTTCGCGGCTTTCTCCCGACCGGCGAAACTGCTGTCTTCCTGCTGGCCGGCGATGATTTGGAAAAGCGCTTCGAAGTTGAACAGCTCTTCTCCACCGATCACTGGTTTTACCAAAAGCGCGTACTCTGGCTCGAGCCCGTGCCCGAAGGCGAGCCTGTCATGAGCGGCCGCATCATCCTCAATCCCGAACTGGTGGAGTATTTCAAGACCGGCAAGGTATCACGTCCGGCGCTGAGCATCGACTTTCCGGCGCAGTATATAGAAACGAAACTGGAATGGGATGACCTCGTCCTGCCGGAAAGCACCAGGAAGCAGATCGAAGAGCTGCACCGCTGGGTGAAGCACCACCCGAAGTTGATGGGCGACTGGGGCATGTCGCGCAAGCTCAAGCCCGGCTACCGGGCGCTATTCCACGGTCCGGCCGGCACGGGAAAGACCCTGACCGCCTCCCTGCTCGGCAAATACACCGGCCGCGACGTCTTCCGCATCGACCTCTCGCTGGTCGTCTCCAAATACATCGGCGAGACGGAGAAAAACCTGTCCAAGCTCTTCGCCAAAGCCGAAAACAAGGACTGGATCCTCTTCTTCGACGAGGCCGACGCTCTCTTCGGTAAGCGTACCAATGTGCGCGATGCCCACGATAAATACGCCAACCAGGAGGTGTCCTACCTACTGCAGCGCATCGAAAACTACCCGGGCCTGACGATCCTGGCCTCTAACTTCAAGAGCAATATCGACGAGGCCTTCACCCGTCGTTTTCAGTCCATCATCCACTTTCCCATGCCGAAGGCGGCGGAGCGGCTGCGCCTCTGGCAGAAGGCTTTCCCGGAAGCGGTAACATTCGCGCCGGACGTCGATTTCTCATTGCTGGCCCGCCGGCACGAATTATCCGGCTCCCATATTATGAACATTGTACAGTATGCCTGTCTGTGTGCGCTGGAGGAAGAAACGGAGGTCATCAGCTCAGAGATGATCCGGGAGGGAATTGAAAAGGAGTATGAGAAGGAGGGAAAGGTGTTGTGATTTCCAGCAACTCAATTATGTCAACACCTTAATGGTGCTTCATAATCCATCAAAAGGGTGATTCGCCGTGCCTACTGGTAAGTTGAGAAAGGCGGGGCTCGATGTGACATTTATCATTGCTTTTTTCTCAGAGAAGATCGATTTTATAAAGAATCAATTCATCTTGGGAGACCAGCTGATCCATCGGGCTGTGTATCAAAATATATTTTCACTTTATAGCGATGAACTGGCACAGCCGCTCTTAGAACAACACTTTAATCTAGAAGCCATCTCAAAAATGTTTTTGATGGCG
>CAZWDL010000056.1:0-45478 GCA_964632995.1 uncultured Saprospiraceae bacterium
AAAAACAGAAGAACAGAGGAAGTTTGTACCGACTAAAGTTGTGGGTAATCGATACTGCTCCCATGTTCAGCAAACCTTTTTATACTGATTCTGGCGCCGAATACATCCGTGATTGAAGATATTGAAGGCGAACGCGGCAATCCCTGGGTCAGACCCCACAACCCCAGTAGGATGAATTTATCGGATTCGGATTCCGGTGCCGGAACCGGCTGGGGCTGCGGCGCCCACGGCGGCCTTCCTTCGACGAGAGCTTTCGTCCTTTACCGCTTTAACCCGAACCGGAGCGGCACCTGGCATGTCATGCCGCGTATCGACTTCGCCGGTTTTTACCGGTATCATGCCAACGACAAGATTTACAACTGCAAATCGGTCTCCGTTCGTCTCGATGTAGACGTTCGCGCCCGTCAGTACGGCAACTGGCACAGCCAAATCGCCAACTACCGGATTTTTAAGAAGGGAGGCAGCAATGTCAACAATTACGGTATGGAAGATAATGCCTACGGCTTCCCGATGATAGAGCATCTGCGCGCTGATCCGTGCTGGATCGCGGCCCGAATCACGCTGGATGCCGATGCCCGCGGCAACGGCTCCTGGGCGGAGATCAACTTTAAGTCCGGGTCGGCGAACTACATCAATCCCTGGCATATGGCGGCGAAGTACCTGCACCCGTAATACTGCTCACTTTGCGGTGGCCCAGTTGATTATTTCCAAGTCCGGATCGGCGAACTACATTGATCCTTATCAGCGACGTAGCTGCACTGATGAATTGCCGGTAATAGTTCTTGGTAAAGGCATTATCTGACGGAGCGACCTTAGTCACCCCGCCAGATAATGCCGGACTTAGCTACTCAGGGGGTGACGAAGGTCGCCCCCTGAGTGGGTAACGGCCCTGTGCAAGGAGCACAAAATCTTCCAGGACTTTCGAATTGATTGCATGCTGTACTCAAGTGCCTTATAGTCCAATGACTATAGTCTGCCAACCCAAGATTTGTGAATTCTGACTTGCTCTTTTTCCATCTCGCTGCGTTGAAAAGCCTCGCCGTAGCTTCGGCTATGCCTGCATTTTTCGCCTTGCGAGCTAAAAAAATAGCGGCGTCATATTTTCACAAATCCTGACTTGGCAGACTATAAGTTACCCCTTACCCGCCACCGTCAGCTCCTCCAACGGCAATTCCATACCAGGCAATACTTCTTCCCCCGAAAGTTTTTTTCCTGAAAAGCCTTCCACGAGCTCCATCGTTCCGTCTTCCCGGTAGATGTAGGCCTTTTCCTGGAATGGATCGATCAGCCAGGCGAGGCGGACACCGTTTTTGATCCAGGCATCGGTCATCTTCCGCTTAAGGCGCGAGAGACTGTCGGATTTGGAGCGTACCTCCGTTACGAAATCCGGAACGAGCTGCAGAAATTCCTCTTCTATTTCCCGGGGGGAAAGTTGGTTGAATTTTTCGGCAGATACCCAGGCGCAGTCGGGACTTTTGATGGAGCCGTCAGGGAGCTCTATTCCTGTTGAAGCACTGAAGGTTTCTCCTTTCTTGGTCTGATAGTTCCAAAGGTTGAGATGGAAAGAGACGATCGATTCCCGTCGCCCGGAACCTGCTTTTACGGGGGTCATGACTATTATTTTTCCGCTTTTCTCCCGCTCCAGTTGTAAATCCGGATACCGGTCGGCAAGGTCCATGAATTCCTCTTTGCTGAAGGACCGGTCCAGAATGACCGGACCCAGATCCGTCAGTTCCCTGATCACACTGCGCTTCGTTTTTTTATCTGCTGCTGAGGACATGTTTTTGCTTATTGCTGTCTTTAAAGATAAGCCAAAAGGAGAAAGCTTGCAAAGTCCACCGGGAGCTTATATGTTCACCCTTGTTTTTTTGGTGGGAAAAATAGGAATAAACTGAGTTCGCCGGATAAACTCAAATACTTCCCAAAGCCCCTGCCACATCCCCGTAAATATCCTCCACATGTTCCAGCCCTACCGAAATGCGCACCATGCCCGGCGTAATACCCACCGCCGCCCGCTCCTCCGGGCTCAGCTTGGAGTGGGTTGTAGATGCCGGATGGGTGAGGATAGTCCGCGTATCGCCGAGGTTGGCCGACAGCGAACACATTTTTAACCCGTTGAGAAAGCCCATGGCCCGCTCCTGGCCGCCTTTGACTTCGATGGTCACTATTCCACCCCCCAGGCGCATCTGCCGTTTGGCGAGTTTGTGCTGGGGGTGCGATTCCAGGAAGGGATAGGTGACGGCTTCTATCCCGGGGTGCTCTTTTAACCGTTGGGCCAGTTCGAACGCATTGGCGCAATGGCGTTCCATGCGCACGGGCAGCGTCTCCAGGCTTTTGCTCAGCAGCCATGCGTTGAAAGGGCTGAGGGCGGGGCCGGTATGTCGACAGAAAAAGCGTACTTTTTCGATCAGCTCGGCCTGTCCGGCGATGATGCCGCCCAGCACGCGGCCCTGGCCGTCCATCCACTTGGTGCCCGAGTGCACGACAAGGTCGGCGCCGTAGCGGGCGGGCTGCTGCAGGTAGGGCGTGGCGAAGCAATTGTCAACATTGAGAATGAGGTTGTGGGCGCGGGCGATCTGTCCGGCCCGCTCCAGGTCGGTAAGCGCCAGACCGGGATTGGAGGGGGTTTCCAGTACCAGCATTTTGGTATTGGGCCGGATATGCTGCTCCCACTCATTAATGTTGGTGGGTTCCACATAGGTGTGTTCGATACCCCAGCGCGGTAGCAGCTGCGTCAGGATCTGATGGGTGGAGCCGAAGACGGCGCGCGCGGCCAGCACGTGATCACCCGTATTCAGAAACGCCGCCATGCTGGCAAATACCGCCGACATGCCCGAGGCAGTGGCGAAGCCGTCTTCGCCCCCCTCCAGCATACAGATTTTCCGAATAAACTCGTCGGTATTGGGATTGCTGTAACGCGAATAGATGATATCATCGGTCTCTCCGGCGAAAGCTGCCGCCATCTCCTCGGCGGAGGAAAAAGTGAAGCTGGAAGTCAGAAAGACCGGGGCGCTGTGCTCGCCGTATTGGGTGCGGTCCATTTGTCCGCGTATCGCACTGGTTTCGAATTTTTGCTTGTCAGACATAATGTGAGTGCTTTGGAAAGAAATGGGGTAAGCTGGGTGCGGGAAGGAGTTTAGAGGTTTAGCGCTTCGCCCTCTGGGATCGCTGTTTAGAAGTTTAGGGGAGCGTCGCCTTTTCCCTGAACTTCTAAACAGGCCCGGCGCTTTGCGCCCAGGCCGCTAAACTTTTAAACTCCTACTCTTCAAACTGTATCTCATAATCCCAGGTAATCGTCGCTGTCTTTTCCATAATGCGCGCCACCGAGCAGTACTTGTCGACCGACATCGTAATCGCCCGCTCTACTTTTCGCGAATCGAGATGGCCGTGCAGTATATAGTGGATGTGAATATCGGTGAACAAGGAGGGAACGGCGTCCGCCTCCCGCTTGGCGGTCACTTCCATTTCAATATCCCGCAAAGGCTGTCGCATTTTCTTCAAAAACTGGATGACATCGATGGCGCTGCAGCTGCCGAGGGCGCTGAGCATCATTTGCATAGGCCGCATCCCCTTATGGCTGCCGCCAATATCGGGAGAACCGTCCGATTCAACCGTATTGCCAGTTTCATTCAGGGCAATCATATGATAAGCATCGTCCAATCTTCTGAGCGTGATTTTCATGGCGTGATTTTAACAAAAATTTAGCATTTTAAAATGGAGTGGTCGTTTGGCAGGGGCTAGTAAAATTTTATTTGGTTCGAATTGGTTAATGCCAAATCAGGTTCCAGGTTTGGGGCAAGAAAGAGCGGCTTTGCCAAAGGAGCAAAAAATGAAAGTATGAAGCATCTTTTGCAAATACTCACCCAAAAAGACCGTTTACTAAGCCGGAAAGGACAAGTGTAGGGAATTAATTTGATTTTTTGAGGAATTGAAAATACTTTTGTCACAACAATCACTTCTTTGACAGAATTGGTTTTATACCGAAGGGTGGAGAGAACGGGCTCTGTGAAACCCTGGCAACCTTGTCACTACTTTATCATTCTTCCGGGTGAATGGGTAGCGAACAGAACAAATGGTGCCAAATCCCGCCAATCCGTCTATTCAGGATGAGATTTGGAAATATAAAATCGAAGCGCACCATGCTTAACACGAAAAGTACCGACATCTTCTTTCCGATTTTTCACCATCGCGATCTGCTGAACGGCCGTTGCCGCATGTGCTGTTGTTGTTGCTGTTGATTGCCCGCGGGCATATCGCAGCGCCTGCAGGCTAGTGCTCCTCTGTACGAGCACCTGCCCTTGCCTGCATACGCTATGCGGCGGCCTCTTTTTTATCCCTCGATCGAAACCCAATTGCTCATATCTATATCAAAATTTCTAAAACCATGTCACAACTCAGATTTGAAACCTTACAGCTGCACGCCGGACAGGAAGAAGTGGAAAGCACTACCCGCTCCCGCGCCGTGCCGATTTACCAAACGACTTCCTATACCTTCAAGGATTCAGAACACGGCGCCAATCTCTTCGCTTTGAAAGAATTCGGTAATATCTACACGCGGATCATGAACCCCACTAACGACGCTTTCGAGCGCCGGGTGGCGGCTCTGGAAGGCGGCGTAGCAGCGCTGGCGGTAAGTTCCGGTCAGGCCGCACAGTTTATCGCTCTGAACAACATCCTGCAGGCCGGTGACAATTTCGTGTCTAGCCCCAACCTCTACGGGGGCACCTATAATCAGTTTAAAGTCGCCTTCAAGCGCCTGGGTATCGAAGTGCGTTTTACGGAAGGGGAAGATCCTGCCGACTACGAAAAGCTCATCGACGAAAACACCAAGGCCGTCTACTGCGAAACGATCAGCAACCCGCGTTTTAATGTACCTGATTTTGACGGGCTGGCGGCAGTCGCCAAAAAGCACGACCTGCCTTTCATCGTCGACAACACCTTCGGCGCTGGAGGCTACCTTTTTCGTCCGCTGGACCACGGCGCCAATGTCGTTGTACAATCGGCTACCAAGTGGATCGGCGGTCACGGCACCTCCATCGGCGGTATCATCGTCGACGGCGGCAATTACAATTGGGGCAATGGCAAGTTCCCGCAGTTTACCGAACCCTCCGAGGGCTATCACGGACTGAAATTCTGGGAAGTGTTCGGCACTGACGGCCCCTTCGGTAATATCGCCTTTGCCATCCGCGCCCGCGTGGAAGGACTGCGCGACTTCGGCCCGGCCCCCAGCCCTTTCAATTCCTTCCTGCTCTTGCAGGGACTGGAAACGCTCTCCCTGCGTGTACAGCGCCACGTCGATAATGCACTGGCCCTGGCCAAGTGGCTGGAAGCTCATCCCAAGGTGGAAAGCGTGCTGTATCCTGGCCTGGAAAGCCACCCCAGCCACGAGCAGGCTAAGAAATACCTGCGCAACGGATTCGGTGGAGTACTTTCTTTCAAAATCAAGGGAAGTAAAGAGAACGCCACCAAATTTGTCGACAGCCTGGAGCTGATCAGCCACCTGGCTAACGTAGGTGATGCCAAAACCCTGATCATTCAGCCCTCAGCGACAACACATCAGCAGTTGTCAGAGCACGAACAGGCAACCGCCGGGGTAGAGCCCAATGCCCTGCGCATCAGCGTAGGTATTGAGCACATCGATGATATCAAAGCCGATATCGAACAGGCTTTCGCCAAAATCGGCTCGCCGGAACCGGCCCTGAGCTGATCCAACTAAAAAAGACAGGGGAAAATGGCTTTCGCCAAAACACTTCCCCTGTCTTTACTTGTTTTTATTCGTACCCTGTACTCAAAAACGCCCTCACGTGAAATATTTGAAAATCAGCGAGCCCTTCGACCTGGAATGCGGAGAAACCCTGCCCGGGATAGAACTGGCCTATACCACCTACGGTCAATTGAATGAAGAACAGGACAACGTCGTCTGGGTCTGTCACGCCCTCACCGCCAATGCCGACCCCATGGAATGGTGGCCCGGCCTGGTGGGAGCCGGCCGCATCTTCGATCCGGAGCGGCACTTCATCGTCTGCGCCAACATGCTGGGTTCCTGTTACGGCAGCACCGGTCCGCAATCGGTCAATCCGGATACCGGCAAACCGTATCACCGCGACTTTCCACAGGTCACCATCCGCGACGTGGTGCGCGCTCAGCAACACCTGCAGCGCCACCTGGGTATAGAACGGATAAAGCTAATCATCGGCGGATCTATGGGGGGGCAACAGGCTCTGGAATGGTCCATTATGGATCCCGGTCTCTTCGATCGCGTTTGTGTGCTGGCCTCCAATGCCCGCCATTCGCCATGGGGCATCGCCTTTAACGAAGCCCAGCGCATGGCCATCGAAGCGGACAATACCTTGCACGATGGCTCGCCGGAAGCCGGACAGCGCGGCCTGGAGGCCGCCCGCGCCATCGCCATGCTTTCCTATCGCAACTACCACACCTATTTGCAAACGCAATCGGAGGACAATAACGATAAAATCGATGATTTTCGCGCCGGCTCCTATCAGCGCTACCAGGGACTCAAGTTGCGCAAGCGCTTCGATGTGTTCGCCTACCTCACGCTGAGCCGCACGATGGACAGCCACAACGTAGGCCGCGGCCGAAAAAACCTGGAAGACGCCCTGAATCAGGTAAAGGCGCCGACCCTGGTCGTAAGCATCGAATCAGATGTGCTCTTCCCGGTGGAAGAACAGGTGGAAATTGCCAACCATATCCCCCACGCTCGCCTGGAAGTCATTGACAGCCTCTACGGACACGACGGGTTCCTTATCGAATATGAAAAAATCGGGCGGCTGGTGGCCAATTTTATGGACGATCCCGGCTTCCAGGCCGGCGCCTCAGGGTACAAGCTCCGCAACGGTCAGGAAAACGGCCGGCGCCACGTGGAAAAACGCTCCGCACTACCGGGAACAGAGCGCTTTTGAAATATTTTGTTTTTATGGAAAATTTGGAGTTCAGTCCTCGAACATTCCTCGCCCCAGTGAATTACCATTATAGAGTTATCCCGGTAATTCAAAGGGAGATGAAACAGCTATTCTTAAGCTGCGATTTCTCCCATTTTGTTATTTTTTGAAATCCATTTAATACTCAATACTAAAACAGAAATCTATGTCACTCAGATTAGGAGACAAAGCGCCCAACTTTACGGCGAAAACCACCGAAGGCGAAATTAATTTCTACGAATGGCTGGGCGACAGCTGGGGCGTACTGTACTCGCACCCGGCCGATTTTACGCCCGTTTGCACCACCGAACTCGGCCGCACAGCCGCCCTGAAAGAAGAGTTCGCCAAGCGCAACGCCAAGATTATTGCTCTTAGTGTGGACCCGCTGGAAGATCATATGAAGTGGCTCGGCGACATCGAAGAGACTCAAAACGTCAAAATGAATTTCCCCATCATCGCCGATGAGGACCGCAAGGTGGCCGAACTCTACGACATGATCCACCCCAAAGCGGATGAAAAGTTTACGGTACGCACCGTTTTCGTTATCGATCCGGATAAGAAAATCCGGCTGACCCTGACGTATCCACCTTCCACCGGCCGGAATTTCCACGAAATTCTGCGCGTCATCGATTCACTGCAACTGACGGACAGTTACAGCGTCGCCACGCCGGTCGACTGGGAAGAAGGAGAGGATGTCGTCATCTCTCCCTCTTTAAGCGATGAAGAGGCTGATAAAAAATTTCCTAAAGGCTATGAGAAAGTAAAGCCCTACCTGCGCATGACCCCGCAGCCGAATAAATAACACCGGACATTATTTCCTGAAAAAAGAGGGCTGGAGAGGCTGCCGTTTATGGTGACAACCTTTTCCTGCCCTTTTTTTTGTGAGGTCAGAAGAGAAAAGACTTGGAGCCTGGAAGATATAATCAGAAACTAATCTGTCCAGATACTCCAGCCTCACCGGCTTACCTGTAGCCAGCCGCTGCCCAGCGTTTCTCCCGTTTGGGATTGCACGAAAAAAGGGTAGCTGCCTGCGGGCCAGGTCTGTATATTAAGATTTAGCGGCTCCCGAAGCGGGCTTTTAAACAACTCCTGGCCGAGGCTGTTCCGGATGGAAATAAACAGATTATCCTTTATGGCATGTTTCAGTTCGATGCGGACCTGTTCAGCGGCGGGGTTGGGATATAGTTGAAACCCATATTCTGCCCGGAGTCTTTCCGTAGAAGTCAGCATTATCTCGACCGTCTGACAGCTCGTATTCTGGCCGGCACTGTTTTCGACGGTCAGGCACACATTGTAGGTGCCCGAGGCAGCGAAGGTATGCGTGGGACTCTGTTGGTTGCTGCTGCTGCCGTCGTCAAAATCCCAGCTCCAGGAAGCAGGCATGTTGGTCGACTGATCTGTAAAGGCTACCGTCCCTCCTCCCTGGGCGGCAAAGGAAAATTGTGCTACCGGCGCCACGACCCCCGCGCCGGTCTGCCGGTCGGAAAGCCACTGTGCCTCCGTTACCACGCCGGTTTCGTCCAGAAACAGGCTGAATACCGGGCCGAAGCCGTCTTTGGCTACCCATTGGTAGGTTTCATTCATAGACTGTTCGTTGAATAGCGGCGTCCAGGCGCCGCTCACCTGGATCTCTATCCTGTCGGATATATCAGAGACTGAATACAGTCGCAGAACGTCAAAAGTGCTGAAATCTGTGGTGATTTGCCCGTAAGCATCGGCGGTTATCGTTACGTCTTCCGTGTGACTGATGCGCACCGAATCAAATTCCAGGGGAACCCCCAGATCAACGGAATCCGCAGGAAGCGCAATCGTAAAGGTATAGGTATCTTCGTAGCTGCTGCCAAAAGAAAGCGGGAAGCGAAAAGTCGTCTGCGGCGGTTCGAAGCGTACCACGACGGGATCGTCGGTGATGGGGGTTTCTATGGCCGTTCCCAGGTTGAACAGACCATCCTGGGTAAGCAAGGCGTAGGAATAGATGGTGTCACTGCGCAGGGCGAGATTGGCATTGGGGAAAAGATCAAAATTAGGGGCCTCGGCAGGATTAACAAAAGTTGTGCTGAAAGTGTCGGCGCCGCTCACCTGGGCGAAATCCCAGGTCTGATTTTCTCCGGCAGGGCCGGGTGTCAGGCCCATAGGCATTGTATCGGAAACGTATTCCAGTACGTCTCCGACATTGGGTACATCATCGGCCGTGAGGGTGATCTGAGCCGAAAGCGAATAGGGCAGCGAGAATATAAGGGAGGAGGCTAAGTAAATCGCTAGTCTCATACGAATCAGGTTTTAGGTTTATAAAATGAAAGGACTTTCTGGAAGAAAAAACCGGGTGTTTCTCTTTCCCGGGAAAGTCAGATGGAAGAATGGGGAAAGTTTAAAATATCATGGAGTACTCTTACTAATTTAGTCGCCTTGAAGTTCAGGTTGCTGATATGATGATTAATTAGGAGCCGGCTGGAAATGGGGAAGTTATTTTCAGCCGGTTCCTTAATATACAAAAAATTATTTATTTGATGATCCATAAAGAAAAGATTCTGCTCATCGACCCTCCCCATCCCATCCTTCGGGAACGCCTCGAGAACCTTGGGTTTGCGGTGGATCCGCATTATGATACGCCGAAGGAAGAACTACAGAAGAGGCTACCAGACTACGTTGGAGTGGTCATGCGCAGCCGCGTACCAGCTGATCGAACCTTTATCGATGCTGCTGAAAAACTCGCTTTTATTGCCCGCGAAGGCGTGGGCACGGAACACATCGATGTGGATTACGCCGAATCGAAAGGCATTCGGGTCTTGACTTCACCGGAAGGAAGCCGCGATACGGTGGCCGAACACGCCCTGGGGCTCCTGCTCAGCCTGATGAATAACCTCAGCCGGGCCGACCGGGAGGTGCGAAAGGGAGAATGGATCCGCGAAGGAAACCGCGGCGTGGAGGTCAAGGGGAAAACGGTGGGTATTCTGGGATACGGTAATATGGGCACCGCCCTGGCGCAACGCCTTGCCGGCTTTCAGTGCCGCGTCATCGCCTATGATAAATACAAAAAAGACTACGGTGACCGGTACGCCGCCGCAGTCGACCCGGAAACACTATGGCGGGAAAGCGACATCCTGAGCTTACATATTCCCTACATGGAATCCAATCATCATTTCGTCAACGGCGATTTTCTCGATCGTTTCCACAAGCCGGTCTACCTCGTCAATACCGCCCGCGGGTTGGTGCTCCACACGGCCGACCTGGTGGACCGGCTCAAAAGCGGCCGCGTACGCGGCGCCGCCCTCGATGTGCTGGAATACGAAGAAGGCTCTTTTAACTTCCTCGACTTCGACTCTCTGCCCGCCCCCTTTCACTACCTCCAACAGGCGGATAATGTCGTGCTCTCTCCGCACATTGCCGGCTGGTCAGTGGAATCCAAAGCAGGCCACGGCCGTGTGCTGGCCGACAAGATTGAACGGATGTTCGGACGGGGGGAGTGAGCTGGATGCTGGATAAGCCCAGCTAAGCCCCTTCTGACTTCTCGGAGCGAAGCGAAGAGCCGTATGGCCCACTTCGATTTGGATGCTAGATGCTGGTATCCGCACTCAGCTGTTCTATCGGGGTTAGCTCCAGTTTTCGGAATTCTACCTCTGAGCCCTCCGCCTGTACTGCAATTTGTCCTTGGGTCGCCGTGCAGTCGAATCCGTAGTTGACCAAGTCGCCGTTGACCCACACTTTGATTTCGTCATCGAGGCATTCGATAATCATGGTATTCCACTCGCCCACCGGATTTTCGGAGCCGTCGGTGAGGTTGACAATACGTCGCTTTTTGCCTTCGGTGATGCCCCATTCTTCTTTGGGCCCCCTGCGTTCTTCCATATCCGGAACCTTAATATCTTCGACGATACACCAGAAATCGCCCGCATTTTCGTGCATCATCTGTACCTCCAGCGATTTTGGGAACATGCTGTAAAGGGCGCGTGGCTCCGAGGCGTGCACCAGCACGCCGCAATTGCCGGGCTCGCCGGCGAAGCGGTACTCTACTTCCAGGCGGTAGTCCTGGTAAACCGAATCGGTGATGAGATGACCGGGAGGGGTGCCCAGACTGACCAGCATGCCTTCGCGGACGATGAAAGGATTCCGGGCCTGGGCGTTGGTGTCCAACTCGGGCACATCGACGTGCCAGCCACTCAGGTCTTTTCCATTGAAAAGTTGAGTGACCTCAGGTTCGGAAGCCGAAGAAGAACAGCTGGCCATTGCAGAGGCCAGGATATAGAGGAGGAGCAGTTGTTTCATGAATGGATCAGTCTCATAAATGATTAAAAAGTTAGCTTAAATGTAGCAGTTTTTGAGGGAAATAAATGCTTTCTGCTTCCTTTGCATCAAATACTTTTCCTAACCATTTCCTCTGGTCTTTCACGGTGATCCGCTTATCCGCAGAATCTTATCCCTTTCCGGCGGACAATTCCCCCGCCCGTCGCAGTTGCTGGTCGTGAGGTAAAGCGCGCCGTCGGGCCCCATCATCACCTCGCGCAGCCGACCCTGATCGTTTTGCAAATACACTTCGTGTTGGATGACGCGCTGCCCCTCGATACCGTTGAAAATGATGCCCTGCCGTTCGGCCTGCAGACCGTCGTCCGACAGGCGCCAGCGTTCGATCCGGTTGACGGCCCGACCGCCTTCATTCGCAGTAACATACATATAGAAGAGGCGGTTGTTGCTGAATTGGGGATGTAAGGCCAGACCCAGCAATCCGCCTTCGGATGTTCTGCCGATCTCTACGGTAGCGATGGGCTCGGGGTGGAGTTGCGCCGTTCCGCTGATATCCCGGCCCAGGCGCAGCCTGCCGGGGCGCTCGGTGACCAGCAGGTCGCCGTTGGGTAGAAAAGCCATGCCCCAGGGTACGTCAAGCCCGGAGACAACAGTTTCGAGCTGAAAGCTTGTATTCCCTTCGGGACCGAAGCCCTGGTCCACCAACCGGCATTCCCGGGCTTCATAGGTGGCTTGGGTATCTCCTTTTGCTGAAACTTCACTCGTTGCAGCAGAGTGATCGGCGGAGGAACTGCATGCCGGACTCACGGCCAGCAGAAGGGCAAACAATAAGAGATAAAGGGAAGGCATAAGAAAAGTTTGTCGTCCGAAAATGCTGTTTCCCGGAGTGTTCTCCAGGCTAAACTTCATAAAACAATAAGATAACCGGAACAGCGCAAGTTCATTCATGCAAGGAAAGACCCACTGTAACAAGTCCTTGCAACGAAGGTTGCCCGGCAGACGAATTTTCCCTATACTTGTCTGCTCGGCATTTTTTAGTTTTTTAAAAAAGAAGCATTTAATTTTCTCCCGAAAGCATGCAGCATCAAATTTCCAAAAGCACCCGGACAGATTACGAAGTCGTATACAACCTCACCGAATTGCTCCCTGATCTGTATCTGCCAGAGGCCTTTATCGTCAGCCGCGATCGCGACGGATACCTGGCGCATATACAGCAAAAGGCCTTGCCGGAAACCATCGGCAGCTTCGATCTGGAACTGAATCCACTCCGCCGCCAACTATTTGAACTCATTGAAACACTACAGCCTAAGGCGCTGGAAAAGCGTTTCAACACCTCCAAAAAGCGACCCAAATCCCTGGAAGTGCTAATGGAAGACCGGGCGATCAAGCAGTCGGTACTGAAATACGTACACCGGCAGCTGGATATATTGCTCGTGCAGGTGCTGCGCCGGTATTTGCCGCTTACCCTGGAAGTAGAGCGAAAGGTATTGGTGAAAGACTTCCTGGTCACCCCGCAGCAGGAGGAGCTGGAACCGCTGCTCGCTTTCGAACGTACGGCTTCGGCAATACAGTATCGTCTTCGCCTGGGACACAAAGGAAAGGCTTTTCGCATCAGCGAATACGAAGTACTACCCGTCACCAATCATCCGGTCGCCTGGATCATCCTGGATTACAAGCTATTCAAAGTGGCTCATATCAACGGCCATATGGTGAAGCCTTTCCGCCAAAAGGATGAAGTGACCATTCCCCGGGCCTCGGTGAAAGCCTATTTCGAGAAATTTATCACTAAGGTTGTTTCCAAGGTCGATATCGAAGCGAAGGGCTTTGAAGTGATTTGCTACGACAAGTTGTCCGGCGCCCTGCTGGAACCGGTTAAAGACCTGTTCAACGACCGCTGGGTCCTGGCGCTTCGCATGATTTATCCTAATGCCGAATTCAACTGGAGCGATAAAAAGGACCGGCGCACGACGCTGGATTTTAACACCGACGATATCCGCATCCTGCAGGTGCGCCGCGATGAAGAAACGGAGAAAAGCTATATAGACAAGCTGAGCGATTTTGGACTGGAGCAGGCGGAAGGCAGTTACTTTTTCCCTGGTGAAGCAAGCGATCACCCTAATTTTTTACTGGAGTGGATGTCCCGCCATCGTCCGGAATTAGAAAAGGCAGGCTTTGAGGTGGCCCAGCCGGAATACGAGGAAAAAGAATTGTACCTGTATCCGGCTGATATTCAGCTAGGGGCTTCGCAGAAAAACGACTGGTTTGATATCTACGGGAACATCATTGTTGGGGAATTCAGCTTTCCCTTTCTTCGTCTGGCTTCTTATATCCGCGACGATAACCCCTATTATCCTTTGCCCAACGGCACTTACTTTGTCATTCCCCAGGAGTGGATGAGCCGCTACCGCAGCCTGGTTCAGTTCGGCCGTAAAGACGGCGATGAGCTGCGCCTCAGCAAAAGCCAGTATCCGCTGCTACAGGAGCTGGGACTGCAGGAAGGACAGGAGGTGGAGGAAAAGCTGGACGCGGACGACTATTCGCCCTCCCAAAAGCTCAAAGCGGAACTGCGGCCTTATCAACTGGAAGGTGTACGCTGGCTGGTGCAGCTGTACCGCAGTGAGCTCGGAGGCTGCCTGGCCGATGATATGGGTCTGGGAAAAACTTTGCAAACCATTGCGGTATTGCTGTACGCCAAAGAGCAACGCGCAGCAAAAATGGAGTCCGATCCTGCCGGCAAACCTCAGCTTTCCCTCTTCGATACCGTTCCCGATGCCGATGTGCTCAAACCTCTCAATGCCCTGATTATCCTTCCGGCTTCCCTGGTGTACAACTGGGAGAGCGAAATCCGGCAGTTTGCCCCCAGCCTGAGCACCTACAAACATATCGGACCCAAGCGACATAAAGACAGCCGTATTCTGGCCCGCTACGATGTGGTGCTGACCACCTACCAGACCGCCCTGCGCGATGTGGAATTACTGCGCAAGATCGAACACGAATATATTGTTCTGGACGAGAGCCACTACATCAAAAACCGGGAGAGCAAGATCTTCAAAGCAATCAACAACCTGGAAGCGCGCCACAAAGTATCGCTTAGTGGTACGCCGATTGAGAACTCCCTGTCCGACCTCTGGTCACAAATGCAGTTCATCAATCCCAACCTGTTGGGAAATTTCAGCTTTTTCCGGCGCGAATTCATAAATCCCATAGAAAAGCATCAGCAGGAAGATAAAAAAGACCGCTTGCGCAAACTCGTGGATCCCTACTTGTTGCGCCGCACAAAGGAGGAGGTCGTTCGCGATCTGCCGCCGCTGACCAATCAGGTGTTCTACTCCGAAATGACCGGCGAGCAGCGCCGGCTCTACGAAAAAGAAAAGTCGGCCGCCCGTAACTTCCTGCTCGAAAATTACGATGGCAATGATCCCCAGTACAAAATGATGGTGCTGCGATCCCTGACCAAACTTCGGCAGCTGGCTAATCACCCCAAACTGACGGTAGAGGAGTACGAGAAAGACAGCGGCAAATTCCAGGATGTGCTGGAACACTGGGATACTATTCGCCGCAGCGGCCACAAAGTACTTTTCTTTAGCTTCTTCGTACAGTACCTCGAGCTGTTCCGCGCGGAGTTCGAATCTGCCGGCCTTCCTTATACTATGCTGACCGGTGACCTTAGCGCCGCTCAGCGGCAAAAGCAAATCGAATGCTTCGAAAAAGAACAGGAGGTTCAGTCTTTTCTCATCTCCATCAAAAGCGGCGGCACCGGTCTCAACCTGACAGCTGCCGACTACGTCTTCATCCTCGATCCCTGGTGGAATCCCTTTACCGAACAACAGGCGATCGCGAGGGCGCACCGCATCGGGCAGGAGAAACGGGTGATGGCCGTCAAGTTTATCACCAAGGACAGCATCGAAGAAAAAATCCTGCGCCTGCAGGAGAAGAAATCAAAACTGGCTGAGGATATCATCGGTAGCGCCGGAAAAGCTTCCTTCTCCAGAGGGGAGCTGGAGTACCTGTTTGAGTGATTGGTAGTTGGCGCCCGAAAGTAAAAGAAAACGGGGAGGTCGCCCAAGCGACCTCCCCGTCACTCAATCCTGTTGGTAGCGGACCTTTAGTGACTGATAATCACCTTTCCGGCTTGTTTCAGCTTCCCTTCCGCATCGGTTAATTTGATCATATAAAGCCCCTCCGCCATTCCGGCGACGGACAGCTCCGTCCGCGTTTCACCGGCGAGCAGCTGATGCTGGGCAATCACGCGACCCGTGAGGTCTATCAGATATAGGAAAGTACGCTGGTCCGGGGTCGACGATGCGTCCAGAGCAGAGGTATCTTCAATTGATCGATCATCGAATTCAACCGTGACCATATTGCGGGCTGGATTGGGGTAAACACTCATGGATGTATTGGTTCGCTGAGCCTCGCGGTTGCCCGGCGAAGAGATGAAGGTCTGACAACTTCCGGTACTTTGCCCGGCGCTGCAGTTGGCCGCTACGCACCATTCGTAGGAATTGCCCCGGATCAGATCCGGATACACGGTCGTGGTTCCCGTATATGTATCGATCGTTGAAGTACTGGTCGACAGGTCGGTGAAGGTCACTGTGTAGCTACTTGCACCGCTTACGGCATTCCAGGTCAGCTCTGCTTGGCGCCCACCTTTCGTGATCTTTTCTACCAGACCGTTTGGTGCGGTACATTCTTCGGCAGGCTGGCAGGCTGTATCACTGTCGCAGTCGGCATCAGCGCAATCGACTGCCCCGTCGCCATCGTTATCGATGCCGTCGTCACATATTTCAGCGACAGGCTGGCAAGCGGTATCGCTGTCACAATCCGGATCATCGCAATCGGTGAGTCCGTCGCCATCGTTATCGATCCCGTCGTCACAGATTTCAGCTGCGGGGGAGCCGCCGCAGGCAGCCGGAGAAGACAATAGGCTTTCGCGGGCGCCGCCGGAGGCGAACAGTGCGTTCATCCGGCCGGATTGGCCTTGGGTAAAGAGATTCATACAAGCGTCGTCGGAATAGTCCATGTAGTTTTGAACCATGTCGGTACTGCGGCAGGAGACATGGTCTACATTGCAACCTTAATTCGGATTATCGGAATCCGGCGTATCTGGGCATCGCTGATATTTTCTGTGCTGTTTTCATAGACGATGTGCACTACCACCGGAATTTTCACCACTTCCGCCCGGAAATCGATGCCACGCTCCAGGTAACGCTGGGTGAATTGCTCGATACGTTCCATCCGGAATTGCATTTGCGGATCTTCCTCCAGCAGGCGGTCGAGTACTTCCATAGTGCCGCAATTGCGCTGCTGGGCGAAGCCGTTCTGGTTAAAAAGTAACAGCAGGGGGAGAATTGAGAACAGGTACAAGATTGATCTCATGGTAACTTTTTTGGTTAATGAATACGGTGACATGACTACTTTTAATTCCCGGCGCACAAGTGAGAAAAGCCTATATCGCTTCATCGCTTCGGTAAAAGGCAAGGTTATGAAGTCTTGTACGGGGGGGTAACCAGGTCCTTGTTCTGGTTCGCACTTGCGTACGGCCTTGTATCAGAGAGTAAGAGGAGATAAGTTATTGTTATAAAGATCCCGAATAGATACCGATTCCATAAAATAAGACAATTTTTTTAAAATTATTTGAGTTTTTCAATTTGCTGGAAAACAGATATCATTGATACTTTTCCTGGCAGCAGCTTTCCGGTTGAGGCAGCGTGCTGGTTTTGAAAGGGACTTTAGAACGCGTTCCTTAGCATTTAATCCACCCGTTTTGTATATTCCAGCATCCTCTATCGGTGGACCTGATGAGGCGCCTGTTTAAATTCCGGTCTCTGGGTTCTCCCAATTTTATAACACACCTGATATATGACAGCAGATTTAAAACCCTTCAAAAAAATCATGGTCGCCAATCGCGGCGAGATTGCTATCCGCGTATTGCGCGCCGCCTCCGAATTACAGCTGCGAACTGTAGCCGTGTACACTTACGAAGACCGTTACTCCCTGCACCGTTACAAAGCCGATGAGGCTTACCAGATCGGTCCTGAGGACGAACCGCTCAAACCCTATATCGATATCGAAGAACTCATACGGGTGGCCAAAGACAATGAGGTCGATGCCATTCATCCGGGGTACGGTTTCCTTTCGGAAAATGTGCACTTCGCGCGCGCCTGCCGGGAGGCGGGCATCGAATTTATCGGCCCGGCGCCGGAAGTGATGGAGCAACTCGGCGATAAGGTGGCTGCCAAAAAGCTGGCCCGACGAGTAGATGTCCCGCTGATTGAGGATAGCAAGCGCGACCTGATCAGTAAGGACATCGCGCTGGAAGAGGCTCGCAATATCGGCTTCCCGGTTATTATCAAGGCGGCTGCCGGAGGAGGCGGACGCGGCATGCGCGTGGTGCGCGACGAAGCATCGCTGGCCGTAGAATACGAAGAGGCGAGGGGAGAGGCCCGTACCGCCTTTGGCGACGATACGGTCTTTATTGAAAAATACATCGAAAACCCCAAGCATATCGAAGTGCAGGTGCTGGGTGACAAGTACGGCAATATCGTTCATCTTTACGAGCGGGATTGTTCTGTGCAGCGCCGCTTTCAGAAAGTGGTGGAAGTGGCTCCCTGTATTTCCATTTCGCAAGCCACCCGCGAGAAGCTGTACGACTACGCCCTCAGGTTAGCTGATGAAGTGAATTACAGCCATGCGGGAACCGTTGAGTTCTTGGTGGATGACGACGAGCGGATCTACTTCATCGAAGTCAACCCCCGCATTCAGGTAGAACATACTGTGACCGAAGAAGTGACCGGCATCGATATCGTGCGATCCCAGATCCTGATCAGTATGGGCTACGGCCTCAACGACGAAGAGCTGCGCATCGGCAATCAATCGGATATCTCCATGTTCGGCTGTGCCATCCAGTGCCGGGTGACGACCGAAGACCCGATTAACGACTTCAAGCCGGATTATGGCCGCCTGATCGCCTACCGTTCAGCCAGCGGCATGGGCATTCGCCTCGATGCGGGCAGCGCCTATGCCGGCGCCAAAATTTCACCCTATTTCGACAGCCTGTTGGTGAAAGTAACTGCCTGGGGGCGTACGCTGCCCGGTTCGGCGCAGCGCATGCACCGGGCCCTGCGGGAATTTCGTATTCGCGGGGTGAAGACGAATATCGGGTTTCTTCTCAATTTGCTGATGCATCCCGAATTCCAGGCAGGGAAAACAACCGTTAATTTCATCAAGGAAAATCCGCAGTTACTTGAACCGCTGGGCTGGCGCGACCGGGGCACCAAGATGCTGCGCTATCTGGCGGAGGTCATCGTCAATGGCCATCCCGATGTTAAGCACCATGACGAGCAGGTGACCTTTTTGCCGCCCCGCGTGCCGGATTTCGATTACCGGCAGCCCTGTCCCGATGGTACCCGGCAGAAACTCCAGGAACTGGGACCTGAGGGTTTTGCCCGATGGCTCAAGGAACAAAAATCGATTCAATACACCGATACGACCTTCCGCGACGCCCACCAGTCATTGCTCGCCACCCGCATGCGTACCTACGATATGCAGCGCGTGGCGGAGAGCTACGCCCGCCATCACGCCGGCAGCCTTTTCTCTATGGAGGTATGGGGCGGTGCTACTTTCGATGTAGCCCTTCGCTTCCTCAAGGAAGATCCCTGGGAGCGGCTGGCTAAATTGCGCCAGGCGATTCCCAATATCTGCTTTCAGATGCTACTGCGCGGATCCAATGCCGTCGGCTACACGGCTTATCCCGATAACCTCATCGAAAAGTTCGTCGAACAGGCCGCGGAAACCGGCATCGATATCTTTCGCATCTTCGACTCCCTCAACTGGGTAGAGGCCATGAAAACGAGCATCCGTACGGTTCGCGAACGAACGGATGCGGTGGCGGAGGCCTGCCTCTGTTATACCGGCGATATCAGCGATCCGGAGCGGGAAAAATTCAACCTGCAGTACTACCTGGACCTGGCGCGGCGACTGGAAGATGAAGGCGCCCACATTATCGCGATCAAGGATATGGCGGGGCTCCTAAAACCTTACGCCGCCACCGTCTTGATCGAACACCTCAAGGAAGTAGTGGATGCACCGGTACACCTGCACACCCACGATACCTCTTCCCTGCAAAGCGCCACTTACTTAAAGGCCATTGAGGCCGGTGTCGATGTGGTGGACGTCGCTATCGCTTCTATGTCGGGACTGACCTCTCAGCCCAGCTTCAATTCCCTGGTCGCCATGATGAAGGGGCATGAACGGGAACACCCGGTAGATCTGCCCTCCCTCAATCAGTTTTCGACTTACTGGGAAGCCGTCCGCCGCTATTATTATCCCTTTGAAACTGAACTGCGCTCCGGAACGGCGGAAGTTTATGAACACGAAATTCCCGGTGGCCAGTACTCCAATTTAAGACCGCAGGCTCGCGCCCTGGGACTGGAAGGGCAGTTTGAAAAGGTCAAGGAAAATTACCGCATCGCCAACCAACTGTTCGGAGACCTTATCAAGGTGACGCCCTCTTCAAAAGTGGTGGGGGATATGGCCCTGTTTATGACTTCCAACCAACTCACCAAAGAGGATATTCTCGAACGCGGCGACAAGCTGGCCTTCCCCGATAGTGTCAAAGCGCTCATGCGCGGTGACCTCGGACAAATTGACAGCGGCTTTCCGCCTGAAATCCAGCAATTGGTGTTAAAAGGGGAGAAACCCTATATCGAACGGCCCAACGCCCACCTCAAACCGGTAGATTTTGACCGGGAGTTCAAGGACTTTCTGCAGCGCTTCGACGAAGATCTGTCTATCAACGATTTTCTGTCTTACCGGCTCTATCCCAAAGTGTACGAAGATTACTTCCAGCATCAGGAGGAATACGGTGCGGTGGAAAATCTGCCGACGCCCGCTTTCTTCTACGGGCTGGAACACAATGAAGAAATCATGGTCTCCCTGGACCGGGGAAAAAATGTGCTCATCAAGTACCTGAATATGACGGAGCCCGATGAGCAGGGGCTTCGACTTGTTCTCTTCCAGCTCAACGGCCAGACCCGCTCGATCATGACGCGCGATCAGGGAGCGAAGACTGAGGTTGTCCTGCACCAGAAAGCAAGCGGTGATAAGGAAATCGGGTCTCCTCTGCAGGGCAACCTGTCGAAGGTGCTCGTCAAAGCAGGCGATGTAGTAGAGGCAAACACGCCCTTGTTCACTATCGAAGCCATGAAGATGGAAAGTACAATCACCTCGCCAATGGCCGGCACGGTGAAAAAGGTTCACCTGCCGGGTAAAACGCTGGTGGAACAGGACGATCTGGTGGTGGAACTGGAATGAGAGCTTGTTGGGCGTTTTCTTTTGATCGCTGTTTGGAAGACCTGGAAACCAACATCTTACTTTCAGGCTTTCTAAACGCCTAACCTTCTAAACTCATCCCCGCCAGTCGCTTGTAAATCCGGTCGGGGTGGCGCAGAAATTCTATTTTTTGAATCTTCTCTTCCTGTTTTTCGATGATGAGCAGCGCCTGCGGCTGTTGCTGCCGGGGCCGGAAGAAAAGTGCCGCCGGCCGGCCTTGCAAGTGACAAAGCTTCCAGTAATGCGGCCCTTTGATAGCATGATGAATCGCTTCCAGGAATTTACTGCACTGACCAATGCCGAAAAGCAGGCGGGGAGGAGTTAAAGGCCCGGGACCGTCATCGGTGTATAGCCTTATATCTTCCCGCAGGATGCGCAGCAGTACGGACAGGTCACTCCGGTTCCGGAAGGACTCGATAAGTTTATTGATCAACAAAAGATTTTCACTGCCCTCCTGCTTGACTGACATTGTATGGGTGTTTTTAGGTGTTCATGTGCGACGAAAAATACAATGGCTTAGCAGAGCAAACCGTCGCCAGGGGGATGTTTGATATTGAAAGAAGTTTAAAATTGGTTCCGACACTTACTGATTGCTCGTCGCTTAACTGGAGGTGGCTAACCCGGATTATTCATGGGAAGTCCATGAATAATGACGACAAATGATCGAGAACATCTGATTTTCAATTATTTGTGTCAGGGTTAACCCTGACGATTTCAAAATTCCGGATACCCAAATTTGAGTATTTACCCTGCTGAACATAAAGTGGGTGGAATCTTTATAATTGACTGATAACCAAAATTTTGAAATTCGTCAGCCCTTCGGGCGGAAAATTCTTTGTGAATTTTCCGGGCTAATAAAAATAAGGAAAAAAACTTTTGAATGCCAGTCCGGATACAGAAGTAATGAAGTTCGGCACCGAGAGCAGGTTATTCCAAACGGAATGCGTAATATTGCGAAAAAACCATGAGAAGATTGCTTATGAAAGAATGGACATTTAACTGGCTGTTAGTACTCACCCTGTTTCTCGCGGCCTGTGGCAGTGATCAGCAGGAGGCAGCGGAAGAAAAGACGGAAGGCGGGGAAATCAGCGGCGACACCAAAGTGCAACCTTCCGAATACATAGAAGAAAATACAGTCGCCGGCGACTGGACCTACGAGCAAATTGAGAACGAGGTTTTTGCCGGAACGGGCGAGCCAGTCGAATGGAACAGCAAAACCTTAAAAGAAGGCCGGGATTTCCTTTCCATGTCTATGGGTAGTCAATGCGGTGAAGGTAACTGCGGTAAGCAGATATACCTGCTCAACTCACACGAGCAACACCCGGTGCGCACGGTCGTTACCATTCCCTATCAAATGGAGAATTCTCCCGGCTATATCGCCAGGGAGTACACCATACAGCCAGGGGAGAAAATTTATATCGGTTGTTCTCATCTGTGTCAAAAAGGCGAGGGCACCGAATTCAAACGGGCTATCGTCATGGCGGATATCATGGACGATGTACAGTAGAGGAGAATGGGCAGTAGGCAGTTCCGATACGCCAACGCTATCAGAATCTACGCTTCGCTCCGACCGGCAGTTGGCCGGGCTCAGGCAGGATAGTGCCCGGCTATTGTCTACTGCGCCGGTTTGATGGAAAATCCCTACATTTAGAAGCAAGAAAACCCTTTAGCTATGAAAAGCTACCCATTCTTGCTTATTCTGGGAATCCTTCTCCATTCTCCCTTACTGAGCGGCCAGGAAGAAAAGCTAGTCAAGATCTGTGGTCAGGTTAAGCAATACGAAAATTTGCCGATGGGCAAGCGGCTCCGCTTCTGGGTAGCCCAACTGACGCAGTTCCGGCCGCTGCGAAAAGACATTAATCTGCAGGGGAAGGGCGACTTTTGCGTTGAGCTTCCGCTGTATTACTTCCAGGAAGTGCGCCTCAGCTACCTGGGGGAAACCATTCCGCTGCTGGTCGGTCCCGGCGATGAGTTGTACCTGGAAATCGATGCCCTGCGCCTGTCACAGGGGGAACATCCCTGGGCCTGTATCCGTGTGGAGGGAGACCGGGCGCTTACGAACCGGCAGCTGATCACCTTTTGGGGCAACTGGCGGGAGGAAAGATCAAGATTGGAGCGCATCTCTGCCGGTATGGACCCCGTAATCTACAAGGAGCGCCAACTGCAGGAACTGAACAGCATGCTAGGGCAACTCCGGGAATATCGCCGCCATTACTTCATGAACGATACGGTCTACGACTGGGCGCAGCAATATCTGAATTATACCGTGGCCCGGAATCTCTTCCAGCAGGTCTTGCGGCACGGTACAGCTACGGAACAGCAATACCTGCCGCACCAGATGGTTTCAGACAATCATTTCGATACCTGGGAAAAATTCCGGCAGATGAATCCTGAATACGCCCTGAGTTGGGCCTACCGGATGTTTCTTTCCACCAATATCAACTATCTCAATTTTTTCTCCACCCTACAGCTGGCCCCTGATTATCTCTCTAAAAGTAAAGCGGAGCGCAAAGAATTCGATTACGTCTACAGTGATACCATTATTATGGCCTCTATCGATTGGCTCGAGGAACGGCCGTCCTCCGGTTTCCGCACCCACGCCCTGGCCCTGGCCCTCGGCAACTATCTGGAATTGCCGATGACCGCCCGCCTCGTGGAAGAAGCGGATATTGAACAAATTCCGGATAAGGAGTTACGCCGCCGCATCCGGGAGAAGTACGAATTGTCCCGTTCCCGCGAAGTCGAATTCAATGATACGGAACGACTCGTGCAGCCTCCGGATACCGTACAGGACGTCGTCGCCTGGGCAGGGCGGGAATTCGCCGGCAGTGTTGTCCTGCTGGATTTCTGGGCCACCTGGTGCGGCAGATGTATTTACAGTATCGAAAATGATCTGCCGCAACTGGTGGAGGTCTTTCGCGATCAACCGTTTGTCGTTCTGCTGGTTGGTATCGCTTCGGAGCGCAACTTCCTCATCGATCGGGCCAACCGCTTTGCGGTCGAAGCCCTGCATCTGTTTCCGACGCAGGCGCAGGAAGTTTTCCTCCAGGAGCAACATGCCTTAAAGGGGCTTCCCCGCTACATGCTTCTGAACAAGCAAGGCGAGCTCGTGGACGACCGCGCCCCCAAACCGGGACCGGAGCTAGTGGAAAGGATTGAAGCGTTTACGAAATCTTGATGGTAAACGCATTACTTGTTCAATCCTTTCATAGATAACTGTATCCGTCCTCTTTCCCGGTCTACTTTCATCACCTTTACCGTCACCTCCTGCTGCAGGCTGACCACATCGGCCGGGTTTTTGACGAATTTATCAGCCAGTTGTGAAATGTGCACCAGGCCGCTCTCCTTGATACCGATATCTACGAAGGCGCCGAAATTGGTGATATTGTTGACGATGCCGGGCACGATCATGCCCTCGCTGACCTGATCTATGCTATGGATGTTGGCGAATTCAAAAGTTTTGGCTTCGCCCCGCGGGTCCAGGCCCGGTTTGGCCAGCTCGTTCATGATATCTTTGAGCGTGGGTAAGCCGGTGATGTCGGTGATGTACTGCTTGAGATTGATCTGCTTACGCAAATCGGCGCGCTGAATGAGATCTTCGATGCTTACGCCCAGATCTTTGGCCATCTGCTCTACGATGGGATAAGTTTCCGGGTGCACCGCGGTATTGTCGAGCGGGTGTTGGGCATCGTGAATACGCAGGAAACCAGCGCACTGTTCGAAGGCTTTATCGCCGAGGCGTGACACCTTTTTGAGTTCGGCCCGCGAACGGAAAGGCCCCTGCTCCCGCCGGTAGTCGACGATATTTTGCGCCAGGGAGGGGCCGAGCCCCGAGACGTAGGTCAGCAGGTGTTTGCTGGCCGTATTGACGTTGATGCCCACCGAGTTGACGCAGCTCTCCACGACGCGGTCGAGGCTTTCCTTCAGCAAGCTCTGGTTGACATCGTGCTGGTATTGCCCTACGCCGATGGATTTGGGATCAATTTTGACCAGTTCGGCCAGTGGGTCCATGAGTCGGCGGGCGATACTGACGGCGCCGCGCACCGTGACGTCCTGATCCGGGAATTCTTCCCTGGCGATTTCGGAAGCGGAATAGATAGAGGCGCCGCTTTCATTAACCATAAACACCTGCAGTTGCTTGCCGAAGTCGATTCCCTGGCAAAGGCTCAGCGTTTCGCGACCGGCGGTGCCGTTCCCTACGGCGATGGCTTCTACGTCGAAGTGTCCTGCCAGGTGTTGCAGGGTTTTGGTGGCCTCCTGCACGCGCGACTGCGGAGGGTGGGGAAAGATGGTGGTGTTTTCCAGCAGGTTGCCGCTGTCATCGAGCACGACGACTTTGCAACCGGTTCGGAAGCCGGGGTCTATGCCCAGTACACTTCGCTGGCCAAGGGGAGGCGCCAGCAGGAGTTGTCGCAGGTTAGTGGTAAAGACCTCGATGGCCTCCTCGTCGGCCTTGTCTTTCGACAGGTTGCGGAATTCCGTCTCGATGCTGGGCGCCAGCAGGCGGCTGTAGCCTTCGTGCAATGCTTGCCGCACCTGCTCGGTAGCGGCCCCGTGGCCTTGCAGATAATCCCGTTCCAGGCGATGAAGGGTATGCTCGTCATCGGGGCTGATGATGACGCGCAAGATGCCCTCCTCTTCTCCGCGGCGGATGGCCAGCAGACGGTGAGAAGGGATTTTTTTAAGCGGCTCTTCGTAGTCGAAGTAATCGCGGTACTTGGCGCCCTCTTCCTTTTTTCCGCGCGCCACTTTCACGCGTACGACAGCCTCTCGCTGGAAAGCGCGACGCACTTTGTTACGGGCTTTTTCATCCTCGTTGATCCATTCCGCCATGATGTCGCGGGCGCCCTGCAGAGCTTCTTCTGTATCGGATACCTCCTCCGTGATGAACCTGGCGACTAGTTCTTCCAGGTCGTTACTCCTCTGCAAGTACAGCATCTGTGCCAGGGGCTCCAGGCCCTTTTCCCTGGCTTTGTCGGCCCGTGTTTTGCGTTTGCGTTTGTAGGGCAGGTACAAATCTTCGAGTTCGGTCGGATCGTAGGTAGCTACGATGCGGGCGCGTAGCTCGTCGGTCAGCTTTCCTTGTTCTTCAATGGATTTCAGGATGCTTTCGCGCCGTTTTTCCAGCTCCTCAAGTTTGCCGGACTCCCGCTGAATATCGGCGATGGCTACCTCGTCGAGCGAGCCGGTAGCTTCTTTGCGATAGCGGGAAATAAACGGAATGGTGGATCCTTCGGCGAGGAGTTTCACCGTGTTTTCAACTTTCCATACCGGTACATTTAACCGGTCGGCGATTAATCGGATGTGGGTATCGTTCATGTATATTGAGTTTTCTTAGTATAACGCCTTTTAGCGGGAGGCGAAGTTATAAAACCTGCCTTGTACAGGCAACTCTCTTCTGATGGCAGGATGATTTCTCTCACTGGATGACTTAAGGAAAAGAGGGGCCCTAATTGATCAGAAAAAATTGCATATGAAAGAGAAAGCGCTTAATTTAAAATCTGTTTTTGTATTAAAAGCGGCTTTTGTAACAATATAGTACACCTTTTCGTATGCTTCTCTAAACGGGATCGTGTCCTTCCTGGTTCCCTGCTTCCTGTTGCAATTCCTGAGAAGCCTGAGCGGATTATAAATGCGCCGATCTGTTCCCGCTTCCCGCAACCGGCAACAATCTGAGGCTTAAAGGTGCAATAAGACTTGATCCTTAATCTCCAAACATCAACCCTATGGCACTACTTAAATTACCGACCATCCTGCTCACCTTTGCCGACGCCAGAGATGATCTGCCAGGGCTGCAAAAGGAAAGCAGTGCGCTACATGAGGTGCTCTTGCCTCTGGAGCAGAACGGGCTGGCCAATATTGAAAGGGAAGAAAGCGCCACCTTGGCGGAAGTATTCAAGCGGATCGTGGATTACAAAAACGATATGATTGTTTTCCACTACGCCGGTCACGCAGGCCGGGATGTGCTCTTTATGGAAGAAAACAAGGTGGCGGCTGAAAATATCGCAGGATTGCTAGGTCAGGCGCCCTATTTGCAGCTGGTTTTCCTGAACGGTTGCGAAACAAGGGAGCAGGCGCAGCTATTCCTGGATAATGGTGTCAAAGCGGTTATCGCTACCTACGATCCCATCAGCGATAAGTTGGCGGCGGAATTTGCCAAAGGTTTCTACTACGCCCTGTCTAATGACTACACCCTGGGTGAAGCTTTTGAGGCTGCGGTCAGGTACGTGGAAAAACAGGAGGATCAGGAGAGCGCCTCACGGGGGTTTAAAACCGGATCCGGAGTGAAGAGAAAGCGCTGGGCGGTTTTTGTTGGAAGCGGAGAAGAGGAGCAAATAAACTGGAAAATTTCCTATCGCGACAAAGCCAGGCTCAACCTCTTACTGGGATCTAAAGAGATGATCCGAAAGCTGATGAGGGGGACGATGGGGCATCACCGGGAGTTGATCAGCGCCCTGCTGGAGGGCCGCACATTGCAGGCTGAAATAAAAAAACAACGGGAAGGAATCAAAAAATTGCTGGCGATGTGGAATGAGCAACCGCCTTTTCAAGAGGAGGAAACTCAGGCCGACCCCCGGTCGCGACTGAACGTTCTGTCTGAATGGCTCAACTCCTTCAACAGGTTCCACAGCGCACTGGAGAAATGGGGGGAGCGATACCATGGAGCCCTTTTTGCGGAAGCATACCGGAAACAAAGGTCTGTTCCATCCCTGGAAGAACAGCCACCGGCCCTGAATAAACAAAAGGCGACGGCTGCTTTCCGGATAGTAGCGTCCTTTATCGAAGATAAATTTCGCGAAAGCCAGTATGTAAAAGTCAACTTACCTGAGCAGGTCGCCGCCATCATTGAAGAAAACACCCGGGATCTCCGGGCGACTAAGGTCATTCGTAAAATAATGGAAACCTTCCTGGAAGAAATAACAAGCGGAACAAGCTTTTCAGCCCGGTCGAAGGAGTGGCGGGATGACAGCGGCCAAATCAGCGCTCTTGTCCGGCGGCAGTTCCGGGAGTTACAGGTGCTGGCCGCTAAGCTGGAACAACTGCTGAGCTACCTGCAACAACGGCGCTCCTCCTCAGCCGGCACCGGGCCGCTCAGCCTGAAAGTAGCCGTCGAAAGCCTCTGGCGCTGGACTTCCCCTCATGTCCGGCTTACCGGAGCTCCCGGCGCCGGAAAAACGAGCAGCATTATTCAACTGTGGGCGACGCTGCTCCGACAGTCGGAAGAAGAGCGATTTGTCCCCATTCCCGTCTTCGTCAATCTCAGTGATTATCAGGGCGCCGAGGAGCAGGACTTCATCAAAAGATATATCGCAAAACACTATCTGGAGCTGGGAGGCAGCGAGCAGCAAAAGGCAAAAAAAGCCATTGAAGAAATCTTAGACCAGCCCTTGAAAAAAGGGAGGGAGCAGGCCTGGGTCCCCTCCGTGATGCTCTTCCTGGATGGGGAAATCAAACCAGTAGATGATCATACCTTGCAGGATGAAATTGTCGCCCTGAAAAATAAGAAGGGGCTTCAGATCATTCACTGCTGTGGTTTTTCCCGGGACCAGATACCTGAAGAGGATGCCCTGACAAGCATTCCTACCGAGCTGGAAATTTGCCCCATGACCACAGAAGAGATCAAACTGAAGATCGGAGCGGAACGGCTGCAGTCTTTCCGCTGTGAAATACGGGAGATGGTCCGGAACCGGAAATGGCTGGCCCGCCTGTTCGAGTTCTACCATATGATCGATGATGATCGATTTGATTTCAAAAAGAAATTCCTGACGGAAGGGGAACTGCTCTGGAATTATTTTGAAGCCAGGCTCTCACAGGTAATCGATGAGGATGAAAGTGTTCAGGTTCATACCCGTCGCTTTTACCTGCGTCATTTTATTCCAACCGTTCTCTTCCGGATGTACGAGCAGGGAAAAAGGGAGATACGGGAAGATCGGCTTCATGAGCTGATCCATGAGATCAGCGTCGAATTATATCAGCATAGCTTTCTGAAAGTTTTTCCCGAATACCGTCGATACTTCAAGTATTTCCTGCTCAAAACGGATGACTGGGTAGAGGCGGAGGAGCGCTTTGCTATTATTACCAGGATGTGTGAGGACTACGGTATCCTGATTCCGATCAGCCGCTATTACTCTTGCACCAACCAGGAAGTTTTTGACTTCTTTGCAGCCGTACACCTGCACAACGAAATCGTTCAATCGATCTGGAAGGCGAAGTACGACCGCGATCCCTGGCGAGATGAGCTTGAATTGCCCTCGGGCCTGTGGGCGCGTCCCCTGCCGGCTCAAATGTTGCGTTTTCTGGGGCAGGTAGAGGGGCTGCACCACAGCTATACGGACCTACCCGTAGTCAAACTGCTGGAGAAATGCAGGCGGGTTATTTCCCGTCCCTACGGTCAGCAGGTGGGCAGCGCAGTGTATAACCTACTTACGGCCTGGAAGGAGACCAAAGGGTATTATCCCCAGGACCTGAGCCACCTCGATCTTAGAAATATCGACCTCTCCCAACTATCCCAGCCCTTGGAGGAGCAACCCTATTACCTGCCCTGCGACCTGGAAGGAGCCCTGATCCGGCGGGAGGATGTCTTTGAAAAAAGCAAGCGGCAGCTGTTCGTAAGCTGCCTGGATTATTCTTCCGACGGCAGCACCCTGATCTGCGGTTTGTCTGACGGAACCATCCGCCTTTGGGATACGGAACTTCACCTGTGTTACAAAATCATCGAGGCGCATCCCGGGGAGGGAGTGCGGGCTGTATGCAGTGTGGACATCAAGGGAGAGCCAAATATCGTCAGCGCTTCTGCAAATGAAGTCAGAATCTGGGATCAGCAAAAGGCAAAGCTACCTGTACTGGCTTTCGGAACAGCGGACGAAGCCCTGGCCTTCCCGGCTCCGCTGCTCAGTCTGACTTGCTGGACCCATTCCGAATCAAAGACCGACTATCTGTATGTCGCTGCCGGGGGAGGCGGAGAAGCCAATGCATTGCCGGTTTGGAAGATGGATCTCGACAAAATACTTGCCAAGGAGAATATAGAGCTGTACAAAATGTACCAGCTGCACGAAGACGATGTCAAAAGCCTGGCTGTAAGTTCCGATCGCACCCGGCTTGCCAGTGGTTCCTGGGACAACCGGGTGCGGGTGCTGGATATAGAGAAAAAACGGGAAAATAAATCCTTGACGGAGAGGCATGTCAGCCGGATCAACGGGGTGGCTTTTAGTGAAGACGGTCGCTACATCGCCAGTGCTTCCAACGATGATACGATCATTGTCTGGGACTGGCAGGGAGGAGATCATTATCGTCGTCTGTCCGGTCATTACCGGGATGTCAACAGCGTGAAGTTTAAAAAAATGGATGGTCAGCAATACCTGATCAGCGGTGGGGATGACGGCCAGCTAATCCTGTGGAACCTGGAGGAGATATGGCGACATAAAGGCCCCCTGGTGAAGGACGATGTGCTGAACGTATCGAGAGTGAATTTGAATACAGAAGTGAATTGTCTGAGATTTTCGCCTGACGGCAAAAGTGTCGCTGCCGGCAATCAATCAGGCATGACCTATCTATTCAACCTCGATCAGGGAGTGCTGCAGGAAGGTGTACAGTTGGACAATACCCATTTTCTGCTGGTGCACGGCTGCCGCTTCACCGGACTGCACGCCGAAAGCGATTTGCTGAAGAGCGGGGAGGATAAACAACTGCTGCGTCAGTACGGCGCTGTCATACCCGAGCATGAGGGGGATGAGAGGGATGAGGAAAGGTGGAGAAGGATGATTTGCAAGTTGAGTGGGGAGATATTGCGAAAATTCTCCAAGTCGCTGATTTGAAGTGCCGCAATCATTCATCAAAAAAGCAGTATCTTTATTCTTTCAGCCGATATTCCATGAACGCAACAAAACTCATTCTGCTGCTGCTGTGCCTGTCCCTGTTGCAGGAGCTCTCCGGCCAGTCCGCCCTCTGGCGCGATGCGCCCGGACCGGTCGCCTACCGCTCGGCGGAGCGAAGTGTGGCGCCTGATTCTCTGCGTTCCTTATTGCTTGATGCAGCCGTTCTTAATGACCTGAGAGAAAATATCCGTATTTCAGGAAGTGCGCTCGTGGCGGTCCCCCGGCCTGATGGCGAATCCCAGATCTTTCGTGTTCGTCCCACCGAGGTCATGGCTCCGGCTCTGGCCCGAAAATATGCACAGATACAGACTTTCGCCGGTCAGGGCGTCGACCGTCCGGCGGCTCGGCTTCGGCTAACCCTCACCCCCTTCGGCATACACGCCATGGTGCTGGATCCCGGCAGCGATTATTTTGTCGGTCCCTATTTCCGGGAAGCCGGACGGGGCTATCAATCCTACTACCGGCGCCATTTGCCGAAAGGCAAAACCGTTTCCTGCGCTATAGATGATGGTATTGCATTCCGCGATGAGCAGGGTTCCTTTCCCCGCATCGGCGACACCCTTCGGAGTTACCGCCTGGCGGTGGCGGCAACGGGCGAGTACACCCAATATCACGGCGGTACGGTGGAGCAAGCCCTGGCCGCCATCGTCACGGTCATTAACCGGGTCAACGGTATTTATCATCGGGACCTGTCGATCGAGTTGGTCCTCGTAGAAAACAACGATCGCCTCATCTTTACCGATCCCGATATGGATCCTTATACTAAAGACAACGAGCGCCGCCAAAATCAGGAAGTCGTCGATGGCCGTATCGGCATCGACAATTACGATATCGGGCACGTTTTTGGCACTATCGCTCAGGTCAGCCGGGCCGAAGTGGCCTCCGCCTGCGTGGAAAGGGAGAAGGCCCAGGCGCATTCCCGGCTCGACAATCCCGCGGGTGATCCCTTCGCCGTCGATATCGTCGCCCACGAAGTCGGGCACCAGCTGGGCGCTAATCACACTTTTAATAAATGCGGGGATAATCAGGGCTTGCTTCCCTTCGAACCGGGAAGCGGCTCCACCATCATGGGCTGGCCAGGGGTCCCTTTTTGCGAAAGCGATAATTTTCAGCAACAAGCCGACGCCTATTTCCACAGCGCCAGCATCCGGCAGATCATCGACTACGTCAGGGAAGGGGAGGGGCGCCGGTGTGCCTTGTCCGGTCCGGTTTTCAATACTATTCCCGAAGTAGAGGCAGGCCCCGGCGGCTGGACTATTCCCGCCGACACTCCTTTCGAACTCATCGGAGCCGCCACCGATGCCGACGGCGATACGCTCAGCTACAGCTGGGAGCAGATCGACGCGGGGCCGTCCACTCCCATGGAACAACCTGAAGGGATGGCGCCCCTGTTTCGCTCCAGGCCGCCCGTTGGAACGCCTATTCGCATCTTTCCCAACCGGGATGACCTGCTGGCCAACCGCGACCCGGTTGCCGAGGTGCTGCCTGGGTATACCCGGCCGCTGACTTTTCGCCTCACCGTACGCGATCAGCTGGGCGGTGTAGCGGCCGATAGCTTGCAGCTCCAAGCCACCGGGGAAGCAGGCCCGTTCCGCATAAGCATCCTGAACCAACCCGGCGCTGTGCTGGAAAGCGGCGCCCTTTTGGAACTGAGCTGGGAGGTAGCTGGTACCGACCAGGCGCCGGTCTTCGCATCGGCGGTCGATGTTTATCTTTCCGCTGACGGGGGAAGGACTTTTTCCACTTTACTGGCTTCGGATTTGCCAAATAACGGGGCAGCATTGCTCCTTCTTCCCGATACCCTTCAGGGCGACCGGTTCCGCCTGAAAGTCAAGGCCGCCGGCAACGTATTTTTCGATATCAACGACTACGATTTTGCTATCCAAACAACACCTACCAGCAGCTCTTCTCCGGCAGCAGAAGCCTCGGTGCTCCGGCTCTATCCCAATCCCGCAATCGATCAGCTTTGGATAGCCATTGAGCAAAGTCCTTCTCCCGCCACCCTCTACCTGTGGAACGCCGCCGGACAACGCCTGCGCCGGGTGAATGCTACCTCCACTACCACGGCATTGAACATCGCGAATCTGCCGCCCGGCGTGTACTGGGTAGAAATGCAAGCGGACGGTAAACGCCGTTTCGCCCGTTTTGTGAAAGGAGGCCGATAGGCCATAGTCACAGTCGGCACCCCCGCCCGCGCGTGCATGTTCAGAAAGCGCGCCACGGTATTGAGTTTAATGTTGAGATCTTCCGGAGCGCCCGGTGAATCGAGCACGTCGAAAAGCATCATGTACACCCGCTCGGGATCGACCGGAAAATCGGCATCGGGAATATCGTAGGTGGCCCCGTAGCCCTCGATGAGGAGGGCGTCGTGCCGGGTTTGGGCATGGAGAAGGAAAGGAAGGCCGGCAAGAAGTACAAAGAGGAAGGTGGTGCGCATTTTTGGACTAAAGATAGAAAAAGAAAGGATGGGATGGTTGAATGCCATTCAGTATGTGTTTAGCGTTAAATCGCACCTTAAAATAAGTTTAGTGCTTCACCCTGTGGAATAGTCGCTTTGCGAATTCCACAGGGTGAAGCGCTAAACTTCTAAACTTTTCAGTCGATCTCTACCATTAAGGACTAAATACATACGCCATTCAATCCTCTAATATTTCGACCCTTAGCGACGTGCGATTAATAACTGTCGGGATTAGATAGGCAAGTGATTTTTTCTTTAGCCAAGGCGAAGGTTCCCGACCTTAGCAGCGCTAAGGGAGGCGGTTCTTCAACGCCGGATAAAGGAAAAAGCACTCCTAGAAAACCCGACAGTTATTGATTGCACGTCGTTTATTATTTACTGTTCGTCCCAGTTGATCTCCGAGGTGCGGCGAGACACCTGGGAGAAGATGGTGCCTTGGTCGCGCAGGTCGACGTAGTTCTCGTTGAGGCGATCGCTGCGGCGCAGATCGATCCAGCGATGGCCGCCTTCCGACCAAAGGGAGTAGCGGCGCTGGAAGAGGACCTCCTCGATCAACGACTCGGTGTCGGTGGCGCCGTCATAGTCGGCAAGTCCCCAGGTATTGCGCGCGATGTCGATCGCGCGGGTCGCTTCACCGGTATTGCCGAGGCGGGCCTGGGCTTCGGCGTAGATCAGGATGAGCTCTTCATTTCGAATGAAGGGGATGGGGGCCGTGTTGCTCTCCCAGCGGTTGTCCTGGTATTCGCCGACGAGCAGATCGCCGTTGGCGTCCGATATCTCCGAGTTGGTGACCGGGTTTTGGGTACGTTTTATAAACTTCATCTCCAATCGCCGGTCGCCGGGCAGTGCCTCTTCGATCATAGCCGGATGGGCAGCAATATGGTGTTGGTACTGCGATCGAAAGGATAAAACAAGGGATTGTTGATGTCAGGTGATTCTCCGTAGACATGGGCGGGACCGATATTCATTTTGTCGGAACTAGTCTCGTCCACCTCCATATCCATAAAGGAAAGATCAAGCGCATTGAGGGCTCCCTGCCAGTCTTCGTCGTACAGCGCCAGGCGGGCGGCGATGGCGCGATTGACCTGCGCCAGACCTTGCGGCGTATTGAAGCCTGCCCAGCCGGTGGTCAGTTCAAAAGGCAGCGCGCTGCCGCCTTTGGTCAGGGCGTCGTAGCTCTGATCCATAATATCGCGAATGGCGCCCAGTGCCTCGGTACGCGAGAGGGTGGGACCGGGATTGAGCACCTCTTCCACATCGACGCGGATACCGTTGTCCCATTGCTGCATCAGGGGCCAGAGGAGCTGATACCCCTTAATCATTTGTCCGAAGCCCACGGTTGCGTTGGCCTCCTCGGTAGTGAGGTTGGTACTGTTCTGAGCCGCCTCGATAAGGACGTTGGCGGTTTTAACAGCAGCGTAGGCGCCTCCGTTGAAGCTGCCCAAGCGCTGGCGACACGGATAGTTGCCTTCCGCGTCGGCGACGCAGTCGGGTGCCGTCCAGCCCAGGTCCCACAACAGTGCTGACAGGTTGATAGCGTCGCCGCCATTTTGCCAGTGCAGCAGGAAGTTAAGATCGAAATTACCCAGAAAATTAATCTCGTTGAGCCAGGACATTTGGAAATCCGGCTGGCGGTCGCCGTGGAGGGTGAAGTTGCTAGGCGTGCTCGGGTCCGCCGGCGTCCCCACGATGGCGGTCGGGGAAAAGCCCTCCGCGATCATATACGTACCGAGGGCCGGGCCGAAGCCGCCGACCGTTTGGGTAGGTATCTGCAGATCAGTAATCTCCGAGCGGTTTTGCCAGTAGAGCAGTTTGGTGAACCAGTTGAAGTTGTTGCTCCGCACCGGATTGATCCCCAGCGCCAGTTCAAAACCGCGGTTTTCCAGATCGGCGGCATTGGTAGCGATGGCCTGAATACCCGTCGATACGAAGAATTGGGTTTTCTGGTTGCCGCCGTTGATACTTAGCTGCGTATTGGATAAAATAGGGGTTTCACCGTAAAAGAACTCTTCCCAGTCGGTAAACCGGTTTTGTTGTTCGGCCTCCCGGAATTTTTCCAGTTCGACGGCCTCGCGGTCGCCACTAAAGCGGGCCATCACCTTTTCTTCGGTCCAGGGACTGAAGCCGACGAAGTTTTGCCCTTTGGCAAATCCAATATCCTGGCTGAGCGATACATTAGTTTTGCCGGCATTGCCGCGTTTGGTGGTGATGATGACAACTCCGGCGTTGGCGCGGGTACCGTAGATGGCGGCTGCCGAGGGGCCTTTGAGGATCTCGATTTTTTCAATATCATCCGGATTGATATCCGCGATGCGGTTGGCGGCCTGGTCTTGGGTGTTGGCATTCTGGCCGCCGCTGGCCCCGCTGACCTGGGTCCAGCCGGTACGGATAGAGGAGTTATCGACGTACACGCCGTCAATGATGAACAGCGGCTGGGAAGAGCCGGCGCCGAGGGTGGAGATACCGCGCAGCTGCATATTGATGCCGCCGCCAGGGGCGCCGCTGTTGGCCGACATGTTGACGCCGAGGATTTTGCCAAAGAGGGCATTGTCGAGTGTCTGGGGGGCGGTTGTTCCGGTAAGTTCTTCCCCGGTCACACTGGTGACGGCATTGCCGGAGTTTGCCCTTTTGACACCGGAGGCCAGTCCCGTGACGACGACCTCCTCCAGCTTGGCGATATCCTCGGAAAGGGTGACATCAGCAACCGGCGCTCCTGCACTGACCTCTTGTTCCAGGGTCTTGAAGCCCGTATAGGAAAAGATCAGCGTGGCGCTGGGTTCATTGATCGACAGCGAATAGGTTCCGTCGATATCGGTGACGGTGCCCCGGGTGGTGCCTTTGAGAATGATCGATACGCCGATCAGAGGTTCCCCGGTGGGGTCGGTCACCGTTCCGGTGGCCGTAAACTGAGCCGATGCGGTGGCTGCCAGAAACAGCAGTCACAAAAGCATGAGGCAGCTTTTGGTAAAATACTTCATGTTCTAGTGAGTTTTAAGTAATTGATTTTGGCTTTATTTCCAATCCAATGGAATTCCAATAACAACAAAGGTTGCACTACTACAGAGCAATAGCGTACGGCAAAATCGCATACTATTCGATTTTGCTTGTCGGATCAACAGTAAAATAAAGATTGATATAAGCTGTCGAAGACAGAAGCTTTGTGTGATGATGTCCGCTTCTGGAAAATCGTGGGCTAAAACTATAAAAAAGTTTGTTCTGCGTTAGAATTTATTTTTGTCTAGTGGGGATTTGGTCTTTCACCAGACTAAAACAGCAGGATCGAAGCAGCGTAATTTTGTAAAACGGGGCAGGATAGGGGACAAAACGCAATAGCAAAACAGAATAACCGCAGAAGTAAGTGTGAAAAGTTAATAACAGTGAAAATTTAAGCTACGCTCTGCACTAACCCGGGTTAAAGAACCGGCTGAAAATAACTTCCCTATTTCAGCCGGTTTCTTAGGTAACTTAATTTTTTTAGCATTTTGGGGAGGATTCAGCGACAATAATAATTCACTACTTCAGCCCTTGCTTAAACCGGTAAGGCTCCGCTTCGTAGATCATGTCGAAGATTTTTTCGAATACATCTTCCGCTTGCGGTTTGGTGTAGTAATCGCCATCTGAGCCGTAGGGAGGGCGATGGGCTTTGGCCGACAAGGTAGTCGGCCGGGAGTCGAGGAAGCGGTAGCCGCCTTGTTGTTCCAGGACCTGCCGCATCATAAAGGCGGTAGCCCCGCCGGGAACATCTTCGTCGAGAAAGAGGACGCGATTGGTTTTTTTGAGGGATTCCACGATTTGATGTTCCAGGTCAAAAGGAAGTAGCGTTTGTACATCAATAAGTTCGACGCTGATGCCCCGTTTTTCCAGCAATTCGCAGGCCGTTTCCGCTACGCGTACGCAGGAGCCGTAGGTGACGAGGGTAATGTCTTTTCCGTTGCGCAGCACTTCCGGAGTCCCGAGGGGAACGGTGTATTCCCCTGCATTATCAGGCATCCGTTCTTTGAGCCGGTAGCCGTTAAGGCATTCGATAATCAGCGCCGGATCGTCGCTTTGCAGCATCGTGTTATACATGCCTGCCGCCTGCACCATATTTCGGGGCACCAGGACGTACATGCCGCGGAGGGCGTTGAGTATCATGCCCAGGGGGGAGCCGGCGTGCCAGATACCTTCCAGGCGGTGACCGCGGGTGCGGATGATGGCCGGCGCCTTTTGCTGTCCGTTACTACGCCAGTGCAGGGTGGCCAGGTCATCCATGAGGGGTTCCAGGCCGTAAATAAGGTAATCGAGGTATTGAATTTCGGCGATGGGGCGCAAGCCTCGCATAGCCATTCCGATGGCCTGGCCCATGATGCTCCACTCGCGGATACCCGTGTCGAAAATGCGCGATTCGCCGTGTTTTTTCTGAAGGCCTGCAAAACCCTGGTTGACATCTCCTATGTGTCCCACATCTTCGCCGAAAGCGTGTAGTCGTTCATCCCGTTCGAAGGCCTTGTCAAAGAAGGTATTTAGAATTTCGTAACCGTTTTTAACAGGCGACTTTTCGCTGTATTGCGGACGCACGACGGGCACGCGCAAGGCGCTGCCCTCATTATCGGCATGGAGATGAGTGCCGTAGTATTGATTCATAAGGCGTTGCACTTTCTCGATCCAGGCCTGCAGGTCTTCACGCGCGGGCGTTTCTGTGTCGAGCAATGCGTAAGACATGCGGCGGGCGTTGCGCAGGGCGTCGCTGAGGTGCGGATGCATGGAGCTTTTGAGTTCACGGCGGAGTTCGTCGACTTCGCGATGTCCTTCGGGAAGTTGCTGGTAAACGGCTTCGAGATCCTTAATGCGCTGCCTGGTAGGTTGGAGGTAAGCCTTCCAGGCGCGATCGCGGCATTCTTTTACATACTTTTTAGCCTTTTTTCGAATATCCTGGGTATCGGCCTCAGTGGCGATGCCTTCATCGATCATCCATTTTTCCATCCGCAACAGGCAATCGTGTTGTTTTTCCCAGGCGAGGCGTCCCTTGGATTTATAGCGTTCGTGAGAGCCGGAGGTGGAGTGCCCCTGCGGCTGGGTGAGTTCCTGCACGTGAATCAGGGCCGGTTTGTGGGTTTGGCGCATGTGCTCGATAGCTTCCAGGTAAGTGCGCACCAGTTCCGGATAGTCCCAGCCCTTGACGGTATATATTTGGATGCCTTCTCCATCCCGATCGTCTTCAAAACCGCGCAGAACCTCGGAGATACTTCCTTTTGCTGTTTGGTATTCGACCGGCACAGATATACCGTAGCCGTCATCCCATACGGAAATGGCCAGTGGGGTTTGCATGACGGCGGCGGCGTTGACCGTTTCCCAGAAAATACCTTCGGAGGTGCTGGCGTCGCCGATGGTACAGAAACAGACTTCCTTGCCCTGCTCGGAAAAGAGGTTGTCTTCGGGGAGTTCGTCGTAGGCGCGGTATTTTTTGGAAGCCAGGGCCAGCCCCAGGGAGCGGGCCATTTGGCCGGCCGTGCTGGAAACATCGGCAGAAATGTTGTAGCGTTCGCGGTGATTAAGCCACTTGCCGTTTTGATCGATGAGCGGGGTAGCGAAGTGGCTGTTCATTTGCCGCCCGCCGGAGAAAGGGTCATTTTTTGCATCGGCGTACAGTTGGGCGAAGAATGCTTCTACAGTAGAAAGACCGAGTGCAAACATGAGCGTCTGATCCCGGTAATACCCCGACCGGAAGTCTCCCTTGCGGAAAGCTTTGGCCATGGCGACTTGTGGTACTTCCTTGCCGTCACCGATGATGCCGAATTTGGCTTTTCCGGTGAGCACCTCCTTGCGCGCCAGAAGGCTGGCTTCCCGGCTGATACAGCAAATTTCGAAGTCCTTGAGTATGGTTTCCTTATCAAGGGATAAATCTGGAATAATGGTTTCTTTTGAGTTAACCGTTGTCGCTTCGTTGGCAATTGAATTATCTAGCATAGTTCGTGCCGTTAATCTGGTTAAGGTTTGGTAGGGAATAATTGCTACAGCTGAGTTTTCCGGATGCAATGGTGCACCCGGGTGGTAAAAACTGTCCGAGTTGTCAATGAATCTTTTCGGAAGGCAGCTTGACTGCTTTTCCGGCAGCAGCAGAATTTAATTTTAAAAAAGGCCTAAATTCTTTAGCGAAAATACAAAAAAAATGCGAATGCCCTTTGTTAAGAAATACAATTAATTTTGCTAATTGTTTACTGGAGGCTCGTCATGAACTTGTGGGAGTGCGTATTTTTCGGTTCCGCGGTTATCCTGCCGGATATCTGCCAAGAGGGAAAAAGCAGAACCTTTTATGCATTTGGTTTAACGTAACTTTAACCAATTAGGAAAGGCAAAACTTTTTTTTTGAAGGCATTTAGTATATTTTTGTATCTGAATCTTAGTAAACCAAAATTTCGATTCGAAATGAAGAAGATATTCGCTGTTCTCGTGTTCGTAGTAAGTTTCGCCGCCTTTTCTTTCGCCCAGGAATCCAAAGCGGAGGCTACGGTAGAAAAAGCGCAGGAAGCCGGTCCGGTAATGGAATTTGAAGCCACCACCGTCGACTACGGCTCCATCGAGCAAGGCGCCGATCCTTATCGCGTTTTCAAATTTAAAAATACCGGTGAAGAACCGCTGGTCATCAAGCATGCCAAAGGGAGCTGCGGATGTACCGTGCCTACTTATCCCAAAGAGCCGATCTTGCCGGGCGAAACGGGAGAAATTAAAGTCCGCTACGATACGAATCGTGTTGGTCCCTTCAACAAAACAGTTACTCTGACGACCAATGCCGTCGATGAGCGCATGACCCTGATCATTAAAGGAAAAGTAGAAAAGAAAGCACCGGAGCCCTCCGGGCTGCCTGCTAAAGAAGGCAACCCCTTCGGCGGTGGCAACTGATAAGCCGTTTTATGCTTGAAATAGCATGGTCTTAAAAGCCCCGGAAAACACTTCCGGGGCTTTTTTGTTTCCCTGCCTTTAATAGGGCCAAAACAGCGGACGGGTTGCGAAGAAAATGGCACTATGCAAAAAACCCTTGCTTACAAGAAGCAAGGGTCTCTAACCCAAACAAATAAACACAAAAACTACTTTTTAGATAACACAATAATAACCCCTTTTCGCCTAAAAGACAATTGTTTCAAATATTTTTTTCCTGAAAAAGATAAATCCTTGAACTTTTGTCCGATTCTAGCTTTCTCCGCTCATATTGAGTCATAGAATTAATATTCGCTTAACATTACCGGCTGTTTAGGCCGGAAAAAAACGTTTTTAAATGCTCTTAGTGATTTCTCCTGCGAAAACACTTGATTACTCTGATCCAGATTTCACTGATCATTCCCAGCCTCGCCTGCTGGACAAAAGTGAACGCCTGATAGAGATATTGCGTAAAAAAACGGTCCCGGACCTTCAAAAACTGATGAGCATCAGCGAAGAACTGGCTGTACTTAATGCCGAGCGCTATGCCGATTACGAACAGCCCTTTTCGCTCGATAACGCCAAGCAATCCCTTCTGGCCTTCAAAGGCGATGTTTATCAAGGACTGCAAGCGGAAGACTTCAGTGAGGAAGAACTTTCCTTTGCCCAGGATCACTTGCGCATCCTCTCCGGGCTCTACGGTGTACTTCGCCCACTGGACCTCATGCAGCCCTACCGGCTGGAAATGGGAACCCGCCTGCCAAACGTTTACGGCAAAAATCTCTATGAATTCTGGGGGGATACTATTACCGAAGTACTTAACCGGGACCTGCAACAGCTGGAACACCGGGCACTGGTCAACCTGGCATCCAGGGAATATTTCAAATCAATCGATACGAACCGGTTAGAGGGTGACTTATACCATGTCGATTTCAAGGAAAAACGCGACGACGGTCGGTATCGCATCATCGCCGTCTACGCTAAAAAAGCCAGGGGAATGATGTGTCGTTACGCCATTAAAAACGGCCTGACGAACCCCGGGGAACTCCGCAACTTCAATAAGGAGGGATATACCTTTAACAAAGAGCTGTCCAAGGAACGGCACTTTGTATTTACCAGATAAACGTTTTTCCAGGGCCAGTTTCTCACATCGGACAAAAACTTCGACATGCAGACACTTTCATCGTTCGGTCAGGCGATAATAGTCGCGCATGGTCGTCAGGAAAGAGATCTGGTCCTGTTTATCGTCGAAGAGGGGAACGAAATTCCCTTCTTTGTCGAGTAGCAGCAGCTGATGCTTTTCCTGCAGACTCTGGTAGAGCTGCTGCGCAAAGCGATGCTGGTCGGTCCAGTCGGCGCTCTGCAGCAAGTACCGGCCGCTGTCCCGGGTGTTTTGCCACTCGACCTGCAGCATATCCGGAATGCCTCCGCGGTAATCGTTGGGACGAATGAGCAGGTACGCTTCATCCTGCATCCAGTTGTCAACGATGACCGGATAGAGAATAGGGCGTCGATCGGTCTCGGAAAAGCGTCTGAATTTATAAAGGTCGATACGCGTATCCGGCTCTGTGGTCATCTCATAGTGAATACTGCGTATGTTCTTAAAATAGAGGTGCGAAGGAGCAGTGGTCCGAAAGCGGGACGCGCCCTCCGGCTGCACCGGATCTTTTTTGTTGCCGTTACAGGAAAGCAGCAGGAACAGAAGAATTAAAACAGAAAGGTTTTTCATAAATTTGAGGATATCAAAATATCAGGGTAACAAGATGCGCTATATAAAGTTTGCCGGGCTCCTGCTCCTTCTGGGGGCAGGGATACTCTTTTTCAATACTCACCACCCGCTTGGAAGTTCTTTACCTGCAATAGGAAAGCTGCTTAATCCTTTTACCGGGTTTTGGCAGAATGCCGAAGCGGCCGGGCCCGGTGAAGATTACACCTTAACACTGGAGGGGCTGGAGCAAAAGGTGGAAGTGATTTTCGACGAGCGGATGGTGCCGCATATCTTCGCTCAGGATATTGAGGATGCCGCCTTTGCTCAGGGATATATCACGGCCATGCATCGCCTCTGGCAAATGGATATTTCGGTGCGCTCCATCAGCGGTCGTCTTTCTGAAGTGCTCGGCGAGCAGACCCTGGACTACGACCGGCGGCAACGGCGGCTGGGCTTTATGCAGGCTGGGAAAAATGCGTTGAAGGGCTGGAACCGCAACCCTGGAGAGCTGGCCATGATCCAGGCCTATGCCGAGGGCGTGAATGCCTATGTGGCCACTTTATCCCCCGCCGATTACCCGGTTGAGTACAAGCTTTTGGGATACGCTCCCGAAACCTGGACACCGCTGCACTCCGCGCTGTTTTTCAAAAACATGGCCTATACGCTTTGTTTTCGCCACGATGACCTCGGCGCCAGTAACATGCGCGCCGTTTTCGGGGAAGAGTTGTTCGGTTTCCTTTACCCGGAGTATATGCCGGGACAATCGCCGGTGATTCCGGAAGAAGTGGCCTGGAGTTTCGACACTATCGCGATCAACCCCCCGATGCCGGCTACTTTGGTCGGCCAGGCGCTGCCCTATGAGGGGTTGCCTCAGCCGCCGCCCTATGTGGGGAGTAATAACTGGGCAGTGTCGGGAAGTAAAACCGCCTCGGGCAATCCGATACTCTCTAATGATCCTCACCTGCGACTGACCTTGCCTTCCATCTGGTACGAAATACAAATACAAACACCGGAAATGAATGCCTACGGAGTCTCCCTTCCCGGGGTCCCGGGGATCATCATCGGATTCAATGAGCATATTACCTGGGGCGTGACCAATGTGGGGCAGGACGTACTGGACTGGTACGCGCTGACCTGGCTCAATGAGGAGAAAACCCGCTACCTGATCGATGATCAGCCGCAGGAGATACAAATCGTTCGCGATACGATTACTGTTCGCGGACAGACGGAACCGGTCGTGGAAGAAACCAAATACACCGAATGGGGCCCCGTGGTTTATGAATCTGCCGACCACCCTTACCGCGATTTTGCTTTGCGCTGGATTGCCCACGACGTACCCGAAAAAAAATCATTCTACGAACTCGGTGCATTCTATCGCCTGATGAAGGCCCGCAACCACGCCGATTACGAAGCAGCCTTACACGGGTATGAAAGCCCGGCTCAGAACTTCGCTTTCGCCAGCCGCGAGGGCGATATCGCTTTGCGGGTCAACGGAAAGTTTCCGCTTAAACGACGAACCCAGGGTCGTTTTATGCAGGATGGAAGCCTTTCGGCAAATGGATGGCAGGGGTTTATCCCCATGGATCAGATTCCGCAGGTGAAAAATCCGGAGCGTGGCTTCGTGTCTTCCGCCAACCAGCATTCCACTGCCCCCTCCTATCCTTATTATTACAACGGCTCCTTCGATGAATACCGGGGACGGTATATCAACCGCCGCCTTGCAGAAATGGATAGTATTACTGTCGAAGATATGATGGCGCTGCAGCAGGACAACTTCAGCCTGCTACCGGAGGAGGCCGCCCCTGTGCTTTTGCGTTATATCGACAGCCTGAAACTGAATGAAGCAGAACGGCGAGTGGCGGAGGTCTTGCGCAACTGGGATTATCGTTTTGAACAGGAAGCCGTCGCCCCGGTCTATTTCCAGGCGCTATTAGACTCTGTGTACCGCCATACTTTTGACGAACACTTCGCCCTGCAGGACAGCATGGAGGTGTTGATGCCCGATAACTGGCGACTGGTGGATATGCTGCAGCAGTATTCCACCCACCCCCTGTTCGATCACCGGATGACCAGTGAACGGGAAAGCGCCTTGGATATCGTGCAACGGGCCCTCCGTGAGGTGGCTGTACTAACCTCGGAAGGGGGGGACCTGGCCGGTCAATCCTGGAGCACTTTTAAAAATACCAATATCCAGCACCTGGGCCGCATCGCTGCTTTCTCTTCCGGCTACGTACCTTCCGGGGGCTATAAGGAGGCCCCTAACGCCATTACCAGGGGTAATGGTCCCTCCTGGCGCATGGTGGTGGAAATGGGAGAGGAGGTAAAAGCATACGGCGTATATCCCGGCGGCCAGTCGGGAAACCCGGGAAGCCCTTATTATGATAATGCCCTCGATGACTGGGCGGCGGGCAACTACAACCGCTTATTCCTCATGAATAACCCTGCCGACACCAGTCAGCCTTCCCTTTTTTCCGTTACCATGAGAAAAAAGTGATCCGCTTCCGGCAAACGGCTCCGAAACCCGGTCTTTGTTGAAAAACTGAAACGATAACGCTATGCGCTTTATATTTCTTTTCCTGAGTATTATAGTGACCGCTGCTTTTGCTCAGCAGGTACTGCCCTGGTTTTCCCTGCCTGTCATCGCCCTGGGTATGGGCTGGCTTTTTCGCGTGGGCGCAGGACAGAGCTTCCTGGCGGGTTTTCTGGCCGGTTTACTGCTATGGGGCGGGTATGCCTGGTTCCTGAATAACCTGAACGACGGGCTGCTCGCCGGCAGAACAGGTCATCTTTTCGGAGGGTTAAGCGCCGCTGCTATGGTGCTGGTTACGGGCCTCTTCGCCGGTCTTTTTGCCGGCCTCGGCGCCCTGACCGGCGCACTGGTGCGCCGGCTTTGAAACGCTTAGAGCAGCAATGTTTAAAATTTCAGCCTTCCGCTCCAAACGGCGCCTTTTGCCCCCGGGCTGTGGCTTTTTTTGGCAATAGCGCTGCTATTCTCCTCAAAAAAAACCTTCGCCCGGAGACAAAATCCATTCGTTTGGAACTCGAAAACGAAGTTTAAACATGCTCTAAGCAAGCAGTGGGCCGTGATCGAAACTGTTTCCCGCCTCCAGGGCTATAAAAGGCAGGCTTGTGCTTTGTGAACATATTTCTTTTCTTTGAAACCCTCGACGCGAGAAATGTGTTGCTTATAAAACGAAGTACCGCTGATTGCTGAACATCTTAAGGGAAGGCCTCAATCAAAATTTTTTTCAATGTATACGGATGAGAACAAGTACAGGGAAGCCAAAAAGCGAATGAAGATAAAACAGGAGTTTTACCGGCATTTGGGGACTTACTTTGTCATGAGCTTGTTCTTTTTTCTCCTGAATGCCGTAACTTCATTCGGTAACTGGTGGTTTTACTGGCCAATGCTCGGCTGGGGATTGGCGGTACTTTTCCACTATGTGGATGTGTTCGGCATTCCCGGGGTGCAGCCCATGAGCTCAGAGTGGGAAGAGCGTCAGATTCGCGAAGAGATGAAACGACTGGAAACTGAAGAAGGCACCCGGGGCAGGCATTTTAGAAAGGAGGGAGAAGAGCGCCTGGAACTGCGGCCCCTGCAGCGTAAAGAACCTCCTGCGCTTCGCGGGCGGGAGGAAGAAAAAAATGGAGGCCGGAGCTGGGATGAATCCGAACTGGTATAAAACTTTATATAACTTCACAGGCGCTATCCGGAAAGCTTCGAAGAAAACCGGGAAAAACCCCTAAGTACACTGTCAAAACGGAAAGTTACTTATTTGACAGTGTACTAATGCTCTGTCCCAGAAGTTCTTTCGAGGAATTCAGCGGCTGTTTTGGTGCTGAGCGAGGCGCTCATGACGCGCATAGCTGGAGCTACGTAAGGAATGAGCAACGAAGCCCAGCGCCAAAAGAGGCCAGAATTACCGACAGTTACTTTTGGGACAGAGCACTAAGTACAAGGAACGAAGTTTTGACGATCGAATACTCCCTATTGGAAGGTCTGGCGTCTGATATCTGGTTTCTGACGTCTTTTTGA
>CAZWDL010000057.1:0-44542 GCA_964632995.1 uncultured Saprospiraceae bacterium
GGTCGGCGGCGGCTCCAACCCACTGCCCGGCGAGATCAGCCTGGCCCACAACGGTGTGCTCTTCCTCGATGAGCTGCCGGAATTTCAGCGCTCGGTCCTGGAAGTGCTTCGCCAACCTATGGAGGAGCGCATGGTCACCATCGCCCGCGCCCGCATCACGGTCGACTACCCCGCCAGTTTTATGCTCATCGCCTCCATGAACCCCTGCCCCTGCGGCTACCACAACCACCCGGAGAAAGACTGCGTCTGCGGGCCGGCCGTCGTCAAGCGCTACCTCAACAAAATCAGCGGCCCCCTGCTGGATCGCATCGACCTGCACGTGGAGGTGACGCCGGTGTCTTACAAGGAATTGTCCAGTAATGAACGCAATGGCGAGTCGAGTCGGGACATCGCGCAGCGCGTCATCCGCGCCCGCCAAATTCAGGCCGAACGCTTCGAACAGCATAAATCGATCTACTGCAACGCCCAAATGCCCAGCCGCATGGTGCGCGAAGTCTGCCACATCAATCAGCCGGGAAAAGTGCTGGTAGAAAAGGCGATGGAGAAGCTACAGCTCTCGGCCCGCGCTTACGACCGCATCCTCAAGGTGGCTCGCACCTCGGCGGATCTGGCGGGAAGTGAGGAGATCAGGATTGAGGATCTGGCGGAGGCGATACACTTTCGGTCGTTGGATAGGGAAACTTGGGCGGGCTAAGAAACTGAAAGGAGCCGTTCAATATGCCTATCGATTAGAATGGAATACATTTACCCACTCCAAAAATGGATGGCGAGAACCCCGGGAAACAGCAGAAAACAGCGGCATAGCAATCGGAATTTTGTTAATTTTGGAACTGTCGGAATATCAGGTAATCGAGCAATCGGTTATTGGGACCGGGTTTGATTTCTGGTTGGGATACAAAGAAAATCCCGAAAATTACGATCCGGATAATTTTTTAAACGCCCGGGTAGAAATTTCAGGAATTAACAATGGAAATCGGGCAGAAATTTTTCGAAGAGGCAGAGAAAAGATGCGACAGCTCAGCGTTTCGAATCATCTAAAAATCCCGGGTTATGTTATCGTTACCGAATTTAGCGCCCCGATCAGTATTTACATTAGGAAGCTATGGTCATTACCCATGAAGCTTTTACCGCCCAAAAAGCCGGAGATGCTGAACAATTCAATATCCTCAGATATTTGAGCGTAAGCCTCAAGCTTCCTAAAAATGAGCGTTTTAACACAAAACGGACATAATATATTAAAAACTCATTTTGCATCAACCCTTTCATACCGAAAAACCTCTTCCTTTTTATTCCCCGCCCCGTCCTCCAGCAATACATAAATATTCATCTCATCATTACTCACCTGTTCAAAAGTAAACCCGTCGAAGAACACTTTGCCCGGCGAAACTTTCACCAGCGGAAAGTCCATCGTCTCCTCTTTCTCCTCCCATCCCTTCAGATCGCCGTGAAAGTGTTTCAAGCGCAGCATTAAAGTGCCCTGCTCCTCGGTCAGGGTGACGATTTCGTAGAAGCGCACCTGGCCCTCGACCACAAGTTTAAAAGCGCACATCATGGAATTGCCCAGCGGTGGGCTCCAGATTTCTTCGGTAATGCCGCCGAAGGCTTCTCCGCGCCAGTGCCCCTGTATCCAGGCGACGTCGGAAAGGGTGGCGGTGGGGGAAGATTGGGAACTGTCGAGGTGCATCAAATTGGGATACTCACTATCGGACTGGGCGGAGAGGTCGAGGGCCAGGAATAAGAGGATGGCCAGACTCAAAAGATAATTGTTCTTCATCGGGAAAGGTTTTTAGAAGCAGCTAAGATGCCGGCTTTGGGTGATCAATATCGAAAGATATCCGTTTCAGGCAATTTTTTCAAGTTTACCGGATGTCTTGGTATAAAGTTTCAAAGGTCCCCAATCATCAAAAGTTGGTTCGTCATTACAACCGCGTGCTTTTCGTAGCGCCACATCTGGTCGTCGAACCGGGCCTACGACAGCGCCTGATTACCCAACATTTACGCTGCTATCGCCTTATGAATAGGAAAAGGTTTCTCTTTCCCTATGGCGACAGAAGATTCACAATCCGGAAAACTGGAACGCACGCTCGGTCTGCCGGCGGCGCTGGCAATTGGTGTAGGTACTATGGTGGGGGCAGGTATCTTTGTTTTTCCGGGGATTGCGGCCGGCGATGCCGGGCCGGCGGCTATGGTTTCCTTTGCGCTGGCCGGCGGTATAGCGATGCTGGTGGCGATGTCGACGGCCGAATTGGCCACCGCCATGCCGGAAAGTGGGGGTGGGTATTATTTCATTTCCCGCAGCTTCGGACCTATGGTGGGCATGATCGTTGGGGTAGGGCAGTGGCTGGGGCTCATATTTGCCAGCTCATTTTACCTGGCCGGCTTCGCGAAGTACGTCGTACAGCTGCTGAGTGAAATTGGCTTGACCATCGGCGATCCGGAGGTGCTTATCGGGCTGGCTTCTGCGCTGTTATTAACTGTAATCAATCTGCTGGGGACCAAACACGCGGGCCGGCTTCAAAACCAGATTGTAGTATTCCTGGCGAGTATGTTGGCGCTGTTGTTCTTATACGGCCTGCTGAATGCCTTCGGCTTGGTAGGCTCCGTACAGCTTCCCGGCGCCTTTGCCCCCAAAGGTGTTTTCCCCATTTTTTCGACGACTGCGCTGATCTTCACTTCTTATTTGGGCTTTGTACAGATTGCTACGGTGGCAGGAGAGATTAAAGAACCGCACCGCAACTTGCCCCGTGCCCTCATGGGAAGTGTACTCATCGTAGCAGTGCTCTACATATTGGCGCTCTTTGTGAGTACGAGCATCCTTTCTCCCGAACGCCTGGCCGGGCTGGGGGAGACGGCGATGGTGGAAGTCGGCCGCACATTGGTCGGGCCCGCCGGTGGTCTGATCATTACCGCGGCAGGCTTGCTGGCCACCTTATCGAGCGCCAACGCTTCCATCCTCAGCTCTTCGCGGGCCGTGTACGCACTGAGCCGGGACGGGATGCTGCCTCCCGCGATCAGCAGGGTCAATGAGCAATTCGGAACGCCTCATATTGCGCTGCTGGCAGTAGGATTGCCCATCGCCGGGCTGACCCTGCTCAGCCGGATAGAAGTGCTGGCGGAAGTAGCCTCACTGCTTCATCTGGTCATCTACGGGCTGATTTGCGTGGCCTTGTTCGTTTTACGCCGCCGTCGCCCACTGTGGTATGCGCCTACCTTCCGTGCGCCAGGCGGACAGATCGTTGCAGTACTCGGGGCCCTGGCCAGTTTCGGGCTGATTGCCCTGATGGAGCCCTTGTCGCTGATCATCGGCGGAGGTGTGCTGCTCCTGTCGCTGGCCTGGTATCTGCTCTATGCCCGGGGTCAGGCACTGGCAGCCCCGGAACCTCCTCATATACTGCCTTCTCTCCGGGAACCCCGCGTACTGATGCCCGTAGAAGTTTCCGAAGCTTCTTACCCGCCTCATCAGCTGCTTCGGGCATTTCGCGGACTCAAATTGTTTATTCTCGGATGTGAACTACCCACCTGCTGAAGACAGGTGGGCTTCGGGCTTCCCGGAGAATAGCTCACTGCTCAAAACCTGCCTGAAGACAGGTAGTCGAGTTAGGAGTCTTACGTTCTCTCCACCCGTGTACTCGCTAGTCCCTAACGAGGTTTTTATGTCTTTTACTGACACTACAAATATGCACAAAATATTTTAAAAATGCAATCTTTTGAAACAAAAATTTTCAAAACACATTCGCTTTCATCCCATTGGTCTTCAGCCAATGGGTTTTACGCTCAATTATATAAAAAAGTTCCGGAACAGACCAGCCCCAAACAGGCGCGCGAGGAATCCGGTGGTGAAGAACAGGAAGTGCTGGATAAGGTAGCGTCCAGGGTAGCTGCCGAACGTATCGATGTAACGAGCCGGTTGGTTTATACCCCGGATCTATCAGAAACCCTGGACAACTACGCTGAGGACAACCAAAGCCAGGCTATCCTCACGCCTGCCCCTGTAGAGTCTCTGGAAAGATTACTGGTGCCCATCTATCACTCCGATCAGGTGAACCTGCGGTTGACGACCATCCTGCGCGACCTCGCCCTGTCGAGCGGGCTGCCCGTAACCCTCCTGGTTTTGGAAAGCAGGGAGCCTGAATCTGAGCAGGAGACGGAGCTGGAAGCCCTGCAACGGTTAGCCATACAGCAGCTGCTGCGGACAGGACTGTCTCAGGACCAAATACGCTCCAACCGGGTAGATGTGGCCGACCTCGCCGACGCCATCGAACAGGTGGCGGGTGAAAAAGACCTGGTCATCCTCAGCGAATTCGAATCGGATGCCCGCCAGAAGTTATTTACCACCTTGCTGGGAGAGATCCGTGAATCCATGCCTTGTTCGACCTTGGTTATTCTTCGAAAGAGAAGGGAAGACTGAGTAAGGGCGGTTAAGCACTCAATCACTATTCCTGCCCTCCACAATCAGCACAATTTCACCCCGCACCTTGGCTTGTGCATCGTAGTGTGCAATCAGCGCTTCCAGGGTACCCGTACGTACCTCTTCGTGTATTTTGCTCAGCTCGCGGGCGACGCTGGCTGTCCGGCCCGCGCCGCAATGCTCGGCAAGTTGTTTGAGGCACTTTACCAGGCGATAAGGCGATTCGAAAAGCACGAAGGTGTAGGGCAGGCCGGCGAGCCATTCCAGGCGTGTCTTCCTTCCTTTTTTATGGGGTAAGAAGCCTTCGAAAAAAAAGCGGTCGCTAGGCAAACCGGAAGCGACCAGCGCGGGTACGAAGGAAGTGGGCCCGGGGAGTACACTTACCGGAATATCGTGGCGGCGGCATTCGCGCACCAGGTAAAAGCCGGGATCGGAAATACCCGGAGTACCGGCATCAGTGATCAGCGCCATCGTCGCGCCCTGCTGCAGTTGGTCGACCAGCCCAGGCGTGACGGCGTGCTCATTGTGTGCGTGGTAAGGCCTCATCGACTGGTCTATGTCGTAATGATCGAGTAGCTTTTTGGAATTGCGGGTGTCCTCTGCCAGTATCAGATCCGCCTCTTTCAGAATGCGTACGGCCCGGTACGTCATGTCTTCCAGGTTGCCGATGGGAGTAGGGACGAGGTAGAGCATAGAGAGAAGATTTGGTGGGTTTGTGGTAGGTAGCTGAGCCGTTGATTATCGATAGTATTAGTTGCTTACTTTACTTGGTTTCGCTCGTCATCTTCGTTACTTTTGGTCCATATATTCAGGGTTCGGAGGCGCCCAGCAGGTATTGCGCTAGCGAGATCAGAATGTACAGGACGATAGTCAGCGAAAGCGCGGCTTCCCGCAAAAAGATGAGCAGCAGCAGCGCCGTGGCGGCGAAGATAAACTTTATCTCGTTGCCGGTCCACCGGAAGGATTTGATCTTGAGGTTAAACATCGGCAGCTCGGCCACCAGGATGAAGGAAAGGAAGACGACGCAGCCATACAGAAAAACAGGATGTATGATCCAGCCGGCCAGGCCGAAGGAGTCAAAGTGGTAAATGAGTAATAACCCAACGGTAAACAGACAGGCAGAGGGCGTGGGCAATCCGATGAAATAATCGGTTTGACGACTGTCGATGTTGAATTTGGCCAGGCGGAGGGCAGAGAACAAGGTGACGGTGAAGGCGGGTATCCCTGCCTGGAAAAGACCTGGATAGGTGGCCTCGCCGGTCCAGCCGATCAGCAGGAGAACATAGAGAATCACGCCGGGCAGAAATCCGAAGGAAATCACATCGGCCAGCGAATCCAGCTGTTTGCCCAGGGGAGAATGTACCCCGAGGCGGCGGGCAATAGTGCCGTCAAAGTAGTCGGCGAATATGGCGGCGAAGAAAAACCAGAAACCGTTGATAAACTGCCCGTTGAAAACGCTGACAATCGCGCAGCAGCCAAAGAGTAGGTTGAGTAAAGTGACGGCATTGGGAATATGTTGCTTCATAAACCAACCTTGGGCAATGATCGGAGTGTCTTGTTGTATAGCAAAGGTAAACTTTTTTCCGTCAAGCCCTGACATAGCGTCAAACAGAAAACATTTTTCGCTTTCGCAAACTTTCTATTGGGAGTGCAGCACTTTAAAGTAAATGAAAATCGTTATTATTGCTATCCTGATTCCCGTAAGGTTAATAGCACCTATCCTCTTATATTCAACTTATTCAAGACGACCGCACCTTTAGAACACACATTTTTTTAAGAACCGGTTCACTTCGGTGCCCGAGCACCTGTTCCGGTATTTTGATTGTGAGAAAAATGACTGAAACCATGCGCGTATCATTTTTGACGATTTTTTTCTTTTGCGGTGCACTGGCGGGAGGACTGGCGCAACCGGCTAATGATGACTGTGAGAACGCGATCGCTATCGATGACCCGGAGCGATATTGCTCCGATATAGCCGCCTTCACCACACAGGGCGCTACGCCTTCTTCCTACGGACCGGCAGACTGTTTTCCCAGCGCTGCGAACGATGTTTGGTTCACTTTCATTCCGACCAAGACTACCGTTACCATTACGGTCATTGGCGATGAGCGGGAACTCAGCGGCGGCACCCTTCGCCTTCCCGAAGTGGCCTTGTATTCCGGTAGCTGTGGGGGCGTCATCGAACAACTTCGCTGTGGCATTGATGAGACCGGCAATAATATTACTGAAATTACGCGGGGCGGCCTCACGGTAGGTATCCCCCATTTAATTCGCATACAGGGACGGAATAACACAGGAACTTTTCAACTCTGCATCAATAACTTCAATCCTCCCATAGAACCGGGACAGGACTGTTTCTCCGCCGGCGTACTTTGTAATAAAGAGCCTTTCAACGTAGAAAGTGTATTTGGAGCGGGAGATGATCCTACCGAGCTGCAGGATGCCCCCTGTTTCCAAAATGCAGCGGGGCAGTATGAGTCCAGTTCTGTATGGTTTTCCTGGACAGCGGCGAACACCGGAACCCTTACTTTTACCCTCACCCCCAATAACGCCTCTGATGACCTGGATTTCGTGGTCTACGAATTACCCAGCGGACCTCGGAACTGCGGAGATAAAATAGTGATACGCTGCATGGCTTCCGGCGCCACCTTAGGCAATCCGGGACGAGGCTCCTGTACCGGTGCAACGGGCCTGAATAACGATTCGGAAGATATTGGAGAGCCGGCGGGATGCGACGATCCCCGACAGGATAACTTCCTGGCGCCGCTGCAGATGGAGGAAGGAAAAAGCTATGCCCTGGTCGTCAATAACTTCACTGATTCCCGCAACGGCTTCGGCATCGAGTTTGGCGGCAGCGGCGAATTCCTTGGGCCCCAGGCTGATTTTACCACCGATGAGCCCGATCAGACGATATGCGTGGGAGAGGAGATCACCTTCACCGATGCTTCCTCCTTCGCCCTGGGGGCAATAAGCAGCTGGACCTGGAGCTTCGGGCCCGATGCCAGCACCGCTACTTTAGAAGGACAGGGGCCGCATACGATTTCCTACAGCAGCGCCGGCCTCAAGTCTATCGTCCTTACGGTGGAAAGCGATCAGGGGTGTATCGTTACGGAAATCGGTACCGTGCTCGTCGAATGCTGCGGTGATCACTTCAGCATCGATGGTAATATCTCCAACCTTCAATGCCCGGATGACAATACGGGAGAGATCGACCTCAGCGTCACTAACCCTTATGGGCCCTATGAATTTCAGTGGACCGGTGGGCGACAGACGCGCAGGATCGACAGGTTGGAAAGGGGCGAATACGTGGTCACTATCTCAGATATGGCCGGTTGCGATACTACCCTGACTTTCGAAGTGGAAAGCCCGGACACCTTCGACGTGGATACGCTCATCACTATGCCTACCTGTAACGGCGGCACTGATGGCGCGGTAACCCTGCAGGTGGAAGGCGGCACCGGCCCCTATGAATTCGATTGGGAAAATACCGGCTTCGACCCGGATAATAGCCTGAACGACCTTTCCGTCGGCGATTACGCCGTGGCCATCCGCGATGCGAACAATTGCCGGATCGACCTGACCATTCCGGTCCGCGAGCTGCAGCTCGTGCTTGACCCAATGGTGGAAGCGATCGACTCTCCCACCTGCAACGGCTTTTCGGATGGCTCTATCGTCGTGGAAATCGCCAACGGCCTCGGTCCTTTTGAGTACGACTGGAACGACGGCCGGGGTTTCCAGGATGAAAACTCCCTGACCGGAATCGCGGAGGGGGTCTACGAAGTGGAAGTGCGCGACGCTAATCTTTGCCGGGGAAACTTCGTCTTTAATATGGACGATCCGCCGGCACTGAGCCTGGACTTTGACCCGATGGACGCCAGCTGTAGCGGCATCAACGACGGCGAGGCAGCGGCCGTAGTAGGCGGTGGGGTAGGGGGCTATGCCTATCAGTGGAGCAATAACCGGCAGGATTCCGTCATCACTGACCTGACTGCCGGCGCCTACTCTGTAACCGTTACCGACGCCAACGGCTGTGAGATCGAGGGGCAGGTGAGCATCGATGAGCCCATCTCTGTCGGCATCGAAGTGCTCGGCGTTGTCGACGTCATCTGTAACGGTGAAAGTACGGGCAGCGTAACCGTAGCAGGCAACGGCGGCAACCAACCTTTCGAATACAGCGTAGACGGAGTCAGTTTTCAGTCCAGCGGCTCTTTCGGCAATCTCCCCGCCGGCGATTATACCTTTACGGTGCAGGATGCCAGAGGCTGCAGCGAAACGACCCAGGCCTCCATCACCGAACCCGAAGCCCTCATCGTTGATGCGGGAGAGGATCAGACTATACAGCTGGGCTCGAATACCCGCCTGCGGGCGCTCTCCAACGGAACCGGCGTCAGCTTCCAGTGGTCGCCCGGCGGATCCCTAAGCTGTACCAACTGCCCCAATCCTTCCGCAGGGCCGATAGAGGAAACCGTCTATGTGGTCACGGCTATGGATGAAAAAAACTGTACCGCTACCGACTCCCTCACCATCTTCATCGACCCTAACCGGCCGGTCTATATCCCCAATGCCTTCACCCCTGACGGCGACGGCGTCAACGATTACTTCACGCTGTTCGGCGGCTCCGCCGTCGGGGAAATACAACGACTGCAGGTTTTTGACCGCTGGGGTGAACTGATCTACGAAGGGGAGAATATTCCTGCAAATGTGGAATCCGCCGGATGGGACGGCACCTTCCGCGGGCAGGAGATGAACAACGGCGTCTTCGTCTACTTCTTTGAAGTGAAGTTCATTGACGGGAAAGTCATCAATTACCAGGGCGACATCACCCTGCTCCGGTGAGTAAGCCCTGCGGCTGATGCCGGAGATTTAAAGCCTAATGCCCAATGGTGTTGGAACTGAAATGAATCAATACCCCAATCAACTAATTATTCAATTGCGTACCTTTGTCATAATGAGCAGGATCAAGAAAATAGCAACGCGACTTCATCCGGTTGCCCTTTTGTTTGCTCTGAGCATTTTGCTCGGCGCCTGCGGGAACGATCTGGCGGAAGTTGAAGCCCTGGTGGCCAAGTTTGACGCCAAGGTGGAAACGGCCTACAATGTGGAAATTTTGTACAGCGACTCCGCCCTCGTACGGGTGCGCATCACGGGGCCGCGAATGCTCAACCACCTGGATCGCCGGGATCCGCATCAGGAATTTCCCGATGGGGTAGCGGTCGATTTCTTCGGGCCCGATAAAAAAATCGAAAGCCGGTTGACGGCCAACTACGGGGTGCGCTACCAAAACCAGGGACTGGTTATCGTACGCGACAGTGTAGTCTGGCAGAGTACTGAAAAACAAAAACTGGAAAGCAGCGAGCTGCGCTGGGACGAACGGCAGCGGAAAATTTACACCAACAAGTTTGTCCGCATCACGCGACCCGATGAGATTCTGTACGGTCGGGGCTTCGAAGCTAATCAGGATTTCAGCTATTCCAAGATACTGGCGCCGGAAGGACGCATCAAATTGGAAGACCTGTCTAAGGAGCTGAACTGATGCTGGTTTTCTTCATCATATTATTCCTGTTGCTTTCAGCACTTTTTTCCGGATCGGAAATTGCCTTCATTTCTGCTAATAAACTCAAGATTGAGCTCAAAAAGAAAAGGAGCGAGCGCCGCGGCGCCATACTGGCCCGTTTCTACGAGCGGCCTTCCCAGTTTTTAGGCACTATGCTGGTGGGCAACAATGTCGCCCTGGTGGTTTTTACCTCCCTGATGACCAGCATCCTGACCCCGTGGCTGAGTGATTTTTCGGAGAGCCCCCTGCTGTTGCTGCTGCTCAATACGGTACTCATTACGATTGTCGTGTTGATTTTTGGAGAGTTTTTACCAAAAACACTCTTCCGGCTCTACTCGGAAGATATCCTTTTCTTCCTTGCTTATCCTCTGCATGCTATTAAGCTCCTGTTGGGGGCGCCGGCCTGGCTGATGACCCAGTTGTCGAACCAACTGCTCAAACTATTCGTCAATGAACCGGTGGAAGATGTCAGCAATGCCTTTACCCGGCTGGACCTGGAGAACTTTATCCGTGAATCGCAAAGCGATCAGCACCACGAGGTGGACCCGGAGTTGTTTAACAAAGCGCTCAATCTGAAGGGGACCCGCGTGAGCGACTGTATGGTGCCGCGGCCGGAAATTAAAAACATCGACGTCCATACCTCCGTAAAAGATCTGGAACAACTCTTCCGGGAAACCAAGCTGTCCCGCATTATCATCACCGAAGAAGATACCGACAACGTGCTCGGGTATGTGCACCATCAGCAATTGCTGAAGGAACCGAAGAATATCCGCAGCCTGATCATGGATCTCCCCTTTGTGCCGGAGGTCATGCGCGTCACCGACCTGATGAACAAATTCATCAAAGGACGCATCAATATTGCATGTGTAGTGGATGAATTCGGCGGCATTGCCGGCCTGATCACCCTAGAAGATATCCTGGAGGAAATCTTTGGAGAAATTGAGGATGAGCACGACGAGGAGGAACATGTGGAAATGCAGGTATCGGAGCAGGAGTTTCTCCTTTCCGGCCGCCTGGAGATCGATTACCTCAACGAAAAATACGAGCAGCTGCAGTTTCCGGAAGGAGAATATCAGACGCTCTCCGGCTACCTCGTCATGACACAGGAATCCATTCCCCGGCAGGGCGACGAAATCATTCTCGACGGCTATAAGTTTATCCTCGAACTGGTCAGTGACACCAAGATAGAAACAGTGCGGGTGATCAAGTTACCGGAGGTCGAAGAGGGAGTTTAGCGACGTGCAATCAATAACTGTCGGATTTTCTAGGAGTGCTTTTTCCTTTATCCCTTCAGGAAAAGAAAATTCCCGTTGCTGATCTTCTGAACGTCTTTCTGAGAAACCGTCCTGCGGGACAGTGCCTAAACTGTTAAACTACCAACATGAGCAATCTATACCACCGCTCTACGCAACACACCCGTTATCAGCAGCCTTCCAACTGGCGACGCATCCGGACGATCGACATGCATACCGGTGGGGAGCCGTTGCGTGTCATTGTGGGAGGATTTCCCGCATTGAAGGGAGAGGGGGTGCTGGCTTACCGGCAATACCTGCGTGACCATCACGATGATCTGCGGCGGGCGCTGATGTTCGAACCGCGGGGTCACGCTGATATGTACGGCTGTCTGCTCACGCCGCCTAATGATGAGACCGGTGATTTCGGCATTCTGTTCATGCACAACGAGGGGTATAGCACTATGTGTGGTCACGCTATTATAGCTATTATTCGCCTTGCGGTTGAAATGGGCTGGGTAGAGATTCGGGAGCCTGAAACCAAGTTGCGCATTGACGCGCCCTGCGGGCGCATTGAAGGCTTTGCCTGCATTCGCGACGGAGCAGCGGAAGAGTTGTTTTTTCTCGGTGTTCCTTCTTTCGTACTGGCGCTGGACCGGCAAGCGGAGGTACCGGGATGGGGACAGGTGCGCTACGACCTGGCCTACGGCGGAGCCTTTTACGCCTATGTCGACGCCAAAGCATTAAACCTGGCTTTGACTCCTGACAACAATCGTCGCATCATCGAGGCGGGCCGGTCTATCAAGGAGGCTGTCCGGCAAAGTAATCCGGAAATCGTCCATCCTTTCGAAGCGGATCTGAGCTTCCTTTACGGAGTGATTTTTATTGCGGATTCAGATACGCCGGGTATTCACAGCCGTAACGTCTGTGTATTCGCCGACGGCGAGCTCGACCGCAGTCCTACGGGATCGGGCGTTATGGGCAGGCTGGCGATTCATCAGGCCAGAGGAGAAATAAGCAACGGCGAAACTTTACGAATAGAAAGTATCGTGGGCAGTGTTTTTAGCGGGGCGGTAGTGGAGGAGCTCCCCTACGGGCCGCATCAAGCGATCATTCCCCGCGTCGGTGGGTCGGCTTTTATTACCGGCCAGCACGAATTCCTCATCGATCCGGACGATCCCCTCAAGGAAGGTTTTTTATTGCGCTGAAGGAGTATCGCCTCCTGGTTACATCGTTTCATGGCTCCTGATTTCCGGGATTGCACTGTCCTCTTCAGCATTGATACAAGGAAGGCGGGAAGCACCGTAACTGTGGAGTTTTTTCCTCTTTCTTTCTTACTTACCATTTCTCTTTCTCGTCGTTTCAAAATAAGCGCTGGCGCCCGGCTTTTGGACGAGCTCGAACAGCATTTCCTTAGCGCGAAAGAGCTGGGCCTTGACGGTGCCCAGCGGAATATCGAGCACAGTGGCGATTTCATCGTAGCTCAGTTCTTCAAAGTAGCGCAGCTCGATCATGAGCCGGTACTTTTCGTTGAGCTGTCCGACGATGTGACGGGTAAGCTGCAGTTGCTGCTGACGGATATAGCGTTCTTCCGGATTCCGCGTTCTGCAGGGCAGGCATTCGGAGAAGGTGGTATTGGTATTATCGCTGACGCCGGGATCATCGATCGAGTACCAGGCGCCGCGTTTTTTGCGGATATGATCAATACAATTATTGACAGCGATCCGGAACAACCAGGTGCTGAAGGCGTAGCTCGGTGAATAAGTGGGTAACTTTCTGAAGGCTTTTCCAAAGGCTTCCAGGGTAAGATCTTCTGCATCTTCTCTGTTGCTCACCATCCGCAGCACGAGCTGGTGGATGGCGCCCCGGTAGCGGTTCATCAGGGTGGTATAAGCTTGCTGATCGCCTTTCACGGCTTTGCATACCCATTTGTAATCGTCTTGTGCCTGCTCAGAGAGGCGCGGCTGCTTTGTTACTACTTCCATCGCTTTGCGTTACCAAAAATTAAACCCGGTGCGAATGCGAAGTAGAATAGCAGGTAAGCGACGTCCAGCAGCGGAACCCATATCCACAGGTCCCTGGCGTCGAGCTTTTTCAGGATGCTGAAGTACAGCCAGCAGACTACTCCTATCCTCACCAGATAGATTAATAAAACCGGAATGATGCAGGTTCCGGACAGTAACAACAGCAGCCCGGCCAGGTAGTGCCCGGCGTGGCTCGCAGAGAGCGCAGCCAGGAGTAGCTGATGCAGTGGGCGGTATCGTTTGCCGGTGGTTAAATGCCTGCGTTTTTGGTAGTAGTAGTCTCTCCAGGTATGCTTCGGCTCGGAAACCGTAAAAGCACCTGGTTCAAGCACAATGCTGGTATTGAAAGGACGAGCGACTTCATTGACAAAGAGGTCGTCGTCGCCCGATAGTAAATTCATGTGTTTTTGAAAGCCTCGTGTACTTTGGAAAAGCTCTTTGTGGTAGGCAAGGTTCCGTCCGACGCCCATATAGGGGATGCCGGCCAGGGCGAAAGACAGATACTGCGTCGCGGTATAAACAGTTTCAAACCGTATAAAACGGTTCAACCATCCTGATGCGTCCCGGTAAGGGCTATATCCCAAACCGATGCGGATCTCTCCCTGTATCGGGGCTTGCATTTGACGAATCCACTGGCGGCTGCGAGGCCGGCAGTCGGCATCGCTGAGCAAGATGAAATCGTATTTGGAGGCTTTAATTCCTGTAGATAGCGCAGTCTTCTTACCGGGGAAGGTAGGATTGTAAAGGTTTATGACTCGTAATTTCGGACTTTTTTGCTGAAATTCCAAGAGAACCTGCTCTGTTTTGTCAGATGAATTATCGTTTACTACTATTATTTCAAAGGAACGGTAGTTTTGATTTAGGAAATGGGGCAGATTTTTTCGAAGATTTTCCGCTTCATTACGAGCGCAGATGACAATGGAAACCGGTTTGTGCTCCATATTCGTACTGCGGGGTACAGGCCGGTAAAAGGCCAGACGCGCAAAGAAAAAACTCCAGAAGAAGAGCTGGAGCAAGGTGGCCGCCAGAAAAAGGAATAGTAGAATCAAGAGATCTTATTTTGAAATACCGGTGGAAAGGTAAGGAAAGTTGAATGCTTGGCGGGGAAAGAGCGTGAGGGGCGGCGCTTTTTTGTGGGTCAGATAAATTCCCGGATACGGCTCCATATTTCGCGCCGTTCTTCCAAAATTTTCCGGGGCAAGCCGGATTGCTGGTGCTGTAGCTGTTTCCACACCCAGCGGGCGCCAACCTGCCGGTAAAAGCCCGGATACCAGTGAGCGAAATAGCCGAGGGGAATGAGGCTGATAAAATAGATCAATGGTAGTGGCCATGCCGTCAGCTGGGCGATCAACCAGGTTTGCAGGGTGTAAAACAGAGGGAAGGTGAGCAGGCCGCAGAGAATCTTCACAGTCGCGTGATAGCCGATGTAAAGATCAAGGCGTCGGTTTATCCATTTGGGGATAAAGTAGGGGAGAAAATTATTGGCCAGACCATAGAGAAAAGCGGGTAGTCCCAGCAACAGCGCCAGGGCTCCGGTTAGATGGCGGACGGGGCGGTTATGCATAGCCTGGCTGAGCACAGGATCATCGAGCCGCTGTTGCTCCAGCAGCTGGAAATACTTACTCACTTGTTGTTCGTAGCCCTGGTAAGCAGCAGGATCATCTTTCTGCAGCCGGCGTAGCGAGGCGATCAGGCGTTTGCTGCGGTGAAACTGGGCCTCCTGATGATCGGGGATTTCATTTCTCAGGATGGTCTCGAGGCGCCGAACGAGCTGGTCCTCTTCCGGGCTATGAGTGTCGATGAGCAGGCGCCGCATGCGGTCTTCCAGCAGACCAGTGATGCGCTTGGCGGCTTGCCGGGCATCGGCGGCGCAGGCTGCCTCGAAATCGTTGAGGAGGATGGGTTCTCCCACGTTGACGAGTAAACGGGTACCGAATTTATTCGCCTGCTCGTAATTGAAACAAACGGGAAGAATGCGGACGCCCAGTTGGAAGTCATGCTCCTGCTCAGCACTAAAGCCGATGCGGGCCGTGCCCGTTTTCAGGGGACGCAGGCCCCGTTCGAGAACACTGCCGCCCTCGGGCGCGATGAACAGGTGCCCGCCTTTGCTGAGATGCTCGTTGCAGCGGTCGAAAGCTTCTTTATTGTTGATCTGCCGTCCTTTGGTATCCTGTGGCCGCTCGATGGGAATACAGTAAAAGGTGGTGAAAAACCAACGCTGAAGGGGCGACTGAAACATACTGGCGTTGACGATAAAGAAAACCTGCTCGTCAACCCGCGAGGCGCCGTTGAGCGCATCGATCAGCGTGTTCGGATGATTGGTGGCCAGCAAAGTCGGCCCCTTTAGTTTAAGGTGCTCCCTTCCGGTGACCCGAGTCTGGGGATAGAAAAGCCCCAGCGATATGCGGACGAGAAGCTTTAGAAACTGGTAAATACCGTAGAGCACAAAATTACTGCGCATCAGACCGTGAAGTTCAGTAGAAAGTTTTTAATATCCTCATCAAAGCGATCGCCGTCATCAAAGTGAAATTTTACTTCGACGGGAAGTGCAAATATAGGCAATTGCTGTTCGAGGAGAAATTGCCGGTGCAGCTGAAGTCGCATGGCGTCTTTTTCCGTAGTCAGAATCACCTTTCGGTCCGACTCCAGCCGCTCAAAGGTGGATTGCAGATGGGCTACGTCGTGCTTCGTGAAGTAATGGTGGTCTTCGTATTCCAGTGAGGTGACGGTGCTGACCTGCTCATCCAGATAGGAGACCAGGTAATCGGTGCCGGCAATGGCGCAGATCAGCAGTACGTCGACGTCTTCCCGCAAATGCAGCCGGAGCTGCCCGTTGAAAATGTGATACGGCTGACTATAGTCATAATAGGAAAAGTATAGCTTCTGATGGGGTAGCGGGTGTATTTCTTCTCTGAGCTGTGCCCGTTCTTCCTCCGAAATGATTGGAGGGCATTTGGACACCACAATTACGTCGGCCCTTCGATATGCCGAGCGCCATTCGCGCAGGCGGCCGGAAGGCAGCAGGAAATCCCGGGTAAAGGGTTTGTTGAATTCCGTCAGCAGTATATTCAGCCCGGGGCGAATGGAGCGGTGCTGGAATGCATCGTCCAGGAGGATGACCTGGGTCTCGGGCTTCTCCATTATGATCTTGGGAACAGCAAAAGTGCGGCTCTCGGCTACGCTTACATAGATACCCGGATACTTGCGCTTAAATTGCAGCGGCTCGTCGCCTACCTGCTCGGCTGTCATATTGGGCTCCACCGTCAGGTAGCCCTTGGTTTTTCGGCTGTAACCCCGGCTGAGGGTAGCTACTTCCAGGTAATCTTTCAACAGGCGGATGAGATATTCGATATGCGGTGTTTTGCCCGCGCCGCCAACGGAGAGATTACCCACCGATATGATAGGCAGGTTAAACTCAACGCCCTTCAGCAAGTTGTTCCGATAGAGGACATCGCGAATGCTTACCCCAAGTCCGTACAACAAGGAGACGGGAGACAATAAAATTTTGACCAGTGTATCTCGAATCATAAACGTTATTCCTGCCAGGGACAAATGTAAGAATAATAAAGGAGGCGATTCAAATGTTGAAAGCCATACCTTTCAACCATTGTATCCCGCTTATTCAAAACCGGGATTTCGCCGCTCTTAAATCCAGACAACATCTTTGATGCAAAACCGTATATTAAGGGAATCGCATTCTTTGTACTTCAGTGTAGTTCAAAAATTGGATGATCATGTATCATCCGGTAAAAACTGAGTTCCCCCTTCAATCCTTCTAATATGAAAGCTATGATCTTTGCCGCCGGACTAGGGACACGCCTGCGGCCATTAACGAATGACAAACCGAAAGCGCTGGTGGAAGTTGCCGGCATGCCCTTGCTGGAAATCGCTCTCCGGCGCCTGAAATGGTTCGGGATCGATGAGGTGATGGTCAATGTGCATCACTTCGCCGGCCAGGTAGAGCAATTTTTGGAGGGAATGGAGGGGCTGGGAATGAAAATAACCATATCCAATGAAAGAGCGCAGTTGCTCAATACGGGGGGCGGGCTGAAGAAGGCCCGGTGGTTTTTCGAAGGAAAGGAACCCTTCCTGCTGCAAAACGTAGATGTATTGAGCTCCCTGGACCTGAAGGCACTTTACGAATCCCACCGGCGTTCCGGGGCGCTGGCCACGCTGGCCGTTCGCGACCGCGACACTTCCCGTTATCTGCTTTTCGATGAAGATTGGCAGCTCGTAGGATGGCGCAACCGGCACAGCGGTGCCGAGCGTTGGAGCCGGCCTCAGCAGAACGCCCGTCCCTTAGCGTTCAGCGGCATACAGATCCTCAGTCCGGCTATTTTCGATTATTTCCCGGAAGCGGCAGTGTTTTCCACCATCGACCTGTACCTGGAAGCCGCGAAAAAGGAGCTCATCCTCGCTTACCCGCACGACAAAGATCTGTGGCTCGACGTCGGCAAGCCGCCGGCGCTGGAACGGGCGGCCGATCTGTTGCCGCAACTGGGATTGGGGTAACGGGCTTTACAACTATTGCTTTTTCCTTTTGTCTTTAAATCAATAGAAACAAAAATCTTCAAAAGACAAACATTCGCTTTCATCCCACTGGCTGAAGACCACTGGGCTTTACGCTCAGTTATATAAACAGCTTCCTAAATGTCAGCCTGGAGAAAAAAAGCGGCTTATCCCGGATTGAAAATTTATCAGTTTCAATACCGTCCGGATGAGCATTTTCCAAAGCACAGCGACCAGCATCACCGGATCAGCATAATTCTGGAGGGCGAGCTCAAGGCTGCGCTGCGTTCACTACGAACCTTTCAACTTGCGCAAAGCGGCCTTAACCCGGAAGTTTAGTTTTCAGATCTGCTAGCTAAACTTCTAAACTCAATACGCTCTCACGTCCTTTCCCTCCATATAATTGACAAAGGCGCGATTGACCACGCGATTGCCACCGGGTGTGGGGTAGTTGCCGGAGAAGTACCAGTCGCCATTGTTGTCGGGGCAGGCTCTGTGCAGCCCTTCCAGGGTCTGGTAGATGACCTGGACTTCCGGCTTGATGTTCGGCGGAGTGACGATTTCGGCAATCTTGGCGGAAACCTCCTGGTAACTGAACAGGTCGTAGAGTGCCTGCACTTCGTTGATGAGTTCCTCGGTCGGATAGTTCTCCTGCGCCTTAGAGCGGTCGTATACTTCCTCCAGTTTGTACTCCATATTGTGTTGTTCGAGCAAAGCGACCAGGGCCCGGAAAGCGACGAATTCCTTCATCTTCGACATATCGATGCCGTAGCAGTCGGGAAAGCGGATTTGCGGAGCGGAAGAAACGATGATGATGCGCTTGGGCCGCAGGCGCGAGACGATCTGCAGGATACTGTCGCGTAGCGTAGTGCCCCGGACGATGGAATCGTCGAGCAGTACAAGAGTATCCTTATCGTTGCGCACGATACCGTAGGTGACGTCATAGACGTGGGAAACCATTTGTCCGCGGGAGGTGGTATCGGCGATAAAAGTACGCATTTTGGCGTCCTTGACGACCAGTTTTTCCACGCGGGGCCGCAGGGCCAGGATTTTCTGCAGCTTTTCGGGCTTAAATTTCTTTTTTGCGCAGAGCTTTTCGATTTTCTCCTGCTTGTACTCGTTGAGGCGGTCCTCCAGCCCTTTGATCAGGCCGTAGAAAGCCGTTTCGGCAGTATTAGGGACGAAGGAAAATACGGTGTTGTTAAAATCGTAGTCGATGGCTTCGAGCACCTCATCGACGAGCTGATAGCCCAGTTGTTTGCGTTCCAGGTAGATGTCGCGGTCATTGCCGCGCGAGAAGTATATGCGTTCAAAAGAACAGGCGCTGCGGGGGCGCTGTTCGATGAAGGGCTTTTCCTCGATGCTGCCGTGCTTCTTAATGATGAGGGCATGCCCCGGTGTCAGTTCCCTGATGGTAGAGTGATGAACGTTGAAGGCTGTCTGGATGGCTGGTCTTTCGGAAGCGACCACGACGACTTCCTCATCCTGGTAATAGAAAGCCGGTCGTATGCCGGAGGGGTCGCGCATGACGAAAGCGTCGCCGTGACCGATCAATCCGGCCATGACGTATCCTCCGTCAAACTTTTTGCTGGCCCGGCGAAGCAGGCGCTGTATGTCCAGGTGCCGGAAGATGAGATCATTGATCTCCACATTGCCGTAGCCGTCGGGTTTGAACCAGGTGTGCAGGCGCTGTACCTCATCATCGAGGAAGTGGCCGATTTTCTCCAGTACGGTGACCGTATCCGATTTCTCTTTGGGATACTGACCGAGATCGACCAGTTCTTCAAAGAGTTCGTCGACGTTGGTCAGGTTGAAGTTCCCGGCGAGGATGAGGTTGCGGGAAATCCAGTTATTCTGCCGCAGAAAGGGATGGCAGGATTCGATGGAGTTATCACCGTGGGTGCCGTAGCGCAGGTGTCCCAATATCAGCTCTCCGGTGTAGGGTTTGTTGTTCTTGAGCCACTCGGAATCATTGAGCTTTTCCTGAGGCAGAGCTTCGAAATGGCGAAAAACCTGATTGAAGAGATCCTCCATGTAATTGGCCGCCACACTACGCTTGCGGCTGATGTATTTCTTGCCGGGCTGCATGTCCAGTTTGATGGTGGCCATGCCCGCTCCGTCCTGCCCGCGGTTGCGCTGCTTCTGCATCAGCAGCCGCAGCTTTTCCAGGCCGTACAGCGCCGATCCGTATTTTTCCTGATAGTATTCGAGCGGTTTCAATAACCTGATCAGGGCTATGCCGCACTCGTGTTTGATCACATCGCTCATTGTGAATTCTGCTTGAGTATAGTCAAAATGTTTTCCTGCTCTTAGGACGTCATCTATGTACAAAGGACACAAATAATGTCTCAATAATGTTTTAAAGAATAAATAAGTTGCAAAGTTAGGAGGAATATTCCTTAGACCCAATCCTGCTCATTCTTTCCTTCATCCAACAAAAATGGATTTTGTGGCATCTTAATAGGTAGACAAAGGGTTTTATAAATTGCACGAAAAGCCTTATTTTACTTTCTTTACAATTTTAGAATATCTATATCATGGCATTGTTGAAATTTTTCAAGGTCCCCAAGCACCAGCAATTTCAATATAAGACGCGGTACTGGGACCCGAAAAAAGAAGAGCTCGAAGAGCGTCTTCGCGTGGCGGAGGAACGAAAAAATGACTCTGTAGAGGCCTCAAAGGCACGTATTTCCAGTAGTTTCAGAAGAAAGGGGCATTATTCCTATGGCAATAGCGATTTTCGTCGACGGGAGGCCCGCCGCTCCAATCTGGTACTTCTGGGCATCGTCATTGTGTTGATTGCCTTGTCCTATATGTTTCTGGTGGTTTACCTGCCGAGAATCGTACAGATGGTTGAAGGCGGTGGAGGAATGTAAGCCCCCAACAGGTATCCTCCGCCGGACATTTTCAACGGAATGTTGAGTAGGAGGCGCGTTTTGAGGAGGAGTTTCGTTATTTAAGGATCGAATACGAAAGGAATAAAAACTTATGGCTGACATTATTCAGCTGCTGCCCGACGCTATAGCCAATCAAATCGCTGCTGGCGAGGTCATTCAACGACCGGCATCAGTTGTTAAGGAATTGATGGAGAACGCGGTCGACGCCGGCAGTACCAGTATCAAACTCATTGTGAAGGATGCGGGAAAGACCTTGATCCAGGTGATCGACAATGGCTGCGGCATGTCAGAAACCGATGCGCGGATGTCACTCGAACGCCATGCTACTTCAAAGATACGCAGTGCGGACGACCTCTTCGCCATCCGTACTATGGGCTTCCGTGGAGAAGCTATGGCTTCGATCGCCGCGGTGGCTCAGCTGGAATTGCGCACGCGCCGGAAGGCCGACGAGCTGGGCGCCCGGCTTGTGGTGGAAGGGTCGGAAATTAAGATTCAGGAGCCTTGTCAAACCATGGCGGGAACGAATATTTCCGTCAAAAACCTGTTCTATAACGTGCCGGCGCGTCGGAATTTTCTCAAATCCAACACTGTGGAGATGCGACATATTCTCGATGAGTTCCAGCGCGTCGCCATCGCCAATCCGGACATCTTTTTTTCACTGCATCACAATAATCAGGAAATATTTCACCTGCCGGCAGCCAACCTGCGGCAACGGGTGACAGCCGCGCTGGGCGGCAACAGCAATAAAAAGCTGGTGCCGGTTCACGAAGAAACCGATATCCTCCGCCTGAACGGCTTTGTAGGCAAACCCGAATTTGCCAAGAAAACCAGGGGCGATCAGCTTTTTTTCGTCAACAACCGCTTTATTAAGAGCGGCTACCTCAATCACGCCGTAATGGGCGCTTTCGAGGACCTGCTCCCCAAGGATACCTTCCCCTTGTATATTATCTTTATTGACATCGATCCTTCCTACATCGACATCAATGTACATCCCACCAAGCAGGAAATTAAGTTTGAGGACGAACGCCTCGTCTATAACTATCTCAAGGTAGCGGTACGGCATGCTTTGGGACAGCACAGCATCATGCCGGCCCTGGATTTTGACCAGGAGGTCAATTTCTCCTCAGCCGGGCCCCTGCGCCCGCAAAGAAGTGGTTCAGGCGGGAAAAGCAGCGGGGGCAATACGCCTTTTTCCTCCCCCTCCCGGCTTAAAGACGTCAATCTGAAAAACTGGGAAAAGCTATACGATGGATTGCAGGACACCGAAAATGAAGAATTGGTCAATCCCGGAAAATCCGGTCCTCTGACCATAGAGAGCAGTTGGGAGGAGGATGATCAAATAGGGGATGATCAAAGTACGGGCTTTATCAAACAGCAAAGGGAGCCCTATCAACTACACGCTGCTTACATCGTCAGCCCTATCAAATCGGGATACCTGCTCATCGATCAGCAGTCGGCTCACGAACGTATTCTCTACGAAAATTACCTTAAAGTACTGAACGAGCAATCGGCTTCTACTCAGCAGCAGCTCTTTCCGCGTGCCGTGACACTTTCCCCGACCGATGCAGTGCTGTTGAAAGATATTCTGCTCGAGGTCAACAAGCTCGGATTTGACATTCAGGAGTTTGGTGTCAATACCTTTGTTATAAATGGCGTACCGGCTGAAATGGCGGGCAAGCAAGACGAAACGGATCTGGTGGAAGCACTGCTGGAACGCTATAAAGCCAATACGGGCCTCAAACTGGAGGTGCGCGAAAACATTGCCCGGGCTATGGCCCGCAGCGCGGCGCTGAAGCGAGGCCAACAGCTGTCGAAAGAAGAAATGCAGGCACTCATTGACCGCCTTTTTGCCTGTGAAACGCCCTTTAAAAGCCCCTCGGGGCGCAATTGTTTTATTACTTTTGAAATAGAGGAGCTGGAAAAACGATTTGAAGGTTAAATTTGTTGGGTATTTAATTTTCATGCGCGTCTGGGGCCGAATGAGCGATTGGCCACGCGTTTTTCGTGATTTTTCATAAAAAGCGGGCCGCCGGATCTTTGAACTACAGCGAAACCGATCGCTTGCAATACAACTGAAGCCGTATGTTTAGGTTAACTGATGTCGTTAAGCATCTGCTACTTATAAATATTCTGATGTTTCTGGCCAGTGAGCTGTTCGGTCTCACCGATCTGCTGGCTCTGCACTATCCCGCTTCGGATAAGTTTCAACCCTTCCAGATCGCCACGCATTTTTTTATGCACGGCGGCTTTGCGCATATTTTCTTTAATATGTTCGCGCTGGTGATGTTCGGCAGCGCCTTGGAGGTCCGCTGGGGCCCCAAGCGCTTTTTACTCTTTTATTTTCTTTGCGCTATGGGTGCGGCGATATTACATACGCTGTATACCTACTACGATTTGTCGCAGATGCAGGATATGATGAATGCTTTCCGGCAAAACCCGGGCTACGATACCTACTGGGCTTTTTTTAACGATGTTCCCCTGGATAACCTCAACCCGGAATACCGCAATGAGGTGCGTAATATAAGTGAGGCGTTGAGGGGCAACGGCGAAGCTGTCGTATCCCAGGCCGGCAGCCTGATGAACGAGTGGCTCAATTTTAAAATGGATATTCCCGTGGTGGGCGCCTCGGGAGCCATTTACGGCTTGTTGCTGGCATTCGGAATGTACTTTCCGAACGCAGAACTCATGCTTATCTTTTTGCCCATCCCGATCAAGGCCAAGTACTTTATCCCGGTTTTGATGCTGATCGAACTTTTTCTCGGTTTCAATCAGTATTCCTGGGACAATATCGCGCATTTTGCTCACCTGGGAGGAGCGCTGACGGGATTGCTGATCATTCTGTACTGGCGAAAGATTAAAGGGGAATATTAAGTCTTTGTTTTACAACCACCTCGCATGCTTTTACGTTTATTAGAAGTAGTGTAGCCGGGAAGTGGTTACCTGCCTCTTACAGCTGTTTGCGTTAATATGCATTTACCGCGCCGAAATTGCTTGAATAAACGCTTGTAAGATCATAACTTTGAACGGGTTTAATTAAAATACGAATGTTAAGGTCTATTTGGGAAGATGTAAAACGTGAATTTGGGTATGGTAATATGGTGACGCGTATTATCATCATCAACGTTGCGGTGTTTGTGCTGGTCAATGTGCTCAAGATTTCTCTCTATCTCTTCAATAGTGGTGAAGTACCTTCTTTTTTCTGGGATGTTATTCACTTCTTCAGTATGTCCTCCGACTGGATGCACATTCTGACCCATCCCTGGGTGATCATCACGAGTATGTTTTTGCACGAAGGCTTCTGGCATATTTTGTGGAACATGCTGTTTATGTACTGGTTTGGCCGCATCGTCGGTGATTTTATCGGTAATCAGCGCGTTTTACCCATCTACCTGCTGGGAGGAATCGCCGGCGGCATACTATATTTCATCTCCGCCAATATCGGTCCGCTGAGCGGTGAAGGAGCCCGCTACGCCCTGGGTGCTTCTGCCGGTGTGATGGCTATTGTTGCGGCTTCCGGCGCTATCGCTCCGGATTATGTGATGCGCCTTCTTTTCCTGGGGGACGTAAAGCTGAAATACATCGTCTTCGCCCTGATTTTTTTAGACCTTATCGGTATTGCGAACGATATGAATACCGGCGGTCATGTTGCTCACCTGGGCGGCGCGCTGTTCGGTTGGCTCTTCGTCCGGCAGTTGAGAGAAGGTAATGACCTCTCACAGCCGGTGAATAACGTTCTGGACCGCATCAATAATTTCTTCGGCTCTCTTTCTGACAGAGGCAAGCGCCGCAAAGGACCAAGAGTGGTATACCGCAGTACGAGCAAAACGCGCCATTCCAAAAAAGGCCGGGCCTCAACCGATAAGGAGGATTTGTCGTATCAAGAGCGTCTGGATTCTATTCTGGACAAGATCAAGGAAACAGGTTACGACAGTCTTTCCGAAGAAGAAAAAGAGTTTCTTTTTAATGCCAGTAAAAAGTAACACGTGTCGCGTGCTTTGATTTTGTTTCGCTGGGCCAATGTGCTTCTGATCCTGCTGACACTACTCGCCTACCTGTCACCCATTATCAGCCCGGTTGAGCTTTGGCCCTTTGCCTTCCTCGGGGTGCTTTATCCCTGGCTACTATTCGCTAATATTCTCTTCGTTTTATTCTGGCTGCTGCAGGGAAAATGGTATCTCTTCCTCTCTCTGGGCTGTATCTTGCTGGGCTGGGGGCACTTCCGGAGTTTTGTAGGCTTTCACTTGCCGGCCGAAAAACGAGAGGGCGTCACCCTGCTGCGGGTGATGAGCTTCAACTGCCATGGAATGCGCGACCGCGAACACTGGGGAGAATATCTCGAAGCCGAAGAACTGACGCGCCTGATGAAAGGGAGGGATCCCGACATCCTCTGCCTGCAGGAGTTCCCGTCCAAGATAAAACAGGCTCAAAAGTATATTGACTTTCTCTCTTCCCATTCAGAATTAAAATACCACTACGGAGAAGATGGAGGGCTGTTCATCTTTTCACGCTATCCACTCGAAAATGTAACTAGCAAATACTTCGAAAACGGCGCGAACGGCTACCAGGTTATCGATCTGACAATGGAAGAACGGGCACTGCGTGTGTTCAACGTTCACCTGCAATCCAACGCTGTTGCTTCTCTGGCCGACAAGGTCGCCGAAAAAGGGGATATCAAAGAGAGAGAAACCTGGCTTAACCTCAAGGGAATGGTCAACCGCTACAGACGCTCCGCCCAGGAAAGGGTCTGGCAAACCGAAGAACTGCTTGCCGTCGTCGATAGCAGTACAGTGCCTGTGATCGTTTGTGGAGACTTCAATGATGTCCCGCTTTCCTATATTTACAACCAGCTCTCTTCAAAACTGACCGATGCCTTCAAAATCCGGGGGATGGGACTGGGAACCACCTATGACGGCAATATTCCTGCGCTGCGCATCGACTATATCTTCGTCGACCCTTCCTTCCAGGTACAGGAATACGAAACCGGCCGCCTTTCCTTTTCTGATCACCGTCCTGTTCGGGCGGCGCTGGTATTGGTAAAATAGTGTGCGGGTGCCGGATGCTGGGCAGGATAAAACTCCACATGCTTGCTTTACGCGCCGGGGCTTCTTATTTTTGCGCCGGCGTATGATGTCGGCTCCGATTCTGTTTTGAAACCCCGAGAGCACGACGTCTTCCTATAAACCACCATCTATGAAGAGCGAACTGAAGATTCACAATAGCCTGACCCGGGAAAAAGAAGTTTTTAAACCCATTCATGAGGACCATGTGGGTATGTATGTTTGTGGTCCTACCGTCTATAGCGATGTACACCTCGGCAATTGCCGGACTTTCGTCGGCTTCGATGTAATTTTCCGCTATTTGAAGTACCTGGGCTACCAGGTGCGCTATGTGCGCAATATTACGGATGTCGGACACCTGGAAGGGGATGTGGATATCGGTGCAGAGGACAAAATTTCGAAAAAGGCGCGCCTGGAACAGCTGGAGCCGATGGAAATCGTTCAGCAGTATATGAACGGTTTTCACGAAATGATGCGCATCTTCAATACGCAGACGCCCAGCATCGAACCGCGCGCTACGGGCCATATCATCGAGCAGATCGAAATGGTTAAGGGCATTATCGACAACGGCTACGGCTACGAGGTTAACGGATCCGTGTACTTTGATACCAAACAGTTTATGGAGGACCACCCCGGGGTCTATGGGCGCCTGTCGGGCCGCAAGGTAGATGAGCTGCTTTCGGAAACCCGCGACGATCTGAAAAACCAGGGAGAGAAACGGCATCCATCCGATTTCGCGATCTGGATCAAAGCGGAACCTTCTCATATCATGCGCTGGAAGTCGCCCTGGAGCGAGGGCTTCCCCGGCTGGCACCTCGAGTGCTCCACAATGAGCACCAAATACCTGGGGAAAACTTTCGACATCCACGGCGGCGGCAACGACCTCAAGTTTCCGCACCACGAAAACGAAGTTGCCCAGAACTACGGCGCCTGCAGCTGTGGCCCTGCCAATTACTGGATGCACGGTAATATGCTGCTGCTCGAAGGAAAGAAGATGTCAAAAAGCGAAGGCAACAGCATCACACCGGAACAACTGTTTTCCGGCGATAGCCCGCATATTTCCAAAGGCTATAGCCCCATGGTCGTCCGTTTCTTTATGCTGCAATCGCACTACCGCAGTACCCTGGACCTGACCGACGACGCCCTGCAGGCTGCCGAAAAGGGTTACCGTCGCCTTATGGAAGCCAATAAACTGCTTCAGGAAATGAAACATCCCGGTAAGGGGCAGGCCGGCGATCTCGATAAGGAACTCAATGAGTTGATTGGCCAGGTCCATACCGAAATGAACGACGATTTTAATACACCCAAAGCGCTGGCCCGGCTCTTTGAGCTGGTGACCAAAGTCAACAGTATCAAAGACGGTCATCTGGATATGGCCAGTTTGACTCCTGATACCCTGCAGCGTCTGCAACGGACTTTCCAGAATTTTATCTTCGATGTTTTCGGGTTGAAAGATGATACGATGGCAGGAGAAAACGGAGCGGGCGAAGTTATCGACGGGCTCATGGAGCTCATCATCGATATCCGGCAAGAAGCCCGTGCAAATAAAGATTGGGCTACTTCCGATAAGATCCGCGATACCCTGAAGGAGCTGAATATTCAGTTAAAGGACAGCAAGGAGGGAACCAGCTGGACGATAGGAGAATAGTTGTAGTTGAAAAGTTATACTGAGTGAAAACGGCTTGAGAATTCTCAAGCCGTTTTCACTCAGTATAAGAAGAAGTTGGCAACTAATGGAATAGGAACCCCTGCCACAAGGCCATTACTGTTGGGTGAGAACCTGCTGATACTTCGCCGGGTCGTCAAACAAGTCAATGGCTTCTTTAATTTCCTTGTCGTTACGCAGGCCCATCTTGATCTTGCCTCGCTGATAGAAAAAGCGACCGGCGACTTCCCGTTCGATCTGATCGATGATCTCTTGCTTATATTCCATGATCGCGGCTTCCTTTTCCTGTTGAATACGCTTGGCCAGTAATTCGATATCACTGCTCATGGAGTAGCCTTCCTTCTCTGCGGTAGACTGCAGCTGGCGAAGGAGTCGCTCACTTTTTGTTTCAAAGTTGAAATCCATTGCTTCGAGGTAGCTGACGAAGTTGTCAAAATCCTGGAAGTGGAAATCTTCGATGGCTTCCGGCGCCTCTTTTTCGCTAAAATACTGTGTGACGTATTTAAAGATCAGGTCTTGTTCCAGTAAGCCCTTGATGATGGCGTCGTCGGAAAGTTTGTCGAGCAAGATATCGGGGCGTACACCCCCTCCGTCCAGAACGGTGCGTCCGTTGCGGGTGGTGAAAGGCGTGCGTTCGGAGTCGGGAATATCAACCGGCTCGCCGCCTTCGTATTCTACGCTTTGAATGCAGCGCCCACTGGGAATGTAATACTTGGCGGTCGTCATTTTCACTTTGGCGTTATAACCGATATCACGGGTATTCTGCACCAGCCCCTTGCCGTAGGTAGGCTGACCGATCAGCACGCCGCGGTCGTAGTCCTGCACAACGCCACTGACGATTTCCGAGGCCGAGGCCGAGTAATTATTGACGAGCACTGTCAACGGGATTTCTTCATCAACCGAGTTGCTGCGGGTGCTGAAACTGCGGTCCCATTCCTTGACCTTGCCTTTAGTTGTTACCACGATTTCTCCCTTGGGAATAAAAATATTACAGAGATTGACCGCTTCCGTCAGCAAGCCCCCGCCGTTGTTACGCAGATCGAGAATGATCCCTTTTAACTCCGGGTTTTGTTCTTTCATTTCGCGAACGGCATCCGCTACATTCTTTCCCGCCTGGCGGGTGAAAGTAGTCAGGGCGACATAGCCGACATCCTCTCTGACCAGGCCGTAATAAGGCACATTGTCAACATTTACTTCTTCTCTGACCAGGTTCACCTTGAAATCGCCCGGGGTTCCCGGCCGGCGGATGGTCAGCTCCACTTCGGTGCCGGGGAAGCCGCGCAGGATGTTATTCAACTCATCGGTCGTTTTGCCGGCGGCGTCCTGATTGTCAACCGCAACGATTTTATCGCCTACCTGCAGGCCTGCCTTGTCGGCGGGTTGCCCTTCGTAAAGCTCCATGATGGTTACATAGTCATCAACGGTTTTACTCACGGCCCCAATGCCGTTATAACGGCCTTCCGTCATATACCGATATCCTTCAATATCCGACTCGGAAATATAATTGGTGTATGGGTCGAGAGACTCGACCATGGCGTCAATGCCGGTGCGCATGACCTTTCCCGGATCGAGGTCGTCAACGTAGTATGTGTTGAGTTCTTTGTAAAGATTGGTGAAGATTTCGATGTTCTTGGTGATTTCGAAATACTTGCCGCTATCGGACTTGAAGGTTGTTGCTGTTGCCAGCAGCAGCACAACGAGTATCCCCGAAAGTTTTAGCGTCCACTTCATATGCATACGTGGTTTGAGGTTTCGCAAGAAAAATTAATCAGTAATAGGAAGCTCAAAACGAAGCCACAGCTGCCATTGGTATGTTCTTCGGCAGAAATAGGGGGAAAGTTTTCGGTGGCTGTATTTCTTCGCTCGCTGCTCTCTGCATGCCATCCGGACCGGATTGTTTTACCGGAATAAAAACGGCATCGAATAAGAAACAATCTAAAGAGGGCTTATAGTTTATAATAGTTGCCTTAAAATACAAAATTATACCTTCTCTACCCCAAAAACTCCCGTACCAGTTCCAGCATGCGCTCCGGCTGTTCGGCGTGAACCCAATGACCGGCGTTCTCTACGGTTTTGATTTTGGCTTTGGGGAAAAGCGCCTTTATCTGTTCGCGATCCTCTTCCTGGATGTAATCGGAGTTTTCTCCACGGATGAATAGGGCGGGGCCCTCAAAGGGGGTGGTGCCGGAAATAGCCGCCAGAATTTCCTCGTAGTGTTCGTAGATGGCATCCAGGTTCATCTTCCAGGCGTAATCGCCTTGCTTGGTCCGGCTAAGGTTTTTTAGTAAAAACTGGCGGATACTTTTATTCTTGATACTGGACTTCAACTGTTCATCAGCCTCGCTGCGCTTGTCAACCGCCTGCAGGTCGACCGACCGCAGGGCTTCCATGATTTCTTCATGGCCGCCGGGATAGGCGCGGGGGGCTATATCCACCACGATGAGTTTTTCCACCATATCTGGATACTGCCCGGCAAACTGCATGGCCGTTTTACCTCCCATAGAGTGCCCGAGGATATGGGCGCCGTAAATCCAGTTGGCCTCCATAAATTCCTTGAGGTCGCTGGCCATCGCCGGATAGTTCATATCCTCCACGTGGGGAGAGCGCCCGTGATTGCGCTGATCGATGAGATATACGGTGTAGTGATCGGCAAGTTGCTTGCCCAGCGTCTGCCAGTTGTCCAGCATGCCGAAAAGGCCGTGCAGAATGAGCAGCGGCTCCCCCTGCCCGAAAGTTTTATAGTTGAGATCCATAATTTCTTTTGTCTTTCAATCCTTTATTCCTCCTCTATCTCCATCCGGTCCATAATCTTAAAGAATTCAAGGAAACAGGCGGCGGTCAGTTCTGAATCTTCCAGCGCATTATGCGTCGCCGTTTCGCGTTCCAGGCCGAAGTATTCCGAAATAGCGCCCAGGCTAAGCCGTCGCGGCGTCTGGTGACCGTTCTTCTTCATGATGCGGAAAACGAGATAAGAGGTAGTATGCAGGTCGATCATCTTGTAGGAGAAAGGCCAGCGGCGGTTGTCGTCGAGGTAAGCGAAGCGTAGAAAGTTGATGTCATTCACCACGCTTTGACCGCAGATAATCACATCGATGAGATCCTTGCCGAAACCAAAATCGGAATGGGCGTGCCCCCGGCGCCCCAGCGATTTGCGGATCCAATTCTCAAATTCGGGCAATACGTCGTAGATCATTGGAGCTTCTTTCAACTCTTCCATCGTCAAGCCGTGCACTTCCTCGGCAGGACGGCTGAAGGCTTCCTCGTTTTCCGGGTAAACGTTCTGCAGGTAACTTCCCTTTTCCTGCCAGTCGTCGTCGTAGAGAACGGCGCCGATTTGAATGATTTCGTGCCAGCCGGGATCGTTACCGGTCATTTCCAGGTCCATTACGAGATAGGGCATGATATGCTTGGTTTCTTTGCTGATGAGTGAAGCCCAAAGATAGGAAAAAGAAGAGGAAAGGGGAAGAACAGCAACCATCCCAGGCCAACAAAACCGCAGCCTCTCTTTTCGGAGAAGCTGCGGCAGGTAAAAAGCAATTTGGATAAGTTTCAGGGATTACGTTGGAGGCGTCAGTCGCGGCAGTCTTCCCGGGCTTCCTTAAGCTCTTCCCGGTTGTTGATGGTCGTAGTGCTGCCGTCGGGATATTGAATGTCATGCGGGTAGCTCAGGGCGGGGCGTTCTTCGGAGCCGGGGTTATCTACACGCCATTCTTTGAGCAGCTGATGCAGTTCCTGTGGCGAATTGGCCGTAGCGTTCGTTCCGTCCGGGAGTGTTACATCGAGCGGATAGACGAGGCGGAAGCAAGGCTGACGAAAGGGACGCTCCTCCCAGCAGTCTCCGATGATTTCCTCGAGTTCTTCGCGGCTGTTGACGGTCGTTACCGTGCCGTCGGGCAGTTCAACGTCCTGAGGGAAGGCGATTTCGGGGCGTTCGGTGGCGCCGGGGTTGTCTTCGCGCCATTCCCTGCCAATTTTCAGCAGCTCCTCCCGGTCGTTAGCCGTGGCCGTGGCGCCGTCGGGGAAGATGATATTGACGGGGAAGACAAGTTTGAAGCAACGTTCGGCGTCGGGGCCGGGGCGGTCCGTCCAGCAATCACCAAGAATTGCCTGCAGTTCCTCCGGGCTGTTGATCGTCTGGATATTGCCATCGCGCAGGTAGACGTCATAAGGCGTGACGATTTCGGGACGTTCTTCGGCGCCGGGGTTGCCTTCGCGCCATTGGCGGATCATCCGGGCCAACTCTTTGCGATCGGTTGCTTCGGCGGTAGAACCGTCTGGGAAGCCGACTTCGAGCGGGAAAACGAGCTGGAAGCAAGGCTTGCGCAGCGGTGGCAGCGGCCGCTTACCCTGGCAGCGGCGGACGAAGTTGGCCAGTTGCCGGGCGTCGTTTACGGTAATGGTCACACCGCTGGGCAGTTCTACGTCATGCGGAAAGGCAATACGGGGTCTATCTGTAGAGCCTGGATTTTCTTCCCGCCACTCTCGCAGTAACTGACGCAACTGAGCGCGGTTCTGAACCTCGACCTTCGTACCGCTGGGAAACTTCAGCGTCACGGGGAAAACAAGGCGAAGGCAGCCGGGACGGCCCAGCGCTCCGTGGGGCCCGCCGTGCGGCGCCTCGACATCGTCGCGCAGTTCTATTTCGAGCGCCTCTTCTGTTTCTGTGTTGAGGTCATTCATTTCTTCCTTTTCGCAGGATACGAAAAGACCGGCTATCAGTAAAGCCAGGACAAAGCTGAGGGAAAATCTGATTGTGGACATGTTCAGTTTTTTTGATCAGTGAAATTTCAAGTGCTTTCACTGTGCTAATACATGTCCACGGGGTTTGTACTCACCCGGAGGAAAAAAATTTATTTTTTTAAAAAAAGATAACTGCCGGCAACCGGGAACGAATTGCCGGGAATTTTCAACCCTCCAGTCTCCGGATGCCTACACGGGCGCGCGGAAACCTGGGGTGCTCCAGCTCTTCGACGATGAAGTCGGCGAGATCACCGGTAAGGATTTGGGGTTTACCTTTGGGCGGATAATCCTGACGCAGCTGATACCTGCCTGTCTTTTCACCCTCCTGAATGAAAGGCGGACAGACGATGGTCCAGTTGAGCCGGCTTTCCCGGAGTAGCTCAAAGACGCGTAAATGATCAGCGGATACTTCCTGGAGGAATTCCGGAAAATCGCGTTGGTCTCTGACCAGCGCTTTCTCCTCTGTCTGTAATATGCCGGCGCCGCCGACGGCGATGATACGGGAAACGCCCTGCTCCTGCATCGCGCGAATGATATTTTTCATCGCCGAGGACATCAGGTCTACCTTACCGCCCCGGCGTTGCCCCAGGGCCGATATCACGGCATCTACGTTTTTCACAGCACCTTTTATCGATTCGTAATCCAATGCGTTGCCTGGATAAATTTCATACTGATCCGGATGGCCGTTGCCGTGTGTAATATTTCTGGAAAATGCGCGGACGGCGTGCCCCCGCAGCAGGGCCTCTTCCACGATCTTGCGACCGACAAAACCGGTAGCGCCGAAAACGATAATTTTCATAAGTTAAAGTCAACGTTTTTCAAAAGTCTTTCATCCTAACTCGGATATACCAAGGAACCAATGCTCCAGATTAGTTCCCTTTTCTGTTAACGTTTATAACGATAAATTGCTTTATTTTTATCAGGTTTTCAGCATTATTCCGTTTAATACCTTTCTCTTAATAGGGTTCAAAATTATCGGATATGAAAAGAATTCCCTTCTTCAGCTTGCTGCTGTGCCTATCCATGGCCTGTAATGAATCTCCTGAAGAGTCAGAGGAGCGGGCAAAAGTATCGTACTGACTGGCAAGCCGGTTCGGCGCTTCCCTTCCCGGAATCCATCCCTGCTGTTGCAGGATACCGTGATCCGGCTTATTTTTGTGCCGCATCAATTTTAATGGAGCAAACGAATGACCGACCTAGAACTATGGCGACGGTTGAGAGCCGGAGATCGCTCGGCGCTGGAGCTGATCTACCGGCAACACGCGGCGCTGCTGTTGCAGTACGGCCGCAAGTTTGCCCTGAGCCAGCCCCTGGTGGAAGATTGTGTACAGGACTTGTTTGTCGATCTGTGGCGGCGCCGGGCCCAGCTTTCGGACACGGATTCCATTGTACGCTACCTGCTGGTGGCCCTGCGTCGTCGTGTCATCCAACGTCTGGACCGGCACCGGAAGCGTTATAGCGATGCCGATCCGGCAGCGCATGACTTCGAAGCGACGCCTGCGCATGAACAGCAGATCATCGCGGAGGAAGGCTCCGCCCAAAAATCAGCCGAATTACAGGCTGCCTTCGAGCAGCTCAGCGACCGGCAGCGCGAAATTGTCTATCTGAAGTATTACGCCGGAATGGATTACGAGGATATCAGCGAGATCATGGACCTTAACTACCAGTCGGCCCGCAACCTTTTATCCCGGGCCTTGAGTAAATTACGGGAGGTGCTGACTTTGCTGACCGGCTTTTTTTACGGATGCTGGATAAATTTTTTTTAAAAAAAAGAAGCGGAGTGAGTACAAAACTTATTAGACAGCCTTATTAATAAAAGGTTTAATCATTAGCACCAGCAGTCATGTCTGAAAAAGACTATAGCACATACGACGCCACCGAACTAGCCCAGGACGACAGCTTCATCCGCTGGGTGCGCGGATCGGAGGCCGATGCCCGCTTTTGGGCGCAGTGGCTGTCCGAACACCCGGACCGGGAGGATGTCGTAGCGGAGGCCAGGCGCCTGGTGCAGGCCCTGAAATTTGAGGAAACAGCTCCCCCTTCCGGTCAGATCGATGACCTGTGGTCCCGTATCGATCAAGCAATTGATGAGACGGAAGAAGAACCCGGCGCCTCAACCCCCCGGATCCGGCGCCTGCGCTGGCTGGGCTACGTAGCGGCGGCCTGCGCGGTGGCGCTGCTCATCGTCTCTATATGGAACCGCCCTTCCTGGCAGCTGGTGCAAACCGAAGCCGGACAGCGGCTGGTGCATACTTTCCCCGATAGCTCTACGGTGGAACTCAATGCCGCCACTACCCTGCGCTATAGCCCCGGCGACTGGGGACGGGAACGGGTAGTGGAACTCGACGGGGAAGCCTTTTTCAATGTGAAAAAAGGGGCTCCCTTTATCGTAGAAGCTGATCAGGGCTCGGTGCGGGTGCTGGGCACCAGCTTTAATGTTATGGCCCGGCCCGGCGCTTTCGTTGTCGACTGCTTTACCGGGAGGGTAGGAGTGGACCTTGCATCACGCGATGATGGCGCTGTGTTAACGCCCGGACTTGGCGCCCGCCTGTTGGAACCTGCCGACTCGCTCGATACCTACCGCTTCGATGCCGCCACGACTGCCGCCTGGCGCCGCGATACCGTCTATTATGATGAGGAACCGCTTCCCCGCATCTTCAACCGCCTGGAGCGGCAGTTCGATGTGCAGGTCACCTTTCCGGAAAACCTCGAAGAAAGAAGCGCCACCGGGTTCTTCCGGCTCGTCCATGTTGACAGCGCCCTGTACGATGTTACCTGGCCCCTGAATCTCGAGTACAGCCGGGAGGGTAGAAAAGTGGTGATCCAGGAATAGAAGGCGGTCCGGGAAGTCATACAGTAGTGAAAGTCAGGACGTGGGCAGGGCCTCCCCCGCCCTGCATAACAGGCCGCGAAACGCTGAAATCAGGCGATATTGAAACATTAAACCATTGGATTTTCCCCCGGTCAAAATAAAACACAAAGCGCGCCGTATATGCGAAGCACGAGGGTGATTTGGATAATGCTGTTTTTCCCGGGTATCCTCTGGGGGCAAAATGCTTCCGAAGCACCGGCTGCTACCGTATCTATCAATGCAGAATATGACAAAGTGGCCTTGCAGGAAGTTTTTGAAGAACTGGAGGAATACTACGGGGTGCGGCTGGCATATGATCACAGCGCCATTCAGGATATTTACGTTGTTGTGAGTGTGGAAAATGCCGCACTGGAAGAGGCCATTCGGCAAATTCTTCGCGGAACGGATCTGGAATACCGCATGGTAAATGTGCGGCACGTGATGATTCGCCGCCGGGATGCCCCGGGAAAAGAGGAATCATCGTTGGTAATCACCATATCTGGCCGGGTCCTGGATGCGCTGAGCGGGGAGCCGCTGGCCTATGCAACTGTGTATCATCCCGGCGGGCAGACCGGTACGGCGACGGATGAGTCAGGGGCTTTTAAACTGCCGGTAGCGGCTGATGCAGAAATCCTGCTCGAGGTGCAATACCTGGGCTATGCCAAGCGCCTACTCCGCCTGTCCCCTTCTGATACTAATGCCTCCCTAAGCGTCAGCCTGTATCCTAAAGTTCAGGAAATTCCGGGTATTACTATTGAGGAGCGTGTGCCGCTCATCACTTCCGGTCCGGAAGGTGATCGCTGGCGACTGGACGCCTCAGCGCTGCAGCATTTGCCGGTCTCGGTGGGCAGCCCCGATTTGTTTCGCTCCCTGCAACTGCTGCCCGGCATCAGCGCCGCAGACGATCTTTCCGCAGGATTGCAGATCCGCGGCAGCGATAGCGACGAAAGCCTGATCCTGCTCGATGGCATTACGCTTTACCGGGTGGATCATTTCTACGGGGTATTCAGCGCGATCAATCCGGGAGTGATCGGAGAAGTCAACCTTTTCAAGAATGCTTTCCCCTCCGAATATGGGGGGCGGACCGGCGGCGTACTGGATATGGGGGTACACCGCAAGGTGTCTTCTGCGCCTGCTCCTCAGGGAGCGGTAGAGGTGAATTTGTTGACTACGAGCGCCCGGTTACAGGCTCCTTTGGCAAACGGAGTACAGTTATTACTCGGTGGTCGGGTGAGTAATGGGGACGTGTCAGATGGGCAACTCTTCAATCTGCTCAATCAGGAAAGGATCCGGAATGTGGATGAAGAAGATTCCTTCAGCACTCTCAGTCGCAGCGCCCTGTTGTCCCGCAGTCCCGATTTTCGCTTTTATGACCTCAACGGCAGCCTGCAATGGCAACCGGACGAGCGGAGCGGCATCGATCTTAATTTCTATCACAGTACTGACCGTTACCTAAACGCTTTTGAGAATAGTTTCGTCAATACTTTGCGCCGGGTAAACGTGCGGAACCGGGAGGTCTACTACGAAGAAGCACGCTGGCAGAATACTGGATTGAGCCTGCGCGGCCATCATCAGTGGAATGCGCGCTGGTCTACCCGGATGACGCTCAGCCACTCCAGCTATGATAACAGCAATCAAATGGAAGCCGCGTTGCAACGTGCGATTTTACAGCGCCGCGATACTATTGGAGTTTCCAATAGGAATGAGAATGGTATCAGCAGTTACGATCTGCACCTGGCCAACGAATGGCAGATGGGCGAACGGCATCGTCTGAAGTTTGGCTATCAGGCGCTTTTTCAGGAGGTCGACGTTCATCTTGGTGTAGACGGATCGTCACTGCTGCGTTTCGAAAGGGATGCCTGGACTCAGGCCTTGTATGCCGAATGGGATGCCCGCTTTTCTCCCTCCTGGAGCCTTCGCCTGGGGATGCGCGGAAATTATTTCGGGCCCACCCGGCAATTCTTACCCTCCCCGCGGGCGCAGTTGCGTTACACGCCGGTGGAAGGGCTCTGGCTGCGGGCCTCCTGGAGCCGGTATTACCAGTTTCTGAGAGAGATGGACTACGAGAATCGTTTTGGAACCTCCCAACCCTTTTTCGTTCTCGCCAACGGGGCTGCTGTACCGGTTGCCCGCTCCAATCATTTTGCCCTGGGAGCACAGCACCTCGGCAATGGGTTTGCTGTCGAAGCGGAGTATTTCCGGAAAAACACCCTCGGGCTGCTGGAATACGCGCTGCTGCGCACCGGCTTCGAACCCGGGCAGGAAGCGCCGGCCCGTCAGCTTGAGTATGTCGTTTTTGAAGGAACAGGATTCGTTCAGGGGCTGGATGTCCTGTTCCGTAAAACTACGGGTAACTATACAGGGTGGATCGCCTATACCCTGAGCAAGTCAACCAACCGCTTTGACGATATTCTGAATGGCCGCAGCTTTCCCGCCTCCAATGACCGCCGTCACCAGTTGCAAATTGTCAATCAGTATAGAGCAGGGCGCTGGACCTTTTCCGGCACCTATGTATTTGCCAGCGGTCGTCCCTACTCCAACCTGCGCGACCTGGCCCGGCTTCGCCGCGAATCGGTAGATCGCCGGAAATTACCCATCGAAGACCGGCTCAGCTACTTGCCCGATTACCATCGCATAGACCTGGGCGTGGAATACCGCTTTTCCCTGGGAGCCGTGGAATTGGAATTGGGAGCCTCCGTTTTCAATCTGCTCAACCGCCAGAATGTAAAATACCGGCAGTATGTCTTCGCCATCCCCGAATCGCTGCGCCAAACGGAGGAATTGCGCAGCACCGTTATCGGCAATGAGCTGGAACTGCTGGACCGCACCTTAAATCTCCGGGCGGGCATCATTTTCTGATACGGGTCGTTTCACAATCAAAGATGTTGAGGTTGAAGGCAATCAATCTGAACCAAAAAATGTTAAATAAGAAACGTTAACTTGGATTAACTCCAATCTTTCCATCATGAATAACACTAGAATACTGGAGGTGAACGGTCATGAGCTGGCCTACGTAGCGCATAATGTAGGACGTTCAAAAGTGCCGATTGTACTCCTCCCGGGGATTACAGTGCCGGTTAACTTTTGGGAGTGGGCGATACCGGAATACATCGAGCAGCGCTATACCTGGTATTCTGTCAGCCTGCCGGGACACTACCCCTCGACCTTCCCGGAAGGGTTTGAAAAAGAAGAAATTGATGCGGATTTTTTTTATCGTCAGCTGGCGGGTGCAATGGATCAGTTGTTTGGAGAGCAATCCGTTTTTTTTATCGGCCACTCCACCGGCGCATTTATGGCATTGAATTATGCGATGCGCCGGCCCGAGCGGGTAAAAGGTGTGGTGAGTATCTCCGGCTTTGGCGAAGGCACCTGGTCAGGCCTGGAGGGCTTGCTGCAACAGATGGCGCGCGGAAGGTTCATGGCACGGGTGTTGTTTTATCTCAGCTTCGGCCTGCTCAAGCTGAGCCGCCCTTTATTCAAGCAGGCCGCCATGAGTTACACCCACCGCCGGGAAGCCTTACAACACGACCCTTTGGTCAATCAGACCCTGGAAAAAATCCATCCCTATATCCGCCGCTTCCGCCTGCGCTGGATGTATTACCTATTCAACCGCATCCCCCTGCTCAACATCATGGACCAGCTCGGGGAACTCCGGCAACCCACCCTGCTGATGGCGGGCGACCGCGACCCCGTCGTTCCCTACGGCCACGCGCTCGACCTGGCCGATGCCATCCCCGGCGCCGACCTGCACACCTTCCCGCGCACCGGTCACCTGCCCTTTGTAGAACGACGCGAGGATTTCCGAAGGGTGCTGGAAAGGTTCGTCCGGGATGTTGCGGGTTAAAGCAGAGTGGAAAAGACCCTGTTTATGCTTCACCAGGTTCAGGTTGGGGTCAAAGCCCTGATTGCCGATTGCTTCTTCGAACAGCAACGGGGCACACTCGTTGAGTAAGAAAGTGCAAACAAAAAACGAGTGCCATGAAAAACCTGATATTTTCCCTGCTGCTGCTCAGCGGGCTCCTGCTGGGCTGTCAACCCGCGGATACTGCTGAAGAAACTACTGAAGCCACTGCCGCAGAGCCCTTTACCATTGCCGACACATTGAAGACCTATTTACCGAACTGGACCGCCTATTACGTCACCCAGCTCGAAAACTTCGATCCGGCCCGGTATCAGCTGGTGGATTCCCTGCAAAAGGACACCCTCTTCAGCCGGCCTTACGACGAACAGCAGTTGAATAATCTCCTCGATCTCTACCAGGATTACTTGTTATACGCTCCCGACAGCACCCGGGTGCTCGATTTGTATTCCTATCGCTACGTCCTTAATCCGCAGGAAGATGAACCTACTCAAATCATGCTGGACGTGGATGTAGAAGCGGCCATGGTCAACCTCGAAATGAACGTACGAAAACGGCTACTTTTTCTGGGCTCCAGCGGCTTTATACAAGACGGCGCCTGGATCGATAATAAAAGGGTCATTATTACCGGTGGAATGATCGTTCCCGAAAATCCTGAGATGATGGAATTGAAAGTGTGGGTGATGAACCTGGATACCAAATGGCTCTACACCTATGAATACCCGGATCACATTGACCGGTCCAAGGTAGACTATGTCCAGAAAGTTATCTTCCGGGACCTGGAGCTCCTGTAGTGACTTGCCGGCACCGTCAATGTTCTTCCGTTTGGGGTAACTTCATACCGAAGTTTTGTTGTAATGCTTTACCCAGCCTGGGGCATCTGTTTGCCGGAGGTCACCACGCGCAGAATGCGCCCGTCGGGACCTATGAGCAGGTAGTCCGGGTACTTTCCGGTTAGGCCGATGCTTTCTTTGAACGGAGGCAAATTAAACCGGGTGCTGTTGTCGTAAACGAATGCCCAGTGTAGCTCCTCCCGTTCGGCAAAATCGCGAATTTGTGAGGGCTGATCATTAGTAGAAACGGTCAATACATTCAGACCGTATTGTTTTTGAAAGCGCCGAAGGTATTCGATATTCTCCTGGCAGGGTGCGCAGTTGATGTACCAGAAATTAATTACGGTCGGACGTTCGAGCAATTCAAAAAGCTGAAGCGCTTTACCGTTGATATCGGTCAATATAACATTGGGCGCTTGCTGACCTTCTTCCCAGCCATGCTGACCTTGCCTGAGCGCGGAAGTATCAATTTGAATGGTCGGCTGTTCAATCCACTGGCCGTGAAGACCGGCCACAGAGAACAGGAAAATAAAAAGAGCGAAGCGTTGTTTTACAGGCATATCTTAATCGGTTATGCCTACATAACGCTAATATTCAGGAAAGTGACATAAATGTTTTCAATATATTATCAAACAATATCGTCTTCTTCCCAATTTGGTTTGCGCTCCTTAACGCTTCTGGGTTCGGAAAGATCGAGCTCATCGGAAAAGGAGGAAGACTCGGGCGGCAGTTCCTTTCGCGGCTGATATCCGCGTCTATACAATTCTTTATCCAATTCGCGTTTTTCCCATTCTTCAGTCAATATATCCGTACCCGGAAAACCAAAAACAGTAAGATAGTGGATACCCAGCCCGATGCCCCAGGGCAAAAGTGGAAAAAAGAACCACCAATCGCCCTCGAAAGTAAGTAGGTTGAGCAACAGGAAAAATGCCCCCACTGACAGATAAACGGCCAGGTGCACGTAGAATCCCTTTTTCTTTTTTACCTGGCGCCGGGCGCTCTTATATTTTCTGTCTTCCATCTTCCTAAATTTTTTCCAAAATAAATTCTGATCTGTCATTTGAGCAACTCTTTTCGACGCGAGCCGCTCAATCCTCTATTAATAGAACGGTAAATGAAAAGACCCGTTCGGCATACCGGAACGGATCTGTTCTTCGAGAAGACACAGTGGGAGAATTAAGCGTTGAGTATTAAATTAGGCTAATATCCGCGGGTTACATAGCGGATTGAAGGAGGTTCTCAAATCGTTCTCTTCCCTCCTTGTTGAGTGTATAGTAAACGACGGAGCCCCGCTTGCGTTCCCCGCGTGAGTTGAACAGGTTACTGTGTTTCTTCAACTGGCTGGAAACATTGGTGCTTTTTATCCCGGCTCCCAATGCTTCGGTGATGGCCTCCACATCCCCGGTGGTCAATCCCTTTTTATCGTAAAGCTGTTCTGTGAAATAAAAGCTGAGCAAAATGCGGTTGAGCTGATTGGCTTTATTAAGTATTTTATTTTTGATGGTTTTATAATGATCTGAAGACTTCACCGCGTCGGCGATAGCGGCGGCATCAATCTCACCTTCTTCCGGCGCCGGCGCTTTCTTGCCGGTGGTTTTGCTCTTTCTGGGTTTGGGCACCGTCTTCCGCTTCCGGCGCTTCCGCGTTTTTTTCTTGGGTTGGGCAGGCGCTTCCTCCTCAGCTTCTTCCTCTTCTTCCGGCATGGCCTCTTCAATATTCGCTTCTTCCCTTGTCGCCGGAGCCGCTGCTGATAGGAGTTTGGGGCCATCTTCTATAGGACGGGTGCTCAATTCAATGAGTTGCATAATCTTTCGATCGATAAACTCCGAATCGGTGGATTCCAATTCGAGTTCGAATAAATCCGACTTGAATTTAAACCTGTAAAAAAGGTCGCTCATAATTTTTACTATTTATATGATTAGAAACGTAGAATATTATCTCTTCTCCGGCAAATATATTTTATTATTTGCATGAACCTGTTTAATGACATGGGATGTACAGAGATATTCAGGTTTCTGGGTGAGCTATAAGTAAATGGTAATTGGAACTGACAGATAGCTTGTATTTTATCTAAAGAAATACAAAAAATAGCACCGGAAGTTCATAAACCACCTTTTTATTAACTAATTCTTCTTTTGCACCATCTGTTGGAGGAATATAATGAAACGAAGATAAACAATGATATTAAATTCCCAAAACTTGTGCTTGGAAATTAATGGGTAATAAAAAGCATATTTTGGGTGGCTCCAAGAGGAGGGCTTTTCAGGATAGGCAGGGCTGTCTGGAGTTCTCCTGGTTCCACTCCACCGAATGAGCCGGTGATATTTTACAAGCGCTTGTCAGATATTCAACCAATACGTCACCTTCGCCACGATGGCCCGGTTACGAACGGCGAAACCTTCCTCGGTCAGGTAATTATCGGTATACACCAGAAAGAAATCGGACACTGGAGCAAAGCGCCATTGCAGACGAGCGTTGACATTGAAGTTTTGCCGCTGATCATTATATTGTAGGAAGGTGGTGAGAAACAAACTCCTAGTAAAGGTTAAATCGATGCGTGGACCGATCAGGAAAAGCCCGGTACTGGCGTAGGGGGATGGCAGATCAATATAATTGTAATTGAAGTTGAGCTCGATGGAGCCCAGCGGCTGATAGCGAAGGGTCAGCGAACCCCCCAGGCCGTAACGATAGCCATTGAAGTATTCTCCGGCAGTGGGTCGAAGCGAGTAGGAAATAATTTTTCGGCTATCCGAGCGGTAGAAAGCCCGGAGCGACCAATAATTGTAGTAGGTGCTGTCGGGTAAAGGAGTAGCATCAGTCCGGGTGGGATCGAATTCATCGAAGAGGAAAACTTCCTCATTACCCAGGGTTACACGCAGGCTACCCGTGTTGCGCAGGTCGGCGTCCCAGTAGAGTTCATATTCGTGGTCGGCTTTGCCAAAACCGGGTTGCCAGAGTACACGGGCTTGCAAACCGGGGCCGTGCTGATTGAAGAGGCTGCCAGTCGGGTAAAAGAAATACTGCGCTTCCGGGCTGATGCTGAAATAACCGGTACGGGGCACAAAGCCGGTTTCCGCCTCGAAGCCTTCTCCGACGAGCTGGTGCTCCCAGCGCAGGCTGAAATTCTGCACCCGGTATTCCAGCGAAGCGCCGTGGGCATAGGCTTTGGGTCCCTGATCGGGAGAGAAACTATGCTGATAAAAAGTCTTTCCGTACCAGGTATTATCGGAAGAAGCCAGATTGTATTCCAGCCCGGCCACGCGGTTGTAGCGGGAGAAATCAAGGCTGTCGGAAGGCAGATCACCGAAGGTTTGTTTGTTGACAAAAATGCCGCGGATGTTGGAGCGGCTGAATACTTTACGCTGCAGGGCGGCGACGGTATAGTTGTAGCCGGGGCCGCCACGGTCATCATTACGGGTTTGCATGTTGAGCAGCCCGGCCCGCCAGTTGTTATCCAATTTACCACTCAGCCGGGCCCCGGCCAGAATAGGGATCTGGATCCGGTCGCCGGTCACCGTATCGGTACCGATACCGATGCGCCGTGAAAAGAAAGGGTTGATCCGACGATCACCAAAGCTGCCGAACAGGTCGGCATTTTCCAGAAAAAACTGCCGCCGTTCGGGAAAAAAAAGCTCGAAGCGGCTTAGATCGAGCTGCTGCTCATCGACTTCTACCTGGGAAAAATCCGGATTGACGGTCAGGTCCAGGTTGAGGCCGGGCGTAAGAGCGATCTTAGCGTCACCGCCTATGCCGGAATCGTAAACGGGATCTTCCTGCACCCGCACCAGCTCATCGTCTACTTCATCCATAAATGTATGGTTGTAGCTGCCGGTCAGGAAAGGAATCAGCGAAATATTTGACCCCGTTTTTTCCAGTGGCGTCTCCCAGATCATCGGACTCATATAGGCGAGGCTCATGATGATCTGGTTCTGTGGAATCCGGTTCCAGGAACTGCGCGTGCCCGACTGGGTGTCGTTCCGGTAGCAATTAAAGAACCACTCCTGCTCTCCTTTATTATATCGCAGGGTGCTGAAAGGAATAGCCATCTCACAGGACCAGAAATCGCCGAAAATCTTAGACTCCCCGCGCCATTTATTATCCCAGGAGCTATTCCAGGAGCCCCTGTCCTGCCCCCCGTTGGAAATAAGGGCTTCCCGCATGACTCCCAGCGCGTTGATGCCGAAAACAAAAGCATTGGTGCGGTCCTGAAAGGGGTCGATCAGAAAAGTGACATTGTCGTTATCGCTGAAACTATAATCGCGTCGCAAAGAAGGTACGATGAATTCGTCACCAGGGGAATGGCAAATGGCTCCGATATAGAGATATTCCTCATCGTAAGTCATGTAAATCTCCGTCTGATACTCCGCCTGTACACTGTCGGAAGGGAAGTTTTCCCAGAAGTTCGTCGCGGGGGTTCCACTGTACCAGGCCTCTTCCGAGAGTTCGCCGTCAATTACGATTTCTTCCGTTGTTTCTTTCAAAAAGATGGGTGGCTGCGCCCCGATACCCTGACCGTGAGCGTACACAGCCAGGAATGTAGCCAGATTGAGAACTGCGAGTAACTTTTTCATCATGTGCGCAATTATAGGAAATTTGGGCGGGTTACCAAGGTATTTAAGTTTAAACGAAATGTTAATGAATGCACCGTGAAAAGAACAACGGGACGCTTTCTCGCAGTAAAAGGCTTCCTGCGAAAGTATGATGGCTATTGCTATTTTCCTCCTCGAATTCTTCTGTCCTGCCCTGCCAACCTCTTTTTACCGAAAGCAGAGCAAATGCCGATAAATTTGTAATATGTGGTCCAGGTAAAAGGTATTGAAGAGGAAATTCTATGGTATGAGGCATTTGCTTCTTTACATTTTTATATAATGGAGCGTAAAACCCACCGGTCTTCAGCCGGTGGGATGAAAGC
>CAZWDL010000058.1:0-43827 GCA_964632995.1 uncultured Saprospiraceae bacterium
GTCGCCGCCGGAGCCGCTCCAGCCGTTGATGAGCATCACCTTGGGGCCGAAGTGAGCCACGGGCGGCCACTGCCAGCTCTTACCATAGCGCACATCCCAGAAGGCGAGCGGCGGGCGGTTGAGCAGTTCGATGAAGCGGTCGGGAATCTGGCCGCCGCTGTTGAAGCGCTCATCGACGATGAGGCCTTCCTTGTCATATTGGGCCTGGAACTGGCGCACCAGTTCGTTTTGCCCGTCGATGCCGGTGCTGCGTACGTAGACGTAGCCGATGCGGCCTTCGCTGGCTTCTTCCACCCGTTTGCGGTTGCTTTCGATCCAGGCCAGATGGCGCAGGCGCGTCTCGCTGGACAGGAGATCTACGAAGACGCTGCAGGCGCTGTCGGGCCGGTCGGGATATTGATTGACCGTGAGTTCTACTGTTTTGCCGGCCAGCCCATCGAAGGCGGCGGAGGGTTCTTTATCGGTGCTGAGCGGTATGCCGTTGACCGCCATGACGTAGTCGCCTTCGCTGATATCCACACCGGGGGCGTCGAGCGGCGAGCGTGTTTCGGCATCCCAGGGAGCGCCGCGGATGATACGTTCGATGCGGTAGTGCCCGTCGGCCTGCGCCCAGTCGACGCCCAGATAGCCCGTGGAGCGCTGCTCGGCCTCTTCGGTGTCGCCGCCGCCGCGGTAAGTATGCGAGGCGTTGAGTTCGCCGATCAGTTCACCGAGGATGAAGTTGACATCCCAGCGCGTGGCAGCCTGGTCGATCAGTGCACCGTACTGCTCTCGCATAGCGGGCCAGTCGACGCCGTGCATGCCGGGGTCGTAGAAAAAGTCACGTTGGAAGCGCCAGGCGTCGGTGAAGATCTGCTGCCATTCGGCGGGGGGATCGAGCATCATTTCCATCTCACTGGTAGGCAACGGCTTCTCCATTTTTTGTCCGGGGGCGGCGTCGATTATGGCCAGCTTGCCGTTGTCCATCACGAGGAGCTTCTTGCCATCGGCGCTGAGGACGTAATTATCAGCCTCTTCGATGATGGTTTTTTCTTCGCGTTCCTCCAGGTCGAAGTAGATGATGGGTTTCTTTTTACCGTCGGAGCCCGAATTGGGAATGCGGTGGACGATTACCTTGCCTTTGGCAGCGCTCAGGTTAGTATAGTTACCGGCATCGGGAGGCAGGATGATGACGCGTTGTTCGAAACCGTCAAAGTCGATTTCGACTGTCATTTCTTCTTTGCCGTTATCACCATTCTCCTTTTCCTGCTCTTCTTCTTTTTCCGCTTCCGCTTCTTTTCCATCCTCTTCCTCCATAGTTACTTCATCGTTGCGGGCGGCGAGGGGTGAGTCGACATCCTTGCGGAGCGTGACCGCGGCGATTTGGGTAGCATTGGGATAAGCGAAGGAGTTATCGAAGTCACTATAGATGGGACGGAAGTGGCGGTTGGTCAGAAAATACAGGTATTTTCCTTCAGGATCGAAGACTGGCTGGCTATCGCTATAGTAACCTGATGTGGCCCGGGTAACTTCTTTGCTTTGGTTATCGTAGATAAAGATAGCCCGGTTGTTGTTATCTCGCGGCAGGGCGTAGGCTAGCCAGCGGCTGTCGGCCGACCAGTCCATGTTGAAACCGGCGAGACCGCCATGGCTGATGAAGTATTCACTTTCATCTACCTTTTCGGTCGTTTTGTCCTCCATGTTAAAGATGCGGACGGAGAGCGTTTCGTCGATAAAGGCGATCTTCTTGCTGTCGGGCGACCAATAGGGCTGGTAGCGGAAACCCGGACCGTAGCTGGTTAGCTTTTGCTCCTTACCTTTTTCTTTAAGGTCGCGGATCGTCAGTTCGTACTCCCCGAAGGCGTCGCTCCAGTAGGCGATGTAGCGGCCGTCGGGCGACCAGGCGGGGTAGCGTTCAGCGGTGCCGGAAGTTTGCGTCATATTTTTGACGTAGCCGTGTTCGGCGGGCAGGGAGAAGAGTTCGCCGCGCCCCTGTACGACGGCGCGTTTGCCATCGGGGGCGATATGGGCGCCCTGCATTTGTTTGGAAGCCTGTACGGTACGGGGCGCTTTAGCCAACTGATCGGTAACCACATCAATATCGACCGTCCGGTACTGATCGGTGGCCAGGTCGAGCAGATAGAGCTGACCGCCCGCTTCGAATATGATATCACTGGGGCCGATGGCGGGATAGTGGACGTCAAATTCCTCGAAGTCCGTCAATTGTCGGCTGTTGCCGGTATTTTGATCGTAAACCCAAACGTTGTACCGTTTTTCAGGGCCCTGGTCGGATAAGAAGTAGACCTTGTTTTCATGCCACATGGGCAGCTCGTCGTTGGCCTCATTGTTGGTGATGTTTTCCGACTCATAGGTTTCGAGGTTGAACAGCATGATATCGGTAGCCATTCCCCCCCGGTAACGTTTCCAGGTACGCTGCAAACGCGATTTTGGCGTATAAGCCAGCCAGTTGCCGTCGGGGCTGTAGGTGGCAATTTCTCCATAGGGAACGGGTAGTTTTTCAGCTTGCCCACCCTCGGTTGAGACCGTATAAAACTGGCTGTACCGCTGCCGGCCGCTTTCGCGCGAGGTGGCGAAGAGGATGCGCTGTCCTCCGGGCGTCCAGTCGAGCATGCGGTCACCCATACCGTGGTAGGTCAGGCGTTTGGGCACGCCACCCATGGCCGGCACGACATAGATGTCGGTATTGCCATTGTAGTTGCCGCTGAAAGCGATCTGCTGTCCGTCGGGCGAAAAATGGGGATAGGCTTCCTGTCCGGCCGGGGAACTCAGCTTGCTGGCAGTGCCACCCTCCTTGGGCGCCACCCAGATGTCGCCGGCGTAGACGAAGGTGATCTGGGTTTCAGAAACGTCGGGGTGCTGCATCAGCCGGGCGTTGATCTGCGCCCAGGTGAATTGTAAACCACTGAGTAATAAAGCCAGGGCTAAAAGGATTCTCATGATGCGAATGGATTTGATTAAAAATTGTCGGGCTTTTTCAAAATAAGGGGTATGAGGTTTACTTTGTTCGAGCAGAATGGCTTCGGAACGGCGTTTCTTCCTGAACCGGCCCGGTGAGAAGGCGCCCTTTTTCATTCACCCAAAGGAGGTCTCCTCGCCTAATGCTACTTTCATTCTTTTTTGTCGTACACCCTCGTTGTTAAGAAATTGAAGATCAATTCTGCCTTCCGCCTTCCGACTTCCGCCTTCCCATAAATTCCCTACCTTTCGGCAAATCCTCATTACCATGAAAAATATATACAAAGAAAGGAGCTCCCACTGGTTTCCCATGCGCTTCACCGCGTTTTTTCTACTAATCGCCCTGTTTTACGGGACCATCCTGCCCGCCCAGTCGCCGTACGAATTGATGGGAGGAAAGGAGGCGGCCATTCTGGGTGGCGGCGCCACGGTGCTGGGCGTCAGTATTCCGATCGACAAGCGGGTGCAGCCTTTGACGGAAGAAGAAATCGCGCTGCTGAATATCGACAATGTATGGGGTGTCGACCGTTGGGTAACCCGGCAGTGGTCTTTGCCTGCACAAAATACCAGCGATGTGTTTTTGTTCAGTTCTTTTGCTTTGCCCGCCACGCTGCTGATCGACCAGCCCTCGCGTGGGGAATTTGGACAGGTGGGCCTCTTTACCCTGGAGAGCCTGCTGCTTACAACGGGCTTGACCAACCTGACGAAGGCCATCGTCAAGCGCCCCCGTCCTTTTATGTACAATCCGGATGTTCCTATGGAGCTGAAGCTGAAAAAACGCAGCCGCTATTCCTTCTTTTCCGGACATACGAGCATAACGGCCTCCATGTCTTTTCTAACCGCTAAAATGTACCACGATTTTTATCCGGACAGCAACGCCCGTACGGCCGTGTGGGCGACGGCGGCCGCCATCCCCGCCCTTACGGGCTACCTGCGTATTCGCGGAGGCAAGCACTACCTGACAGACGTGCTGGTGGGCTATGGCATAGGGGCGGCGGTGGGTATCTTGGTGCCGCAGTTGCATAAATTATAAATCCACATAAAATGAAAACGAAGTACGGATTACACGGTAAACTGAAGGCAACAAAGGGGAAGGGGCCGGAGCTGGCGACCATACTCCTGCAGGCTGCCCGCCTGGTATCCACTGCGGAGGGATGCCATATTTACCTGGTGAGCAGAGATCTGGAGGAACCGGATGCCGTTTGGGTGACGGAAGTATGGGATAGCAAGGTAGATCATGATGAATCGCTGAAAAGAGAGGAGGTGCGGGCGCTGATCGGAAAAGCCATTCCCCTGTTGGACGGGCAGCCGGAAAGAGGATTGGAATTGGAAGTTATAGGTGGAGTAGGAATCTAATTTGACGCTCAACATTCTTCAGCAACCGCTCATGCTTACCGCCGATAAACTCACGCGTCTCCTACCGCAGCTCGTCGCACAGGAAAAGATGTTGCGCGAGGTGTACGAGCAGTACGGCCCCCCTCCCCGCTGGCACTACGAGCCGGGATTCGGGGCCTTGATCCAGATCATCCTGGGCCAGCAGGTGTCGGTGGCCTCCGCAGCAGCGGCTTACCGGAGGCTGGAGGAACAAGTGGAGGAGGTTACGCCGGAACGCATTCTGGCCCTCAGCGATGAGGAGCTGCGCGCTGCCTATTTCAGCCGGCAGAAAATGCGCTACGCCCGGCATTTAGCGAAAGCGATTATGGATAAAAAATTGATGCCGGAAAGATTGGACGAGCTACCGGACGAACAGATCAGGACGGAACTCACCCGTATCAAAGGCATCGGCCCCTGGACGGCGGATATCTATCTGCTGCTCGCCCTGCAGCGCCCGGATATCTATCCACCCGGCGACCTGGCGGCGAAAAAGGTGCTGCAGGAACTGGGGTTGGTGTCTCTCAAAGCTTCCCGGGAGGAATTGCTCGCCTATGCGGACCGGTTCCGGCCCTACCGCTCGGCGCTGACGCTGCTGCTGTGGCATAAATATATCGAGGACCGGGGGATCCGGTTTTTAAAAAAGGATTGAAGGATTTCATAGTAACCCTCAGCGCCTCCGGATACAGCTCACCTCAATTTCATCACCCAGACAGGGCTCCTCCACCCGTTCCCATTCCAGGAATACTGGCAGCGGCAGGTCGTCGGGGCTGAAGCTTTCCATGAAGTCTGTAGGTAGGGTAGGAGCCCTTAGTTCTTCTCCGCCGATATCGATGAACCAACCCCCGCAACAGATGCATTCCCGGTAGTCGATACCGGTAATGACCGCCGGGGTGGAGCAGTATCCGAAATCGTCGTCGTGTTTGCAGCAGGATTGTAAAACGGTGAGTATCAGGATCGTCGTCAGTAACAATAAGCCTCTTTTCATAACGCTGCGTTTATTATGCCAGACGTTTTCCGGAGGGAAAAGGGTTGGGTGAAAGGATCAATCAAATTTGCATAAGAAAGAACCCGTCCTATTGTTAAACGGCGAGGATTTTTCAGTACTCGAAATGCTATCCAGACGAAGCGTAGTAAATGGTACTCGCTCTACCAAAAGGCGGACGGTGGCGCCGGTAGCGCCCGCTACGAGGATGGTCATAGGCCTGGGTTTAAGAAAAAATGGACTTACTCTGTAGTTTAAGTTATCCCCGATTAGTTTAGAAGTTTAGACGCTCGCCCTCCCTACGGGTCGTCTGGCCGGGCTTCGCTGGTTTAGAAGTTAAGCGGGTCTGAAGCTGGGAATTTCGTTTTCAGACCTGCTAAACTTCTAAACCAGCCGCCCCGGCAGGGGCGGTGACTAAACTTCTAAACTATCAAATAATGCCTAACGTTCATCACTCCCCTTCAGTCCCTTCGCCGTCCGGTCCTCCAGCGGCGGCGCGGGCGTCATTTCCGTATCTTCTTTTTCCAGCAATTTCAGCACCTCTTCCACCACCTTCTCCATCTGCGGATCGCGGCCTTTGACCAGCAGGTTGGGGTCGTCCCACACTTCGTAGTCGGGCGAGACGCCTTCGCCTTCCCAGAACCAGTGTCCGTCGTTGTCATAGAGTCGGGCGCCGGGCACGGTGATGCCGCCGCCGTCGATAAGCTGGTGGCCGGTAGCGGGGCCGACGAGGATGCCGAGGGTGCGTTCACCCACGATAGGGCCGGCTTCGAGCTCCTGGAAGGCCCAGGGCAGGCCGTCGCCGCCGGAGCCCGCCCAGCCGTTGATGAGCATACCCATGGGGCCGGTGTTGGTCTTGACGGGCCAGGTGTGGTCGCGCCCGTGGCGCCAGTGCAGGTTGTAGACGACGGGACGCTGCAACAGCTCCATGAATCGGTCGGCGAGCTGGCCGCCGCCGTTGAAGCGTTCGTCGATGATGAATCCTTCTTTATGCAGCTGGCCGTAGAACATGCGCACCAGTTCGAGCTGGCCGCGGCCGGCGGTGTTCGACATGTATATGTAGCCGAGCTTGCCGTCCGACAGCTCATCGACCATCTTGCGGTTGTCTTCGATCCACTCCAGGTAGCGTAAGCGGGCTTCCTCAGATTGCGTCAGCGTTTTCACAACCAGTTCGCGGCTGTCGGCTTCGTCGCCCGAACGGCTGATTTCCAGGGCTACCGTTTCACCCGGGAGGCCCTCGAAGGCAGCATATGGATCCTTGTCGGGATCGAGAATCATGCCGTTGACGGCCAGGATGTAGTCGCCAACCTGCACATCTACTCCGGTCTGATCGAAGGGAGAGCGCACCTCGGTGTCCCAGGCGGCGGGGCACACGATGCGCGCGATGCGGTACTTACCGTCGTTTTGTTCCCAGTTGATACCCAGAAAGCCGGTCTGCCGCGATTTCACCTCTTCGGTATCACCACCAAAAGTGTAGGTATGGCCGGCGCTGAGCTCAGCGGCGAGGTTCGACTGCAGGTTGCTCACGTCCCAGCGGGTGCGGGCGTCGTCGAGCAGAGCGCCGTAGCGTTCGCGCAGGGCTTTCCAGTCGAGCCCATGCATATTGGGATCGTAGAAAAAGTCGCGGTGGCGGCGCCAGGTGTCGTTGAAAATCTGCCGCCATTCCTCTTTGGGGATGAGATCCATGACAAGGCCGTCGGTGGGAACGGGCTTTTCGATTTTTTGCTTAGGGGCCGGCTTAATGATGCCGTACTTGCCCTGGCTGCGCACCAGGATGGCTTTCCCGTCGGCGGTGACTACAGCGGCTTGCACATTTTCGATCACAGGTTGCTCTTCCCTTTCTTTCAGGTCATACAACATAAGCGAGGCGCCGTTTTCACCCGAGCCGGAATTGGGAAAGCGCAGGTAGACCAGTTTGCCCTCGAAGGGCATCAGTGCGCCGATGTTGCCGGCCTTAGGCGGCAGGAGTACGATGCGGGACTCGAAGCTTTCGAAGTTGATTTCGACACCTTCTTCATCGTCTTCCTCTTCTTCGGCTTCGTCCTCTTCTTTTTCATCCTTGTCCTCTTTCTCTTCTTCCATCTCCACCGCATCATTTTTTGGATGCAGCAGCGAGGGCGCATCCGGCATCAGGGCTACCGAAGCGATCTGAGTGGCGTTGGGGTACACCCAGGTACCATCGTTCATATCGGAGTAGACGGCCGAGAAGTTGCGGTCGGTGAGGTAAAAGAGGTACTTGCCGTCGGCGCTGAAGACGGGGTAGCTGTCCTGGTAAAAGCCGCTGGTGGCCTGGTGCAGTTCGTCGTTTTCGGCATCATATAGGAAGACAGCGTAGTTGGCGTTTTCGAGGCCTTTAGTAAAGGCGATCCAGCGGGAGTCGGGCGACCAGGCGATCGGGTATCCAGAGCGGGCGCCATGTCCGATGTTCCATTCGGTATTGCCGGCGACGGTTGTCTCGCCGTTTTCGACATCGACGACGGAAATATCATTTTCCTCATCAATGAAGGCCAGCTTCTTGCTGTCGGGTGACCAGTAGAGTGTGTAGCCGTAGCCCTTGCCGCGGGTGGTCAGTTGCCGGGGCTCCCCGCCGTTTGTGGGCTGCAGGTGGATTTCGTACTCGCCCGACTGGTCGCTCCAGTAGGCGATGTGCCTGCCGTCGGGCGACCAGGCGGGGTCGCGGTCAAAGGCGCCGCTCGACTGAGTGAGGTTGCGGGTGTAGCCCTCTGTAGCCGGCACGTTGAAGAGCTCGCCGCGGGCTTCGAAGACGACGCGTTTGCCACCCGGAGCGCCCGTCATGCCGCGAATGTTCTTGCTGACGTCCTCGGTGCGTGGCATCTCGGTGGAGAGGTCGCTGACGACTTCGATGTCTACTTGGCGATATTCCTCACTGTCCAGATCCATAAGGTACAGGATGCCGCCCGCTTCAAAGACGAGTTCCTGCGGGCCGGCGGAGAGAAAGGAGATGTCGAAATCGGTGAACTCGGTGAGTTGCTCGCTTATCTCACTCCGGGTATCGTAGGCCCAGACATTGAGGCGCATATTCGGTCCCTGGTCGGAGAGGAAATAGATCTTATCACCTGCCCAGGCCGGTTTGCCGTCGATGGCGGGGTTGTCCGTGATTTTTTCGGCCGTATTGTTTTGCAGGTCGAAGACGAGGACATCGGAGGCCAGTCCGCCGCGGTAGCGTTTGAAGGGATAATTCTCGGTGATCTTGGTGATGTAGGCAAGTTTGTTGCCGTCGGGGGAATAGCTGGCCAGCTCGCCGTAGGGCACGGCCAGTTTTTCCGGCGGGCCGCCTTCTTTGGAAACCAGGAAGAACTCCCGCGAGGAGCGCTGGCCCATTTCCCGCCGGGAGGCGAAGAGCAGGTGTTCCCCGTCCGGATGCCAGTCGACCATGCGGTCGGAAAAAGAGTTGTAGGTCACCCGGGTGGGGATGCCGCCGGCAGCGGGCATGACGTAAACATCTTCGTTACCGTTGTAACTTGCCGAATAGGCGATGTGTTGCCCATCGGGCGAAAAGCGGGGCCAGGATTCCTCGCCCGGAGAGCTGGTGACTTTTACGGCCAGGCCGCCGCTCTTGGGCGCCACCCAGATGTCACCGCCGTAGACGAAAGTGATCTGGCTGTCGGAGACGTCCACGTAGCGCATGAGCTTGGCGCTGATCTGGCTGTGAAGGTTGAAACAAAATAGAAGTGTAGCAAATGACAGGAGGATTTTTTTCATATCGGGAAGTGTTGATTTGACGTGTAAAATACGAAATCCTTTTGAGGGTGGAGAACACGTTTACGAAACCTTCCGAGGTTTCGTAAACGTGTTTATCGTGAAGCCTTGATTTCGTCAAAAAGTCTTTTCACCTGTAAATCTCCAAATCCATATATAGTTTCCCGTTTGCAGAATTCCCGGAAGACAGGAGCAAAATCCTCCGTTTTAAGTTCCTCCATAATGCGGAGGAGCGACTGTTTGGGCCTTCCCAGTGCTCCCGCAACGGGCATGCGGTCGCTATGCGCTTCGATGGCCGGCAGGAGAAAAGGATAACTTTGCGATAATTGCCGGCCTATCCGGAGCAGGGCCTCGTGTTCTTCCTTTTGATAGTGTCGCCACAGCCGGTTTAGTATTTGAAGGTCGGAGCGGGGAATGACCGCTCTGTTGTGAAAGGCGGTTGTTAACTCTCCGGGGCCCATATTAGCCGGCGCAGTTGAACTGCGACTCGAAGTCATAATGGCGGTAGCGGTCATCGTTGACCAGGCGGGCGGCTTCTGATTTAACCTCCTCCAGTTTGCCGGCCATAAACAGCTGCGTCAGGTGCTCCATGGGATCGAGGATGAGCGTCCCCTTTTCAAATGCCCAGATCGTTTCCTCCACCGGCACGCCGGCGACTTTCAGCACGCGGGCGCCGAGTGCCTGCTCATAATCGGCGTGCACGCCCTGTACGTAGATGCCGTCTTTGAAATAATAAAGATGAAAGGGCATCTGGTGGAAGCCGATTGGATCGTGATTCCACCAACCCGATAGGCCAATGGAGGTGTGGCCATACTGAAACAGGGAGACAGTGCGCGCCAGTCCGGTGATGATTTCGTGGTCTTCCAGTTGGGGAATGTCCCGGGAGAGCTGTTCGACCGCGGCGTCGAATTGCTCCGCGGTCACTTTCTTGAAGAGGAAATCGTAGTCTTCGTGGACGGTTTTTTGCAAAAAGCGCAGATCTTCGCGCCACTGCTCGGGACTGAGGTCGATTTGGGCGGTAACCATTATTGGAAATAAACAGAGGAGTAAAAACAGTCGGGTGATTGCTTGCATAGGGTGTGGTTTTTTGGAAAGACAAGGGGGATGGGGATGGGGTTGCATGGGCGAGGTTGTTTGAGATTGTTTGAGGTGGTTTGAGGTGGTTTGAGGTGGTTCTGCCGGAATATATCAGTAACTGTGTTGTTAAGAAAAGATTGGTCGATAAGAACGTGGTTCTGTTTCTGTCGGAAGGGAAAGAACACAACCTGCCCGGAGACGGCTCCGACTACTGGACCGACAGCCGGATCAAGTACTGAATTGATAAGCGGACGCTTCTGACCAGAAAAGTGAAATGCGCCTTGTTTTCTCCCGGAAATCATTCTATGAGGGAGGTTTTCTTCTATTTAGGAGAAAGAAGGGAGAATCCCCCCTTACACTTGAAACCTCGATCATCATGTGCCGACTACTAATCTGTCTACTTGTCCTCCTCCTCCAACTTCAGGATAAAGTCGGCCAGATCCGCACGCTGATTTGTTTGCCAGAGCTGTAAAGCTGTAAAATAGCTGTCATATTAAATCAGCCTTTTAGAAAGGGGCGTTCTTTTTTTTATCTTTAATCGAGAATAATTATGTTTATTGTTATTGTCTGCCTCTTCTAGTGCGTTTTTACAGGTTTTCGGTGTCAGTAGCTGAGAAAGGTTGACAAATTTTAGCATTTAACTTTTCGTAATACTATCCAGCTTTTTCCAATGAATATTCAAGACATTAAGTTCAGCCGCGATCGCGGCCAGAAAGATTTCGCGCTTGCCCTGCGCAAGCGTGTCAACGATCACTTCAAGACAACTGGCCGCAGCCGATTTGCGGATGCGCCAATGGTTGTCAAAACTATCGTCCTGCTCGCCTTCTTCGGGGGCATCTATGCGGGGATTATCAGCGGTGCGGTGAGTAGCCCCTGGCTGATGATCGGGCTTTGGACCCTGCTGGGCATCGTGACGGCGGGAATCGGGTTTTCCGTGATGCACGATGCCAACCACGGGGCTTACAGCCGCAATAAGTATGTCAACGCTGTGCTCGGCTACGTCATCAACTTCATTGGTGGTTTTTCCATCAACTGGAAAATACAGCACAATACCCTGCACCATTCCTTTACGAATGTACACGGTGCGGATGAAGATATCGATGCGGGTAAGCTACTGCGCTTATCGCCCGAGCAGGAGCACCACTGGTTCCACCGCTTTCAGCACATTTACGCCTGGTTCCTCTACAGTCTGATGACGCATATGTGGATCACGACCAAGGATTTCAGGCAGTTGGTTCGATACCGTAACAACGGTTTGCTGGAGCAGCACGAAATCTCCTTTGGCTGGGCGTTCGCTGAATTATTATTGATCAAAGTACTATACTACATCTACCTGCTTGTAATCCCTCTTGTTTTCTCACCTGCAGCCTGGTGGGTGACCCTCATCGGATTCGCTATCATGCACTTCGCGCTCGGGTTTCTACTGGGCTGTGTATTTCAAACTGCGCACGTCATGGAATCTTCTATGTTCCCGGGCGCCGATGAAGAAGGAACTTTAGAACACAACTGGGCGGAACATCAGTTAATGACCACTACCAACTACGCGCCGAATAACCGCTTGCTTTCCTGGTTTGTAGGAGGCTTGAACTATCAGGTGGAGCACCACCTGTTCCCCAATATTTGCCACACCCACTACCGCCGGATCAGCGAAATTGTGAAGGAAACGGCAGAAGAGTTTAACCTGCCTTACCATACACTGCCTTCTTTCCGCTCTGCCCTGCGTATCCATTGGCGAATGCTTCGTCAGCTTGGCAGCGGCGGGGAACTGCCCCCGGCTAAGGCTCAGTAACTCACAAACGGTATCTGCCCGTCATAACTTTCATCCTCCACCAGCTTCAGGATGAAATCGGCCAGATCCGCCCGGCTGATCTGCGTTCCGGAATTGACGCCCACCCAGCCGACGCGGTACTCACCGCGTTTTTCGCCGTGGGTCAGCCTTCTAAACTATTACTGCAAACCGACGAAAACAGCCATGAATTCAGAACATTTCAAGCTGAGCCCCGCTGCCCCATCCGCACCACCCTGGAGATGCTGGGCGGGAAGTGGAAGCTGCTGCTCATCTATCAACTGTCTCAGGGGCCGCTGCGCTTCAGTGAGTTGAAAGAACGCATCCCGGAAATCTCCGAAAAGATGCTGTATCAGGAGCTCAGGAGCCTGGTGGAAAGCCAACTGGTGGAAAGAACTCAATACGAAGAAACCCCGCTCCGCGTGGAATACGCCCTCACGGAGCAGGGGCGCCTGGCGCTTCCCCTGATCAGGGAGATGCGGAATTTCGCCGTTCAGTATGAAGCAGCGATGACTCACTACAGGTAACCATCCACGGGTTGTGCCTTACTAACTTTTAGGTAATCAAAAACCATGCAAGCATTATGTCAGAACCTGCACCTCAATTCATTAGAAGTGATATTCAACAGACTACGGTGGAAGGTGCGGACGGGCAAAACCGGCCGGGCCGCCGCGTCACCGTGCAATCGCTTTTTACCTATCCGGCGGAGCTGATCTGGTCGGAACTGCAGCGGACCGAAAGCCTGCGTTTCGTCTGTCGCCCCCTGTTGTTTTTCACCCCCCGCGATACCTACCGGCTGCCGGAGTACTGGCGGGAGGGCGAAACGGCCCGGCTGTACCTGTGGGGGCTGGGCTTTCTGCCTTTCGGCAAACACGATATTCACTTGGAATGGATCGATGCCTCCAATTACATCATCCAATCGCGGGAACGCGGCAGCATGTTGCGAACCTGGGATCACTTCATTCACCTGGAACCGGAGGATGACCATTTAACCCGCTATACCGACCAGATCACCCTGGAGGCTGGTATAATGACGCCCGCTCTGGCCTGGTGGACGCGTTTGTTCTACCGTCACCGGCAGCGGCGGTGGCAGGAGTTGTTGGGGAAGATGTAGCAGTCGGAGTTGTTGAGAACGGGCAGAATTCAGGAACTTTTCACCCTTCAATCTTTTCAACGCTTTTTGTCGAAAATATCTTGTTGAGCATTTTTTCCGTAATTAAATACGTAGGCTTCACCCCTTCTACCCCCAGACTGCCCGAAGCCAGCGTATGGCCGGTGATCAACGGATTATCCGAGGCGTAGTAGGCGTAACGCAGGACGACATTTTCGTCGATGCTGTTGCGAATTTTAGATGCTGACTGAATCGCTTTATGGTAATGGGCTCCTTCCATTTCCAGTCCGATGGCGCGCCAGGAACTCTTGAGGAAGTAGCGCAGGATATCTTTGTTCTGCAGGGAGGTGCCCATGACGGTGATCATGGGGCCGGTGCAGACCCGCACCTTGTCTTGTTCAAAGTCTTCCGGGATAAGGTCATTGTGGAAGGGATAATTGTCGGCGGTGCCTTCGAAGACATGGGCGTCAGGCACCATGATATCGCCTTTGTCCCCTTCCAGTATGCCGGCCTTGCCCATGACAGCGATGGATTTTATTTTGAGCGGAGTACGTCCCTCATCAGTTTCGTAGGGCTTAAGAAATTCATCCATGGTTTCAAAAGCCTGCTCTCCAAAAGCGTAGTCCATAACGATGAGCACCGGTTTTTCTGCGGCGATATAGTCCTCGTCCCACTCGATATCCGGGGGAAGGGTGCTTGGATCGATACGCGTGGAGTCAAAAATCTGAATGGAGATATTGGTGCCGCTGGTGTCATCGATCTGTTGCATGCCGTGGCGGGAGGCGTAGGTAAAGACACGCTCGCGCATTTCTTCATTTTCCTCGTGGCTTAGGTCTTCGGCGAGTTCTTTTAAGGTGGTTCCCTCGTGCCGGTTCTTTAGGGCGGGCAGTGCGTAGAGCGTATTCATCACGCTGTGCAGATTGGCGCTGATGACATGCAGCGGGCGCTCCAGCATATTCTGTTCCCGTAGGAAATCCTTGATTTTGCGGGCCCACAATTCACCGTAGTAATGATGACCGATCTTTTCGCGCAGGGCGGAGGAGAAACTGATTTCGCGGTCTTTGTCTTCCCCTACCTCCTCGGTGGCGCGCAGTCCAAGCCAGTAGACAATGTGAAAGAGGGAGTTGACATTGGTATCCTTGTCGAAGCGCCGGGAAGCCGTTACGGTTTCTTCGTAGGTGCGGCCCAGCAAGGTACTCAGATAAGTGTAAGCCACTTCGTGGTTGAACTCTTCGCTGTCCTCTTCACGCCGGACGATCTCCTCCAGCATTTGCCACTCGCGGCGCTTTTCGTCGCGGTAGTCCTCGCTGTTACGCCGGATCTTTTCGGCTTCCACATAAAGGAAAGTCAGATGCGTGAGAATGTCGTAGATGTCGCTGCGTCCTCGGGTCATCTCCACGAACATCTGTTCCTCGTCGATGCGGTAGCAGTTGCGGCGGCGCTTGGCGGGAATGATAGGCTGGAAGTGAGTTTTTTCAAAACCTTCCCGTGTGATAAGCTTGATGTAGCGGCATTCCTCAATACCTTTCGGCAAACGCTGAAAGATGTAAAAGAGACCGTCCAGCTCCACTCGTTCCGGATCGGTGATGGAGCCGTAAATCTCGGGCCGGAGCACCATCAGCGCCTCAATCATAGCTTCTCCGCTGACGCCCAGCGGCTTATAGCTGCCGCGGATAAAGAGGTGACGCATGGCGACGTACAGGCGGGCGATCGCTGCCCGCGATTCCTGGGCGCGTGAACGGCCGGATTCAGAAACTGCGTATTCTGGTTGGATCATTCCATGATTGTATTGCAGACGTTCTTCACAAATAGTACTGTTTACAAAGATGCATGGAGTTTGCATCCGTAATAACTATGCAATATAGGAATTGGCTGGTAATCAATCCGACCCCTGGTTATTGCCTCCATTTGCAAGAATAACATAAGTATGTAAAATGTTTAGCAAATGCTGAGAGTATACAAGCTCCCCTAAACAACCCGAGAGCTGTCTTCGTTTAGTGCGCTGAATAGGAACAATTTTTCAAATTAATTTAAAAAAGAGAAATATGAGAGAGTTACGCTTCCTTTCTGCCTTAATGTTTTTATTGATAGGTGCTGCAGGTTTTGTCGCCTGTGATGATGACGATGATGATGTACAACCTACCCGGGATATCATACAAATCCTTTCGGATGATAGTGATTACAGCCTGTTGGTAGAAGCTGTTTCCAAAGCCGGATTAGTTAACGTTCTTAACACGGGCGGTCCCTTCACCCTTTTTGCTCCGGACAATGATGCCCTGCAAACTTTCCTCGATGCAGCCGGTACTAATACCATCGAGAATACACCTGCCAATGTGCTGGAGGAAGTATTGCTCACTCACGTTCTGGGTGGTTTGGTCACTTCCGGTCAATTGAGTACTGGATACGCTACCACGCTCAATCCTGCCGACGTCAACGACGCTGTATTTACAAATCTGTTTTTTGAAGTAGACGGAAGCGTCACTATTAATGGCAATGCTCAGGTGACAAATCCTGATATTTCCGCTTCGAATGGTGTCATCCACGAAATAGATGCCGTCATCGCTCCCCCAACCGTAGTTACTTTCGCCACCGCTGATGACAACTTCAGCTCACTGGTAACTGCGCTTACTGCTTCGGGGTTGACTACCGATTTTGTCGACGTACTAAGTGGCGACGGTCCTTTCACCGTTTTTGCTCCTATCAATCCTGCCTTCCAGGCACTGCTGGACTCTAACCCAGACTGGAATTCGGTAGCGGATATACCAGTTGCTACCCTGGAAACCGTCCTGAAATACCATGTCAGCACGGCAGGTAATGTCAGATCTGAGGACCTGACGGATGATATGATGGTGAGCACCCTCGCCAATGAGTCTTTCACCGTTAACCTGTCAGGTGGCGGTGTTACGATTCAAGCGGGTAGCAACACGGCAAATGTCATCTTCACCGATGTTCAAGCGGAAAACGGTGTTATCCATGTCATCGATGCCGTACTCTTGCCTTAATAATCCGGGTTAAACGCCAGAATCAATAAAATTCTATCCACTCTGAGAAAGCAAGGCGGGTAAGAGCCTAGTGCCGGAGGCACTAGGCTCTCCTGAAGGCTTCTTCCGCTTCCAAATGCTTAAATTGAGTCCAAGCTTGCTCGGCCAGTTTTTCCGTCAACTTTTCAATGTAGTAGCTGCCTGCCGCCGGATCGATGACGCGGTCCAGGTAGCTCTCCATGCGCAGGATGTGCTGTACGTTGCGTGCGATACGGCGGGTAAAAGCGGTACTAGGCTGATTGAAGGAGAAGTCGGCAGGTCGTATGTAGAGGCGCCTGGCGCCACCGATGACGGCCGACATGGCTTGAGTACCTGCTTTGATCATGTTGGTGTTGGGATCATCACCCTGCGTTTCGCGCGCCAGATGGGCCACCACGCAGATGTCGGCAGCCGGGGCGCCGTAGGCTTGCAACACGTTGTTCCACAGCAGGCGTAAGGCGCGCAGTTTGGCGATGTCGACGAAGTAGCTGGTGCTCAGCGCTACGGTGAATTGCAGTTGCTCATTGGCCTGGACGGGTTCGATGCCCCGCTCCTGCAGTTGCGCCAGGTATTCACTCCCCTTGGCGATGATCAGGGCCAGCTCCTGGCTGGTATTTTCGGGGCCGGCGTGAAACCGCAGCCCGTTGATCTGCAATACCCGCCATTGAGGCAATTCTTTGCGCGCAAAGTTCATCGTCTCCACCAGGGTGGCGAAAGGCGGGGCGTTCCAGTCGAGAATAGGGTCGTAATCGATTGAACCTGCCAGCTTCCCGGTATTGCGCTTTCGCTTTTTTGCCCACTCAACAAACTGCCGCAGCAGCTGACCGGGCTGCTTACCGGGATAAAACTGAGTGAAATGCGTGGAGATGAAAGATAACTCCACACCATCGAAAAGCTCATCGAGCTCCTCCTCGCCGGGCTCGTGGTGGAGGATGAGCAGCGGCGCTTCGGCGCCTCCCTCCAGCCCTTCCCGCAAGGCGGAATTGGCGCCGGGCAGATCATTCACTTCAATGAGTTCGCCCAGCTCCCATTGGTTCTGAGCACGTCCCTGCCAAAGCGGGGTAGGGGGGGGCTCCATATCATCCGGGTGATAAAAGGGGGCGACGGACAGGTCTTCCTCCAGTTGCCACTCCAGGTCGGACAGCGGCTTGCCCCGCAGGTCCTTTTCAGCCTTGGCCAGCCATGCTTCCTTGCTGACGCCGGCAAATTCTTCGAATAAGTTTTCTTCGGTATCCATACAGCCAATCTATGAATTTTTGCGCACAGTTCGTAGGTGGGCAGGCAGCTTTTTAACTTAAAACCGCCTGACCGCACAGAGAACTATTAAGGCAGGTATTCGTTATTTTTACATCGAGTCGCAGAAACGAATTAATGGATTCTTTCGAGCGCTACAAAATCGTGCCCGGCTCTTTAGAGGCCAGGAATCAGCCGGTTCCTTAGCATCACTGAGTTGAAAATTCATTGTTTCCTTTTTCGACCCAAATTGAAGAATATAGAATATTATGTTCAATACCGACCTCATTTATCTCGATCACAACGCCACCACCCCCGTCGATCCGGAGGTGCTGCAGGCCATGCTGCCCTACTTCACCGATAAGCCGGGCAACGCTGCCAGCCGCCATCACGCCTTCGGCTGGGTCGCCGAGGAAGCTGTTGATAAGGCCCGCGAACAACTCGCACAGCTGATTCAGGCCGATCCCCGGGAAATCATTTTTACCTCCGGCGCCACCGAGTCGGACAACCTGGCGCTTAAGGGCGTCTTCGAGATGTACCACCGCAAGGGCCGTCACCTCATTACGGTAAAATCTGAACACAACGCCGTGCTCGATGCCGGCGAAAGCATCGAAAAGCAGGGTGGAGAGGTGACCTACCTAGATGTTAATGAGGAAGGCCTCATCGACCTGGAAGCCCTGGATGCCGCCATCCGCCCCGATACCGTGCTGGTGTCCGTTATGTGGGCGAACAACGAAACCGGCGTCATTCAGCCGATGAAGGCTATCGGCGAGCTTTGCGCCAAACACGGCGTTTTACTGATGAGCGACGCCACGCAGGCGGTGGGCAAAATACCTGTCGACCCACGTGAAACAGGCGTGCATCTGCTGGCCTTTTCCGCCCACAAGATGTACGGCCCTAAAGGGGTGGGCGCCTTGTATGTCAGCCGCCGCCAGCCCCGCGTCAAGCTGTCGCCGCAAATCTACGGAGGCGGCCATGAACAGGGCATGCGCTCCGGTACGCTCAATGTGCCGGCCATTGTTGGTCTCGGCAAGGCCGCCGAAATCGCCGGCCGGCAGATGGAAGAAGAAGCAGAACGCCTGGCTCGCCTGCGCGACAAGCTGGAAAACACCTTGCTGGAACGCCTGGAAGCCGCCTTCGTAAACGGTAGCCGCGAGCATCGCCTGCCTCATGTTTCCAATATGTCATTCCGCTACGTGGAAGGCGAGAACCTTATGATGAACCTCAACCAGGTCATCGCCGTCTCCTCGGGCTCCGCCTGTACATCGGCCTCGCTGGAGCCCTCCCACGTACTGCGCGCCATGGGTATGAGCGACGACCTGGCCCACGCCGCCATCCGCTTCAGCCTCGGCCGCTTTACGACGGAAGAGCAGGTCGATCGCAGCATCGAAGCCGTTGTTAAAGGCGTCAGGCGCCTGCGCGAACTCAGCCCGGTGTGGGAATTGTATAAAGATGGGGTGGACCTGGATGAAGTGATGTGAGAAATGAAAAATTTTACCCGCTCATTCCGCTTGAGAAGCGGGATGGGCGGGAAGAAATAGAAAACCTGCAGTGCTATTGAGTAGAAGGCGGCCAAAACTATTCCTCCGCTGATCCTGTTTTAAAAAAAGTTCAGCACTCATTTTGAGATAAACTACTGAAAGCCTTATTTTAGCATAAGCGAAAGCATTACAAACAACAAACGATTCAGCAACATATGGTAAAAGTAGGTGAAAGCGCAAAGAAACAAGTAGATTCCATTCGGGCCAAAGAAGGTTACGACGAAGATTACTTTATTCGCGTATCCGTCCTGAGTGGCGGCTGTTCCGGTTTGACGTACGACTTGAAATTCGACAACGAACTCAAGCCGGAGGATCAGGTCTTCGAAGACAATGGCGTTAAGGTTGTCACTGACCTGAAGAGTTTCCTCTACGTCTGCAATTCCGTTCTGGAATTCTCCAGCGGTCTGAACGGCAAGGGGTTTCATTTCCAGAACCCGAATGCATCGCGCACCTGCGCCTGTGGCGAAAGCTTCGCCGTCTGATACCAATAAGAATTAATCATAGCCATTTAAACTCCGGCGGGCCTCGGCTCTCTGGAGTTTTTTGTTATCTTTCCAGGAAACGCTGAATCCATGTTGCGCATTGGCTACGATGCCTATCCTCTTTTTAATAACTTCACCGGTCCGGGTAACTACAGCCGCACCCTGATCAAGCAGCTCACCGATTTTCATCCCGAGGCCGCTTACTTTCTATACGCCAGCGAGGTGACGCGCAACGAAGAAACCCGTTTTTTTCTCAACAGCGCCATGGTCAATGTGCAGATGCCCCGCCAGCGACCGGCTTTTCTCTGGCGTTTCTTCGGCCTGCGCCGCCAGCTGCGGCTCCACCGTATACAGCTCTTCCACGGACTGGATGGCCGCCTGCCCCTGCGGCTGCCCCGCCGCCTCCGCAGTGTGGTGACCATCCACGATATGGCCTTCCGCCGCTTCCCGGAATTTTATTCCCGCCTGGAGCGGCGCCTGTGGGACTTCCATCTGGCCAGCGCCTGCCGGCGCGCCGACCGCATTGTGGCCATCAGCGAACATACCAGGCAAGACATCATTGAGTTCTACGGTATTGACCCCGACAAAATCCGGGTAATCTACCAGTCCGTCAACGAACGCTATATGGTGGAAAAAGCGCCTAAAGCCCTGCGCCACGCCGCCAAGCGCTACGAACTGCCGGAGCAGTATCTGCTCTACGTCGGCGCCGTTACGCAGCGTAAAAACCTGCTAAGCGCCGTACAGGCCCTGGCTTCCCTGCCGCCGCAAGATCGGCTGCCCCTGGTCATCATCGGCAAGGGAGACGGCTACCGCCAAAAAATACTCGAATACGCCCGCAATCATCAACTGGAAGACTTCCTCCTCTTCCGGCAACCCGGTTTCGACGACATGCCCGCCGTCTACCAAAAAGCTACGGCTTTTATTTATCCCTCTCTCTACGAAGGCTTCGGCATTCCCGTACTAGAGGCCCTCTTCAGCCGTATTCCCGTCATCACCTCCAACCGAAGCTCCCTGCCCGAAGCCGGCGGCGATGCGGCCCTCCTTGTCGATCCTACAGACCCGGAAGCGCTGGGCGAAGCTATACAGCGGATACTAAAGCATTCAGACCTGCGCGAACAGATGATCGAGCGGGGTTTCCAGCAGGCGCAAAAATTCCGGGGTGAAGCCCTGGCCGGACAAATGTTCGAACTGTACCGGAAATTGACTGAGTGAGGTATGATTTCAGTGTACTAGCTAAGAAAATATGACACCCTTCCCGCACTCTCCTTCGCCGTCTGGACCGCCGCCAATCTCATTCCCCGCGCCCGCTCGCACCACCGCTGGTACCAGGAGCACTTTGAAAATTACCCGGAAGAGCGGAAGGCGGTGATTCCGGGTTTGTGGTAGCTCTGCAAGGTTGCACTTTTCCCGATCCACCGGGCCTTGGATACTCCTGGTTAATTTCTCAACTTTCCGCGAACAGAATGCCCGGTCGCTTGTCTATACAAAAAATTAATAGTATTACTTTAAAACACACAAGTATGGGTAGCACTTTAGCTATGTACAAGGAACAAACAAAGAGCAGCACGGAAACCACCCGGATCAGCATCGCCTACGGCGATGGCATTGGCCGGGAAATTATGAACGCCACCCTGCGGGTACTGGAAGCCGCGGAAGCGCCGCTGGATTACGACGAGGTACAGATCGGGCAAGCGGTCTACGAGCAGGGCATCGAGTCGGGCATTTCCCCCGAAGCCTGGGAGATGCTTCGCAAAAATCGGATCTTTTTAAAAGCGCCGATTACCACGCCGCAAGGCAGTGGATATAAAAGCCTCAATGTGACCATTCGCAAATCGCTGGGGCTTTTTGCTAATGTGCGACCCTGTCGCGCCTACACGCCCTTCGTTGAAAGTCACTTTCCGGATATGGATGTAGTGGTCGTTCGTGAAAACGAGGAAGACCTCTACGCCGGTATCGAGCATCAGCAGACCAAGGAGGTTGTACAGTGCCTCAAGCTGATAACGCGTCCGGGCTGCGAGCGCGTCATCCGCTACGCCTTCGAATACGCGCGCACCTACGGCCGCAAGCAGGTGACCTGCATGACTAAGGACAATATCATGAAACACACCGACGGGCTGTTCCACGATGTCTTCGATGAGATCGCCAAGGAGTATCCCGACATCAAAAACGACCACTACATCATCGACATCGGCTCGGCGATGCTGGCCGACCGGCCCGAGCAGTTCGACGTGGTGGTGACCCTCAACCTCTACGGCGACATCGTTTCCGACATCACCGCGCAGGTGGCCGGCTCAGTAGGCCTCGGCGGCTCGGCTAATATCGGCTCCGACTTCGCCATGTTCGAAGCCATCCACGGCTCGGCGCCCGATATCGCGGGGCAGGACAAGGCCAATCCCTCCGGCCTGCTCAACGCCGCCTGTATGATGCTGGCCCATCTGGGTATGGGCGAAAAGGCCGAATTCATCCAGAACGCGCTATTGCGCACCCTGGAAGACGGCATCCATACGGCCGACCTGCACAGCGAAGCCTACACTCGAGGGCGCGTAGGCACACAGGCCTTCGCCGACGCCGTCATCGAACGCCTCGGGCAAGAGCCGAAACAGTTACCTAAAGTAACCCTTCCCGAAAACGCCAAGCCTATCCATGTAGAGGCCTCGACCTTCCAGCCGGCCGAAAAGGAACTGCTGGGCGTCGATATCTTCCTCGACTGGGTAGGGGAGAAGCGAGACCCAGAGGTGCTGGGTAAGCTGCTGGAAGAACTGGCGCCGCCTGAGTTCCAACTCAAAATGATCACCAACCGCGGGGTGAAGGTGTATCCGGGCGGACTGCCCGAAACTTTCTGCACCGATCACTGGCGCTGCCGCTTCGTCTCGCAGGCTTCCAGAATGTACCCCGGCCGCAAAGACATGCGCCACGCCGCCAGCACCGATTACAAGCAAATAATCAGCCTGATGCAACGCCTGACCGAGGCCGGGCTGGATATTATCAAGACGGAAAACCTCTACCGTATTGACGGCAAGCGAGGGTACTCGCTGGGACAAGGGGAGTGAGCTGGATGCCGGGTTCTGCCCGCCCTCGTTCTTCGGGACGGGTAAAGGTTCCGGATTGTACCGGCTGAAAAAAGTGCTTTCCGGTTACTTGACCGGGAGGTGCTTTTTTTTATCTATTTACAAAGATGGCGTATTGAACAACGGAAGTAATTCAGTAATTTGTATTATTACTGAAGTATTACTTTCATAAAACTTAGTAACTATGCCAAAATCTTATCTGGAATTAATTGAAGGGAACAGGGAATTCATAAGAGTCGTTGAATCCGAAGACCCCAATTTTTTCGATCGCCTCGCCGAAGGGCAGCATCCGCAGTTTTTGTGGATCGGCTGTTCAGATAGCCGCGTACCGCCCTCCGAAGTCACGGATGTAAAGCCCGGCTCCATTTTCGTACACCGCAATATTGCCAATGTAGTCGTTAGTACGGACGCGAACTTGCTGAGTGTTGCCTACTATGCCATTAAGGTACTGAAGGTGAAGCACGTGATTGTATGCGGCCATTACGGCTGCGGCGGCGTTAGGGCAGCGATGAGCCGCGAGCGCTATGGCTACATCGACGGTTGGCTGGGGCACATCAAAGATGTGTACCGCCTGCACCGGCAGGAATTGGACGCCCTCACGAATGAGGAGACGCGCCTGAACCGCTTTGTAGAACTCAACGTTATCGAACAGGTTGCTAATCTCGCCAAGGTATCCTTCATTCAGGAGGAGTGGGAACAGGGCGAATTTCCCTACATCCACGGATGGGTGTACGACTTGAAATCAGGAAAGATCGAGGAATTGGATTGTACTATTAATAGTACCTCACTTATTGAGGAGGTGTTTGACTACGAGCTTGAAAAATAGATGGTACAAACCAGGTTCAAAGTGAGCGACCATGAGAAAAGGGCGGTGCATATATGCTACGCACCGCCCTTTCTTATCGGAACATTTTGCGAAAGCAAAATGCGAATGTATGCTTACTGCCCTTCTGAAGAACCTTCCAGCAGGCGGATTTGCCGTTTAAGCTCCTGAATTTCCAGCTCCTTCTCCCTTATCGTTTGCTTAAGGTTCAGGTTTTCCTCTTTCAGTTCGCTGTACTGTGCCTGCAGTTCTTCGTAATCTGTCTGATTTGTCGTTTCAGTGACCGTTTCAGTTTCAGGCGCGGCTTCTTCGGGGGTGGCGGCTTCTGTGGTAGCAGGATCCGCCGCCGGTGTTTCAGCAGCTGGCTCTTCGATACCTACCAGTTCCTTGAGGTTTTGAATACCGTCTTCCCCGTTGTAATAGGAGGCAACGAGGTAAGCAATGGGAGCGGCGATGATCAGCACGATGAGCAGTCGGGCGAAGGGTGTCAATCTTATTTTGCGGGCCATAAATTTTTATTTTTTACTTTGGCAAGTTATTGTGTATATTAATAACACAGAACTGTTTAAAAAAGGTCCTTTTTAATTTTCTTATACAAATATAACGTTTGACCCAGGGAAAGTTGCGCTAATATCTACTGAAAAGGTAATTTTTCGGACAAAGTGGTCATCGGCGTTCATCGCCTTAGCGGCAAGCGCTGTGGAATGGAAAAAAGCGAGGTTATCTCTCAATTCTCCCGTCCTCCTGTCTTTTTCCAAAGAAGTCCTGAAAAACTTAATTTTATTGTGCCTCGGTACTTACTTTTGCAAGGATAGTTATAATAAGGAAGGGCCTCAGTGAATTAGTCCCCTGCCTTGCGAGAACCGAGAACCGAGAACTGAGAACCTCTCATGCCGGAAGCTTACATATACGACACCTTGCGAACTCCCCGGGGCAGCGCCCGGCGCGGCGGGGCCCTGCACGAAGTGAAATCCCTGAATCTGCTGGCCGCGGTGTTGCGGCAATTACGTCAGGGCCGGGACCTGGATACTTCTCAGGTCGATGATGTGATCATCGGTTGCGGTACACCGGTGGATGGGCAGGGGTACAACATTGCCAAAGCTGCCCTTTTGCATGCCGAGTGGTCGAGAGAAGTCGGTGGTTTTCAGCTGAACCGCTATGATGCTTCCGGCCTCGAAGCTGTTAACCTGGCCGCGGCGAAAGTGCGTTCCGGCTGGGAGCAGCTGATAGTTGCCGGCGGTGTGGAAAGTTCGAGCCGGGTAGCACCGGGCAGTGACGGTGGCCCTTTGCTTTACGACCCGGAAGTCATCAATCAGGTGCGTTATGTTCCACAGGGCATCGCCGCCGACCTCATCGCCACCCTGGAGGGCTTCAGCCGGCAGATGCTGGATGAGTGCGCCCTGCAGTCGCATCAGCGGGCTTATCTGGCCCAACGAGAAGGATACTTCAACCAGGCACTGTCCCCCATCCGGGACCGCAACGGGTTGATGCTGCTCGAGACGGACGAACTGCCGCATCCTGGTCTTACAGCAGAGGATCTGGCACAGTTATCGCCGGCTTTCGAGTCGGTCGGGCGGGAAGGGTTTGATGCCCTGGCCATTCAGCAGTATCCCCGTCTGGCGCGTATCGAACATCAGCATACGAGCGGCAACGCTGCGACGCTGGCCGACGGCGCCGCGCTACTGCTTATCGGCAGCCGCGAACAGGGTGAATCGCTGGGGCTGCAAGCCCGTGCGCGCATTCTCGCGGCAGGCAACGTCAGCATCGATCCGACCCTGATGCTCACCGGCGCCGTTCCCGCCGCGCGTAAGGCGCTGCAGCAGGCTGGTATGAAGGCGACTGATGTTGACCTGTGGGAATGCCAGGAAAACTTTGCCGCCGTACGGCTCCATTTCCGTCAGCATCTGAAAATTGAAGAGGAACGCCTCAATGTCAACGGCGGCGCCATCGCTTTTGGGAAAGCCAGCGGCGCCGACGGCGCCATGCTGCTCGGCATGCTGCTCGACGAACTGGAGCGTCGCGATCTGCAGACTGGACTGGCGGCGCTGCCCACCGCCGGCGGTATGGGCGTGGCTACTATTATTGAAAGAATTTAACAAAGTCGGAAGTGGGAAGTGGGAAGTCGGAAAAAAGGCTTTCTTCTTCCCATTTCCGATTTTCCACTTCCGACTTCCTATGATTCAGTACCAGAAAGATACCGACGACATTGCTACACTGACCCTCGATATGAGTGGCCGGCCCTACAACGTGATCAATCACGAGATCCTTACTGCCTTCGAGCCGGTGATCGAGCATTTGAAAAAAGAGAAGGCCGGGGGAGGACTGCGCGGGGTCATTTTAACTTCCGCCAAACGCTCCTTTTTGGCGGGCGGTGATCTGGAGTACCTGTACCGGGCGGAAGACCCGGAGGAGATTTTCTCCATCGCCGAACGCCTCAAGGCTTTTTTTCGCGACCTGGAGCGGCCGGGGGTGCCGGTGGTGGCCGCCGTCAACGGCGATGCGCTGGGCACGGGCTTCGAACTCGCACTGGCCTGCCATCACCGCATTGTCATCAATGATAATAGCATCAAATTGGGACTGCCCGAGGTGAGTATGGGCCTTATTCCCAGCGGTGGGGGCATCATACGGCTGATGTGGCTGCTCGGTATCGAGAAGGCTTTTCCTATTCTGCGCGACGGCAAGCGCTACACGCCGCAGGAAGCCCTCAAAGCCGGGATTATTGACGAACTGGCCGCCGACCACAAGGCGATGCTCACCCAAGCCAAAGACTGGCTCATACAGACCGCGGAGGGACGCCGTCAATGGGACCTGGCCGAGTGCGGCATTCCCGGCGGTACCGCCGGAGAACAGCGGGTGGCTGCCACTATTCGCCGCCTGGCGGCCGGGCTGGCCAGTAAAACCTACAACAATTATCCTGCTCCGCAGGCCGTCCTCAACGTGCTGGCGGAAGGCTCCAAAGTGGATTTCGACACCGCCTGCCGCATCGAAAGCCGCTACTACACCCAATTGCTGCGTAGCCGGCAGTGTAAAAATATGATCAAAGCCTTTTGGTTTGACCGCAACTTTATCCGCCAGGGTAAAAACCGGCCCCGGGGCTTTGGTAAATTTCGCCCCCGCAAAGTAGGTATTATCGGGGCCGGGCAAATGGGGTCGGGAATTGCCCTTTCCTGCCTGCGCAACGGGCTGGAAGTGGTGCTCAAGGACGTCAGTAAATTGATTGCCGAACGGGGGCGCGAGTTTGTTCAAAAAAAACTCGATGAGCTCATCGAACGGGGCGCCCTGCCCGCCTCGGAACGATCGAGTATCCTTGACCGTATTCTAACGACAGAGGATCCCCGCGAATTTGAAGATTGTGATCTGGTCATCGAGGCGGTCTTTGAAAATCAAATGGTCAAGCAAAAGGTCACCCAGGAGGCCGAAGAGTTTATGGACGATTACTCCCTCTTCGCCAGCAATACCATTTCCATTCCCATCACCAAACTCGCCAAGGTTTCTGTGCGCCCCGAAAATTACGTCGGCCTGCACTTTTTTCATCCTGCCGAAGAAGTGCCACTGGTGGAAATCGTCCGCGGTGAAGCTACCTCGGACGAGACGGTAGCCCGCGCGTTCGACTTCGTTCGAACGATTCGCAAAACGCCTATCGTCGTCAAGGATGACTGGGGCTTTTTTGCCGCCAGAGTCCAGAATACCTACCTCCTGGAGGGAATCACCATGCTGGAAGAAGGCTACGCTCCGGCGCTGATCGAGAACCTGGGCCTGCAGGCAGGTATGCCTCGGGGCCCTTTAGCTGCTGCCGACGACCTCGGCTTGCCTATTGCGCAACGCTACGAAAATCAGGCGGCCGAACATTACGGCGCCAAATACATACAGCACCCGGCCGTCAGCGTACTCAATAAAATGCTGGATGAACTCAAACGGCCGGGAAGAGATAAACGCGCAGGGTTCTACGAGTACGATTCCGGCAGCCGGCAGCAATTATGGCCGGAACTCAGGGAACACTTCCCGCCAACTCAGGAAAGCTATGATCGCGAAGAAATCACCGAGCGCTTTCTTTTCGCTCAAGTCATTGAAGCCATCTGGTGTATGCAGGAAAAAGTTATCCATTCGGTAGCGGCCGCTAATTTGGGCAGCATCCTCGGCTGGGGATTCCCGGCCTTTAGAGGAGGCGTCATTCAGTATGTCATCGATTACGGGTACGAGGATTTTATCGCTAAGTGCGAAGTATACCAGGAGAAATACGGGCAGCGGTTTCGCGTCCCCAAATTTTTAAAAAAACTACTGGAGGAGCACACATAATTAGGTTACTTATGCAGAAAAAAGATTTTTTATCTCTATTTTGCAAACATTCTTCTAAAAATTTTGTCCCACAGTATAGCATTTGATTTAATAAACTAAGGTTCAACATTTGGAAACCTACGATTACATCATCGCGGGCGGTGGATGCGCCGGGCTCAGCCTGGCCTATTACCTCCACCGGGAAGGACTGGATGATCGGCGCGTGCTCATCATCGACCGGGACGACAAGCAGTCGAATGACCGCACTTGGTGCTTCTGGTCCAATCAACCTACAGCGTTCGATTCCCTGATTCACAAGCGGTGGGACCGGCTCGCCTTCGCTGATAAAAAGGGAGAGCTTGTCGAACACCTGGGCCACCGGCGGTACCAGATGCTGCGCAGCATCGATTTCTACCGCTTCATACACCGGGAGCTGGATGCTTCTCCACAGATCGAACGGCGCCGGGCATACATTTCAGTCATTCAGGAGGATGAACAAGGCCCTTATGTCATAGCCGGCGGCCATCGCATTCGAGCCCGTTACATTTTTGACAGCTGCCATTACCTGCCTAAACTCAGGGAAAAACAGGGCAATTACCATTTTCTCCTCCAACACTTCCAGGGATGGACTATTCACAGCAATAAGCCGGTGTTCGATCCGGGAAAAGCGCTGCTCATGGATTTCCGGACCGCTCAGCACGGCGCCGCCCGCTTTTTTTACGTGCTTCCTCTTTCTAAAGAGCGGGCCTTGGTCGAATACACCCTCTTTTCAGCTCAGCTGCTTCCCAAAGAAAGCTATGACCAAGCCCTCCGGGCATATATTACCGGGCAGCTTCAAATCCAGGATTACCAGATCGAAGAGACGGAAGGCGGCGCTATACCGATGACGGATATGCCTTTCCCCGCCCGTTCCGCGCCGCACATTATCAATATAGGTACGCAGGGTGGCGCTGTAAAACCGACGACCGGATACGCCTTTCTCAATATTCAGAAGCAGACCCGGCAGATTGCCCGGCAGGTATTGCAAGGGCAATCCCCGGCTGTAAGGCAAGCTAATTCCCGGCGTTTTGCTTTTTATGACACGCTGCTGCTGCGTATCCTGCAGCAGGAAGGCGACTGGGCGGCGCCTGTCTTCAGCCGGCTGTTTCGCCGCAATTCCATGTACAACATATTGACCTTTTTAGAAGAAAAGTCGAACCTGTGGCAGGAGGCTGGCATTTTCGCTTCCCTGCCCTTGTGGCCTTTTATTAAAGCATTGGCAGAAGTGCATGTTTTGGGAAGAAGTCCTGTCCGGACCGTACGGCCTGAAGCCGCCAAGTCTCTTTCCTAAGAGTGAAAACCTAGTGCCGGAGGCACTAGGGGCACAGCGTAAGGACATCCGCATTCTTCCAGTTGGATCAGTATCTGCGGGATTAATTTCATAAAATTCTGAAATTTTCATAAACCATTGAGGAGAAATACTGTTTCTCCCATACCTTTTACACCTTAACATTTGTTTAACAAAACACTTAGCCATGGATGCATTAGTAAACTTTAAACCGCTGCTTCTGGCCCAGCTTCAAAGTGGTGACTACGTTGGTTTCACCTTCTTTATCGGCTCGATGGCCATGGCGGCAGCCACGGTATTCTTTTTCTTTCAGTTTTCCCAGGTTTCGGGAAAGTGGAAAGACTCGATGCTGGTTTCCGGCCTGATTACCTTTATTGCAGCCGTACATTATTTCTACATGCGTGATTTCTGGGCCACCAACCAGGCTTCTCCGACGGAATTCCGTTACATCGACTGGATTCTCACCGTACCGCTGATGTGCGTGGAGTTTTATCTGATTCTTCGCGCTTTCGGCGCCAAGATCGGCCTGATGTGGCGACTGATTTTCTACTCGGTCTGGATGCTCGTCGCCGGTTATCTTGGAGAAACGGTATTTGCTTCCTCATCGCCGCTGTGGGGAGCTATCTCTACGATCGGTTATGTGGGCATACTTTACGAAGTATGGTTTGGCAGCGCTCGCCGCTTGTCGAATAACTCCAACGATCCGGTACTGCAGAAGGCATTCAACGCCCTGTCCTGGTTCGTTTTTGTCGGTTGGGCGATTTATCCCATCGGTTACATGGCCATGCCGACCGGCTGGCTCAGCGGTGTGATTCCGTTGCAGGGGATGGACATCATCTACAACATTGGTGATGCCGTGAACAAGATTGGATTCGGCCTGGTGATTTTCTCCCTGGCGATTTCAAAGACTACCTCCATGGGAGCGAAGACCGGCGCTTCGAAGAGAGAAGAGGCTGCCGCTTAGTAAGCGTGATGTGAAAGTAAAAAACCTATGTGCCTGTTTGCAGTGACTTTGCAAACAGTGCACATAGGCTACTTTGCATTGGTAAATTAAGTTCTTTAAATATAGAGTGATTGTTTTGCTATCTGGCGTTCTTTCACCTTGCTTAAGAAATTTTTAAGGTATTTATCCACTCCAACATCACTCATCCGGTGAAGGATTTGAACACCGGTGAGCTCTTCTTGTTAAGGATCTGTAATTTATCTTCTGCTTTAGATAGACTTTGAACTGGACTCTGAGCAGGGTTCATCACTAGTATACAAGGTATTCTTTAACATATAAAAAAAAGATTAACATGGCTGATTCCACTGTCAGTATGACAAAGATTGATGCAAAGATAGACATCGGGATTAATTCAGATAACCGTAAGGCAGTATCGGAGGCTTTGTGCCAGTTGCTGGCTGATGAGCATATACTGTACATCAAAACCCGCAATTATCACTGGAATGTGACTGGGATGTACTTCAAACCGCTTCACGAGCTGTTCGAAGAACAATACACCGCAATGGCGACCTTCATTGACGATACTGCCGAGCGTATTCGCAGCCTCGGGTTCTTTACTCCAGGTTCCATGGAGGAGTTCAAGGGTATGGCCCGCCTCGTCGAGACGGATAACCTCAAAGGCAATGCCGAACAAATGTTGAAGAACCTCGTTCGCGATCACGAAGCGATTATCCAGATACTCCGCCACGATCAAAAAGCAGCCGCCGATCAATATGATGACGACGGCACCAATGATTTCCTTATTGCTCTAATGGAAGAGCATGAGAAAATGCTTTGGATGCTGCGTGCACATCTGAACGAAGCCTGAAGTAAAGATTGAACAAAAGTCAGTCTTTCTTCCTTTAAACTACTTCTGTACAAAAAAGGGGCGCCCTCGTCGGGCGCCCCTTTTTTACTAAGAGGCTGTTTCATTTAAGTGTTCAGAATTTATTATAGGCTATTTTTTTTGTCAGGCGAAGCTCTTTTTGAGCTTCATAGCCTTAGCTATGGAGCTAAAAAAAGCTGAAGCATGACGGAAAAAGAGGCATAAGAAAACTGAAGAATTAAGTGAAACAGCCTCTTAGTGCCCGGGGAACTATATTCGTCGGAAAATGTTATTTTTTTGTCAAACTTGTTTGTAATTAGTCTAAATAACCTTTGAGGCGTTTATATTTATGATCCCTCATTTTTAAAACAGGTACGATGAGTGTATACGAATATAGGAAGAATAAGACCTATCACGATATTTTGAAAAAATACATCGATGAGATTGGTCAGACGGAACGACCGGCCGGCTGCTCCGAGCTGGAGGCCTTTGCTACCGAAGAGCAACCGATTCGAGGACGCTCAGTAGGGCAGGTGGTCAACCGTAACGGTCGCTGGGAAATTCATCTGGTTCAGGTTGAAGCCGATAAGCGATTCCGTCTGGTTAAGCGAAAGTTACGCAGTTACGCCAGCCGTCAGATAGCTGAGATCGTAGCCCGGTATACCGCGGCGGCGGCGGGCGAAGAGCCTCCAACCGCCGGCGCTAAGGGGATAGACATTTCCGGTATTTGCTGGAATTAACATTCGGGGCATACCTAAACTTAGGGATGTTTCTCCTATTTTTGGGTAAATTTCTACAGTCGGTGATATTTAATACCCGGCAGTGGCGTAAAAGCGCTTATTTTAGCGACAGTGACTAATTAGATTAAATCAAAATTACCACTTTGGTCTCTACAATACACAAAACCACAAATCGGGTGGACACCCTGGCAGAACAGTCTTCCGGAGAGATTACAGCATTCACCAATGACCGCATAGCCGGCAAACTTATGGCCATGGGCGTATTACCTGGAAGCCATATTAAGCTGATGCGCCGGGCGCCCTTCGGGGGAGGTTGGTATGTTAAAGTGGATGATATGCTGCTGGCTCTTCGCGAGGAAGAAGTCAATAGCATTGAAGTAAAATGATAAGATGGTAATTTGGATGATAAGTAAAGAGAAAAAACCAGCGTGCTCTTTTATTATCCTCTGTCATTCAACAACAATCAAATCAACGAACGAGAGGCGACGTGGAGCAGGAAATTCGAACCTTAAATATTGCCCTTATCGGAAATCCCAATTCCGGTAAGTCTTCCGTTTTTAATAAGCTGACCGGGTTGCAGCAGAAGATCGGCAACTTTCCCGGGGTGACCGTAGATAAGAAGACGGGGCGCTTGCCGCTTCCGGATCAACGGGAAGCTACCCTGATCGACTTTCCCGGTACCTACAGCTTTTATCCCACTTCCAAAGACGAACGTATTGTAGTTCAAACTTTTGCAAACCCGGAGGATCCGAATTATCCGGATGCAGTGGTTTACATTGCCGATGTCAGTAAACTTGAAAAGCATCTGCTGTTATTTTCCCAGGTGCGCGATCTGGGAATTCCCCTCGTGCTGGCGCTGAATATGGCCGATATAGCCGAACGGGAAGGGCTGAAGCTCAACACAGAACAGCTGGGCAAAGATCTGGGCGTGCCCGTTGTTTGCATCAGCGGACGTACCGGTAAGGGGATCGAGGATCTGAAGACTGCTCTGAGCCGCCTTGCTGACGAGAACTTCAGTGTGGAAAGAGACAAAAAGCCCTTCCATCCTTTGAGCGATACCGAACGTTCTATTGCCGGGGCACTGCGTACTTTCCTGTCGCTTCGCAATGATTACCAGGCTGTTTTGATCGCTCATCATTACAAATGGCTTTCCTTTTTGAACGAAGGCCAACGAGAACGGATAGCGGAAGTGGTCCGGGAGTATGATTTTCAGGACCTGCGGGCTCAGGTAGACGAAACGATGGACCGCTTCAATCACTTCACACCGCTGGTGCGTCGTAATATCCGCAAGCGGGAAGCCGGACCGGAAAGCTCGCTGACCGAACGTCTGGACAGCCTTCTGACGCACCGCATCTCGGGTCCCATCATATTTTTCCTTCTCATGCTGCTGGTTTTTCAGGCGATTTTCGCCTGGGCCACCTACCCGATGGACCTCATCGAGGGAATGTTCGCCCTGGCGGGCAATACGGTTCGCGAAGTGCTGGCGCCGGGATGGGTGACCGATCTGCTGACGGACGGCGTACTGGCCGGATTGGGCGGCATCCTCGTTTTTATTCCGCAAATCGCGATCCTGTTTTTCCTGATCTCCCTGCTGGAAGAGGTAGGGTATATGGCCCGCGCGGCATTCCTCTTCGATCGCCTGATGCAACGTTTCGGGCTTAACGGGCGCAGTATTGTCGCCCTGATTTCCGGCGGCGCCTGTGCTATTCCGGCCATCATGAGTACACGGACTATAGCCAACTGGAAAGAGCGACTGATAACAATTATGGTTACTCCCTTGATCAGCTGTTCGGCCCGCATTCCCGTTTATACCGTTCTGATCGGCTTCGTCGTACCCCCGGTTACCGTCTGGGGGGTCTTCAACATGCAGGGCCTGGCCTTCATGGGGCTGTACCTGCTGGGAATCGCCGCAGCACTGGGGTCAGCTTTTGTATTCAAGCTCATCCTGAAAACCGAAGAAAGCAGTTACCTGATGCTGGAGCTGCCGGAATACCGGCCGCCCGTAATGCGCAATGTCTGGCTGACCGTATGGGAAAAAGTCAAGACCTTTATCATTGAGGCAGGTAAAATCATCATGATTATTTCGGTGGTCCTCTGGGTGCTGGCTTACTTCGGACCTCCGCAAGATATGAAAACCGCCAGAACAGCAGCCCTGGAAACCGCTGCCGAGCGCAACCTCGATGAGCAGGCTACCGCTGATCTCATCGCCGCCAAACAAATAGAAGCTTCCTTCGCCGGTCACCTTGGACGCGCCATCGAGCCGGCTATCCAACCTCTTGGATTCGACTGGAAAATCGGTATCGCCCTCATTACTTCTTTTGCCGCCCGCGAAGTATTTGTCGGAACCATGGCCACCATATACAGCATTGGCAGCGCCGAAGACGAGTTTAGTGTACGGGACCGCATGGCCAGCGAACGCAATCCCGTCACCGGCGAACCCGTCTATAACCTGGCCACCTCTCTTTCCCTGCTCATCTTCTACGTCTTGGCCATGCAGTGCATGAGTACCCTGGCCGTCGTCAAACGGGAAACCAAAAGCTGGAAATGGCCCATCGTACAGTTTACTTTTATGAGCGCCATGGCTTATCTGGGCAGCCTGTTGGTCTACCAGTGGCTAGCATAGGACCAGAGAGGCCTTATCCCGAAAACGGGCCTATATCTTTCAGCTTTAAACCTCCTCTCTTTCTTCCCAAACCTTCAGTAACCAGGACCGCTCCGTCAGCGGTTGCATTTCCTGAATCTGCCGGCGTATGGCTTCCCAGTTGCGGGGGTTGATGCGCATGGTCTGGTGCAGGAGGTTGCAGAAGTTAAGATGCGTTTTCTTTAGCGATTGGGAAATATTTTTGTTGCGTCGCAGATAGGTGCTGAAAGCCGCCAGCGAAGACAGCATAGGTTCGATGGCATCTGATTCGTAGTAGGTCTTTATGAGCAGTACACGTGAACCGAGATGGTAACGAATATCCGAAAACGACAATTGATTGAGATGGTCAAGCACCTCCCCGTAGTTTTTCCGGTGATAGTTCAGTTCGGCAAGACTGATATGGTAGGCGTCTTTTTTGTTTTTTGGCGGCAGGTATTCGTGATAGGTTTGGATGAACTCCTCAATCCAGTCATACCGGTTTAACATAAGCGCGACGCGGATAACATTAGTATAGGTGTGGGGCGATAGATAATCGCCCTCAAAAAGCGCCCTTCGCTTGATGCCTTCCAGGTAAAGATCAAGCGCCAGAGAGATGTAACGGTGTTCGCCTTTTCTGATATTGCGCAGGCAGAAGTTGATGGCATACAGATAGACCTGGCGAAGCTCCTCCCTTTTAATACCTCCGCCCTTCTCGCGCAGCAGTTCCAGTAGTTGATCGAAGAAATGCTCACTGTCGGCCTGGCTTAGTGTGAGATAGATCTGAAGATAAATAGAAGTAAGCGGCGTTGGATCCGGTTTTTGTTGCAAATATCTTACTACTTCATCGGTAAAGTGCAGCTCATAATTGGAGGAAAAAATCTTTTCCCGGTTGAGCATTTCGCAGCTGTACTTGAGTTTGTTTAAAAAGTAATACTCGTCCAGGTCATCAGAGGCTTGCTGGAAATACTGATCAAAAACCTTACTGCGCATAATCATGGCGTGATCGCTGGCCAGTTCCGAAAGCTGATACCGGAAATAGCTCCGCTCGGCGTCCTCTTCTCCATCCAGGTTAATGCGTTCTACCGTCTTCTTGTACAGAAAACCGAAATGCTTATCAAGCTTGCGACTGGAAAAGGCCCGCAGCACGTGGTACTCTTCAAAGAAAGGATGGCTTTCGTAGTGCTGAACCGCCAGAAAGCGTTCAGCAAGTTTGAGCAGATAGTTCATCAGGTAGCTGAGTTGCTTGCCGTCAAAAGGACCGCCGGGAAACAGCGCCTTCCATGCTTTTTCCTTTTCCAGTTTCTCCGCCGGAAAATCCGGGGATAAATCGTATAGGTATTCGACAAAACGCACCAGATCCTGGTTGCTATTGAAATAGGGAGAAGCGACAAAATCTTTAAATTGCCGTAGTTCGTTGGCGTCAAAGGTTTCCAGGAGTGCTAACAATTTGCTTTTTTTCATGATTTTTCTGCCCTTTTTCAAAGGGAGTGTGAAAAAGTTATTTTATCAAATGTAAATTTATTTAATTTAAATTAAATATAAGTAATTGGTTTTCAGTTTTTTAATTAGTTTTTATTGTTACAAGTTAACGAATTTAAATCTTAAGGTATGGAAATTATGACTGAAAAAGTCAGAAAAGTGTATTTGCCTGAGGGACTCCGGCGCCCTAAATTTGTAACTGTAAGCGAAAAGCAAAAACCCGTGAACAGAAGAATTAAATACATACTGCCCTTTTTAACCATGCTCGGTCTTATTCCGCTGAGCGCCCAGGAAACCCTGACGGTTTGGCCGGGAGACGCCAATAACAACGGCGTTGTCAACGGCGTGGATGTACTGTACTGGTCCGTTGCCCGTGGGGAAAGTGGTGCGATGCGCGATCGCGAAGATTCGCTCTGGAGCGAGCAGACGGTAGAGGCATGGGATATCAGCTTCCCCGACGGACTGAACTACGCTTACGCCGATTGCGACGGCAACGGAGTGATCAATGTCGCCGACTTACAAGTCATCCGACGCAACTTTCTCCGAGAGCGGGAAAATAATGTGCCCGATCTCTTTATCGAAGGATTCGAAGGTATAGATCCACCGCTGATACTGAGTTCCGACAGAGGATTCATACTGGAAGGGGAAACGGCGGAAGTTGATGTTTTTCTGGGCGATGAAAATATACCGGCGGAAGGCTTTTTCGGGATAACTTTCACGATCCCCTACGATCCCGAGCTGAAAAATAAGGATCAGCCGGCCATGTTCGAACTGGAAAGGGATAGCTGGCTGGGCCAGGAGAATGCCGAAGTTCGACAGTTTACCTACAATGATGAAGAACTGGGTAAAACACATATCGCGGTCTACCGCGTCCGTAAAGAAAATGCACCACCGGATGAAGGACGCATCGGCGTCTACACGATCATCGTAGTGGAAGATATAGCCCTGGGTGTAGAAAGTGTTGACCTGGGACTGGAGGATGTGAAAATGGTGAGCCTGGATCTGACGGAACGTCCGGTCGCTTTGGATACGCTTTCCCTGGCGGTCGACCAGTCTACCAGTCGAGGTCCGGCAGTCATTGACGATCCGCGACTGAAAGTTTTTCCCAATCCGGTTAATGACTGGACTACGGTGCGATGGACTGGTGAGGGCTACCCGATTAAGCAAATCGATATTTTCAATACGCTTGGTCAGCCCGTCCGCACCCTGCGCATGGATGAAGCCGGAGAAAAAGAACTTGAAATAGACCTGCACAACATGCCGCCGGGATTCTACCTCCTGCGCGTACATACCCGGGAAGGGCTGATTACGCGAACGATTAATAAACACAAGTGATCACAAATAAATGGCCTTAGCGCTACCCCCTGAGCTTTATGCTTATACCGGAAAACGATCCGGGTATTTTTGAAGAATGTTCGTTTGACATACATAATCCCGTGAACAACCGGGGTCGTCGACTACGGCCCCTGTCCCAAAAACTTAGTGCAAACGCTTTTTTCTAACTCAAACAATTAAACACTAATTCCATGAATATCAAATTGCTACTGGGGGTAGCACTGCTGAGCATGATTTTACTGGTCAGTTCCTGTAACGAGGATCAATCTTTTCAGCCTGACTTTAGCCGCTATACCCTGTTTTCCGTTAGTCTGACCGATAACCCGACCGATCTGCAGGAAGTCAATATCGACCTCAAGTCAGTCGTCATTCTCGGAGAAGGAGAGCGGCAAACACTGGAACTGGACACGGAAGCGGGTATTTACAACCTGCTCGACTACCAGGACGGCCTTGACACCGTAATCGCTGCTGATGTTATCGAACTGGACTTCATTAAAGAAATCCGCCTGATACTGGGAGATAACAACTTTGTGGTGACCTCCGTCGGAGAGGAATTTCCGATGAAAGTTCCTTCGGGAAGCCAGTCGGGACTGAAAATTAAAACCTGTGTCGACCTGACCGAAACGATGGAATACGGATTGTTGATCGACTTCGATGCCGATAAATCGGTCGTACGGCAAGGCAACGGCCGCTATCTCCTCAAACCCGTAATACAGGTATTGAATGAAGACGGTCGCTGTGATGACGATGGAGACGACAACGATTATGAGGAGGATGAGGAAGAAGAAAACGAGGAAGAACTCTCCTTTGAAGATCTGCCGGAAGATGCACAGCTCTTTCTGGAAGAAAACTACGAGGGATACGAATTTAGTATAGCCTCCGATATCCTCTGCGGCATGGAAGATGCTGCCTTCCGGGTGAAAGCCGAACAGGAAGTGGATGGCGAAACCAATAAGCAGTATATCTTTTTCGATGCTGAGGGTGGGCTCATTCAGATACTGACACCGATTGCACCGGAAGTCCTGCCGACGGCTGTAGAAGATGCACTGAACAGCGGGTATCCCGCCTTCGAACTGGAGGTAGAAACCATTTTCGAGGTGGATCGGGGACAATCAGAAGAGGATCCGGCTATTTATCAGGTACTCCTGGAGCATCGCGGTAATGACCGCCTTCTGGAAGTGACGATCGATGAAGAAGCAACCGTACTCTGCGAACTGGAGATAGAAGAGTAGTCCCGGATTGTACCAAACAAGAATTTTTTAAACGCATTATAAGAGACATTACATTGGGGTAATGGGGTAGTGTTTTAAGCACTTCACATGCTTAAAATGGCGGACCAGGCCGAGAGGCCTGGTCTCTTTTTTTTTACCGTTCGCCGTTCGCTTTTCCCTTATCCCAGGCCTTCGGTGACAATCCCCGCTTCATCTGTGCCGGAAACGGCTGGCTGTCAGAAGAAAGCTTGAGTGTCCTTTGGCTCAATCTCTGATATCCTGCATACAGCGAACCGCAGAAGGCATTCAGTGTTTCCGTCTTTACTTCTCCAGAAAGCGAATATTTCTTTTCAGTCCTTCGTACTTCGTTCTTTTTACAGCCGACTTTCTAAACACTTGCCGAAAAGTCTCTTCCGTAAGTTCTTCCCACTCTCTTTTCGTCATATCCAGCAATTGCGGATGCGGCTCAAAAGCAGGCTCCTGATGCGGCTTCGAAAAGCGATTCCAGGGGCACACTTCCTGGCAGATATCACAGCCGAACATCCAGTTTTCCATCGTACCCCGGAATTCATCCGGGATGGCTTCCCGCAACTCAATAGTCAGATAAGAAATGCACTTGCTGCCGTCCACAAGGTAACCCTCCGGGGCGATAGCGTCGGTGGGACAGGCTTCGATGCAGCGGCGGCAGGTACCGCAGTAATCCTTCATGGGGCCGTCGGGGGTCAGCTCCAGATCGATGATGAGCTCGGCGAGAAAGAAGTAGGAACCGGCTTTCGGATGAATCAGTAAAGTGTTTTTGCCGACCCAGCCGTTGCCGCTGCGACGCGCCCAGTCGCGCTCCAGGACGGGGGCGGAGTCGACAAAGCAACGACCCTCTATTTCCCCGATCTGCTCGTGCAGGAATTGCAGCAGACTCTTGAGCTTGGGCTTGAGAACGTAATGGTAGTCTTTTCCGTAAGCGTAGCGCGAAATTTTGGGCGCCTCGGGATCTTGCCGGCGCTGTTCGGGATAGTAGTTGTACAGCAGGCTGACAACCGACTTGGCGCCAGGCACCAGCCTGCGGGGATCGACGCGCTTGTCAAAATGCTTAGCCATATAATGCATCTGACCGTGCAGGCCGCGGTTGAGCCAGGCTTCCAGGCGGCGGGCTTCGTCGTCCAGCCTTCCGGCTTTGGATATGCCGACAAAGGAGAAGCCCAACCGCTGCGCCTCTTCCCTAAGTAGCTGTGTTCTCTTTTCTCTGTTCATCACGTATTCCGCTTCTCCTTTCTCTTAAATAGAAAGTTACTATTCACCATTCTGGCTTCGCCAGGAATGTTTTTCAAAAAGCCACTGATCATACAGATTTTCACGGATTTCCCAAAATGATAATCTGTGAAAATCCGTGTGATCCGTGGTAAAAATAAAAAATATCGCCGCATAGCGGCAAGGCTGAACAGCTACAATAGAAATTCTATTCCAGAAGATAGTTTTGCTATCGGGGCTTCAAGTTATAAATATAACAGAATTCGCCTCTTGTTGACAAAGATCATTGCAGCTGGATGATTAGTATCATTTTTGAAATATGAGCTGAAACTTATATTTGAATTAAGAAAAACAACAAAGAGTTCAATAACCTGCTCTTTTCTTAGAGCCACAAAACTTACCACTATGTTTGCCAACCAATCTTTCACGTCTACGGACCTCTTAATAGGAATGGCCATCGGCTTTGTTGTCTTAATGGCTATCATCTTTATAGGAAGGTATATTTTTGCTCACCGCGGTAAAGACTTAGCCGAAAAGTACGAGGGCAAGTCACGGAAGTTGTCACTCAGAGCCCGCAACAAATATCCCGAAGTCGATGTGTTGAGTATGCGTAGCTTATTCCTGCGCTTCGGATTAATCGGGACCCTGGCGCTGGTCGTCCTGGCTTTTAACTGGACGCTTTACGAAAAAGACGTACTCATCCCGGAGGACGCTCTCAGCATGGATGAGGAAATTGAAATCGAAGTGCCGCGCAGCGCGGAACCCCCGCCGCCGCCTCCTCCTCCGCCGCCGCCAGTCATCGAAGAAGTACCCAATGAGCTGGTGCTGGAAACGGATGAAGATTTCGAATTCGTCGATCAGTCGGTAGATATGGAAACCGCTATAGAAGCGCCCAAATTTGTCGAGAATGCAAAGGATGATGCTCCGCCGCCGCCTCCACCTCCTCCTCCGCCGCCCGAGCCGAAAGTAAAGGAAATCTTCAAAGTAGTTGAGGAAATGCCCCGCTTCCCGGGTTGTGAAGATCTGGCTTCGCTGGATGAGGTTAAAGCCTGCTCGAATCAGAAACTGCTCGAATATATCTACGCTAATATCCGCTACCCACAGATCGCCCGCGAGAACGGCATCGAAGGTACGGTGGTTGTACAGTTCGTCGTCAATAAGGACGGTAGTGTTACTGATATGAAGCTGCTGCGCGATATCGGAGCCAAGTGCGGAGATGAAGCCATGCGGATCGTAGAAGGCATGAACGAGATGGAAAAGAATTGGATCCCAGGTAAGCAAAGAGGAAAACCGGTTAACGTCATGTTCACACTGCCGATCAAGTTTAAACTCGAATACCAGTGATGTAAAGTCGGAAGTCGGAAGTGGGAAGTCGGAAATTCCAAAGCTTCCGAATTCCGACTTCCCACTTCCGACTTTCTATGGGTGAAGAATATAGTGGTATGTTGCCCCCTCGTGGCCGAAAAGGTTGGGAGGGGGTTTCTTATTGGGGATGATTATAGCGGAAGTTCATCGGCTCGTCTATTCCTCCCCGCTCATTGTCTTAGCCGGGAGGAATAGATGACCGCGATGGGTTTGCTTCGTCTGGCCTCGGTCTAGCGGCCGTTCTCTCCTTGCTTTGGGCTGCTGGTTAAACTTTCCTAGTTTCGAAGCCACTAGTACACAGTGTAAGTGTACTAGTCCAGTATCTGCAGCTTTGCAAACCGCAGCATAATCCGTCGCTGCGGATTGTCGATTCCGTTGAAGTAGATTGTCGCCACCCGGTTGTTCTTCCCACCGTCGATGCTGAGCACTTTGCCTTCGCCGAATTTGAGGTGCATTACCTTCATGCCCGCCTGAATTTTACCGGCCGGGCTGGGCTGGAAGGTGCTGGGATCAGCGCGCAGTTGCGGTTCGAGGTTGCGGCGCGGCTGCTTGAAGAGTCCACTGACGCGGGCGCCGCCGTTGCTGCCTTCCAGGCCGCCGGAGCGGGGTCGGATAGAGCTGGTGGATTCCAGGTGATCGATCGGCACTTCCTCGATGAAGCGGCTGGGTTCATTGTAGCGCATGGTGCCGTAGCGGTAGCGGCTGTTGGCGTAGGAGATGGTCAGGTATTGCTCGGCGCGGGTGATGGCTACGTAGAAGAGGCGGCGTTCTTCTTCGATGGCCTCGGCGGTATCCATGGACATGAAAGAGGGGAATAGTTTTTCTTCCAGACCCACCAGGAATACCGATTTGAATTCCAGTCCTTTGGCCGAATGCACCGACATGAGGGTGACGCGGTCGCCGTCGGTATCTTCGTTGTCGAGGTCGGTCAGCAGTGCGATGTTCTGCAGGTAGGTAGCCAGCGACTTATCAGGAATGGTTTCGGTATCGATGGCGGAGTCCTCCTCGACGAAGGCGTTGACGCCGTCGAGCAGGGCGTTGAGATTATCGAGGCGGCCGATGCCTTCTACTGTGGTATCTCTTTTAAGCAGATCGAGCAGCCCGGATTGCCTGGCGATGTACTCTGCGGTTTCGTAGGCGTCTTTTTCCTCAGACTTTTTGATGAACTGCCGGATCATTTGCTGAAAGTCGCGCAGTGCGTTTTTGGCGCGGGTGCCTACTTTGACCTGGTTAAGCACCTCCCACATCGGTTTGCCGGTCTGGTCGGCAAGTTCGCTGATCTTGTCCAGCGTGGCCTGGCCGATACCGCGGCGGGGGAAGTTGATGATGCGGCGCAGCGCCTCGTCATCGCGCTGGTTGACGGTCATCCGCAGGTAGGCGATGAGGTCCTTGACTTCCTTGCGCTGGTAGAAGGAAAGCCCCCCGAAGACCCGGTAGGGAACATTGTAGCGGCGCAGGTATTCTTCAAAGACCCTGGACTGGGCGTTAGTGCGGTAGAGAATAGCAATATCGCTGTTGCTGAGATGGAAGCGGTTTTTCTGTTCAAGGATGGTGTCGGCGACGCGCTTGCCTTCCTCGCCGTCGGTCATGGCTTTGATCATGTTGATCTTTTGCCCGGTACCCTTATCCGACCAGATGCGTTTCTGGATCTGCCGGTGGTTATTCAGGATAACCTCGTTGGCAGCCTGCACGATGTGTTCGGTAGAGCGGTAGTTTTGCTCCAGCTTGAACACCTGTATGCCATGGTTTTTAAAATCCTCTTCGAAGTCGAGCATGTTCTGAATGGTGGCGCCGCGGAAGGCGTAGATGCTCTGCGCGTCGTCACCCACTACGCAGACGTTGCGCGGGCTGCCCTCGTAGTTGACCAGCTTGCGCAAAATAGCGTACTGCAGGTGGTTGGTGTCCTGGAACTCATCGACTAGCAGGTAGCGGAATTTCTCGCGATATTTGTCGACTACACCGTCCGGATTTTTCTGCAGCAGCTCGTAGAGGCGGTACAGCAGATCGTCGAAGTCCATCGCGCCCGATCGCTTACAGCGGGCAGCGTACTTTCGATAGATGGTGTAGAGCTGCGGGCGCTTCGACATGTGGTCCTGCTGCCGCAACTCCTGATCCTGCTCGTACAGCTTCGGTGTGATCAGGTTGCTCTTGGCCGAGCTGATCCGCGAGCGGACGGTATTGACATTGTAGGCTTCTTTATTCAGCGCCATTTCCCGGATAATGTCGGAGATAACGCTTTTAGTGTCATCCGTATCGTAGATGGTGAAGTTAGACGGATAGCCTATTTTCTCGGCTTCCACGCGCAGAATACGCGCAAAGATGGAGTGGAAGGTGCCGGCCCATACCCGGTTGGCGCGGGGCCCCACCACATTGGCGATTCGTTCTTTCATCTCCCGAGCCGCCTTGTTGGTAAAGGTGAGTGAGAGGATTTCCCACGGCGCCACCCCCGATTCGATGAGATGAGCGATTCGATAGGTCAGCACCCGCGTTTTTCCAGAGCCCGGTCCCGCTACTACGAGCACCGGTCCCTCTGTAGTGGTCACGGCTTTTCGCTGTATCTCATTGAGTTCTTGCAAATACGTCTTTTCCGTCGATTCCGCCATTGATGAAAGGTGTTTTTTTAGTCTAAAAGGGAAGTGTTATCGGCTTAATAACATTTAAAACACGAGCCCGCTTTGAATCATTCCACAAAGGTAAGAAAAATGGTAGAGGGATTGGGGTAGAGAGTAGAGGGACAAGGGCAGAGAGTCCGTAAAACTTTTGGGAATCCGGAAATGTAACTCAAGAACACTCATTAACTATTCTCCAAAGCTTCCCAATACTCCAACGCTCGCCGGGTATGCGGAATACAGATGGATCCGCCGACCAGGTTGGCGATAGCGAACACTTCGAATACCTCCTCTTTGGTGACGCCCATTTCGTAACAGGCGCCCAGATGGTAGCGGATGCAATCGTCGCAACGCAGCACCATGGAGGCCACCAGGCCGAGTAATTCCTTGGTCTTTTTGGACAAGGCGCCGTCCTGGTAGGCATTGGTGTCGAGGTTGAAGAAACGCTTAAGGACTTTATTATCGGCTCCCAGGATTTTTTCGTTCATCCGGGCGCGGTATTCGTTGAATTCCTGTACTTGGGACATAGAGAATTGTTGATATTTCGTTTGTGAATTCGAGGAGGTTGAGAACCAGGGGCTTATCTTAAGTCGGAAGTCGGAAGTCGGAAGTCGGAAGTCGGAAGTCGGAAGTCGGAAGTC
>CAZWDL010000059.1:0-43513 GCA_964632995.1 uncultured Saprospiraceae bacterium
CTAAAAAAAGCTGAAGCATGACGGAAAAAGAGGCATAAGAAAACTGAAGAATTAAATGAAACAGCCTCTAAGTCCGGCCGTATTTTCTGAAAAGGCTCATGACTTGAAAGTTGTGAATGAAAAAAGATTGAAATGGCTCCGAAAAAGAATTGGGCCTCTTCCGACCCACTGCGGGCAGAAGAACAATGATAGTTTCAACAGGGGTTACGCAAATGCAGCAACACCGCTAATGGAGAACAAAGCAAAGAGTAGTAATGGAGCCTGATGGTATGTCCGTCCTGAATTACAGGATACCGGAATGAAAGATGAGAAAACAAATATATTTACTACGAGTACCCAGGAATAATTCCGGAGGTAGAAAAGAAAAGGTAAATTTCTTTCAAACCCAATCAGACAAAACATCGAATCCCTCCTTAACCTCACTTTACCAGTTTTTTTGCTATCTTTAAGAAGGGAAATTTATACCCGCTCCCTGAAAATGAATACCAAATGAAAAGAAGAAACTTCCTAGCTGTCGCGGCGACAGGAGCATTCGTCCTCACCATCCCCGCTCTTTCCAGCTGTTTTCCTGAAATTGAATACGATGCTTCTATAGCGGAGCCTCACGCGCTTTCCCATATATGGGATACAGAAAGCATCCAAATCATCGGTGAGCGCTACCGTCAGCAATTTCCCAAAGAAAACACCGAGCGATCCTTGGTTCGATCGCTACTTCAAGATGTCGATACAGATAAGGCTTCTCCTGTAGAGAACATGCAACAGAAAGTCACCGAAGATTATGAATCGAAAGAGATCGTCATGATCGACGGCTGGTTGCTTTCCCTAACGGAAGCCCGGCAATGCGCACTTTTCTCTCTTCTCCAAACCAAATGAAACACTCATGCATATTGACGCACGCAGCTTGGAAAACAATTCCACCATTGAAGGTGATATCTGCATCATGGGGGCCGGCACTGCCGGTGTCAGCATCGCCCGGGATTGGATGGATACGCCCTATAAGGTGATCCTGTTGGAAGGTGGAGGCCTCGAATACGATGATGAAGTCCAGGACCTCTATAAAGGAGAGACCACCGGACAGAAATACTTTCCCCTCCGCTCCAGCCGGCTCCATTACTTTGGGGGTACGACCGGGCACTGGGCAGGCATGTGTTCTCCCTTCGACAATATTGATTTCGTCAAACGCGACTGGGTGCCGGACAGTGGATGGCCCATATTGAGGCAGGACCTCGACCCTTTTTACGCAAAGGCCCAGGAGACTTTACAGTTGGGCCCCTACCGCTATGATTTTGATTATTGGCGAAAGGAACTGCCCAACCTCCACCCCTATCCGCTGGACGGCAAAGTGATCTGGAACAAGATGTGGCAATACAGCCAGGCCCGGTTCAACCAACTTTATAAAGAAAGCGTCCTTAATGCCGACAATATCCATCTGTACACTTACGCCAATGTCGTCGATATACAGGCAAACGAGCCGGTATCGGCTATCGAGGAGGTGATTGTAAAAAACCACGCGGGCAAAACGCATCGCGTAAGGGCCAAACATTTTATCCTGGCCTGCGGGGCTATTCAAAACGCCAGAATGCTGCTGGCCTCCAATTCGCAGGCGCCGAATGGCCTGGGTAACGACAACGATGTGGTAGGCCGCTATTTTATGGAACACCTTGAAATTGCCTCGGCCGAGTTGTGGTTGCTCAAACCATTCCCCACTGATCTTTATACCTGGGAGTTTGGCGTAACCAAGGCAAGCGCCGAACTCGGCATTACAGAAGCGGTACAGAAAAAAGAAAAAATCCTGAACGGCACGGCTTCACTTACCCCGCTCAGCTTCGCCCGGCTCGTCAGGCCGCGTATAGAAACCTGGCAGGATGAAGACCCCAGGAAAGCCATTGAAACCACCCTGGGGCACTGGAGTGAAATGGCCGAAGAAGCAGCGAAAAACGATGATGAAATACTGAACAGAGCCTTCGAACTCAACACCCGTATTGAACAGGCGCCCAATCCCAATTCCCGGATTACCATCGGGCCGGAAAAAGACGAGCTTGGCGTACCGAGCGCCAACCTGCACTGGGAACTCTCTCCCATCGATAAAAAAAGTATCCGGCGGATCTATCAAATCCTCGGACAGCAGATGGGGATAGCCGGCATCGGCCGCGTCAAATTAAATGAGTTTTTACGGGATGAAAAGGACGATCATTCCTGGCCCGACGGCACCAACGGCGGTTGGCACCACATGGGCACTACCCGGATGAGTGATAATCCCCAAAAAGGCGTCGTGGATGCGAATTGCCAGGTACACGGTATTCAAAATTTATTCGTCGCCGGTTCCGGATGCTTCGCTACTGCCGGGGCCCCGAATCCTACGCTCACCTTGGTTGCCCTCTCTTTGAGACTGTCCGATTATATGAAGGAACAGATGAAGGTCGGCTGAAATTCACTACAAACAGTAGACCTCTCCGACTATGTCGGCCGAAGCCGGCTTCGTCGGACGGAGGCCGAGGTCCTAAAGCAGTTTAGAAAAAATTCGGGATGACTCATGTTTTCCTTCTCCGGCCACCGAAATGATTTCCTTGCGCTGAGCGACGTCAATTCACTCGCCGTCGCTCTTCCTCCGAGCCGGTGCTCCGGTTTTCGCGCAGCGCCTTGACCTTCTTATTTCCAAAACTTCGGGTATAGGTCAGCCTCAGGATACGGGTTTCGAGAATAAAATCCATGTTTGTATTCAAATCCTGTTCGGGGATGGTCGTTTCAAAGCGCATGGTATTGGTACGAAACAGATCGCTCCAACTCAACCGGAGCCGGCTATTATCGGCAAAAGCCTTCTGCAGACCGATCGTCACCTCGCCAAAGGCACGGCGCTTCATGTAACCGAATAAGAGCAGACTGTTGTAAAAGGCGGAAAGCTCAAAGGTAAAACCGGCAGGTAGCAGAAAACTCTGACTGGTATTCAGTCGCACGCTCTTTTGCCGGAAGGCGATGCTTTCCTCTCCGAAGTCTGCCTGGCTTTTCTGCCACATAAAAAAGGCGCCGTTTTGCATTTCCCACCATTTAGAGATATATACCGGAAAAGAGAGGGTTGCCGTTAAGGTATTGAGAAAGTCGAGGTTTTCGGGACGACTGACCTGTGTGTTTGTCTCGGCATCTATCGTAGGCTGCCAGTTGGCGATCGCCTCGTTCTCATGACTGTAACTCAGCGAGAACAGCAGGTTCTTGTGCTGGTAATCCGCCTTAACCGCATCAGTAAAACTGGGTTGCAAAGCTACATTTCCGGAAATAAAGGTATTGGGATCCAGAAAGATAACATAGGGAGCCAGCTCATTGAATTTCGGACGGTTGATGCGCCGGTTGTAAGCCAGTTGGAAGCGGTTGCTTTCATTGAACTGATAGGATAAATTGAGGGTAGGGAAAAGGCTGCCGTAGCGCCGGTCTATGATCTCTTTTTCTTCCACGGACCCGAGATTGGAATAGGTGTATTCAAAGCGAAGGCTCAGTATCATATCGAGCCGTTCGTTGGCCTGATACTGCATGGAAGCGTAGGCTGCTCCTATATTTTCTTCCAGATTATATTGCTGGGTAAACTTAGGGTCCGTCATCCAATCCTGTTGCTGCTTCCTTTCCAGGGTCACGTCGTTTTCAAACGTTGCAAAAATCCCCTTCAATCCTGCTTCGAGATTCATCTGGTCTCCGATTTTAGCGGAATAGTTCGCTCTGCTCACCCAAATATGGATCGGCGTAAGGCGGTTTATACGGATCTGTTCTTCGAGGAGGAAATTGCCCTGCGCATCACTGTTCTCGTTGATGTAACCCTCCGGGTTGTCATTGAAATAGTACAGATAATCAAAATCGAGGGCCAGGGTGTGATTTGAAGACCAGGTATGTTGGAGATTCAGGTTGGTCATGAGGTGCTTCCAGTAGTTGTGCTCCGTGTTCCGCACGCGCCAGCTATTGTCAGGCTCACCATCTTGTTGTACATCTATATTACTAAAGGCATCCAGATTAAAGTCGTTGGCGTAGCCCGAAACGATCGCCCCGATCACTGTCTGATCGCTCAACTGATAATCGAGTCCCAACCGGGCATTGTGAGAGGGGACCTTGGCATCCCGGTCGGAAAAGGCGATGGTTTCGGTTTCGGTCCCCTGAAAATCCACCATCCGGGAATTCTGAGCCGTTTGCCGGGTAAAATCCCGGAGGAAGGCATAATTCCCATAGAGATTCAACTTTCCTGTGCGATGATTGAGCTGAATATTGCCGCCGTATTTTTCCCGCTCACCGTAGCCGGCGATAAGTGAAAAAGAGCCGTTTGTTCCCTGTAAGTTGCTTTGCTTCAGGACAATATTGATATACCCGGCATCCCCTTCCGCATCGAATCGAGCCGGCGGAGTAGTGATCAACTCCACCTTCTCCAAATTGTCAGCGGGCAGGCTACTCAACATCTGTATGGCGGCTTCCACCGGCATGCGGCTTTCCTTACCGTTGATCATCAGGACCACGCCGCTCTTACCACTCATCATGATGGTGTTATTGCTGCGATTGACCACCACCCCCGGCGACTTTTCCAGGATTTCCAGCGCCGATCCGCCCGAGGCGACGATGCTGTTTTCCACGTTGACGACCAGGCGGTCCATTTGCTGTTCGTAAAGCGGCTTTCTGGCCGTAACTTTCACTTCCGACAGCTGGGTGACGTCTTCCTCCAGGAGGATTGGCTCCAGTCGTATTTGTTCATGCTCAGTCTGAACCTGAAAGAATACATAACGAGTCTTATAACCCAGCATACTGGCGGCAAGCAAAAAATTTCCGGTTGACTCGATATCCAGTTGAAAAGTTCCGGATTCTGATGCTACAATTCCCTTGATCAGTGAAGAATCAGCAGGCTCCAGTAATAGCACATTAGCAAAAGCCAGGGGGACACCTTCTTTGTCCACTATTTTTCCGGACAATTCAGTGGCAGCTTCAAGTAAGGCAAAGGGCAGGCACAGTAGAAAAGACCATAAAATAGCCTTTCTTCCATTTGTTTTCATAAGGTTTGGGTTAAAGTCAACATCCAGTATGAGAAGAGGATATCGACAATACTGAAATCACCAATAAGATAGCAATTTATTGTAAATCATTCAATTAAGTGAGTAGTCGGATAATATTAATTAAAGTTTAGATGGAAAAAGAGGTGGCCAAACCTATTCACCAGGAGATGATTAACATGGGCAAGCAGGAAGCCTGGTACTTATTCGCGATTCCCTTCCCCGGGGGTACGAATGCCGAATATCACTACGCCACCGTCCGGATTTTCAGCTCGCCGGAACAACTGGAAAGTCCTGGAAACTTCGGAGCGGCCATGGAAAAAGCCCATCCCGGAGGTGATATGGAAGAAATGATGGACAGAGTGTGGAAGACCCACGACCTGGTCAAAACCCATCGCCTGTTCAGTTGGGAGAACTTCTCAGCTGATGATCTGGAAGCACCATCCTCCATCCTGCAGGTGGTTTATTTTAAAAAGAAGATGCTTACCAGCAGATGGAACGGGAGGTATACCACCCCATGCATAAAAAGGAAATTGAAAAAGGCAGACGCGTTGGCTGGGAGGGCTGGGCGCTGAATGCCCTCTGGGGCAGCAGCCAGGCTTATACTCATATTGCCGTTGATATGTATAAAGACTGGGAGCAATATACCAGCCCCAGTATTGAAGGTCTGCTGGAGGAGGTCCATCCGGGAAAAACCCAGGAGGAACTGACTGAAATATTCACCAATACGGCCGACCTGGTCAATCTGGAAGAGTGGCGGCTGGTCGATTTCGCTGTAAAACAGTAAAGACACCGGCACCTTACAATACGATTGGTTCTTCAACGAAAATCAAAGCGAATGTCAGGTTCGCGAGCGCTACCGGGATTCGGATGCTGTAATAGAACATATGATTAACCTGGGAGAAAACATGAGCCGGCTCATCTCCATCGCAGATATGAGCGTAGGAGTGTACGGCACACCTTCCGAAAAGCTGTTGCAGGCCGCACAGGGTATGGATATGAAAGTCTATAGTTTTTTCCAGAAAATGTGATGCATTTGATTGGCAGGAGGGCTATAGTTCGATTGACGGGGTGACTCGGAGTCACCCCGTCAATTTGCAGAAATTTACTTTTCGGAGTAAACTCATGGCTTAATGGGTTCATCGCTAAAACACCAGATTCGGATCCTCCCCCGCCCACTCCTCGTCCTGCCAGAAGAAGCCGCGCAGGTGGCCGGGCTGGTACAGCGGCAGATCCGCTTCGTGGGGGTACCCATAATTCAATGGCGAGTAGGAAGCTGCCGCTCGGGTGTTCGATTCCGAAAAGCGCCAGGGCAAGCGACGATAGGGACTCGCCGCCTCCCTGTGCTCGAAAATGCTCGGATACGATGTTTTTGTTCTCCTGCCGGTCTTGTCCTTGGTGTTGAGCAGACTCATGGATTGGGATTTCGTTAGCAGCATTACGTTGAAATCTGTCCTCAATATACGCACATTGATGTCAAAAATACAACTATTTAATAAAAAAAATTATTAACGTAACTTTTTTGATTACAAAATTATTTTTTAATCCCGATCAACCCGCGCACCGCCTCCAATTCCGCATCCACGCCCCGGGCGATTTGCTCAGGTGTTGATTGCACCGCTACGTCGGGCAGCACCCCGCGGTCGGGCTGCCCGGTCAGCGGGAAAGTAGCCATGAGGGGGATATCCACCTCGATGCCGGTGTTAGGGAGTGACAGCATGAACATCATGCCGCCGTTGATGCCGCGACGGCTGCCGCCGGTGTCCCGGCCGACTAATGTTGCCAGCTCTTTTTCCTTAAGCTCCCTGGCGAGGTAAAAGGTCGCCGAACTGTTAGCGGCGTCGATCAGGAGGAAGACTTTTCCTTTAAAGGTCTTTTTACTTCCCCGCAGCGTTTGGCCGGAGAAATCATCCCCTTTCCATTTGTAGAAGCCGCCGCCCGCAGGTTCCACGCGGTTGCTAAGATCGAAGTAGGCCTCGTCCCAGGTGCGTAGATGCGGCCGCAGCGCCTCCGGGACGGTCCGGTAGCGCAGCAGCGTTTTCTGTCCGTTGAGCTCCAGCGTCCCGGATACGAGATAGCGCGCCAGTTCGGCGATCACTTCATCGGCGCCGCCCTCGTTGCCCCGGATGTCAATGACCAGATTGGGGACGGACTGCTTATCCAGTTCGCGGAAAGCATCCTTCAGAAAAGACTTCCAGTCCATCTGCATGTTCCAGGTAACGAAGCTGCCGAGACGCAGATAGCCCAGCTGCTTATCCATAACCTGAAAAGACCAGAGGTCGTCGTAGCTTTCCGGCAGATCGCCGTAGCGCTGCTGCAGGACTTCGCGACGAGCGTTACGATCTATGGCCTGCACCTGAGCCTCGAAGGGTACCTTCGCACTGTAAGCACGGGCTTTGATCCGGTAGGCGCCGTTCTCGGGCGGAAAAAGCAGCGGAAAATAAACATCGAAGGCTTCGTACTGTCCGTAACCCTGCACCTGCAGGTCGTAGAGGCGCTTGGCGTCGTTGCTTCCATCTGCTTTGACCAGATTTTTCAATTGTTTGAGGATGTCGGCAATGGATATGCCGTTGATGGCCAGAACTTCCGTGCCGCGCCGGAAGCGATCATCCGCTGAGGCGTTTTGGGTAATCCAGATTCTCTGATCTACAATGCGAAAGGCGAAGGGCAGTTTATCGGGCCGCTCCAGCACTTCCTGCCGGACGACGGGGCCCTGGTTCCAAAAATTGGCGTAAGTATGGCCGCAGCGGATTTTGGCCAGCAGTTCCGAAATCGCTGCATAGGCTTGCCTCAGGTCGAGACCGCCGGATATTTTTTGTTCCAGCTCCTGAAAATGACGCTCGATATCCGCCGGGGTATTGTAGCGGTACAAACCGGGATGCAAAGCCTCCAGCGCCTGCCGGAGAACACTTAAATCCTCTTGGAACTGATCCCCTGAGAAGTTTGTCAGCCGATCGCGAACGGCTTCGGAGAAAGGTTCTGTCTTATTCCATTGATGAACGGGTAAAGTAATCAATCCTTCCTCCAGGATCAACATCCGGTTACCCGCCGTTTCGAGCTCCCAGGTGATCTCTCCACTGACGAATTTGTATTCCAGCAGGGTGGAAGTCTCCACAGCAGCGAAATCTACCTGCCCGGAATAGATGCCGTCTCCGTCGGGATCGCTGAGGGGAAAAGTATTCTCCCAGGAGAGCGGCGCGAGATTTCCCCGTATGCCGACGGGGGCCTCCGCCTCTACCCCATTCATGTCTACCTGGAACAGCACCTGCTGCCCGGCAAGGGAAGTGTTGAATAATACAAAAAGCAGTGCAAGTACGATGAAAAAATAACTGGATGATTTCATAGGAAAAGTTTTATTAGAAATAAGCGGAATTGGGTTTTGTTGTCCGAAAAATGCAGGAACAGAGGCGGAAGAGCGCTGCAAATGATGATTTGAACCGTGAATTGAAGTGGGATGATCAGGCTGCGAGGTGGAATGGGCGGGCGTAAGTCGGAAATGCTATTCCCGGCGGGATAATACGTATCACTTTTTATTTTGCAATTCCCGCCAGTATGCCGAGGGCGACTGCCCGGTAAATTTCCGGAAGGCGCGGTTGAAGGTGGCTTTGGAATTAAATCCGGAATCGAGGGCGAGGGCAAGCAAGGTACGCTGTCGGCTTTCCGACTTCTGCATGCGCTGTTTCACGGCTTCCACCCGGCGGGCGTTGATAAAGTCGTTGAAATTCTGATCAAAGCCCCGATTGATCAGGCGCGAGAGAACCGAAGGGTTGGTCTCCAGCTCCGCCGCCATTTCCCGCAGCGTCAGGTTGGGGCGAAGGTGGGGCGATTCACGGTCGGCGTACTCCAGGATGCGCGCCCGCCAATGTTCCAGTTCATCATCCTCACCGGGGGAGGCCAATTTCGCTTCCTCTTCAACGGCCGTTTCCGGGGAAAAATCCAGTATGACCTTAACGCGAAGCGCCGCCGTGTGGCCGGCAATACTCAGATAGTAAATCATAACTGCCACGGCCAGATAGCCGAACCAGAACTGATCGTAATCCAGGGGAATGATCCAGGCGTCGGTAAGCGAAACGACGGCGACGAGGCTGATTACCGCCGTAATCGCGATGAGCAGGTTCCGCAACCACACAAAGGCAATGGCACCGGTATCCGAAAAGTGTTCCCGGATATAAACCTGATACCGGCGATAGCTGCGTATGGTCAGGATCAGAAAGAAAAAGATCCAGCCGATTTCAAACCAGGGCTCGCTGATTAGCGGAATGCTCAACTGGCCGTAAGGACCCCTGGTACCATAAAACCCATCCAGCGGCCGGTCCAGCCACCATTTGCCCACGACGATATCTGCCGTAAAAGCGCCAAGATAAAGCAGTAACAGGAATGCACCGGGCAGTAAAAAACCATAGTGTCGCCGCTCCAGCCGGAAGTCCGGATTGGTCAGCGAGTGAAAGTAAAAGTAAATAGCCGGACCAATGAACAAGTGCAGATCCCAGGGGAAGTAAAACATAAAGGTGGTGTGCCAGTCGCGCGCGTCGTACCAGTGCGCGAAGCCCAGCATCCAGTTGGCGATATCGATGCAGCAGAGCAGTAACAGAACGGCCAGCCAGGCGTCGGAACGCCGTTCCTCCCGGTAAGCGCGCCAGGCCAGTAATCCGGCGTAGAGGATACCCTGGAGAAAGGCCAACAGCAGAAGGGAACTGTAGAAGTTAAACTGGAAGAGCATGAATCACACACTGATTTGACATGATCAATTATAGACGTAATATAGGAATAATATCAATCGTCCGTCCTTCGAAAGGCATTTGGCGATAGGCTGGCGGCTTCTGAATATTTTTCTCATTTTACCGTTTTCAACACAACCTGACCTATGAAAACCGGCTTCCTTCAGTTTGCCGTAAGGCAACATGACTACACCGCCAACCTCAGATACATCCACGATAAGTTGCGAGAGACCGAGTTCGACCTGATCGTCCTGCCCGAGTTGTTCACCAGCGGCTATCTATTCGACAACCGCGATCAATTACTGGCTTTCACCAAAAAATACCCACTGGAGCAGGCGGTGGCTGACCTGCGGCAAATCCTCCAAACCCGAAATCAACCGGACGCATTAATTGGAACAGTTCCCGAACTTGTAGACGACCGCATCTACAACACCGGCATCGCCGTCAGCCGGGAAGGGCTGCTCGGCAAACAACGCAAACGACATCTGACCCGCCTGGAAAAAGACTACTTCGACCCCGGCAACACTATTGCGGTGTTCGACATCAATGGCATCAAGACGGGCATCGTCACCTGCTTCGACGCCTGGTTCCCCGAACTGTTCCGCCTGCTCGTACGCCGGGGGGTACAAGTGATCTGTCAGCCCGCCAACTTTGGGGGCCCCTGGACCCTGGATATCATGCGCGTACGGGCGATGGAAAACCGCGTCTTCTGCATCGTCGCCAACCGGACGGGAAGGGAGCAGGCCGGGGGTATCGTGGCCGAATTCCGGGGCGAAAGCCAAATCATCGATCCCAGTGGAGAGGTCTTGATCAAAGCCGAGAAGGAGGGCCAACTTTCTCTTGTCGACATTGCTCACTCGAAGGCTTTGAATAAGGGTAATGTGATGTGTGATGACCTGGCTGCGGAGTGGAGCAGGTATGAGATTAAGGAAAGATTTGGAGAATGAGTTTACTCCGAAAAGTAGAATTACGCAGAGATGAAATGAGTTAATTGATTGATTGTCATCTCTGTGATTCTCCGTGTCTCCTCTGTGAAACTCTGAGCAACAAAAAAAGACTTTTTCGGAGTAGACTCAAGATTGAATCCTCCACAGATTCTTCGGTAATCGTGTTCGGGAAGGATAGTTTCAGCACAAGGTGGAACAGTGCAAGGCATTACCGCCCGCCCATCCCGCTCCGTAGCCTGGGCGGGTTTACCCCGTGGAATTCGCGAAGCGACTATTCCACGGGGTAAACCCCATGGAATTCGTAAAGTGACCATTCCACGGAACAATCCTTCCCGCTTCCGCCCGCCCTCACTCCGTTCGGGACGGGTAAAACTTCCCACTTCCGACTTCCCACTTCCGACTTTGTCCCCCCTCACTGGTCCCGTAAATGATCCACCGGGTTGACATTAGCCGCGCGCAGCGACAGTACACTGACCGTCAACAGCGCCAGCCCGATCGCCGCCGCTCCGGCCAGCGCCGGTATCCACCACTGGAAAGTGACGTGGTAAGCGAAGTTGTCCAGCCAGCGATTCATGGCATACCAGGCGACGGGGGTTGCCAGCAATAAGGCCAACAGCACCAGCGTGAGAAAATCCCGGTTGAGTAATCCGATGATTTGTGTGACCGAAGCACCCAGCACTTTGCGAATGCTGATCTCCCGGGCTCGGCGTTCCGCGCTGAAAGCCGCCAGGCCTAAGAGTCCGAGGCAGGCAATAAAAAGTGACAAACCTGAAAACCAGCTAAACAAACGCCCGAAGCGCTGCTCTGCTTCGTACTGCTCCAGCAATTCGCCTTCGAAAAAGGCGTAGTCATAGAGCGCTTGCGGGAAATGCTTTTCCCAGATTTGCTCCACGCGATCTACCGTTGCGGACGGATCGAGGCGGCTGCGCAGCGTGATGCGAGAGAAGTTGCCCGTATTGGGATACATCAACACAGGTTGTACGGACTCGTGCAGGGAGCTAAAGTGAAAATTATCCACGACCCCGACGACTTGGCCACGGGTGTCGCCCATCTGGACAGGCTTGCCGATTGCCGCCTCAGCATCGGGCCAGCCGAAGGTAGCCAGGGTCGATTGATTGACGAGAAATGCCGCCGTCGAGTCCGTGCCGTAGTCGCGCGAAAAATCCCGGCCGGCCATCAACTGGATATCATAAACGTCGAGAAAATCCGCGTCAAAACCCAGGCGGTAGATACTTGAAGATCGCGGTTCCCCGGCTTCATTCACCGTTTCGATCCGGCCGTTACTCAATCCGCCAACGATTAATGAATTCGATCGCGCCGCCCCTTCGATACCTGGCATCGACAACAAGTCGGAGCGAAAGGCCTCATAGCCCTCGATCACCTCATCATAACCATTGACCCGCAAGATGAACAGGTTTTCTTTGTCAAAGCCCAGGTCTTTTTCCTGAATATAGTTCATCTGGGCGGTAACCGTGAGTACCACTACAATCAGACCGGTGGAGATGGAAAATTGGAAGACCACCAACCCGCGACGCACCCAACCGGTAGAACGCTGGCCTACCGCCAGTCCCTGCAAGGCAGCCAGCGGCCGATTCGCGGAAATGAGCAGGGCCGGATAAGCACCCGCCAGCAGTCCGGACAATACCGCCGCCCCGAGCATGACCGTGATCAGCCAAGGCGTGAATAAGGCTAACTCCGGATAATCGGTCATGCGATAGAACGCCGGACGTAGAATCTCCATCAGGATGAAGGCCATTCCTACAGCCGCCAGCGCCACGATGAGGGATTCGGCCAGAAATTGCCAGTGCAGCTGCCCGCGACGCGCCCCGAGGATTTTTCGCATCCCGATCTCCTGCGCCCGCTCACCCGAACGCGCAGTGGCCAGGTTCACATAATTGATGCAGGCCAACAGCAGGATAAACAGCCCCACCAGGGTAAAGATGGGCAAATAGCCCGCCTCATCGGTGGCTCCGATCTCATAGCGCAGATCCGATTGGAGATAGATGTCCTCCAGCGGCTGTAAAGTGAAGGTATAGTGCATATTGTATTCATCCATCGCCTCGCCCATATGCCTTTCGGCAAAGGACGGCAGCTTTTCTTCCAGGAAAGCAGCAGAAGTTTCCTTTGATAAGCGTACGTAAGTGTAGACAAAATTGGCAAACCAGGCATCCGGCCCCGATAACCAATCATAGGCGGAGTAGGCCGTACTGAAGGAACCCAGCAACTGGAAATCAAAGTGCGAGTTCTCCGGTGGGTCTGCAACGATACCCGTTACCTGGTAGGGGCGCCCCTCCTGCCCCGGATCGTAGAGGTAGATCGTCAACGCCTCCCCAACGGGATTGACGTCGCCGAAATATTTCTTCGCCATCGACTCGGTGAGTACCACGCTGTAGGGCTCGCTCAGCGCCGTCGCCGGATCGCCCTGCAGCATTTCGAAGCTGAAAACCTCGAAAAAAGAGGGATCGGTAAACAGTAATCCATCTTCTTTAAATTGCTGATCGCGATAGCGCACGATGGCATCGTTTATATCCAGGCGGGTAGCCGCGACAACTTCGGGGTATTCCTCTTCCAAAGCGCCGGCCATCGGCGGGCAGGTCACTGCCTGTCCGAAGGTTTCGGCATCGGTTTGCACCCGACCGGCTACGCGGTAGATCTCCTCGCTGTGCTCGTGAAAGTCGTCGTAGCTGCGTTCCTCCTGTACCCAAACGGATACAAAGCCAAAGCAGGTCAGGCCTATGGCCAGGCCGGCGATGTTCATAAAAGTGTAGCCGCGCCTTTTCAGCAGGCTGCGGAGGGCGGTGAGTAAGGCATTTTTAAGCATGGTGTGTATAATTTGGGTGATCTCTCCAACTGGAGTTTAGAAGTTTAGACGGGAGCCGGATGCCCGGCTCCCTGGTTTAGAAGTTTAGCGGAACCTCAGGGCTGATCATCGTAAACGCTCAGTCTGTAGCCCGGTTACAATCCGGTATTTCCCGGCCTGAACTTCTCAACTCCTAAACCAGCTGCCTCGGTGGGGCAGCGATTAATCATTCGTCGCGAAGCGCTTCCACCGGGTTACTACGCGCCGCCCGCATCGAGTTCCAGCTAAGCGTGAGGAAGGCGATGGCCGCCGCCAGGATGCCGGCCAGCAGAAACACCCACCACTGAATCTCGATGCGGTAGGCGTAGCTCGACAGCCACTCGCGCATAGCCCACCAGGCGACGGGGGTAGCCAGCAGCACGGCGACGCCGACCAGCTTGAGGAAATCGCCGGTGACCAACCCGATGATCTGAGCGAGAGAAGCGCCCAGCACTTTACGGATACCGATCTCTTTGGTGCGCAGGGTGATGACCAGCAGGCTGACGCCAAAAAGGCCGAGACAGGACAGGACAATAGCCAGTACTGAGGCGCTGGTAAATAGTTTGCCCATTTTGGCTTCTGTTTCATATAAACGATTGACGTTTTCATCCAGGAAGGAGCCCATAAAGGGCGTCTTCGGATGCAGTCGATTCCAGATATTTTCCAGCAAAGCCATTGTTTCCGCCGGCCGCTCCGGGCGCACGCGCACGACGATATAGTTGAGCGGCCACTCCGGATCGATGGTCAGGGAGACCGGCGCCACCGGAGTGGCGAGCGACTGGAAGTGAAAATCCTGTACCACGCCAATGATTTCGCGTTTGGGTTCCATGTCCAATACCTTCCCTACCGGTTCTTCCAGTCCCAGATTTTTGGCGAATGTCTGGTTGATGACGATGGCTGTGGTGCTATCGGTCGAGCGGCCGCGTTCAAAGCTCCGGCCGGCGACAATGTTCATACCCATCGTTTCGATATAGTCGTAATCGACAGGTTGCCAATGGGTCTGTACTTCGCGTTCGTTCTGGGTAAAACCGATAATGGAGTTGACGCTGCTCCCGTCGCGTCCCAGACCGAGGTTGCGATAGGCGGCGCTTATGTGGAGAATTTCCGGGCGACTGGACAGCTCGTTGCGCAGGCGGTTCAGCGTGGGGCGGGGTTCGATCTCGCTGCTGAGCGGAATGCTGATAACCTGCTCCTTATTGAAGCCCATCGGTTTGTTGCGCAGGTAGTTAAGCTGTTGCCCGACGATGATGGTACAGGCGATGAGCAATACCGAGAAGGTGAACTGAAACAGCACCAGCAGATTGCGCAGGCGCCCCGGCTTTTGGAAGTTCGTGCCGCCCCGCAATACGGTCGATGCCTCGAAGCGGGAGAGGACGAAGGCCGGATAGGCGCCGCCTGCCAGTCCGATGAAGAGGACCACGGCCGCTAGCGCCGGCAAAAGGTGCGGATGATTCAACCGGAGCGGTAAGTCGAAGAGTGCATTGAATTCAGGTAACAGCCACTGGGTCAATGCCAGGCCGATGATCAACGCCACGCCGATCATCAGCAGCGATTCGCCGAAGAACTGAAGGACCAACTGACGGCGGCTGGCGCCCATCACTTTGCGCACGCCCACCTCCGTGGCACGCCGCAGAGAACTGCCCAGCGTGAGGTTGACGAAGTTGATGCTCGCAATGGCCAGAATCAGGACTGCGATCAGGATCAGCGCATAGGGAAAAGCCTTGCTAAGGCCCCCGCGCTCCACGGCGGTGTCGAAGTGCAGATCAGCCAGCGGCTGCAACTGATAACGCATCACCTCCCCGTCGGCGTCGGGAACGGCGCCGTCGCGCCTGAGCTGGGCGACGGATTCATTCTGATACTGATTAACGAGGCGTTTCAGCCGCGGCGCCAAATCAGCCGGCATGGATTCCGGATGCAACTGCACGAAAGTTTCCAGAAATACATTGTCCCAGGAATCGCGATTGGAGGCATAGTTGGGGCTGTTCTCAAAACGGGTAAGCATTCCGTAATCCAACGTAGAATTCGGCGGAGGGTCACTGATGATTCCGGTTACCGTCAAGTTCAGCTCGCCGGCCCCGCGCCGCTTCACCGCAACGGTTTTGCCCATCGCGTCTTGCTCGCCAAACAACTGGGCGGCTACTTTTTCAGAAAGCACGACGCTGTTGAGACCGGACAAAACACTTTCGGCATCCCCCTTCAACAGGGGGAATGAGAAGACTTTGAAAAATCCCGGATCGGCGTAGCGCAGATTCACCCGCATCACCTCATCTCCTCGCTCAATACTTCCGCCGCCACCGGCCCAGCGAACGGCGTGCTGTACCTCGGGCGATTCCTCGAGCAGCGCCTCCGCAAAGGGCGCGGGCATGATGGCCACCCGGTTGACCCCGGAGGTTTTGTATTCCTCCCAGTACACGCGGTAGATTTGATCGGCGTCCTCGTGGAAGCGATCAAAGGAAAGCTGGAAAAAGGCCGTCAGCAGAAGGATGAGACCGGCACCGATGGCCACCGCCAGGCCTATCGTGTTAATGCCGGTGAAGAGTTTGTTCTTCCGGAGGGTGCGGAAGGCGATCTTTAAATAATTCTTGATCATGGTTTCAGTGATTCTGGTGCGTTTTTAATGTCAAGCTTTACCTTTTAAGGAAGTTTAAAAGGTAGAGCTTGACGCTAAACACATACACCTATGGAGGTTTCGTAAACGTCACTCATACCGCAGCGTCTCCGCCCTTCCCTACTCATAGCGAAGGGCCTCGACCGGATTGCGCCCCGCCGCCCGCACTGCCTGGAAACTCACCGTCAGCGCTGCAATGAGCAGGGCGAAGCAGACCGCAAGGATAAAGGGCAGGGCCGACAGCTCCGTCCGGTAGGCGAAATCCTCCAGCCAGCGGCCGGCCAGCAGGTAGCCCACAGGAATAGCAATGAGGCTGGCAAGCAATACCCAACGGATAAAGTCTTTGACCAGCATCAAACTGAGTTGCTGGACCGAGGCCCCCATTATTTTGCGCACCCCGATCTCCTTGGTGCGCGCCACCGCGGCGTAGGTGGCCAGGCCAAACAGTCCGAGGATGGCGACCAGAATAGCCAGGACGGTGGCGTATAGCAAGGCCTGCCCGAAGCGGCGGTACTCCTCATACAGGCCGGCAAAATCCTCGTCCAGAAAGGAAGAGCGCATGGGATGGACAGGTTCAACCTGCCGCCACATTCGCTCTACCGCAGCCAGTGTACCGGATAAATCATTCGCCGACAACAGCAGTCCGGCATAATTGTCGTTGTTGCCGGCGCCGATCAACAGGGGCCGGATGCGGCGGTCGAGGCTCTGAAAGTGATAGTCTTTGACTACTCCGATGATTCGGCTGTATTCGTCGTGGTGGGTGAACTTAATCTTTGCCGAAAAGGGATCTTCGATGTTGTACTCCCGGATGAAGGCCTCGTTTGACGACGTAGGCGCCCGCCGTATCCGAGGGGTGATCGCTGGAGAAAAAGCGCCCTTCGGCCATGTTGAGTCCCAGTACATTATCGTAGTGCTCATCGACGAAGAGCACGCGTGGGTACACCATCTCTTCCCGGCCCTCTATTTCGAAAGACCAGTCGGGATAGCCATGACCCGGCATGCGGGAAGCCGAGGTAACTGCTTTCACTCCGGGAATGCTGAGAAAGGCCTCCTGCATCCCCTCCAGTTTGCGATAACCCTCATCGGTATTAAAGGAAACGGTCAGCACCTGATCGCCGGCGAAGCCCAGGTCCTGAGACATCATGTAATTGAGCTGCTTGTAGATAAACAGCATGACGATAACCAGGACGACCGACATCGAGAACTGGATCACCACCAGCCCGCGGCGGAAGGCCTCTCCTCCCCTGCCGCGTACCAGTCCCTTCAGCACTTTGACCGGCCGGTAGGAAGACATGACCAGCGCCGGATAGGCGCCGGCGAGCATTCCTACCAATATGGTGAGTCCCAGAAGGGGCAGCACCCAGAACAACCAGTCGCCCGCGAGGAAGGCCAGCTCCCGGTCCACGATCTGGTTGAAGCCAGGCAGGAACAACTCCACCAGCGCCACGGCTATTAACAATGCAACGAAGGCCTGTACGATTGTTTCTACTAAAAACTGCGCGATGAGCTGCCCGCGGCGGGCGCCCGTCGCTTTGCGAACGCCCACCTCCCGGGCGCGTCCGGTGGCGCGGGCGGTCGACAGGTTGACGTAATTGATGCCGCCGATGAGCAGCACGATGAAGGCAATGAAGGCGAAAATGTATATGTATTTGATATCACCCGATTCGCCAGTAAAACCGATGTCAGCCGAGTGCAGATGCATATCCGCCACCGGCTGCAAGCGCCACAGGGGCAGTTCATTGGGCCCGGGTTCGATGCCGATCTCTTCCCACTCTGCGAGCTTGAACTGATTAATGAGATGAGTGATTTTTTCTTCCAGACCTTTTATATGAGTCTGTTCGTGTACTTTGAGGTAGGTCGTGCGATTGTTCGAGTTCCAGTTTGGCGCTTCCCAGGTATAGCGGGTGTACACCTGGTAGGGAAGGTGCGTATTGCCCATGGAGGCCAGGACGCCGGTGACGACGAGGTCACGCTCATCGTTGAAGCGCAACGTCTCGCCCACCGGATCGGCCGGACCGAAGAATTTTTCAGCTACTTCTTGGGAGAGTACAACGGCATTGGGCGCCTCCAGCGCGTCGAGGCGGCGGCCGTAGCGGAAAGGCAACGCGATCACGTCAAAAAAGGTGCTGTCGACCATCGCCACCTCCTCAACGAAAATTTTATTATTCCGGTACTCCATCATCGTCTCCCCGGCAGCAGAGAGACCGGCGGCCTGGGCCACTTCGGGGAAGTCGGCAACTAATTGTTCGGCCAGCGGGTCGGGAGTCCATCCTGTGCTGTTACCGCTTTCCCACTGCCGGTAAACGCGGTGGAGCTGATCTTTAGCGGGCAGCCACTGGTCATAGCTAAGCTCATTTTTTACGTAGAGTAAAATCAAAACGGCCACAGCCATGCCCAGCGCCAGGCCACCGATGTTGATGGAGGAATAGAGCTTGCTTTTCCACAGGTTGCGGAGGGCGGTGTTCAGGTAGTTGCGGAACATAGGTCAGTCGGGTTTTTAGGTGGAAACCTGGTTGGATTAGTTTTGGTTACTGGTTTAAGGAGAAAATCTTTGGGAAAGAGTTGCATCTGGAGATAAGTCAGCAAGGTGGGTTATGCCAGCAGAAGAAACTAGAGCTAAAGTATTAACCCGCTTCCAATCCCTTACTTCCATAAGCTTTAGTTATTTTTGCACCATGAGTCCAGAATTGATATTAACGCTGATCATCATTATTTTTCTCGCCTCCTGGATACTGGGGCGGGTTCTGAGCTGGCTGAACATGCGCAGCCATGATTTGACCGTTCCCGAAGAGGTGGAAGGCGAGGTTGATCCCGAGGAATACGAGCGATCGCATGCTTACCACCGGGCCAATTACCGGCTCGGCTGGATGGAATCGGTCCTGAGCCTGGTTCTCATCCTTTTCCTGCTGCTGAGCGGGGGCTTCGGATGGCTGGACGCTCAGTTGCGGCAGGTCACGGATCATTTTATTTTACTACCGCTGCTGTATTTCGGAGTTCTGGGTTTTGCGAGCGACCTGCTCTCACTGCCATTTCAGCTTTACCAAACCTTCGGCATCGAAGAGCGCTTTGGTTTCAATAAATCTACGGTGGCTACCTTCTGGATGGATAAATTAAAAGGCTACTTACTAAGCATAATCATTGGAGGCGGGGTGCTGGCCGTATTTCTCTGGCTGGTGCAGGAACTCGGGCAGGGCTTCTGGATCTGGTTCTGGGTATTCGCCACGGTATTCATGATCGTGATGAACCTGTTTTACACCAGCTGGTTGCTGCCCATTTTCAACAAGCTGACTCCTCTGGAGGATGATGAACTCCGGAAGGCTATTGAGAACTATGCCCAAAAGGTGGAATTTCCCCTCACCAATATCCTGGTCATGGACGGCTCACGCCGGAGCAGCAAAGCCAATGCCTTTTTCTCCGGGCTCGGCAAGCGTAAGAAGGTAGTGCTGTTTGACACGCTGATCGAGCAGCTGAAGCAGAAAGAACTCGTGGCCGTCCTGGCGCATGAAGTGGGTCACTATAAAAAGCAGCACATTATAACCGGATTGGTACTTGGCATATTGCAGACGGGGCTTATGCTGTTCATCCTCAGTCTATTCATCGATAGCCCCGAACTTTCCTTGGCGTTAGGGGGCGATCAACTGGCGATCCATCTCAATTTGCTGGCTTTCGGCCTGCTTTATAGCCCGATCTCCACACTACTCGGCATCGGAATGAATATCGTTTCCCGCCGCCACGAGTATCAGGCCGACCGGTTTGCCGCAGAAACCTATGACGCCGAATCCCTCGGCTCTGCGCTCATCGAACTGCACCTCAATACGCTGAGCAATCTCACGCCCCATCCGGCTTATGTTTTTGTCAACTATTCCCATCCGCCGCTGGTGCAGAGGTTAAGGGCGCTGGAGGAAGAAAAAGATTAGAGCGTGTTAACTCTTCTTTCTTTGACTAGACTTTAAACGCCAGACATCAGATGCTGGACGCCAGATCGCTTATCTTTGATTATCAAAGCTTTACAACTATTCTGTATCAGAGCCTGGCCAGGAAAAACAATCTACTACACTTTTGATTATCAATGACTTGCCGTCTGGGATCTGAAATCCGGCATCTGGCTTCCAAAGTCCAGTTATTAATCGCACGTCGCTTAGTAGATCTGAAAAGAGATTCCCGGTTTCAGATCTACTAAACTTCTACACAGCGAGTCCGACCGGACGGTCCGTAGGAAGGGCGAAGCCCTAAACTAAACTAAACTAATTTTAAGGTACAACTTCACGTTAAATACGTACACCCTCGAAGGTTTCGTAAATATCACTCATACCGCAGCGCCTCCACCCGACGGGTCTCCACCCTTCGCTACTCGTAACGAAGGGCTTCGACCGGATTCCGCCACGCCGCCCTGATCGCCTGCGTGCTCACCGTCACCAGCGCGATGGCCAGGGCGATCAGCGCCGCCGCCAGAAAGATCCATAACGGCAAATTGGTTTGGTACTCGAAATCGCGCAGCCACTGGCGGGCGAAATAGTAACCGATCGGCAGGGCGATGAGGTAGGCCAGCGCCACCCATTTGGTGAATTCGCTCGACAGCAAGGTGAAAATATCAAAAGGCGAAGCTCCCATTATTTTGCGAACGCCGATCTCCTTGGTACGTTTCTCAGCCGTCAAGGTCGCCAGGGCGAAGAGCCCCAGACAGGCTACGAAGATGGCCAGGCCGGCGAAGAGCAGAAAAATGCCCCCCGTGCGTTGCTCGGCCTCGTACATGGACTCGAAGCGTTCGTCGAGGAAGGAATAGCTGAAAGGCTGGCCGGGAGCCATATCGCGCCACTCTGATTCCACCCGGCGGATCAGGGCGCCGGGATTGTCAGACTGGTAGCGGACGGCCAGATAACCAGAGGAACGGCCCAGGAACAGCCCCAGCGCGTCAACGGTTTCGCGCAGCGATTCATAGTGAAAATCCTGGACCAAACCGATCACATGGTAGGTCACAATATTACTCATATCCTGGTTCGGCGGCCCGTCGAAGGTGCTGATGCGCTTACCGATGGGTTCATCGAAACCGTAGAGCGATACGGCCCGTTCGTTGAGAATGACGGCGTTGGAGTCGGTGGGCATATCGGGGGAGAAATTACGGCCTGCCACCAGTTTCATACCCAGGGTGGGGATATAATCATGATCGACCGTCCACATCTGGGTGGAGACGGAATTAGTCTCTGTCATTTTGCCTTCCGGCCACATGGTATTGTCGGAACGGGAGGAGCGCACCGGCAGGTAGCTGCTGAAAGAGGCCGAACGCACTTCCTGCAGCTGCTCCATCTGCTGTTTGAAAGACTCGCGCTGCCCCGCCAACGCATAAGCATCGTGCAGGAGCAGCACCTGCTCGCGGTCGAAGCCCAGCTTCTTATGCCGGATAAAATTCAGCTGCTGATTGATGACCAGGGTGCCGATAATTAGAAAGATGGAGATGACAAACTGAAAGACCACCAGTCCGTTGCGAAAGATGCCGCTGCGCATGCCCGCGCGAATTTTGCCTTTGAGGGTATCCACGGGCCGGAAAGCCGAAAGGTAAAAAGCCGGATAAACCCCCGCCAGTAAGCCTAGGAGGAGCGCCCCGATCAACAAACCTCCCCAAAATAGCGGATCGGCATAAGGTAGATTCAGCTCCGTCCCCAACAAGGATCCAAAGTAATGGACCCCAAGACCGGCGATGCCCATCGCCAGCACAAAAGCGATCAGGCTCATTAGCGTCGATTCGGTGAGAAACTGACCGATGAGGTCGGATTTGATCGCTCCCAGCGTTTTTCGTACGCCCACCTCTTTGGCGCAGTTCGAAGAGCGGGCCGTGGCCAGGTTCATGAAGTTGATGCCGGCAATCAGCAGGATGAACAGAGCGATACTGGAGAAAATATACACGTATTTGATATCGCTGTTGGTCTCCAGCTCTGCAATGCGATTGGAGGTGAGGTGAATGTCCTGTAACGGTTGCAGTGTATACCAGACACCCTGGCCGGTGGCCTCCACCTCTTCGATGGTTTTGTCGAGAATCTGTACGATCTGGGGACCGGCGTATTTTTTAAATAAAACTCTCCGACAGAAAGCGCCCGATCAATTGCCGGCGCGTCGCCCCCACTTCCTTACCGTACCGGCTGGAGCGAGCCGTCATCAGGTTGATGTAGTTTATGCAGGCAATGAAAAGGATAAACAAACCGACCGCACCAAAAAGATACACATAGGTGATGCCGCTTTTCCCCCGGTTGTAATCGCTTTGAACCCCCTGAGAGAAGAAATGAAAATCCCGTAGGGACTGCAACTCAAAATAGCTGTACGCCTCTTTTTCATCCTCGGTGCTGCGCGCTAGAATCAGCTCGTTGAGGTCCTCTTCCACAAGCTCCGGATTGGCTTCTTCCTCCAGCTTGAGATAAGTCAGCCAGTTGTTGGATCGCCAGTCGGTGGAAGCCATTTTATCGTACCAGGGTGCTGATTTCAAGGTGCTGTGAGACATCAGCGCCGGAAAGTCGAGATGAGAGTTTTCCGGAATAGGAGCGAAAACCCCGGTTACCGTCAATTCCTGCCCGCGATCGGTTTGAAGCACTTTACCTATTGGATCTGTATCGCTGAAGAGGCGCTTTGCCAAACCATGAGAGAGTACGACCGACCCAGGTTCCTTGAGGGCACTCTGCGGATCGCCACTTTCCAGCGGAAAAGTCAGTACATCGAACAGATGCTGCTCTGCGGCAATGTAGTGCTCATAGGCCGTTTTCCGGTTTTCTTCATTGGTCAGCAGAACACGGCCCAGCTGCAACATTTTGAAGGCGTCGGCTACCCCGGCAACCTCCTCCCTTGCACCCGTTGATGCATTGAAGGAAACCTGCGCAATCCGCTGATCCCCGCCCGACGGAGAGCTTTGCTGCTCGACCACCCGGTAGATGCGGTCGGCATCAGCGTGGAAATTGTCGAAGGTGAGTTCCCGGTAGAGGTAAAGTACGATAAACAGGACTGCCGTCAGGCTAAGCGTCAGCCCGAGCAGATTAAGTGAAAAGTGGAAGCGGTTGCGGAGGAGGCTCCGCAACGCGACTTTAAGGTCACTGGGTTTCATGTCGGGTGATTTAAAAGTTGGCGGTTGAAGAGTTGGCAGTTGAAAGGTCGGCGGTTTGAAAGGTTAACCGCACCTGCCAACGGTCACCCCGTCAACTTTTCAACCTATCAACTTTCCATCCTTACAGCATCTGCTTGGCCACCATATTCTCGGTGACGACCTGCCCGTCGAGCAGGCGGATGATGCGGTTGCCGAATTCGGCGCAGTACTGGGAGTGCGTCACCATGATGATGGTAGCGCCTTCGTTATTGAGATGGACCAGGGTTTTCATCACGTCGTTGCCGTTGGCGCTGTCGAGGTTACCGGTAGGTTCATCAGCCAGGATCAGCTTGGGGTTGTTGACGATAGCGCGGGCGACGGCGACGCGCTGCTGCTGACCGCCGGAGAGCTGCTGCGGAAAGTGATTTTTACGATGCATCATATTCATCCTTTCCAGCACCTCTTCTACTCGCTCTTTACGTTCCTTGGAACTCACTTTCGTGTAAATGAGCGGCAGTTCCACGTTTTCAAACACCGTCAATTCATCAATGAGGTTAAAGCTCTGAAAGATGAAGCCAATGTTGTTCTTCCGCAGCTGCGAGCGTTTGCGCTCTGAATAATTGGATACTTCATGATCCAGGAAGTGATAATCTCCCCCGGAAGGATTATCGATCAGACCGACTATATTTAACAAGGTGGACTTACCACATCCGGAAGGCCCCATGATGGAGACGAACTCACCTTCCTTGATTTCTACATCCACATTGTTGAGGGCAGTCGTTTCCACCTCTTCGGTGCGGTAAACTTTAGTGAGACTTTTGGTGCGAATCATGATCGTTAATGGTTTGTGGTGCAGGGCAGCAGCGCCTGCGAAATCTTGAAATAATTATTTCAGGTGATTTTCATTTAAAGGTTACTTCAACACCAGCTCATCCTTATCCCCGAAGTTCTCATAGCTAGAGACAATCACTACATCGCCGGGTTGCAGGCCGTCGATCACTTCGTAGTAGTTAGGATTTTGACGGCCGATCCGGATATCGCGCTTATGGGCTACATCGGTTCCTTTCCCGACGATGTAAACCCAGTTGCCGCCGGTCGACTGATAGAAGCCGCCTTTGGCCAGCAAGGTGGCCTGGGTTTCATCGCTGAGTGAAAGTTTCAGGGAGATGGTCTGTCCACGTTTGATATTTTCAGGACGTTCGCCGGTAAAGACCAGGTCGACCTCAAAGGCGCCGTTGGTTACCGTCGGGTATATTTTCTTGATGCGCAGATTGTAGGTTTGCCCGTTCATGGTAAAGGAGCCCTCCTGTTGAGGGAAAACACGGGAGATGTAAAACTCATCGACGCGGGCGCGGAGTTTATAATCGTCGAGCACGTCCATCTGGGCGATACGAGCGCCTTCCGTGATCAGCTCGCCCACTTCCGAATCCATGGAGGAAAGCTGGCCGCTGATCGGGGCACGCACCGTCAGGTGATCAAGGCTCTGCTTGGCTACCTTCAGGTTGCGTTCCATCAGATCGAGTGTTGTTTTCATCTGATTTTCCTGCAAAGCATTGGCCAGGCTGTCTTTTTGAATCGTGGCAATAAGCAGATCCCGGCGGCGCAGCAGGTGCTCGTATTCCGCTTTTGTTTCTTCATAGTCCACCTGAGAGATTACTTTTTCACTGAAGAGCTCCTTATTTCGACGAGTGCGATCGTCAAACAGGTCAATTTGGAAATCGATATTCAAAGCCAGTTCACGCAAGTTGAGTGACTGTTGTTCCCGCAGTACCTCGTTGCTGCGGATAGCGTTGATCTGTTGAATGATCTGGGCTTCCTGATTCAGCACCTGGAGCTGCAGGTCGGGATTAGACAGGCGCATGATTTGTTGTCCTTCCTCGACCATACTGCCGTCTTCTACAAATATTTCCTCGATACGGCCGCTCTCCACCGCGTCAATGTATACGGTTTTGATCGGCTCTACGGTGCCGAAAAGGGTGATGTATTCTTTAAAAACTCCTTCGTTAATGGTGTCGGTCAGCAGGCGCTCGCCTTGCACATTAAGACGGGAAGTGCCCGCATCGCGCAGGATGGCGGAAATCAGGACGCCCAGAGCGGCGATGGCCACCGTGTACAGCCCGATTTTCTTAATGTTGAATCTGTTCTTTTTTATCTTCTTGTCCATGCTCATATTGAAAGCCTCGTTATCTTGTGTACTGTCGTTTGTTTGGAATAGTTACAGGAATAAGTGCAATACCGGAAAAGTTCTAACGCTTTGCTGATCACCGGCGCACTACTTCTTAGTCGGAAACAACCGGCAATTAGTCACAAAAATTCGGGTGATTTCAGTTTTCTCGAAGCAGAAACAGGAAGCCGGATTGAAAACAGCGTTTGGTAAAGTCTGATAGCCGGGTGATTTCTGGTGTTTGTTCTGAGGCGATGTTTTGAATCACGGGCTCCGGTTTCTCTTCTCGTTTTTCTGCAGTTCTTTTCCTGAAAAAATAATTCGGGTGATTTCCAGGATCACCCATAGGAAGGCAAGGGCCGTGCCAATATTCAATCATCCGTATTTACTGCGCTTTCTCAAAGATTTGCTTTAATTCCTTCGTGTTTTTGTACGCTGACGCACAGGCAGTGTTCGATAACGAACAGTTAAATCAATTCCAGCAAGGATAAGACGGCAAAGGGAGAATCACTTCTTCAGGCGCGCCATTCGGTCCAGGTAGTTCTGCTGTGAGAAACATGCCACCTTTTCCTCTCATTCAAAAGCCACTTCAATATCGACGGCTTCCACCGGTTCCTTTTCCCAAGCTTTCAGGTAGGTATGGAGTCGCTTGGCAAAATGATCCGGTTCTTCGGCGTAGAGTTTTTGTCCCAGCGGGAGGGATTTTTCAAACAGCCACTCCTGGTATTGGGTGGCGACCGCTTTGAGGGTTTGGGGAATGATGCCTTCGAGTTCCGGGATATGATCCAGAGTTTGTTTGAATTCGAGCAAGTCGTGATGATCGCCCTGCAGGTCGCTGAGTTCGTGCAGCTCATCCCGCCATGGGTTGATAATGCCAGGCCAGACCCGCTTGAGCAGGCGCAGTTCGTAGCGCAGGTATTTCGTGCGTTTTCGCCATTCGTGGATGCCCTCCGAGGAGGGATCGTCGCGCAGGGCATGGAAGGCCTTGTAGCCTCGTTTATAGGTTCTGCGAACGCTGTGTACTACCCCGTCCCAACCGCGGTCCTGGAGTACGATATTATTGATTTCCTCCTTAGCCTGGCGAAGGCGGTCGGCCACTTTCTTCAACAATTCCGGCCGGCTGCCGTCGTCCGGAACGTATTCGGCTCGGCGCGATTCCAGGATTTGCGCCACCTCATCGAAGGCGCTTTTATAGATGATTTCACCAAAACGGTCACGCAACATATTCAGCGATTCGATCACGGCGGTGGCGTCGCGCATATCGCTGATCAGACGGGCGGCATCGCGATACCAAATGTTTCGTTCTTTATAGGCCGACTCTCCCAGGTCATCGCGCATCAATCGCCAGGCGGCACGTATTTTTTTGCAACGCTTGCGGGCCTCATGTACGGCCTCATGCAGATCAGGTTCCTGCTCCAGTGATTCGATGGCTTTATCGGCCTGACTGTCGACTACCTTTTTAATTTCGGCATAAAAGGCGCTGTCGTTTTCTATCGTGTAACTCATTATTCAAATCGTTTTCCCCGGTGTGGCTTCCGGCTCTTTCCAAATTCACGTAAAGACTAAGCGAAACATTGCGGAAGCACTGGAAATTAAGCGTTCCTCCCAGTCTTCGCATCTTCCGTCCCGGGTATTATTTTTTTTAATTTAACTCAGAAGAGACTCCCGGTGTTCGAGAAGGGCCATTCTCATCCGCCGTATATCGTCGGGACGGGTCCGGCAGCAACCTCCCAGCAAACGGGCGCCAGCCCGGTACCATTGCACGGCGGCTTCTCCGAAGGCGAAAGGTTGGCTGGCTGAGGTCCAGCAATGGCGCCCGGCGTCCCAGGCCTCGCCGCTATTGGGATAAGCCAGCAGGTATTTGGAAGTGTTGTTCCACGCACTATCCAGTAAGGGGCTGATGTATTGCGGAGGGCTGCAGTTGATTCCAACAGCCTCTATCTGTTGAGAGGTGTTAACCAGGGCGACGGCATCGACGAAAGATTGTCCCTGGCAAATATGCGCTTCGTCGCAACAGCTGAAACTGATCCAGGCCCGGGCATGCGGGAATGCTTTCAATAAAATCAACAATGCTTTCGCTTCTTCCAGACAAGGGATGGTTTCTATGGCGAGCAGGTCAGGCCCCGCCTGCAGCAGGGCTTCCAGCCGCGGACGATGCCAGTCGATTAACTGCTCCACCGATAAGCCGTAATTACCCCGGTATTCAGAACCGTCGGCCAGAAAAGCTCCGTATGGCCCCACGGAGGCTGCCACCAGGGGGCGTTGCCGCGAAGCGGAACCGGCGCTCTGTCGCCAGAACTGATCCCGGGCTTCCGCCGCCAGTTCCACGCTGCGGCGAAGCAGCCTGACGGTACCCTCCCCCGAAATTCCCCGGCGGGCAAAACCTTCAAAACTGGCCTGGTAACTGGCAGTAATGGCTATATCGGCGCCGGCCTCAAAATAGCTGTAGTGCACCTGGCGAATCAGATCCGGCGCGGTGTGCAGAAGCCGGGCCGACCACAGGGGGTCATCCAGGTCGGCGCCGCGCTGCTCCAGTTCAGTAGCCAGCGCCCCGTCGAGCACAACAAAACCTTGCTGTTCCACGATCTGCTGCAGTGAATCCATGGCTCTAGTAAAAAAATATCAGAAAAAATACAAGACAGGAAAAATAAGAAGAAAAGTATAAAGGAGGGAAGCCTTTGCGGCGAGTCCGGACAAATCTCTGAAAAAAATCTGTTCGCCCAGTTCAGAAAAAAGGCTGTCCCCTGCCCGTTCTCAGTAGCCTCAACGGATAAAACCCCAGGTAAAATGGGTACCGGACATATGGGAACAGCCAATTGCTTTCATTTGGTTGCAAGCCGTTAAACTTTCTAATTTTAGTAAGCAGCCTATCGGATAAATTCACAATGGCCTGCGAAGATCAAATGTTGTCCTCCACGTTATTACTTGTCAGTCACATAGCCTCAGGCTATTCTCCTCACTCGTATTGCGTTCAGAACAAAATTTAGTCATTCGCATCTCATCAGGATTTGTTCGAAAGGTTGCGGAGCAGTATAAGTTTTAGAATACGGCCTAAAAAATCAATTGTTCTAAAAATTCACTGACGCTGTAATTTAGGCAGCCACCGAATAAAGCTTACTGGAAATTTCTTTCAAAATTCAGAAAAGACAGCGGCAGCGACTCAGGGTATCGAGACGCTGCCGCGGCGCAGGTAGGATTAAAATCGTAAAAAACTCACTCTCTCAGAACCCCGATGGGGGCACTTGTTTGGGTTAGATTCACAGCAAATATGGGTTTTCCCGACACAACAAATCCAGACTTTTATTGCAAAAAGTCGGATTTTTATTGCAAAATACTCATTTCACCTCCTCAAGAGCGCTCATCACGATAGTTGGAAGGTGTTTTCCCGGTGTATTTGGCAAAAACGCGGCCAAAGTAAGAAGGGTCGTTATATCCAATTTTATAGGCAATTTCCCCGACTGACAGGTCTGTATCCTGCAATAATATCTTTGCTTTCTCCATCCGAATCGACTTGATCATTTGAATAGCTGACATTCCGCTTATTACTTTCAATTTCCGGTGCAATTGGGTGTGACTCATACCGAGCTCCTTACAGAGTTGAGGAACCGAAAAATCGGGATTGACCAATTCTGTTTCCACCATCGCCCTGAACTGGAGCAGGAAAGGATCGTCCTCTTCTACTCTGTCCGGCAACCTTTTTGGTTCACCGGCAGGGGCCGGTTGTTGCTGGAATGCAGACTGCAGGCGCCGGCGCTGAAGGAGTAACTGTTTGACTTGTTCCTGCAACTCCCGGTCGTCAAAGGGTTTAGCCAGATAGGCATCGGCGCCGGCAGCCAGCCCTTTGATCCGGGAATCGGTATCGCCCAGTGCTGTGAGTAGGATCACGGGGATATGACTCGTCCGTTCATCTTCCTTAAGGCGGCGGCACACCTCGTAGCCGTTCATTTCGGGCATCATGATATCACATAGAACCAGGTTGGGAATTTTTCCGAAGGCCTTATCGAGTCCTTCTTTACCTCCGGCAGCAAATGCTAAGGAATACCGGTCCTTCAAACAGTAGGCAATCAATCGCCTTACCGCAGCATTATCTTCGATGATGAGGATTTTGTCGCCGGCCGTTGTTCCACCGGCCTTCTCTGCTTTTGTTGCACCGGCAAGAGGGAAGGCCGGCAAAGAAAACGGGGAGGGCGCCTCTTCTTCCTGTGGAGCTCCCTTTTTAATGGGTAATTTTATTGTAAAGCAGGCACCCTGCCCCGGTTGACTATCAACGCTAACGGTTCCACCTAACAGCTGTGTTAACTCCCGGACCATAGTCAGACCTATCCCCGTCCCCCCATACTGTTCATGATCGGAGTGAGAAAACTTATCAAAAATACGGGGAAGTATTTCAGGATCAATACCGGGGCCAGGGTCCGATACCTGTAACTTCATCCAGTTCGACTTACGGGACAGCCTGACCAGTACCTGTTCTTTCGGCGGCGTATATTTAATTGCATTACTCAGCAGGTGGCTCAGTATTTGCATGATCTTTTTACGATCGTAATTCATTAACAGGTAATCCTGTTCCGCCTGAAATTCCAGCTCAATATTTTTGGCGAAAGCCTGACCCTGAAAGGCATCGGTAAGGTACTGTACGTACTCGACCAAATCGCCATAAATGTACTTGACCTCCATAGTAGCCGCTTCAATACTGCGAAGGTCCAGTAATTCGTCAATGAAGTACTTAAGCTGTTCACCGTGCTCGCAGATCAGCCCGAGCTCTTCTCTTTCCAGAGACCGCCCCTCCTGGATAGCCCGGACAACCGGTTTGGTGATCACCGTAAGCGGCGTGCGGAAGGCATGGGTGATATGGGTCATGAAGCGATTTTTGATTTCATCGAGGATCCGTAATTGCTGCGCCTCTTTTCGAATATTCGAGCGCTTAACCCAATACCGGTAAAAAAGCAAAGCACCCGCCAGTAACAGCAGGAAAAATAAAAGGCCAGCCCACCAGCGTTGCCACCAGGGAGCCGTAATGTGGATGTTCAACCTGCGAATTTCGGGGTTCCAGACCATCTGATCATTGGCGGCCATTACTTCGAAAGTATAATTGCCTGGAGGTAATTTCCCATAATGCACCCTATTCTGATGATATAGATCCGTCCATGCTTCATTCAGCCCAAGCAAGCGGTACCGGTAGTGATTATGGCCGTGGCTCAGGTAATCAAGGGCTACAAATTCAAAGGACAGCGTATTCTGCCGATAGCTTAGGCGGAGGCTTTCCAGTTCGCCAATATAGCCCTGATTGCGAAAAGGTTGTTCATTGACTTCCAGGCTGGTCAGATAAACCGGATACGATGGTCCGGTATCCAGAAAGACAGCCGCTGGCAAGAAGTGGTTGAATCCATTGGCGCCGCCGAAATAAAAAGTACCATCTTGCGCTTTCAAAGCCGCGCGGCTGTTAAACTGGAAACGCTGCACGCCGGCTTCCGGGCCGAAACTGAAAAATTGCTCTGCCGTTCTGTCGAACTTGCTCAGGCCTTGGTTCGTGCTTACCCAGATATTTCCTTGCTCGTCCTCCAGTATCGCATGAATATATTCGCTGGCCAGCCCTCCTTGCTGGAGGTAGCAGTTCCAACTCTCCTCTCCGTCCCGGCGGTAACACAGGCCTTTATTGGTTGCCAGCCACCATTCTTTCCTTGCTTCACTACGCCAAAAAGCATTGATTTGATACCCGGGCAGACCTTCTTCCAGCAGGCGAAAATCTCCATTCCGTTCCAGCTGGAGGAGGCGGAATCCCTCATAACCTGTTGCGGCCATAACTTGCTGCGCATTACTCCCTGCGAGGGCATGAACAGGCCCCTCTCCGAATACCTCTATCCGCCGGGTATGCAGATTTCCGGAATGTATACTGTATACGCCGTCTGCTGCCGCGACGAGCAAAAGGCTATCGCTCCATTCAAGCAGATCATTGACGGCGACAGCCTTTGCCGGTACAGAACCGGCAAGCAGCAACTGCTTCCACTGCTGTTCGCGTCGATCGTAAAAGAAAAGCCCCCGATTAGTGCCGCCCCACATACGGCCGCCGTCCTCTTCCAGCAGACACCGGAAAGGAGCAGAGCTATCTGCCGGTTCAAGAGAAGCCGGCAATATCCAGGAGCTTTCCTGCTCCGGATCAAAAACAGATACCCTCCCATCCGCCAGTGCTATCCATACCTTACCGTCAGCAGATTCTTCCAGTGCCAATATGCTATTGTCATAGGAGAAGCGATGGGTGTGGCCGGCCGGCAGGTAATTTTTAAAGGGCTTTGGCCAGGGAATAATTTTATTCAATCCGGAAGGCGGTATACTCACCCATACAATACCTTGCTCATCAACAATCAAATCGCTGTCTTTTCCCGGACGTGGACACAGCGGACAGTCCGGTGTATCATTCCAAACCACGAGCTCCCCAGTAGCAGGCGTAAGCCTGCACAATCCCGCAGAAGCCGTAACCAGCCACCAAGCTCCCGAAGAGCATGAAGCAATACGGAATACGGGGCCGGAAAGCTCATTGTCGTAAGTAGTGGCATGTACTTTCCTTTCGGCTGTATCCAGGCGCCACAGGCCTTGCTCTACCCCTAACCACATCATCCCATCCTTATCAAAGACAGCCGCGTGAACCTGAGCGGGCGCTCCAACTAAATTATCCGGCCTGTTCGAAAAATAAAACTGACTACTCTCGTTCGCCGGGTCAAAACATCGCATCCCGCTGTCCTCCCGAAACCAGAAGCGCCCGTGATCATCCCGCAATATCAAATCAGAGATGCCAGGCTGAATCCGGTAGTTGGAGAAGACCTCAAAAACGCTTTTTTCGCCACTGCGGAAATCTAACCGGCATAAGCCTTCCCCTGAACTCATGTACCACAGGTAAGTAGAATCAGCGTAAATAGGCCTGGCAGCTCCGGTAATCGGTCTTGCCTCTACCGTATCGGGAAAATGGTAATCAAATAAATCACTGTGGCGCCTGTAGCGATTAAGACAAAGCTCTGTGCCTATCCATATATCTCCCCAACTGTCTTCCACTATTCCAAAGACGAGGTTCCCGTATAAGGTGGTGGAGTCCCGTTCCCTATGTCGGAAAACTTTAAATCCACGCCCGTTGTAACGGTTAAGCCCCTCATGGGTGCCAATCCATAGAAATCCCCGCGAATCCCGGTAAAGGTCAGTCACCGCTCCCTGGGAAAGACCATCTTCCACATTCAGCGTGAATACCTGCTGACCAGCCGGATCCGGTATCTCGTAGGCGGGGGTCTGGGCTGTCAATAAACCTCCCCCACCCAACATTGCGGTTGAGTAAGCCAGGCAGTATGCTGCTATCCTGCCCCGCACCATTGCCTTAATCGAGACGTTCTCTACTGTTACCACTTCTTTCAACTTGTAATTCAGTAATACGTCTTTTTATAATTTGTTTTGCCCAGGAGAACCCAGAGGATAAAATAGTGTATTGCTCCCTCACATAAACAAAGATAGTTATCCTTGCTCTATATTGCCACCGGTGACTGTACAACCCTAAACCAACTGATCACTGCAAACAGGACACCAATCTGGAAAAGCTTTTGTCATCGGGAGAACTCCTCCCTGGCAAGGCAGCCCACCAGACTCATAACCAACTGTCTGTCAGAAATTTGCACAGGATATAAAGTGCAAAAAAACCCGGATCCGGGAACGACTTCGTATAATTTTTTGTAACTTTTGCAGAAAAACTGCCGCCTTCGCGAAAAAAAATTGTCCCTTGTAATGGATATTATCATTCGCAGTATAATTTCCTGCTTTTACAAGGGTTAACAAAGAGGAAGGGATTAAACAGAGCTCAGAATAACAAGTATTAGGATGTGCGTGCCGGAACGGTCCTTTTTCACGCTGTCGGCTATCTGCTAAACACACCCTTTTCAAAGAATTTACCGCTTAATGAAGCACGATGCCAAAATACTTATCGTGGATGACGAAGAGGATATTCTGGTCAGCATGAAGCTGTTCCTCTCCCAACACTTTAAGAGAATCACTACGGAAAATAACCCTTATCACGTACCCCGCTTGTTAAGACAGGAAACGTACGATCTCATCCTGCTGGACATGAATTTTCGCCGGGGCGATACCAGCGGGAAAGAAGGGATGCAATGGCTAAGTAAGATTCTGGAACTCGAACCCTCCGCTAATGTCATCATGATTACGGCCTACGCCGATGTCAAGACGGCCGTTGAGGCTGTCAAAGCCGGCGCCGTCGACTTTATCGAAAAACCCTGGCGCAACGAAAAGCTACTGACTACCCTGCTTTCTGCGTTCAAACTGAGTACTTCCAAAAAACAGGTCAAACAGCTCAAAGAACAACAGCAGGTACTCAACAGCGACATCGAGCAGCAGTTTGGCGAAATCATCGGTGAATCACCGGCCATGCAGGAAGTCTTCGCCATCATTGAAAAAGTCGCCAAAACAGACGCCAACGTACTCATCCTCGGCGAAAACGGCACCGGCAAAGAGCTGGTCGCCCGGGCGATCCACCGTCATTCACCCCGAAGCAAAGAGGTGTTCATTTCCGTGGACCTGGGAGCCATACCCGATACGCTCTTTGAAAGCGAGCTGTTCGGTCATGTCAAGGGCGCCTTCACCGATGCCCGGGAAGATCGCACCGGCCGCTTCCAGCTGGCCAGCGGCGGAACACTCTTCCTCGACGAAATCGGCAACCTGTCGCTTCCCCTGCAGGCCAAGCTGCTCTCGGCCCTGCAAAGCCGCAACATCCGCCGCATCGGCTCCAATGAAACCATCCCCATCGATATCCGGATGATCTGCGCCACCAACATGCCCCTTTACGAAATGGTGGAGGAAAACGGCTTCCGACAGGACCTGCTCTACCGGATCAATACCGTGGAAATTACCCTGCCCCCTCTGCGCGAACGTATAGAAGATATCCCGATTCTTATCGAACACTTCCTCGAAACTTATACCAAAAAATACCAGAAGCCCGGTCTGAAAGTCAGCAAAAACACCATGGGTAAGCTGCAGGTCTATCACTGGCCCGGTAACATCCGCGAACTGCGGCACGCCGTCGAAAGAGCTGTCATCCTCAGTGAGAACAACGAGCTGGAACTATCCGATTTTATCTTGCAGGGCGACAAGGACTCCAGCAAGCAGAAGGCCGAATTCGATAGCTACAACCTCGCCGATATCGAGCGCTGGGCCATCCGCCGGGTGCTGACCAAATACCAGGGTAACATCAGTAAAGCCGCCGAGGAACTGGGGCTTACCCGCGCCGCCCTGTACCGGCGACTGGCAAAGTACGATCTGTAAAAGTTATTGGTTCTCAGTGCTGGGTCGAGGAAGAACCTTGAACATTGAACCTTGAACCTTGAACCGAGATATGCTCTACGAGTTTCGAATCAATATTATCGCGCGTGTCGTCATCCTGCTGGGACTGATGGCTGCTTTCGTGTTCAGCTTCGGCCGCGATGAAATTTTCCTGACCACGGTCTTCCTCGGCGTCCTGCTCACCCTTGCCGTTTTTAATATTATCCACTACGTTAACCAGACCAACCGCGACCTGGCCAACTTCTTTGCCAGCGTTCAGTACAATGATTTCACCACCACCGGCTCGGCCGGCCACAAAGGGACTTCTTTTGGAGAACTGCACAAGCAGTTCAATTTTATCAATAAAAAATTCCAGGAAGTACGGGCCGAAAAAGAAGCCAATCACCAGTTTCTGCAAACCATCATTGAACACATCGACATCGGACTGCTGGGCGTTAAAGACAACGGGGAGATCAATCTGATGAATAAGGCCCTGCAACGTATTCTGCACAAATCCTACCTGATCAAAGCCGACGGCCTGCGCCAAATCGACAAGGGCCTCTGGCGCCTGGTCAGCAACCTCAAGCCCGGCGAACGCGAACTGATAAAAATCAATATCGATAACCAACTTCAGCAGCTGTCCGTACAGTGCATCGAACTCACACTTAACCGCGAACACTTCCGCCTCTTCTCCTTTCAGAATATCCAGAGCGAACTGGAGCAACAGGAAATGGCCGCCTGGCAAAAACTCATCCGCATCCTCACCCACGAAATCATGAACTCGGTAGCTCCTATCGCTTCCCTGAGCTCTACCCTGCAGGATTTTATCGGCGCCCGGAATGAAGATCACCTGGATCCCGAAGATATGAATAACATCCGCAACTCCCTCAGCGTCATCAAACGCCGCAGCGAGGGCCTGCTCGATTTTACCGAAACCTATCGCAGCCTCACCCGCATCCCGCCGCCCAAATTTCAGCTGCTCGACGCGCACGACATGCTCAACGAGCTGCACACCCTTTTCCGGCCCCGCATCGAAGAGCAGAAGATCGATTTTAAAATGTACTTCCCTCCCGGTGATAACACCTTTCAGGGCGATCCCGCCCTCCTCGAACAGGTGCTCATCAATCTCGTCAAAAACGCTATGGACGCCGTGGAAGAACGCGAGAAATCCCAAATCAGCATACAGGTGCTCAAACAAACCAACGGCAAGATGAATATCCAGGTGGTCGACAACGGCTGCGGCATCGAACCGGAAGAACTCGAACAGATCTTCGTCCCCTTTTACACCACCAAGGATCACGGCTCCGGCATCGGCCTCAGCCTCTCCCGGCAGATTATGCGTCTGCACAAGGGCAATATCGAGGTGCAATCGGTTGTCGGGGAGGGAACGGTAGTCAAGCTTACGCTTTAAGTTCTTGCCCGCCCCCGACGAAGAAAAGAGCGGCAAGAACTCAACAACTCAAAAACACTAAGGAGCATTACAAATCCTCCGTCATAATCGCGATAAATGTCTTCACCCCGTCGACGTAGTTTCCCAGCCGGATGTTCTCATTGGGGCTGTGCTGGTTGTTGTCGCGATTGACCGTGGGGACCGTCACGGCCGGAATCCCCAGCGTATTGACGAAAGGAGAAATCGGAATAGAACCGCCGCTAGTGCGCAATTTGATCGGCTCCCGGTCGAAGGCGCGGGTGAGGGCGCGATCCAGCCACATTCCAACCTCAGAGTCAAAATCGGTGCGGAAGGCCTGATAGGAGGTTTCGGCCTGCCAGGAAGCGATTTTAGGATGCTTCATTCGCTCCGCGTCGGTGGGCGCCCGGTCATCGGTGAGGTAGTAGCCTTGCCCCTCGATATGTTCCCGCACTAATCGCAGCAGGCGAGCCGGATCAGTCTCCAACACGGTGCGGACATCGATTTCGGCGACGGCGGTGGCGGGCACGATGGTGCGCACCTCATCGCCTACCCAGCCGGAAGACATACCGCGGACATTCAGTGAGGGATACTGTATGGCCTCCTGGTAGTTCTTACCAACCTGATCGATTTCGGCGATGCCGATACTTCGCCGGATCTGTTTCTCATCATCCGGCACCTGGGCCAAAATACTTCGTGTTTGTTCATCCAGTTCAATATTGTCATAAAAACCGGGAATCGTGACCCGGCCCGCATCGTTTTTCATCGAAGCCAGCAGTTCCGCCAGGCGCATGGCCGGGTTGGGAGCGTAGTTGCCGTAGTGGCCGCTGTGCTGTGGGGCGCGTGGTCCGAAAACCGTCAGGGTAATGGTGGAAATGCCGCGGGCGCCGAAGGTTAGCGTCGGCTGGTTGGAGATGTGCCGCGGGCCGTCGAAGATGATCAGCATGTCGGCGGCAAGCATGTCACGGTGTTTTTTTACCGCCTCGGGCAAGTGCGGCGAGCCGAGCTCCTCTTCGAAGTCCATGATCACCTTGATGTTGTAGTTGGGTTTGACGCCCAGCTCCTGAACGGCGTCGAGCGCCGCGAGGAACATAGCCACTGGCCCCTTGGCGTCGGAGGCCGAGCGCGCGAAAATGCGCCAGTCGGGGTTGAAGTCATTCTCCAGGCGGTCCCAGGGAAGCATCTGCCACTCCCCGTTAGCGCTTTTTTTCTTGAGCACCGGCTCCCAGGGGCTGTCCTGATTCCAGGCGGCGGGATCCACCGGCTGCCCGTCGATCTGCAGGTAGATCAGCACGGTTTTCTCCGCTCCCTCCACCGGGTACTCAGCCAGCAGCAAGGGTACTGTTTCCGTCGGAATGCGGTGGGTTTTGAAAGCACAGGCCACAAAAGCCTGCTCCATATAGCGAACGTTTTCCATGATGTCCTCCGGAAAATGGGCGTCGTTTTTCAGCGAAAGCATTTCACGAAAGTGATCCCAGGAAGCGAATGCGTGCTTGCGGGCCAGCTGATCGAGGTACTCGCCGTCCAGCGGCTGGCTGTGCAGCGTGTAGGGCAACGCGGAAAAGCACAGTAGAAAAGCAAATGCCAGGATTCTTTGCATAGGGCTGTTTTTGGGTCTAAAATAAGAATTTGTTGACAAGTCGCCGGCCGCCGAGGCAGATGTTACCCAGGTTTTGACAGATTATCATTTAATCCTACCCACCACCGTCTCTCCATCCACGACCTTATCCCCGGCTTTCACCTGCGGCTCCACTTCGGGCGGCAGGATCAGTGTCACCTGGCTGCCCAGTTTGATCAGCCCGATCACCTCGCCCTGTTTCAGTTCCTGCTGCGGCTCTACATAATCGACGATGCGCCGAGCGACGAGGCCGGCGATCTGTACGACTTTATAGCGCAAGCCATCGGGGGTTTCGAAAAGCATGGCGTTGTGTTCATTTTCCAGGCGGAAGCCGAATTTATTGTTTCGGATCAGGGCGTTGCGGAAGGCCCCTTCGCGGTACACCGCACCGAGAAAGCGACTCCGGATGGGGGCGCGCTGGTAATGGACGTTGGTGACATCCATTTCAACGGAGATGAGGGTCCCGGAAGCCGCTACGTCATCAGTCAATAGTTCGACCACCCCCCAGTCCTTGTTAAGTGCCAGCGAGCTGCTGTCCCACGACACCACAGCCGCCACCTCGCCGTTGGCGGGACTGACGAACACCGTATCATCCAGGGGAGTCTGTCGCTCGGGTTGCCGTAAGAACCAGAAACGGTAATAGGCAAAAAGCAATAGGAAGAGAGCAAAAGTGATCAGGGCGGCGCTTACAAAAAGTCGCCACAGAGGACGTTTCGATAAAGTCATGTGCTATCAGGGATAAATTTTTTTATACAAAGGAAAACCGAGGAAATTACGCCCCGGCGGATGTACTTTCAGGTATTTTAATCCCAGTCCAGAACGAACCCGGATCTTACACTTAAACCGAAAGGGATCGCCGGTTTCTTCCGAATTAAAAATATCGGCCCGCCCCTTGGCGATGATGCTCTTGCTTTTGACTTTCAAAACATCCAGTGATAGGCCCTCAATCCCCCCTACATCCTGAAGTATTTCCGGAGCATACCGTTCGATCTGTTTTTCCAAAAAACGGGCAATATCATTTTTCCCGAACAGCTGGGCTGAGACGCTCCCCGCAATACAGGATACTAAAATCAAGGTTATCATCGTGGGCTTCATCAATAAATATTTTTCCCTGCCCATGCAAAGGCGACAGCAGGTCATTCTCACAAAAATAAAAACCGGCAGGACACAGAGCGCCCTGCCGGTCGTTTTCTTTTGGAAATAGGATATTTATCTGATTTTTTTGAATTGTCTTTTTCTTATCTGGGAAATAAATAATCTTTCAAAGATGACAATTAATTACTACTCAGGCCTCTCATCCTTGAGACGAGCTCAGTAATCTGTTTAATGGGATAGCCGTCACGGGCTCCGGCAATCCACCCCCGTACGCCATCTCTGGCCTGTAAGGCGTAAAGAATATCTAGGTTAGGTAATTTATTATCTCCTTCAAAGCGGTAGATCCTTTGAATGGTAAGATCTTCCGGCTGGTAAATTCGGCGCGTTCTGGGATCTTCTATTCCACGTGCACTCACGCGAAACTCCCTGGTAAAACCTTCCTCGCGAAGGTATTGCACCACCTCTCTCATCATGTTAATCTCATCTCTGACAATCATGGACAACGGTTTTTGTGACTAATAATTATGTAACTGCGATGCAGCCCATTTCACCTCGATCCGATCCGATTGAACTCGATGCATTGGTATTGTGTTCCTCCGGGGCACTCGTGAAAATTAAGTGCGCTATTATTTAATTGTTCTGCCCGGGTTTAGAAAAGGGGCGCCCGTGACGCTAATTCAGGTGTTCCACCTACTGGGGTGAGGTTAGCTGATTATTGATGGGAGTACAAAAAGTTAATAGATGACATGCATCAATTTGTGGTGATTTTCTTGTACATTCTAAGGTAAGGATTTTATCAGTAAAAGGAAAGAGCTGACTTAACTTTTTTTCTATTTTAACAAAATATATCCTGCTGGGCCTATCCTTTTCAGAATGCTGCTTTTTTTCAATTTTACCTTCTGCCCTGTCCCTACCTTTGTGAAGTTCTCTGCTGCCGGCGAAAAACCCGGATTTTGGCGCCAATCGAAGCTAATTGTTCACTGCATAGCAGCGCTGCGGTGTTAAAATCATCCCCGATTAGGGGCAAAAGACGCGTTTTGGAGCCCAGTCAGAAAACTTTAGACAGGGTCTGTATCACGATATTTAAAATCTAAAAAGAACGAATGAAACCACCATTGATATGCAGTCGTCACTGACTCAATCCAGCATCTTCACCTGCCGCGCCTCCACCGCCTTGCGCAGGCCCGCCAGGTCGGATTCCACAAAATCATTAAATGCAGCAATGGTATCGCGACAGGCCTGCTCGGTTTGCATCAGCCGCAGCACCTGGTTCTCAGAGGGCGCCACGAGCGGACTGTCGAACAAATACTCGGTCTGGCGAAGCTGTGACAGCAAGGCCTCCGGATCTCGGTAGATACCCTGCGCCTCTTTGGAAAACACTCGCTCTTTAAATGATTTCAATTGATCGCGCACCGATTTAAACTGCTCTTGCAACTGCTCGTAGTCGCCTTGGTCTTTTAATTTTCCTTCGACAAAATCGAGTGATGCCTCGGTAGACCGCAGCTTGTCCATCATCGTCGTTACTTTGGCCACATTTTCGTAGTGACGCCGGAATAGCTCCGCCTTGTCCGCCATTTCCTCCTGACTGATGCCAATCAGGGGATCCTTGTGCACCTGCACTTTTGCTTCGGAGCTCCAGTCCTGATAGCTCACCCGAACGGTGTACGCTCCGGGATCACCTCCACCCCACCCCGCGGCGTCGCCGGCTTTTCGGGTTTGGGCTGATTGGGATAGCGCGGCCGGTCGCGATCCAGCCCCAGGCCAGCCGGTTGACGCCGGCTTTGGGTTTTTGATAAAGTGTACGAACCACCGCCCCAGCTCCATCCATAATGTCGATCCTGACCTGATCCTCCAGGTTCTCCTCATTTTTTCCATCTTTTGTTTTCCGGTTTCCGCCCGCCCTCACTCCGTTCGGGTCGGGTAAACCTTCCGACTTCCCAGTTCCCATTTCCGACTTCAAAAAATAGCTGATCAGCGCGCCGTAGGGCCGGTTCTCTCCTTCGTATAGCGCATCGCCTACCTTGCCGTAGCGGTAGCCGATGGATTCGCCGATGTTGATCAGATGCGCGTCGGGGATAGGGAATACGTGCAGATCTTTATTCATCACTGTCTCAACGCCCCTTTGTGCTATCTCCCGCATGGGACGAATATCATCCAGAATCCAGAACGAACGCCCGAAGGTGCCAACATAGATCAGGCTGGGATTTTTCTGATAGATAGCGACATCCCCGATAGAGGCCGCCTTTTCATTTTCAAAAATGGGCGTCCAGGTATGCCCGGCGTTTTCGGAGCGCCACACGCCGGCCGCCGCGGTGCCGATGTATATCTCATCCGGATCCTCCAGCACTACGTCGATACTGGTCACCCGGCCGCTCATACCCGCCGGCCCGATATTGCGGGGCTGCAAACCGTGGAATTGAGACAGATCGACGGACTGAGACCAGGAAAGGGTAGCGGACAGGATGAACAGGATAAAAAGAAGACGCCACTTTCCCGAAAGGGGCGGCAGGGATTGAGCACTGCCGAATTTTTGAAATCCGGCAGTTCTAAAAAACGCAGGAATAAACATTTATCCGGATAAGGCGATACCCTTGATTCCGTGGTGGCGGTCACAGACTTGCCCGACCGGAACGGCGGGTTTGCCCGGCTACAAATGTGGTCGGGCCGCCGGATAGGTCATCGAGGTTTAATTCGTATTAAAAATTTAGTTCCGGGGCGGAATTAAAACCAGGAGGCCCTGGGAAAGGGCCTCCTGGTGAGACACCGCTAATCTCAAAATCACGAATTATTTTTTCAACGCTAATGTGAACTCGCCGAACATACAAATACCCCCGGATTAGTCGAACAGAGAAAAAGCTTTTCGAAGTAATTGTTCAGGCAGTCAAAATGCACGCCAAGAATAGAGTTGTTGCGATAGGGTAATTGGGTGGGAAAAATTAGAGATTTTTCTTCCAATCACAGGCTTTTTTGAGGTGAACAGCAGCGCTATTGACCGAAAAAAAGCCGAATAGTGGGAGAAAAAGATCAATTTTAACCGCCTGAGGACTCCTATCGCAACAACTCTAATATAGACGCTTTGCGTCCTCCGCGTACCCTGCGTGCAGTAATGCTGGCTGGTACTGAGAGGTTGTTTTGAGAAGCCTTCCCCTATCCGGCGATCTTCAGCGCGGGGAGGTTAAGAGTCACGAAACGACGATGTTTACTTTGAGTCCACCGCGCCTCACAACGGCTCAAACTTGGCCTGGAAGAAACGCAAAACGCTTGGTTCGTAGATCATCTTCAGCCCTTTCATTTCTTTTCGTCTTTCATAAACAGCTCTGATCGACTCCGCCACCACGTCCATATGGGCTTCGGTGTAAACCCGTCGCGGGATGGCCAGGCGGGTCAGTTCCAGTTTGGGGCGGTGGTGATCTCCGGTTTGCTGATCGCGGCCGGCGGAGACGATGCCGCGCTCCATACTTCGCACGCCGGAGTCGAGGTATAGCCGGGCGGCCAGGGTTTGAGCCGGGAATTCGTCCTGAGGGATATGGGGATAAAAAGCGCGGGCATTTAAAAAGACGGCATGACCGCCGATGGGTTTCATGACCGGAATCCCCCAATCGATCAACAGTTTTCCCAGGTAGACCACCTGTCCGACACGAGCTCTGATATGATCATCCTGTACGGATTCGCGTATACCGATGGCCATAGCCTCCATGTCGCGACCGGCCATACCTCCGTAGGTATGCAAGCCTTCGTACACAACGACCAAATTGCGGAGCTGATCAAACAGTTCCGGATCCCTGACCGCGATCCAACCGCCGATATTGACGAGGTGATCCTTCTTTCCGCTCATCCAGGCGCCATCCGTATAACTGCAGAATTCCCTGAGAATCTCCGCTACGGATTTTTCCCGGTAGCCTTCTTCGCTGACCTGAATAAAATAAGCGTTCTCCACCATGCGTGTCGCGTCGAGGAAAATCCGGATTCCGAAATGATCGCAAAGACTGCGCAGGGCCTTCACGTTGGCCATGCTTACGGGTTGCCCTCCCGCCATATTGACCGTTCCGGCAAGGCTGACGTACGCGATGTTCCCGGACCCTTTCTCTTTAATGAGCGCTTCGAGCTTGTCGAGATCGACGTTGCCTTTAAAGGGGTGCAGGTCATCCGGGTCATGGGCTTCATCGATGATCACGTCAACGAAAATACCTCCGGCCAGTTCCTGATGCACCCGGGTCGTGGTGAAATACATGTTGCCTGGTACGTACTGTCCTTTTTTGATGACGGCCTTGCTAAGCAGGTGTTCGGCGCCCCGGCCCTGGTGGGTCGGCACCAGGTAAGGGTAACCGTAATGCGCTTCTACGGCCTGTTCCAGATGGTAAAAGTTTTTACTGCCGGCGTAGGCCTCGTCGCCGAGCATCATTCCGGCCCACTGGCGGTCGCTCATGGCTGAGGTGCCGGAATCGGTGAGCAAATCGATATACACGTCCCGGGATTTGAGAAGGAAGGTGTTGTATCCGGCTTCCCGGATCATTTGTTCCCGGTGCTCGCGGGTCGTTATTCGAATGGGTTCCACCATCTTGATCTTCCAGGGCTCGGCCCAGGACCGGCGCCCTGCCTGTTCCCCCATCGTCTTGAATCTGTGTGGCATTACTGGTTGGTTTTATTTGGATTGGAAATTTTCGCCTTAGAGCATGTTTAAAATTCATCCTTTGGGCTGCAAAAGTCCATTTCCGGAACCTCACTTCGGCATTTTTTC
>CAZWDL010000060.1:0-43192 GCA_964632995.1 uncultured Saprospiraceae bacterium
GTCGGAAAGCGGAAGTGGGCCATACGGCTCTTCGCTTCGCTCCGAGAAGTCGGAAAGCGGAAAGCGGAAGTCGGAAGCCGGAAAGCGCGAATAGGCCAGGTGAATTCCTACGGTGCGGGCAGAACGGCGGCAGAACTATCAGAGAACCATACATAACCCAAATAATTCAGCAGAGTAGTATTTACGCCGGTTATTCGAACCGCTTTGTTTACTACTCCTTTTTGTCCGGCCGGAAGACCTCGTCGATCGAATCCTGCAGTTCGCGGGCGTCCTCGTCGAGGGGGGTGTCGCTGGTGGGCGGCGGGAAGGGCGTGCTGCCGGGGGAGGAGAGGGTGTCGGGGGCGTCTTCCCGGTCTATTTCCAGCAGCTGAGCAGCGGTTTGCAGGAGCTGGGCATCATCGGTTTGAAGGATGCGTTGAATGAGCTGAAGTTTGAGGGTGCGGAGATCCATAATGTAAAGTGTGTATCCAATAAACTTTTTACAGGGTATAAATAGTTTTCTAAAAAAACAATACCATGGAAAAAAACTACCTCGAAAGTACCGACAAACTCTTTCGCTATTATAAAAGCCTGGGTGAGAAGGCCATGGTCCAACTCAGCGAGAATCAGCTACGGGAGGAGCCCGCGTCGGATTCGAACAATATCGCGACGATTGTCAAGCATCTGCGGGGCAATATGTTATCGCGCTGGACGGATTTTCTGAGCAGCGACGGCGAGAAGCCTTGGCGCGAACGCGACCGGGAATTCGAGGATACGCTGGAGACCCGGGAAGAGATCATGGAAGCCTGGGAGAAAGGGTGGAACTGCCTTTTCGAAGCCATCGATCCGCTGCAACCGGAAGATCTTTCGCGGATCGTTTACATCCGCAACGAGGGGCATACCGTACTGGAGGCCATCAACCGGCAGCTGGCGCACTACGCCTATCACGTCGGGCAGATCGTTTATCTGGCCAAACAGTTGCAGGGGGCGGAATTTCAAAGTCTGTCAATTCCCAAGGGAGCGTCCGAAATCTATAATCAGGAAAAGTTTAGCCAGGATAAGGACCGTCGGCATTTTGTATAGCTGTGGAAATTGAACAATGGATAATGGCTTTACGTCTTTTAAGTAAATACAGTAAGTCCATTTCATGCAGAAATTACACCTCTTTGTTTTATTATCCTTTTTTATGCTGGCGATCCCGTTTTCTTCGCTTTTCGCGCAGGAAGACGCCAATGGAACGGTAAGTTTGTTCATCAAATGTGACCGCTGTGATGCGAATTACTTTCGCCAGGAGCTGAATTATCTCAATCATGTGCGCGACCAGGCTTTGGCCGATATTTTCATACAGATTAACCGCATCCGCACCGCGGGGGGCGGTGAGCAATATGAACTGATTTTTACCGGACGAGAGGACTTTTCCGGTCAGGGGCAACATCTGGAGTACAGTGCACCTCCTTTGGCGACAGAAGATGATATACGCCGCAAACTGGTAGAACGCATAGAGGCCGGCCTGATGCCCTTTCTGATTCAGACGCCCATGCTGGATCAACTGAAGGTATCATATGAGGGAGCGGAAAAAGAGAGCACCGCGCAGGTTAAAGCGGCGGAAGACCCATGGAACTTCTGGATTTACAATATCTACGTAGAGGGAGACTTCAACAAAGAAACCAGCGACCAGCGCATCGATTTTGAGACGGGGGTTTCGGCCGACCGGGTGACGGAAAACTGGCGCATCCGCTCCCGGGGGGAGATCAACTATTCCGACCGCCGTTTTTCCAGTGACGAGACCAGCTTTACGGCGGTTCGGCGCCGCAATTATATTTTCGGCAGTGTAGTCCGGAGCCTGGGTGATCACTGGTCGGCCGGTCTTTTCGGTGAGGTTAATCATAGCACCTTCTCCAATATTGATTTGGCCTGGGCTGCTGCGCCGGCGGTGGAGTACAGTATTTACCCCTATGATGAAGTAATCCGCCGGGAGATTACAGTGTCCTACCGGATGGAAAGTTTGCAAAATAATTACATTGACACCACTATCTTCAACAGGAATCAGGAGCATCTTTTTCAGCAATCGCTCAACTTCCGGTTCCGGTTCCGGCAGCCCTGGGGGGACATATTCACCCGTATTGAAGCGGCCCATTTTCTCCACGATTTTTCCAAGCACCACGTAGAGCTGGACAGTTTCGCCGAAATCCGCGTATGGAAAGGTCTGGCAGTACGTTTCTCCGCCGAGTTGGAATACATCCGCGACCAGATCGGTTTGCCGAAAGGCGATGCTTCCCTGGAAGATATTCTGCTGCGACAACGGCAAATCGCCACTGATTTTGAGCTGTCTATTGGACTTGGCATCAGCTATACCTTTGGTTCCGCCTTTACCAATATTGTGAATACAAGGTTGTAGGGAAGTCGAGAGGTTCTCTTTTCCGCTGATTCCTACTCATAAATCATTTTCCGCGTCATCCCACCGTCCACGATAAAGTTCTGTCCGGTGACGAAGCCGTTGGCCGGGTCGATGAGAAAACGAACCATGCGGGCCACGTCGTGCGGGGTGCCCACCCGTCCGCAGGGGTGTTGCAGGTGGTGGTGGGGCTGCAACTCGATGGGGTCGCGCTCGCTGGATTTCTGGAATGGGGTCACGTCGATCCAGCCCGGACTGATAGCGTTAACCCGCACTTCCGGGCCCAGGCTGATGGCCAGGGCGTGCGTCAGTGCGTGAATGCCCCCCTTGGTAGAGGAATAAGCTTCCGTATCGGCCTCTGACATAAAAGTACGGGTAGAACAGAGGTTGACAATGCTGCCCTCGCTCTTGCGCAGATGCGGTGTGCAATACTTGGCGCACAGAAAAGTACCGGTCAGGTTGGTGCCCAGCACCCGGTTCCATTCTTCCAGACTTAACTCTTCAATAGGTTTATTGATGCTGAAGCCGGCATTATTGACCAGGGCGTTGATATGACCGAACTGCCGGACACTGTCTCCGATGCAACGAATAACATCTTCTTCATTGGAGACGTCACATTCCATGAATACCAGTCCGTCGATATCTTCGGCTGCTTCCCGGCCGGCTTCCGTATCTCTTTCGAAAATGATGACCTGATAGCCTTCCTGCATGAGATGACCGGCAGTGACTTTGCCGATGCCTTGTCCCCCGCCGGTAATGATTGCTGTTGCTGACATGAGTTGAGTTTACTTTGGTAAAATATGGGAGGGGAAAAAGTTCATGCTGGGTACTGGGTGCTGGATGGAGCTAGCCTTGGAATATTCCTGGATAAGCCCAGCTAAGCCCATTCCCCCTTCTCGGAGCGAAGCGAAGAGCCGTATGGCCCACTTCGATTTGGGGGCTGGATGCTGGGTCCGGCCTATATCCTCTTTCCAGTCTAGGGTTCGCATGATCGGGTAAATTTTTTTCTTTTCTGTTTCCTATTTCCACTTGTTCCGGTAATCCTGCACGAACTCGGCGAAGCGGATGGGGCGGCGCCTCAGGATGTTCTCCACATCGGGGCTGATGACAGCTTCTTTGCCTCGGCGCACCCACTCGTAGAGTTCCGCGGTATGTTCGGCGCGGGAGCGGGGCCAGCCTTTTTCAACCATCAGCTCGATGAAGTCATCAGGGGGCATGGGAACGTAGGTTACCTCCCGGCCGGCGGCTTTCCCGATCAGGCGGGCCACCTCGTAGTGATCGATGGCTTCGTCGCTGGTCAGTTCGTAGATTTCACCGTTGTGGCCACTTTCCGTGAGCAGGGTGGCGGCCACGGCGCCGATATCGCGCACGTCAATGAAGGCCGTCTTACTGTCGCTGGCGGGAATGTATAGCTTACCCTCGGCCGGTACCCATTCGCCGAGCCAGCCGGCGAAGTTCTGCATAAACCAGCCCGGCCGCAGGATGCTGTACGGAATATCGCTGGCCTGCACGGTCTTTTCGATCTGGTGCAGGGGCTTGCCCTCCACGCCGCCGGTTGTCCGGCCGGAGCTGAAGACGATATATTGCAGACCGGTCTCTTGTGCGGCTCGTAGCAGGCCCTGGACGGCGGGAAGCAGATCCCCCTTGGGCGCAATAAAAAACAGGCGATCGATGCCCTGCAGCGCCGGCAGGTAGCTCTCGGGCTGGTAATAATCAAAAAAGACGTAATCGACCTGTGGCCCCAGTTGATTCCTGGCCCGGTTCGTATCGCGTACGGCGGCGACGGGGCGAATACCTTCACCGGTTAAGGCTTTTACGGTCTCCTGACCGATGTTTCCGGTGGCTCCGATGAGTAAAGGTTTCATAAAAGGTGCTTGCTTTTCTCTAAATCTACTATTTTCAGAGGAGATTTCGGAAAAAGTGCCCGAGTACTTACTTCATTCACCGGTTAATATGTTTTATCAATTTTTTGAACAGATCATCCAATCCGAAGGCGCCTCTCCACCCCGGCACACCGGTCGATCCGAAGAGGGCCGTCCCATCCCCGCCTACACCTTTGGTTCGGGCCGGCTGCGCGTCAGCCTGATCGCCGGCTGCCATGCCGATGAGCCTACGGGACCGCGCTTGCTTCGTCATCTGGTTGCTTTTCTCGCAGGGCTGCCCGCGGATCATCCCATGCTGCATCGCTGCAGCTGGTGGATCATTCCCCACGTCAATCCTGACAGGGAGGCGCTCAACCGCAACTGGTATTCAGAAACCGATGAGGTATATGATATAGCCGGGTATCTGGAGGGTGTCCAACGGGCCATCCCCCGGGAGGATATCGAGTATGGCTTTCCCATCGAAGGGGAGATAGGGCCGAAGCGGACGGAGAACGAATTCGTATTCGATTTCTGGAAAAGCGCCGGTGGGCCCTTCGACTTGCATGCTTCCCTGCACAGCATGGCGGCCTCCTTCGGCTGCTGGTTTCTGATCGATCCGGCATGGGTGGAGCGCAGCAAGGCCTTGCAGCGGCGCTGCAGGGATGAAGTCAGGTCCATGGGCTATCCGCTGTTCGATGTGGACCGGCAGGGGGAGAAGGGCTTTCACCGCATTGCTGCAGGCTTCGCCACCCGGCCCAACCACCGCGCCATGCGCCGGTATTTTCTGGATCGTGACGATCCGGAGGCGGCCGCTCATTTTCATCCCAGTTCGATGGAGAGCATTCGAAGTTTGGGCGGCGACTGCCTGACGCTGGTGCCGGAACTGCCGTTTTTCATCCTGCCGCAGGAGGAAAAGGACCTGTCCTGGCCCAGTCCGGCCTTCGAAGCCTGGAAGGATCGGCTGCACAAATGGAAGGCGCAGCTGCACCTGGGGAAAATGACGCGGGCGGAGGTGCAGGCGGCGGCGGAGCAGGCCGGCATCCGGGCCATGCCCATCATGGATCAGATGCGGCTGCAGTGGACGCTGGTTTGTGCGGGGGTGGAATTATGCTAAATTGAACTATCCCAAGTAACCAGGTTCCAAAAATTATGTGCTCTTTGTTCAATTCCCAGTCCTCATACCGGTGATCAATATTTGGTTTTCAAAGGCCGGGAGGAGCGATAGAGGGATATGGTCAATGGGTAGCTCACTTGGGTGTTGGTCTCATGGGGGCCATCGCTCCTTCCCGGTGTCAGTTCAAAGATGCAATATGAAGGTGTTGAAAGAAAGGGGAGCTTATTAAATGGACGGTTTGGGTGAGTGTTTGGCGTTTACGAAACCTCGCAGGTTTCGTAAACGTGCGACCTCACATCGGATCCACATCCACATTCACGCGCACCCCGGAGAGCCCATCCTGTTGCTGCAGGTAATCGGTGGCGGCGGCGATTACTTCCTTGGCGAATTTGATCTTGCGGGCGTCGCGATCCAGTTTGATGAGGAAGTCCATGAGGTAGTAGCTGCGTACGCGGGAGACATAGGGCATGGCCGGACCGATGACCCAATCGCCGAGTTTGGCTTTGAGGACTTTATCATACAGGCGGGTGGCGTCGTTGAGTGTTTGCGGTTTTTTGTGTTTGAGGGTGACCTTGATCAGGCGGAAGAAGGGTGGGTAGCGGAAGGACCGTCGTTCCTCTAGTTCCCGTTGGAAGAAAGCCTCGAAGTCGCCTTTCAGTACTTCGCCGAGTACGGGGCTGCTGGTGTCGAAGGCCTGGATGATGACTTTGCCGCGTTTGTGTTTGCGGCCCGCGCGCCCGGCGACCTGTGTCATGAGCTGGAAGGCGCGTTCGCCGGAGCGGAAGTCGGGAAACTGCAGCAGCTGGTCGGCGCTGATGATGCCCACCAGCCCGACATTCTCGAAGTCCAGTCCTTTGGTGACCATTTGGGTGCCGACGAGGATGTCGATGCGGCCCTCTTCGAAGTCGTTGATAATGGTGGCGTGGGCGTTTTTGGAGCGCACGGTCTCCAGGTCCATGCGTGCGATTTTGGCTTCCGGCAGAAATATTTTGAGTTCGTCTTCGATTTTTTCGGTGCCGAAGCCGTGCAGCTGTAATTGTTTATCACCGCAGGCCGGACATTCCTTCGGCAGGTTGATTGAATAGCCGCAGTAGTGGCATTTGAGTTTGCTGTGAAACTTGTGGTAGGTCAGGCTAACGTCGCAGTGGATGCACTCGGAATGCCAGCCGCAGGTAACGCAGCGGTAGGTGGGGGCGTAGCCACGGCGGTTCTGGAAGAGGATAGCCTGCTCGTTGCGCTCCAGCGCCGCCTTGAGTTCGCCGAGCAGGACGGAGGTAAAGTGCGACTGCATTTTACGCTGTTTGACCTCCAGTTTGGCGTCCACCACCTGCATCTCCGGCAGTTGCAGCCCGCCGTATCGTTCGGGCATTTCCACCAGGGCGTATTTGCCGCTAAGGCCGTTTTGATACGATTCGATGGAAGGCGTCGCGGTGCCGAGAATCGCTTTGGCGCTGTGCAGGTTGGCGAGGAAGACGCCGGCGTCACGGCCGTTATAGCGCGGATTGGGATCCTGCTGCTTAAAAGAGGTGTCGTGCTCTTCGTCGATGATGACCAGTCCGAGTGATTTAAACGGCAGGAACAAGGCCGAGCGAGCACCCATGACGGCGGGTTTGCCGTCGAGCACGGCCTGCCACATCTCTACGCGTTCGTTGTTGTTGAGGCGAGAGTGGTATACGGCGATATCGTCGCCGAAAACCCGCTGCAGGCGGCTGATGAGCTGGGTGGTCAGCGCAATCTCGGGAAGCAGGTACAGCACCTGTTCCCCCCGGGCAATGACTTCCTGCATCAGCTCGATGTATATCTTGGTCTTTCCGCTGCCGGTGACGCCATGCAGCAGCACGACCTGTTTTTCTTCCAGGTGTTGCTTGATTTCCTTCAGGGCCCGCTCCTGCTGTTCCGACAGCTGCGACATATCAGCCAGCTCCTCTTCGTAGCCGGCGATGCGGCTGATTTCGCGTTCGTACAGCTCGAAGATTTCCTTTTTCTCCATGGCGCGCAGCACGGCGGAATCGACCTGAGCGGCTTTGTAGATATCCTGCCGGCGGACGAACTCCTGCTGCCGGCTGAGCTGTACGTAGGCCATCAGGGCTTCCACCTGCCGGCTGGAGCGGCTACACTTTTCAAAGGCTTCTTCCAGTATTTTTGACTGGCTGGCGTAAGGCTCCCGCAGGCGCACACAGGAGACGGTTTTGGGTTTATATTTCTCTTTGAGGTCTTCCTTTATGTAAATGATTTTTTTGTCCATCATCCGCCGGATGAGCGGGTAGACGGTTTGTTGTTCGAGAATACCGCGCACCTCGTCGAGGCTGATCTCTTCCTGGATGGTCAGGGCCTCGGCGATGAGGTATTCCTTTTCATCCAGTCCGGCGAAGTCATCGTCGAAGAGCGGGGAGAGAGTGATCCGCGTTTCGCTGGCGAGTTTGAGGTTGGCCGGCAGGGCGGCGTTCATCAGCTCACCAAGGGTGCAGCAGTAGTAGCCGGCCATCCACTTCCATAATCTGACCTGCTGCGACGTGATGATCGGTTTTTCGTCGATGACCGAAATGACTGATTTGGGGCGGTACTCCTCCGGCTGCTCGCGATGGACCGAAATGACCAGCGCCGTATATAGCTTACCGCCGCGACCAAACTGCACCTCCACCCGCACGCCAAACTGAATGTTCTTCATCAGCTCCTCCGGCACGTAGTAAGTGAACGCCTTGGGCAAAGCCAGGGGCAGGATGACCTGTACGTAAGTGCTGGTGGCGGCAACGGGATGTAGGTTCTGGTCGCTCAAGGAAATGGAAGATTGCTTGTTGGTTATTAGTTATTAGAATACCGATCACCAAAATTATGGTATAGCCTGCAAAGAGCGCAGGGAAACTGTAATTTTTTTGGGAAATGCATATCCTCTTTTTGCGTAAAGAATTTTTTTTAAAAAATGGTAACCTTTCAGAGGGGGAGGAGTTGCCCCTTATAGAGACGTCACTAAACACCTGTTATCATTGGAAACCTTGTCGGACAACCGCTTAATGCTCAAGGTGAGAGAAGGAGAGTTGGATCAGTTGGGCCTGCTCTTTGAGCGCTACCACCGCCTCCTGTTCAGCTTCTTCTACAACCGAAGCAAAAACGCTGCGCTGAGTGAAGACCTGGTGCAGAACGTCTTCGTGCGGGTGCTGAAATACCGGCGTAACTTCCGCGGCGACGGCGAGTTTAAAGTCTGGCTGTTCCACATTGCCCGCAACGTGCAGTACGACCATCACCGAAAGTGGAGCAAGCGGCATACCGAAAACGTCGATGAATGGAAAGATCAGATAGAAGATAACGGCATTTCCCAACACGAACGTCTGGTTGAAAAAGAAAAGATGGAACAACTCAAAACCGCCCTGCAGCATCTGGATCCCGACAAGCGAGAGGTCATTGTGATGGCCAAAATGAAAGGCATGAGGTATGCTGAAATCGGGCAGCTGCTGGGGTGCACAGAAGGCGCCGTGAAGGTGCGGGTGTACCGGGCATTGAAGGAACTGAAGGATATTTATCAGGGTGAAATGAGAACTGAGGGGCAATCGGTAACGAATGGAGCGCGAAGCTCTGCTTCGTGAATGCAAGAACGTAGGGATTAACTGAATCAGCTTACACGATATAAAATGAGTAGAGATTACGCAAAAAAACTGGCCCGGAAGTACAACGAAGGTACGCTGAGCGCTTCCGAAGAGGGGCAGCTCGAGCAATACCTGGAGCGCGGATGGATCGAGATCAGCGAACTGAAGGATTTGCAGGTGCTTGACGAACAGCTCGAATTACTTTTCAGTGAGGAAAGGACTCAACGCATGCGCCGCGACTTTCAGGCAGCGTTGGAAAATCAAAAGCAGGCAACGGAGAATGACACGCCGGCCGGCTTACGAACTTTCCTCCGCTCACTATGGGCGCCGGCCGGTGGGTTCACCCTGGCCTACAGCCTGCTCTTTCTGATCATGGGCGCCACGATCGGCTACCTGTTGCGCGGGCCGCAGGACGATATGCGTAACGGAAGCGAGATTGCTCAATTGTCGGGCGAACTGCGCGAGATGCGCGAAATGTTCATGCTCAGCATGCTGGAAAAGGAGTCGACCTCGGAGCGCCTCAAGGCCGTCAACCTCACTCAGCAGATGGGCGATGTCAGCAAGCCGGTCGCAAAGGCCTTACTCAAAACACTAAATAACGATCCTAATACGAACGTGCGGCTGGCCGCGCTGGAGGCATTGGTCAATTATGCGGCCCACCCCGATGTGCGCGAGGGCCTCATCGCTTCCATTGAGCGGCAGGAATCCCCCCTGGTTCAAATGGCGCTGGCCGAAACCATGGCCGCCCTGCAGGCGAAGCGCTCCGTACAGGAACTGCGCACACTGCTGCAGCGCGAAGAAACGGCGCCGGAAGTGAAAGAGCGGATTCAGACGAGCCTGGAGGTGCTGATGTAAAAGTTGGCGGTTGCCAGCCAAAAGCAAAAGCCAAAAGCAAAAGCCAAAAGCAAAAAGCCAATCAATCTAATCAACTCAATCATCCGACTATGAAAAACATCCTACTGGTACTAAGCCTGATCAGCAGCCTGACACTGTGCGGTCAGCAATCAATCTTCAAGGAAAATATTCGCAAGGAACTCCGTTTTAAAGAGGTTTCCGCCAATCAAACCCTACTTGTCAAAAACATTAGCGGCAGCATCGAAGTGGAGGGCCACAACGGCGATCAGGTAATCGTAGAAGTAGTCAAAACCATCAAAGCCGGCAATGAGCAAGATTTGGAAACCGGCAAGGCGGAGGCGGATCTCGGAGTGCTGATTAAAGAGGATGTAATTTTACTGTACATGGAGCAACCCTGTATCGACCTGGATCCGGATGAAGTCGATGTGGATCAATGGCGCGACGGGGATAACTGGAACCCCTGGAACGGATGTAACTGGAATCCCGATTATCATTTTCAGCTGGATTATACTCTTAAGGCACCCCGTTCCGTGGCATTGCGGCTGAGTACGGTAAACGACGGCAATATCAGCGTCCGCGATATGCAGGGTGACCTGAAGGTAAACAATGTCAACGGCGCCATCAGCCTGGAACAAATCGCCGGTTCTACTGATGCCCATACGATCAACGGTGACCTGACCTTGCGCTATGCGCGCAATCCGAGCAGCGATTCGAAGTTCTACACCCTCAACGGCGATATCAAAGCTTACTTCAAGCCTGGCTTATCGGCCGAGTTGTACTTCAAAAGCTTCAACGGCGACCTGTACATTGATATCGAAGAGCCTCAGTTGCTGGCGCCCCGGCTGGAGCAAGAAAAGATGGGGCAGGGCATCAGCTATAAAGTGGACGAAACGCAGGGCCTGCGCATCCGCAACGGCGACGTACGTCTGGATGTAGAGACCTTTAACGGCGACGCCTATATCAAAGAAGAATAAGCAGGAAATATGAAACCGGTTTCGATTAACCAGACAAACACTTGAATACATGAAAAGGCAAGCTTTGTATATGATTACGCTCCTGTTGCTCGGCCCGCTCTTCCTGGCAGCACAGGCAGAAAACGAAATTTCCGTTCCCCTCAGCAAGCCCGGCGAGCGCGGCAAGCTGATCGTTGACATCAAGAAGGGGCCGATAACGGTGAAGGGAACCAACCGTAGCGATATACTTGTTCGTTACTCCAGTCGTGAAGATATCGAACCCCGGATGGAAGAAGCGGCGGGCGGCCTGAAAAAGATCAGCGGCGGGATGGCGCAGCTGGAAATTCTGGAAAAAAATAACCAGGTGTATATCGAGTCCGGCAGCTGGAATAAAGGACTGGAATTGTATGTGGAAGTGCCGCGGGACATGGACCTCAACCTCAAAACCTACCACGACGGCGATACCAAAATAAACAATATCAAAGGCGAACTGGTCATCGAGAGTTTTCATGGGCCCATCACGGCCGAGAATATCTCCGGCTCTTTGGTCGCCAATACCTATCACGGACCGATCAAGGCCAGCTTCGTGCAGGTCACTCCCAAAACGCCTATGGCCTTCACCACTTTCCACGGTGATGTAGACCTGACGCTGCCGGCGGGCGCCAAAGCCAGCTTTAAGCTGAAAACGGAACGGGGCGACGTCTACACCGGCTTCGATATGCAGCTTTCGGCTCCGGAAATCAAACGAAAAAAAGACGAGGAAGGCAGCTGGAGCAAAACCGTTATCGACGGCTGGATCACCGGTACGATCAACGGCGGCGGGCCGGAGTTCCTGATGAAGAATTACCACGGGGATATCTTTATTCGGAAGCAGTAGAGGGTAGAATCAACATCGGTACGATGCCCTTGTTAGATAGCAAAACTTTGTACCGGAATTAAAATCAAGCATCTTCATGAATCAGCAAAAAGAATGGCAAACCCTTTCACTCGCCAATCCTTCAACACTCAACGAAACGATCAGGGAGTTACATCACGCCGCGCAGTTTATTGCTATGGCCGGCCACTCTCTACTACCCGGCGCCGAGGATGACTCCAATACCAACATGGGATGGTCGGATGAAATCGGAGGGCTGGCCGGGCGGGTGCTGCCCCTCAACGTTCCATGCCGGCTGGCGCTGGTATACGATTCTTTTGAGCTGCGTTTTGTAGATAAGCACTACAAGACCTTGCGTACTCTGAAGCTGGCCGGGCAGACTAAACGCACTGTCAGAAACTGGATGTTGGAAGGGCTTACCGATTTCGGCGGCCGGGCGGATGCCCTGCAGCCCGTTACTCATTATGAGATTCCGGAACACGCTACCGATCGGGGTGGCTCTTTCCGGCTTACTTCCACTTATGATCTGCGGGAATTGGCCCGCTACCGGCATAATACCAAACTTATACTGGAGGAGCTGGCCGTGCATTTCGACAACGCTTCCAGCGTGCGTATCTGGCCGCATCATTTTGATACAGGCATGGTCATTCCGGCGGCCATCAATAAGGAGGATCAAACAATCAAATCGGTAGGGATTGGGCTGGCTACCCCGGACCAAAGTTATAATGAACTTTATTTCTACATTAATCACTGGGTAGCTGCGGGTGGTGTGACCTACGCCAAATTGCCGGAACTGCCCTCGGAGGGCCGCTGGCATCGCGACGGGTGGGTCGGCGCCATATTGCTGGCCGCGGATGTGGTGGCCCACAGTGAAGGCTCAGCCCAGTACGAAGCCGTATGGCGTTTTTTCCGGGCAGGGATCAATGAGACGCTCCGGCTCATCGGTCAGGGAGAAATGGCTTTCTGAGGAAATGAGGACTTTACCCGGAATAGCATGGCTTTCGCAGAAACAATTCACATCTCATTTCATTTAAAAAATAAGGAAAATGGTACTAAAGCAGACCCGGTGAAAGGGAAGTGGGGTAACTGCCCTTCCAACGACACTTTAAAACTCCAAAGGCTTTTATTAATCCTTTTCTAATCTATTATCAGAATTAAGCAATATTAAGTTATGACTTTACAACCCACCACCAGGCAAGTGACCGAACTGCTCCGTTTTTATCAGGAAGTCAGGAAGCAAAGCTTAAAAATATGCGAACCCCTGCGAACGGAAGACTATGTGGTGCAGCCGGTCACCGACGTAAGTCCGCCCAAATGGCACCTGGGCCATACCACCTGGTTTTTTGAAAACCTGGTGCTGGCGGAATGGCTGGAAGGGTACGAACTTTACGATGAACAACTCAACTTCCTTTTCAACAGCTACTACGAAAGTTTGGGCCCTCGTATCCTGCGTAGTAATCGCGGCAATATTACCCGCCCCAGTGTCGAAAAAGTAAAGCAGTACCGGGAGGCCGTGGACGAATACATGGAAAAACTCATACACCAGTATCACGATAAACCGATGCCCCGGGAACTACACGACCTGATCGTCATCGGATTGAACCACGAGCAGCAGCACCAGGAGCTGAGCGTGTATGATATCAAGTACATTCTGGGAGACAACCCGCTCCATCCAACATATCTGGAGCAGGGGCGAAGCGGCTTCTCCGCCGGACCTGCCGGCGAAGCTTCCTGGATCTCCTTTGAGGAAGGCGTTTACGAAATCGGGTACAAAGGGAAGGAATTCTGTTATGATAATGAATTGAGCCCCCACAAAGTATATCTGCAGCCCTACGATATTCAGGATCGACTGGTGACCAACGGCGAATATCTTGAATTCATTAAGGATGGTGGGTACGAACACTTTAAGTACTGGCTTTCGGAAGGCTGGGAATGGGCCGGGCAAGTTGATGTGAAAGCACCCTTGTACTGGTTCCAACGCAATGGAAAATGGTATGAATATACACTCAACGGCGCAGAAGAGCTGGATCTAAATGCCCCTGTCACTCATGTCAATTACTTCGAAGCCGACGCTTACGCCCGCTGGCGTGGACTGCGCCTGCCTACCGAGGCAGAGTGGGAGGTGGCCTGTACCAAACTTTATGAGGAAGTACCTCAGGACGGCAATTTCCTGGAAAAAGAAAACTTCCGGCCCACCGCCCGTCAATCTGAAAAAGACTATCAGATGCTGGGGCAGGCCTGGGAATGGACCAGCAGTGCCTATTTGCCTTATCCCGGCTACCCCCGGCAGGAAGGGGCACTGGGCGAATATAACGCCAAGTTTATGGTAAACCAGATGGTGTTGCGCGGCGGGTCCTACGCCACCCCGATAAGCCATATCAGGCCGACCTACCGGAATTTCTTCCACGCTGACAAACGCTGGCAAATCACCGGTATCCGTTTGGCGCAGTAAGAAAAACAAGCAGCAACAGCGATCCCGGAGTAGCATGGAAAAACGCCTGCCCCGGCATTATCCGCCAGGCCGCTCCGGAGATCGCCTTTTCTTTTCTCTCCACTATTTGTAAAAAAAAGTCATGGAAACTAAAACGCAATCGCAGCCCCATCCGCGCTATGCCTCCTTCGCCCGGGATGTGCTGGAGGGGCTGACGCAGTCGCCCAAACGACTACCTTCCAAATATTTCTACGATGAAGCGGGCGATCGCCTCTTCCAGGAAATTATGCAGATGCCAGAATATTATCTCACGGACAGTGAACTGGAAATTCTGGAAACACATAAACAGTCCATCCTCGAGCTTGTCAACAGTGAGCCTTTCGATATCATTGAACTGGGCGCCGGCGATGGTTTTAAAACCAAAGTATTGCTTCAGCACTTCCTGGAGCAGCAGGCCGATTTTTGCTACCGGCCCGTCGATATCTCCTCCAACGTACTGCATCACCTGGAAAGCGACCTGAAGGAACGCTGGCCCGACCTTCCTTACCAGGGACTGCAAGGAGATTATTTTCACGTGCTGGAAGAGGTCAATAAAAAGAACGGAAAGAAAAAGATCATCCTGTTTCTGGGCGCCACCATCGGCAACCTCACGCGGGAACGGGCCCGGGGCTTCCTGAAACGCATCGGTGTGAATATGCACCGGGAAGATCTCCTGCTCGTCGGCTTCGACCTGAAAAAAGACCCCCAGGTAATCCTCGATGCTTACAATGACCCGGCCGGCATCACCGCCCGCTTCAACCTCAACCTTCTGTCCCGCATCAACCGTGAACTCGGAGGGCATTTTGACCTGGAAGCCTTTAAACACTGGGAAACCTACGATCCCGTATCCGGCGCCACCAAGTCCTTCCTGCTGAGCACCTGCCGCCAGGAGGTGCGCATCGATGCCATCGATCGCAGTATCTCCTTCGACGCCTGGGAAGCCGTCAATGTCGAACTGAGTCAGAAGTATAGTCTCTCCGAAATTGAAACCACCGCCGTCAGCTGCGGCTATGAGGTGGTCGAACGCTTTTTTGACAGCCGTCACTATTTTGTAGATACGCTCTGGCAGAAATAAGCTATCTGGGAGGCGCTGGGAAAGCGCCTCCCGGCTCAGACGGCACTTCCTTCCTTTCCGCTTCGGACTTTCCTCAAAATATCGTAAATTGCTCCCGGTTAGGTCGGACTATGATAGTGGCAGGTACCTCCCGGAGCGGTGCACACCTGGTTCTGGATTGGCCAACTGCCGGCTGTTCCCCGTACCTATGGCAAAACCCTTGACCCGCCCATTCACTTCAACTACCTTTTAAAACCATTTATCCTATGCGAAGCCTGTTCTTCTCTATTTGCTGTATTGCCTTATTCCATGCTTGTTCCTCCAGCCCGGCCGCTCCGCCGCCACCTGAGGAGATCGATGAAGCTATGTACACTCAAATCCAGGAGCAACTCATCATGGCGGAACCTGGAACAGTAGTGGAGATTCCTGAAGGAACCTTTGAATTCGACCGCCCGCTTTCCCTCGATGGTATCGCCGGGGTGACCCTCAAAGGGGCCGGCATGAATAAAACCATCCTCTCCTTCCGCGGCCAGAAGGTAGGCGCCGAAGGGCTGAGAATCACCGCCGATTCCGTATTGGTAGCCGACCTGACTGTACGGGACACCAAAGGCGATGCCATTAAAGTGCAGGATTCCCACAGCGTGACCTTCCGACGTGTAAACACCACCTGGAGCGGAGGCGCCCGCGAAACCAACGGCGGTTACGGGCTCTATCCCGTGGCCAGCACCAATGTGCTGATCGATGGCTGCGAAGCTTCCTACGCCTCCGACGCCGGCATCTACGTGGGGCAGTGCACCAGTGTAGTTGTACGTAACTCCTACGCGCACGGCAATGTAGCGGGTATCGAAATTGAAAACTGCGCCAATGCGGAAGTTTATGACAATCGTTCGGAAGGCAATACCGGTGGTATCCTCGTCTTCGATCTGCCCGACCTGGAAGTGGTCAACGGACATTCCACCAAGGTCTACAATAATAAGATCATAGAAAATAATCACAGGAACTTCGCCCCGGAAGGTAACATCGTCGGCATGGTGCCGCCCGGAACGGGTATCATCCTGCTGGCCGCCAAAGATGTGGAGATCTACAACAACGAGATTGTCGGCCACAAGACGATGGGCGCCTCCATCGCCAGCTATCATATCACCGAGAACCCCTGGGAGAGCGAGGAATACGATCCTTATACCTACGACATCCGCATTCACGGCAACACCTTCGAGCGCAAAAGCGCCATTCCCGACCTGACCAAAGACTTTGGAAAAATGATCAACCTGGTCTTTTTGGGCAAACCGCAAGATGTCATCTACGATGGCATTGTCGACGAGAAGCGCGGCGCCGGACCTAATCCGATGAATATCTGCATCGAGCAGGACGGGGAAGACCTGCGCTTCGCCAATATCGATATCGCCAATGATTTTGAAAATGTGAATCCGGATATCGATGTGTACCGCTGTAAGGAGATGTAGTTCCGGTGAATTGGAGTGACGGGGTGACTCAAAGTCACCCCGTCAATTGCCCCGCCGGTCGTTAAAAGTTTAGTCACCACTCCTTCGGAGTGGCTGGGTTAGGATTTTAGAATATCTGAAAACAAAATTCCCGGTTTCGCAGACTATAAACAGCGAGCCCAAAGGGCGACGCGCTACACTCCTAAACTTTAAAGCACCACCGGTCTTTTAAAGCAGTTCCTTCCAAAAAAACTCTACTGTATCATGCATATAAAATGTACCACACTCCTACTTGGTCTGTTCACTTTTCTGACCGGCCTGTTTCTTTTCTCCCAGTGCCGGCAGTCCCAATCTATGGTCGGTGCTGTTCGCTTTAACCCTGCAGAAGCACCTTATAAGACGCTTTCTGAATATGGTTTTTACACCGGCCCCATGCAGGAAATGTTTCCGAACGAAGGTGTCCTTCCCTACGAATTAATCACTCCGCTTTTTACCGACTACGCCCACAAGGCCCGCTTCGTGTGGATGCCCGATAGCGTAGAGGCGAGTGTCGATGAACAGGGCGTCGTTCAGTTTCCCGAAAACACCGTCCTCATCAAAAATTTCTATTATCCCGCCGACTTCCGGCAGCCGGAGCGGGACCGGAATATCATGGAAACCCGGCTGCTGATGAAAAAAGGCGACGACTGGGAAGCTTATACCTACGTTTGGAACGAAGCACAAACCGAAGCCAAGCTCAACCTGGTCGGCGATATCCAGGCGGTCAGCTGGACAGATGAAGAAGGGCAAAGGCACGAGATCGAATACGTGGTGCCGAACAAAAACCAGTGTAAGAGCTGTCACAATGAGAACAATGCGATACAGCCCATCGGCCCAAAGGTGCGCAACCTCAACCGCACTCTAGCCTATGCCGGCGGCTCCGCCAACCAGCTCGAGAAGTGGCAGTCGGCGGGCCTGCTCGCCGCCGGCGACTATGCCGCCCAGTTTCAGCCGGTCGCTAACTGGGAAGATCCGGGTAGCGGCAGCCTCGAAGACCGCGCCCTGGCCTACCTCGATGTCAACTGCGGCCATTGCCACCGTCCGGGAGGACCGGCGCATACTTCGGGGCTTTACCTGACTGTCGATTACCGGGAGCAACGCGGCAAGCTGGGCGTGTGTAAAACGCCGGTCGCCGCCGGTAAAGGCTCCGGTAACCGCCGCTTCGGTATTACACCCGGGCAGCCCGACAGTTCTATCCTCCTCTTCCGCATGGAAAGCGAGGACCCCGGTATTATGATGCCCGAGCTGGGCCGGGTAATGGAGCACCGGGAAGGAATCGAGCTGATCCGGGAATGGATCGCCGGGCTGGAAGGCGACTGTGGCCAGCGTTGACCGTAATGCATCGCCTGACGCCCTACCGGCGCCTTCTGTTATAAGACCAGGATAAGTAGCCAGACGGCGCAATAGTGCGCCGGGCATTAAGTAATTGATAGTTTTCGGGAGACTATCTTGGCGGTAGCCGAGGCGCGAGGAGGGAGCATCCCCAAAGGGACGTAACTGACGAGTAACGAAGGATACCGCCAATAGAGGCCGCGAAAATTGTCAAGTATTTAGTGCCCGGCGCACTGGGAGAATAAGACCATCTGGTGCCAGGGTGTAGCAAAAAGGGCTTTTTTGGAATGCGCTCATCCTTCAATCCTTTCTAAATCTCCTACTTATCCTCCTCCCTTCTATCTCCATTTGCAGAGCATACACTCCTGCGGGTAGTGGCCCCAAAGATAGGCGCAGCGCATGCCACCGAGCGGCAGCGTTTTGACCATTCCGGATTTGCCGACCGGCCAGGTCCAGCAATACCCAGTGTACCGGGGCCGGCTTTTCCAAAGTCAGCTCCACCTGCAGAAAATCCTTTGCCGGATTAGGGAAAAGCCGTAGCGACGCTACATTCGTCGGCAGGCGGTCCTGCGCCGTCAGCACTCCGACTTCTACCGTGTCGCGCCAGCTGCAGCCGTTGGCGTCAAGAATTTGAATAGGGTAGGCGCCCACCGCCAGGCTGTCGTAGGTCGACTGTGACTGAGGCGGTTCTTCACCAAGCTGATACCGGAAAGGCCTCGTCCCTCCACTGGCAGTGATTTGGATTTTGCCAGTGCTGGCGCCCGGCAGGGTAGCACTGCTCCCGACGCTTCCCAGGAGTGGGGGAGGAGCGGAAAGCGAAAAGTGAAGGGTGTCGGAGCACAGCATCGAATTGGAAACAGTGAGGCTGTAGTCACCGGCTTCCAGATGATCAACCTGAGGGGTTGTAGCTCCGGTGCTCCAGCGATAGAAGAAGGAAACACTGGTATCCGGAGTAATAATTGTGGCGCTTCCATCCCGGGCTTGATAGCAGGAGACAGGTTCTGTCAGCAGGCTGAGCTTGAAAGGGCTGCAGCTGGGGGAAGAAGCACGTATGCCGGTGGAATCGCTGAGCGACCAGACGGCGATGAGCAGCGTGTCCCCCGGAGGTAAATCGGTTAACAGCAATTGCGGGTCTTTATCATCTGTACTGTTGATACAGCCCAGGGCTTCGGCCCGGCAGCCGAGGTAGGCGCTAAGTCCAGCGGTGGATTCCGGCCCGGGGAAGAGCTCTAATAGTAGGCGACCGCTTCCTGGCGTCGGCATTTTATACCACAATTCGCCGCTGGTTTGGGGGCTGCACTCCGGCCATGGGATGGACCGCCTCGTAGTGGCTCGCTGTAAGTCCTGTAAGATCATTGTGGTGCAGGTGGAATCGACACAGACGGGCAGCGCTATTGCATGATCACAGTCATCATTGGAAGGAGGAAGAGGCAGATGGGCGCAGAGGCTCACGCTGCCGAACTGAAAACGAAAGAAGTCCCACACAGCCAGGTAGAGAGTGTCTCCGGGCGGGAGATCCTGAATGCTGAGCGAGGCCTGCTCACCATCCGGATCGTAGCAGGCGAGGCGCTCTCCGTCGCAGCTGCGGTAAGCGGCCAGTCCGGGGGAGAGGATGCCGGCCGCGGTTTCGGCTTTTACAACCAGCCTTCCGCCCGAAGGCGCCACCACCTGGTACCACAGGGCTTCTACCGCTTCCCCTTCGCAGTTGGTTGCCGTGCCGGAGCTGCTAACGATGATATTGCCGATCGGTGGCATGGCTGTGCATTCCGTGGTGGAGTGGACGGAGAGGGGTTGCGCCTGTTGGCAAAAGTCATTCGGGGCGGGAGCGGCCGGAATAGTGGCACAGAGCCGAACCTCGCCGGGTTGCGGAACGAGCGGATAAACACGCAGCCAAACCGTATCCTGCGGCTTCAATGCCTGAAGATGTAATTCCGTTCCGCTTGATTGATCCTGTTCGGCGCAGGCCAGCAAGTTGCCGTTGCAGCGATCATAAGCAGCAATACCGGTTTGGATGGATCCTTCCCCCAGCGTACGGATTCTCATACTGCCGGATTCAGGCGCGATGGCGTAAAACCAGACATCGCCGCCACTGGCGGGAATACATTCATCTGTGACCGTGCTATTCAGGGCCCCCGTCCATTCCACCCGGCTAGTGCTGCTGCAGGTCTGCCCCAATTGCGGATCGCTGAGCGGCAAAAGCAAAGCGCCGCTGCACTCGTCGTTGTCCGGAGGGGGATCAGCCAGGAAGGCGCAGAGACCGATATCTACGAGCTCGTCTTCCGCCGTTGGCCAGCAAGCGATCTGTAGCGTATCGCCGTATCTCAAATCGCTTAGTGTCAGCAGTAGTTCTTTACCGGGATCGGCCTTTCGGCAAAGCACCGGGAGGCTGTCGCAATGGGTAAACACCGCGGCGGCCAGCCCCCCTTTGCCGGAAGTGCTGCGGGCGGAAAGCCGAAAGGTACCCGTTTCGGGAATGGCGAGCCGCACCCATTGCACACGATCCGGATAAGGGGAGCAAAGCTCCGGGAGCTTTGTGCCAGCGGATAGGGGCTCCGGAGTGAACCAGCGCTGCTCCCTACAGGTATCCGTACGGCCTACGGCGAGCAAGGGCGCTGAATTACAGCTTTCGCTAAAAGTGGGCAGACAGGGAGGTAGCTGGAACAGGCTGTCGGTCCGGAAGCGGCAGGTCGTGTCGGCGCTAAAAAAAATATTTATCGCTTGTGGCGTCTCAGCAGGGCTCACGGGTAAAGGCAGGTACTGAATGCTGTCGCTAAAACTAAAAGCCGTCCCGTTGACTAGGAGCATACCGGTATCAGGCGCATCGGTATACTCGATTTGCAAAAGAGCAATACCGGTATCGCCGGGGGCCAGACAGGAGTCGACGGATAACAGCTCTACGGTCTCGATAACGCAGGAATCCTTTTCCGGAGGGAGCAGCAGGCTGCTTCGGAAAAGCAGGAGCGCATCGCGCATTCGCGCGCGCTGTCCGGGGGTAAAAGAGTTAAAACACTTCCAGAATCCATAGTCCATGAAATTTTCATAAAGATCCTCTACATCCCGGCTGAAGGGAGAATTGGCGATGCGGGCGTCGTTGGAGCAGGTATTTTGGCGGTCGCCCTTCAGGCAGTTGGGAATCTGGTCACTGCAGCGCGTGGGGTAACAATCGGGGGGCGTATCGCAGATCCGGTCTCCGCCGGCAAGACAGTCCTCTTCCGCACATCCCGTTTCGAAGGTGTGGTAAAGGTTGAGATAATGTCCCACTTCGTGAATCAGGATTTCCGTTTCGGTAATCAGGGCTTTGCTGAAGACGTACACCCCATCGTCCTTCCGGCCGTGGGCGGCGGCCTGGTAGGCGAAGCCGACGGGGCAATCGCCCTGCTGATCGCAGAGGTCGGGCAACACGTAGATGTTGAGATAGCGATCGGTAGGCCAGCCCGATAAACGACGTAGGGAATCCAGCACTTCCACTTCGCTGACCTGATCATCAATGGGGCGCCCGGCGAGGGAGGTGGGATTTTCGAAAACACCGGTCGCAGGATCTCCGTCAGGGCCGAAGGTGGCGAGCTTGAATTCAATACCTACATCGGCGGCGGGGATGCCGGCATTGGAGTACTGCGGATCTCCACTGTAATCGCCGCGGTTGCGAAAGCCGTCGTTGAGCCGCTCAATGCTGCGCAGGACCTGGCCGGGGGTAGGTCGCGACATACTCCCTTCCGGCGTGCCGGGCGGGTAAAATATATGGACAACAACGGGAATCTGATACACGCGATCTTCCTCGCGCCGGTCTACCCGCTGTAGTCGCTCGCGGGATTTTTGTAGCAGGATGGACTCTACCTGTCGTTGCTGCCGCTGATAGGCGCCGTCTCGCGCCAGGCGAAGGCGATGCATCCAGTCAAAAGAACAATCGAGCAGCGCCGGCTGGGCTTCTGTCCGCAAGGGGAACAGAAACAACAGCAATAACAGTGAGAACAGGGTCGTCTTACCGGGCATACAATTTCTTTTTGCACGAAAGTGCAAACTAGAGGATGTTCTCTATTTTATCGAGTTCTTCTTCAGTGAAGCCAAGCTTATTCAAGGCGCCGAGGTTGTCCTCCAGCTGGCGCACGCTGCTCACGCCGACCAGCACCGAGGTGACGCGTTCGTCGCGCAGCGTCCAGGCGAGGGCCATCTGGGCCAGGGTCTGTCCGCGGTCTTCGGCCATCTCATTCAGGCTTTTTATTTTATTGACCAGTTGATCGGTGATTTCCTCTTTTTGCAGGAAACCGTGAGACAGGGCCGCCCGGGATCCTTCCGGAATGCCGCCCAGGTACTTATCGGTGAGCAGCCCCTGGGCGAGAGGGGAAAAGACGATGCAGCCCATGCCTTCCTCTTCCAGCACATCGAGCAGTCCTGCTTCGATATCGCGGACCAGCATGGAGTATTTCGGCTGGTGGATGATGGCGGGGGTGCCCAGCTCTTTGAGGATGCGCGCTGCCTCGCGGGTTTGCTCCGGTGAGTAATTGGACAGTCCGGCGTACAGGGCTTTACCTTGCCGCACGATGGTATCGAGGGCGCCCATCGTTTCTTCCAGGGGGGTATCGGGATCGGGGCGATGGGAGTAAAAGATGTCGACGTAGTCAAGTCCCAGCCGCTGCAGACTCTGCTCGCAGCTGGCGATGAGATATTTGCGGGAGCCCCATTCGCCGTAGGGCCCCGGCCACATGTAGTAGCCGGCTTTGCTGCTGATGATGAGCTCATCGCGGTAGGGTTTGAGATCGGTACGCAGGATACGGCCGAAGTTTTCCTCTGCCGATCCGGCGGGCGGACCGTAGTTGTTGGCCAGGTCGAAGTGGGTGATGCCCCGGTCAAAGGCTTTGAAGACGATCTCCTTGCTGCGTTCATAGGGGTCTACGTGCCCGAAGTTGTGCCAGAGGCCCAGCGACATGGCCGGGAGTTTGAGGCCGGAACGACCACAGCGGTGGTAGGGCATTTGTTCGTAGCGGTTAGGAGAAGGAATGTAGTTCATATTCTTGGTGTTTTGTACTTTTTGTCTTTAACGGAAGAGTAGGGGTTGCCGTCGCTTCGCTCCCTCGCTGATGGGAGGGTTTACCAGGGAACTCCCGAGGGTAGCCAACCCATCAGCGAGGCCATGGCCGAGTCCCCACAAGAGCCGCCAGCAGGCGGCTCCCTTCAGGCAACTGTGCGCAGCGCCGGCAACCCCAACGCTCTCATTTTACCGGTGCTTTATCCCGCTGCATAAACCGGCGCACCACGGGAACGAGCACATCCACGCCTTCTTCCAGGGGGCGGACGACCGGCAGTTTCAGCTTTTCCTGCAATTCCTGTTGATATTCGATCAATTCCTCCGGAGTCATATCTTCACCGTTCAGGGTGATCGCCAGCACTTCGGCGCCGTAGAAGCGGATGAGTTCGATTTCGCTGTCGAGGGAATTGAGAGGGACCTTGGTATCGTCGTAGAAGGTACGGCCGGGGATGTGCTGCAGCACCACGCCTTTGATATTGCCCGAAAGGAGAAACTCGCTGCCACAGGGGCCTGCAGGGTTTTGCAGGCTGGCTTGCCCCTCCAGCAGCATAAGATCCGGTTTGGTGACGTGTTCGCATTCGACGATGACGCGTTCGATTTCGCCGCTGATGAAGTCATTGAGGGTGGCGTCAAAGATGAAGCCGTGGCGATAGCCCTGCATCCAGCCGGTCTGGCCGGTGTAGATCATCTCGGCCTGAATGCCTTGGGCGCGGCAGGCCTCCAAGAGGAAGCGGCAGGTGGTGCGCTTGCCGACCGCGCAGTCGATACCCAGCACGGCGATACGGGGGGTGGTGACCTGGTAGATCTCACCGGTCCAGAACTTAAGTTCGCGGGCGGGGCGGGGCTTGCGGATATCGAGTAGCTGTACCCCCCGTTCGCGCGCCAGAGCGCTGAATTCCGGATCTTCGCTGAGCAGGGTATGCAGCCCGCAGACGACCGACAGCCCCCGGTCGATGGCTGTCAGGATTTCCTGGCGAAATTCCTCCGGCAGGCTGCCTCCCGGGAAGGCGACGCCGACGATGCACCAGCGGGGCGCTTCTGCTTCATGGGCGTAGAAATCAGCGATGGAGGCATAGATGGGGATGCCGTTGGGTTTGCCCTCCATGATTTCGCCGGGGTCTTCTCCGGCATAGGCATAGTCAATGACGGCCAGCACTTCGTAGCGGTCGGTGCCGCGCAACAGGCCGTGGCAGGTTTTGGCGAATTCGGTGTCGAGTAAGCCATTGGTCAGGATGATGGCGCGTTCTTTATTCATGCGATTGTCGTCCTTCGTTTTGATAGTCTGGTTAAAAATCAATCAGTTGCGTACCCAAACCGGCTTTTTCGCCGGTGAGGAGGTACCCATCTTTCAAGATAAAACCGCCCTCTACCACATCGCGGGCCAGGTCGAAACTACCGTCGAGGTCGAGGTAGCGGGTAGCGGGGCTGCCCAGGGCTGCATGCAATGCGGCAGTAATACTGACGATACTTTCGTCATTGCACCCCCACATCAGGTGCAGGCCGCTTTTTTCAGCGACGGCGCTGATCTGGCGGGCGGCGGCCACGCCCCCGCATTTCATGAGTTTGATATTGTAAATGCCGTAGGGTTGGGGCGATGCGGCCATCCGGATAGCGTCGGCCGGACCGTGCAGGTCTTCGTCGGCGGCGCAGCGGCGGCGCAGGGAACCCGGCAGGCTAAGCATCGCTTCCAGGTGTTCGGGTGGCAGAGGCTGTTCGTAGAACTCCACATGTTGAGACTGGGTGGCGGCTGCGAAGCGTTTGAGTTCGGCGGCCGAATAGCCCTGATTGGCGTCGATGCGTATGTGGATGTCCGGGCCTACCGTTTCGCGTAAGCGGGTGACGGTTTCGATATCCTCCTCGGCGCTCTTTCCGGTCTTGAGCTTGATCACCCGGAATCCGGCCTGGACGAATTCGCGGGCTTCCCGCAGGCTGTCGTCCAAATCCTTAATGCCGATGGTAATCGACGTAGGCAGTTGGTGGTGGGCCCTACCCAGGAAATCGACGAGCGGCAGGCCCAGGTATCGAGCGAAGGCGTCGTGCAGGGCGATATCCAAGCAGGCCAGAGCGGCCGGGGTGTCGGGCATCAGGCGCCCCGCCTCGCGGATGAGCGCCTGAAAATGGCGGATGTCCTGCCCGACGAGCAGGTCCTGTGCGTAGTCGTCAAGGGTGTTGATGCTATTAGTGATGGATTCGCCGGTGACGAACTCGGCGGGAGAGCCGGCGCCGATACCCGACAGGCCGTTTTCCAACTCGATGTAGAGAAAGACGTTCTCCACGTGATCGATCGTCCGGTAGGCGATCGTGTAAGGACGGGTCAGTTCCAGGTTTTCCTTCCAGGATTTTACTTGGGTAATTTTCATATCTATCCGGGCTTTGCGCCCAAATGTAACAAGATTTGAGGAGTAAATTGCAGGGCATGCCGCTTTTGGCGATACGACTGTCTTTCTTTATCGAATCGCTAAGGAACTAGCCTGAAACGGGAATGGAGATTTTGCAAAAATCGAAGGATTTAATTTATGTTACAGAGCCCCAGTATTAAACTGGCGTATTTATTCGTTGTATCACAAACTCGATTCCTATGAAGATGCTGAATGTTTTACTTCTGGCTATTTGTTTTTTACTCACTGCCCGGATGCCGGCGCAGACGCAAGAACCCAAAAAAGAAAACTCCGTGCCGGTAAAGTCTAACCAGGTGCAGTCCATGGCCTATCAACTGGACGGCCGGGCCCTGGACGAACGCTTCGTCGAGTTGTTCAGCAGCACTAACCGGAATAAGGATTACAAGGGAACGCCCTATTTATTCGAGGAATGGAAAATGGGAAGTTTGATCAAAACAGGTGGGGATACTATTCCGAACCTGGAGCTGGCCTATGATGTGTATGAGGGAGAACTCATTTGCCAGGTAAAAAACGCCAAGGCGGTCCTCCTCGACCCGGGCAAGGTTCACTCCTTCTTCATGCGCGACGGCGAGGAGCAACTGTACTACGAGCGCCATTTGATTGACGGGGCAAGCCGCTTTCTGAGAACCTACCCGCTGGGCAAAGGATTCAATATTTACGCCCTCCAGAGCAAGACGGTCCGCCAGGCCAACAACACGCCGTACGGCACTAGTCAGTACCACGAATACGTCGATAAACCCGAAATCCTCTACCTTCGGCTCGGAGAAGGAGCGCCCCTGCAGAAGGTGGAGCGGAACAAGAAGAAATTTCTCGAATTGATGGGCGAGTACGCGGGTGAAGTGGAACGGTACATGAAAATTGAAGGGCTCAAACAAACGAAGCTGGAAGATTTGAAAAAACTGATCGCATACGTAGCTCAGGTGTCGCAAGATTAATTTTATTATGGCAGACATTTTGCGAGTCCTGGTTGCACTTATGATTTTCGGTTTTGTTTTACAGGTAGTTCAGAAAATTTACTATACCGACCATGAGTTTTGCCAAACGCGTTATCGATTACCACGATACTCTGGATGCCGGCTGGGAGTTGCCGCCGGGCATCGAGGTTTTGTTTCCCTACGATGGGGAAGAAACAATGCGGTCGCTTACCGCTTTCTACGAGAAATACTACGACGATGACCGGCCGCGCGTCGGCATCTTCGGCATCAATCCCGGCCGTTTCGGAGCAGGGGTCACGGGGGTGCCCTTCACCGACCCTATCCGGCTGGAGGAGGAAGTGGGCATCTCTAATAATTTCAAAAAGCGCCAGGAACTGTCTTCGGTCTTTGTTTACCAGGTGATCAATGCCTGGGGCGGTCCGGAGGAATTTTACAAAACCTTTTACATCTCCTCCGTCAGTCCGCTTGGCTTTACCAAAAACGGCCGCAACTACAATTACTACGACGATAAAAAGATCAAAGAGGCGGTGCGCCCGCATATCATCGAACACCTCGAGGCGCAGCTGGAGCTTGGCGTCACGGAGAAGGTGGCCGTCTGTATGGGCCGGGGAAAGAACAGCACTTTCCTCGAAAAGCTCAACGAGGAAGAAGAACTGTTCGATGATATCTTGACTTTGCCGCATCCACGATGGGTGATGCAGTACCGGCGGGTAAGGGTGGAGGAGTATGTGGGGAAGTATCTGGAGAAGTTGAGGAGGGCAGCGGAGAAGCTGTAAAGTTGATGGGGATTACCTTTGGTGATCCCTGGGGGGGGTGACAATCTTTCAAAAAGGCGTCCTTTCAGTCCGTTTTTTTATTGGCAAGCCCTTAGGGGCTGAAGCGAGCTTCGCCCCCCAAGGGCTTGCCAATAAAAAAGGCCACCTAACGGTGGCCCTTTTTGGAAGATTGTGGAGATACGGGGATTCGAACCCCGGACCTCTTGCATGCCATGCAAGCGCTCTAGCCAGCTGAGCTATATCCCCTTTGCTCGCCGAAGCCTTTGGCGAAGCCGATTTTTTAATAGCGACTGCAAAGATAAGCACTCTTTTAAAAATACCAAATCCTGCACGGGAAAAATCAACATCGGAATTTAGATGATGGTTCCGGGGAGGAAAGCTTTTTCCTTTTATCTTTGTTCCAATTAAAATTGCGAACGGAACACCACAGCGATACATGGAAAGAATCACCGAATCCCCGTCGAAATACAGGCACCTGGAGCAGATGAGCACGCGGGAGCTGCTTGTCAATATGAACAATGAAGACAAAACCGTGCCCTATGCGGTGGAGAAGGCCATTCCGGCCATCGAACCGCTGATCGACATTACCGTCGGGAATATGCAAGAGGGAGGACGGTTGTTTTATATCGGCGCCGGCACCAGCGGGCGCTTAGGTATTCTGGACGCCTCCGAATGCCCCCCTACTTACGGGGTACCCGACGACTGGGTCATCGGTCTCATTGCCGGGGGGGATACAGCTATCCGCAAGGCGGTGGAATACGCCGAGGACAGCTACGAGCAGGCCTGGAAGGATCTCAAGGAATATTACATCAATGAAAAAGATGTCGTCATCGGCATCGCGGCTTCGGGAACGACGCCCTACGTCATCGGCGGGCTGCGCGATTGCCGGGAGCACGGCATCACCACCGGCTGCATCACTTGCAACCCGGGAACACCGGTCGCCGAGCAGGCCGATCACCCTATCGAGGTGATCGTCGGACCGGAATTCGTTACTGGTTCTACCCGCATGAAGGCCGGTACGGCCCAAAAACTGGTGCTCAATATGATCTCTACCAGTGTCATGATTAAGCTGGGGCGGGTGATGGACAACAAGATGGTCGATATGCAACTCTCCAACAAAAAGCTGGTCGATCGAGGCACCAAGATGCTCATGGCGGCGCTGCACCTGCCCTACGAGGTTGCCAATGAACTCTTGCTCAAGTACGGGAGCGTGCGCAAGGCGATGCAGGAGTACGATAAAAATTAAATCAAGATCTATTACTTTTCGCTATTAGCTGTTCACGGGCTTACGATGAACAGCCGGCAGCAGTGGAGAGTGGCTGTTCTGTAAGAAGGCTTCGGCAGCTGCTTCGGCTTACCGGTGGCCGCCTCGCGAATGGCGTACGGCGAATAGCGAAAAACAGAAATCATTCTGAATGCAACTCATTATAGACAGCGGTGCCACCAAAGCCCTCTGGGTGGCTGTGGAAACAGGAGAGGAAGTACAGCGCGTGCACACGCCGGGCATCAGTCCGTACTATCTCAGCGATGAGCAGATCGCCGTCTATGCCAGTCAGGTTCGGGATCAACTGAATGATGCTCCCACGGCGATTCACTTCTATGGTACGGGGCTAAAGGCGCCGGAGGGCCGGCAGCGGTTGAAACGCCTGCTGGGGCAATGCTTTAACAAGGCAGCGGATATTCAGGTAGCGACCGACATCCTGGGCGCCGCCCGCGCGGCCTGCGGTCATCGGGCAGGCATGGCCGCCATCCTCGGCACCGGCTCCAATGCCTGTTGTTTCGACGGAGAAAACGTGACGGATACCATCGGAGGATTGGGCTACATCCTCGGCGATGAGGGCAGCGGAGCAGCGCTGGGCAAAGCCCTGCTGAGCGCTTTTCTCAACCGGCAGTTGCCCAAGGGGCTCACCCGGGCTTTTGAAGCGGAATACCAGACCGGTCGGGATGAGATCCTCCGGGCCGTCTACCAGGGCGAGACGCCCAGCCGCTACCTGGCGAGTTTTGCGCCCTTTCTGCACGAGCGGCAAGAGCATCCTTTTATTGCTGAGCTATTGAGAAATGAATTTCGGCGCTTTTGTCAGAATAACCTCTTCGCCCTGAAGGGGTGCCGGGAACTGCCGGTGCACTTCATTGGATCGGTAGCGCTTCACTTTCGTCAACACGTGGAAGCGGCACTGGAGGAGGAAAGCCTGCAAGCAGGCTCCTTCCAGGGGGATCCGATGGCGGGGTTGGTAGGGTATCATGCGGTGAAGAAATGAATACAGATTACTTTTCGTCCAAATTGGCAGAGTTCACGGGTTTGTGAAAAAACAGGGGGCTTCCTTCTGATGCCTCAGTTCATCGAACAGTTAACAACACTGTATTGTGTTCCGGTGCTCCCAACTCCATACTCCGCTGTGAAGGCACTGAGCCTCCCACAGATATTCGGAATGCTCCTGGTTCCAACACTGATTCGCCTTCCTCATCGACCATTTTCAAATCTTCCGGCGTTACCGCAAAACTCACCGTCTTCGACTCCCCCGGCACCAGCGCTACCCGTTGAAACCCGCGCAGCGAATATTTCGGGATGGCGACGGAGGCCGACAGGTCGCTGACGTATAATTGCACCACCTCCTCCGCGGCATAGTCGCCCGTATTGGTGAGCGTGGTCGTCACCGTTACGCTTTCCGATGGAGCAATGGATGCCTTCGACAGCGAAAGGTCGCCGTATGAAAAGGCGGTGTAGCTCAGTCCGAAGCCGAATGGAAACAGCGGCTCCTTTTCCATATAGCGATAGGTGCGCTTGGCCATGTCGTAGTTTTCGTAGGGCGGCAGGTAGGTCTCCCACATATCCTTACGGCTGACCACGGCGTTGAACTCGTGGCGCAGCCGCTCCGGGCCGCTGTGTACGGCGTAGTGTTTGGCGAGGCCGGCCGCCTGCAGATACTTGGGGTGATCGCCTTGCAGTCCCCTGACAAAAGAGACGCCGATGCGCGAGGGGAGATAGGGATCTTCACCGTAGGTTTCCTGCCCGCGGCCCCAGCGCGGGTCCCGGAAGATATTGACGTTGGGCGTCCAGAAAGTGAGGCCCTGGTACTGGCCGCGCAGGCCGTTGGCGACAGATACGTTTTATTTTGCCCGGGCTTCCATCGAAATCGCCCGGCCGACGTCATAGATCAGGGCGGTATCAAAGGTGGCGGCCATGCCGATGGCTTGTGGAAAGACGGTGGCCCTTCCGTTTCTCGCCACGCCGTGCAGGCATTCGTTCCACCAATTGTAGGCGGGGACACCCAGGCGTTCGATGGCAGGAGCGGCATACATCAGCTGACCGACTTTTTCCTCCAGGGTAAGTTGGGAGATCAGATCTGCTGTCCTTTCGCTGATGCTCAGACCAGGATCCTGGAATTTGTGGGAAAAGTCCTGTGCCTGAAGATAGGCCCCTTGTAAAAAAATGACGGTCAGGAAGTAGAGGAGTAGCTTTTTCATTAGTCGTGCGGTTTGAATTTTCTAGCCTATACTCTACTTCAAAGACGGAGATATTTCGCTGCTACCTGACTGAAAGGCAGGGTTTGATGAGGACGATGCGAACAGAGGAGCCACAGGAACTCAAACCTTTTTTTCAATTTTCTTCCACCAATCCTTGAAGATTTCTTTTCCTGCCTCGAAGGCCTCGATCAGATAGGGTTTTGCCAGCGCGAAGAGGCTGACCGGTTCGTCCATAAACAGATAGGTGATACCCCAGGTCAGCAGGTGAATCTGCAGGAACCACAGGACGGTAACATATAAGATGAGAAAAACAGGCATGATAGGAATGATGGGGATACGCCTCCATTCATTTATTCCGGACTTAGGACCAGCCCCAAATGGCGCGTGCTTAAAAGGTAGCGTTGAATAGAGGATGAGGTGCTCCCAGGCCATGGCGAAAATGAAGGGTAGGGGCGGCAGGATGCGCCATACCGGACCGGTGATGTCGTCGTCGATATCTTTGCGGCGGCGACGCAGATCACCGGTTATGCCGGGTTTGGCGTGCGACCAGAACAGAGGCGCCCACATGACGTAGATGAAGCGGATATCCAGCAATTTGGCAATTAACCTCATAACAAAGGAGTGGCAGTTTAATGATTCGGGTCGAAGTTAAAACAAATGTATGATATTAAAACAAATTATTGGTGTTTATTTTGCGTTTAAAATGTTTTGATTCTTCTTACCGCTGTCGCAATTGACTGATCGCTTACTTCCCCCGCTATCTTTTTGCTCGTAAAAGGGGGATATTGGATCTAAGCAATTTGGGGCTCACTTATCTTTGACTTCATCATCATCCTAATCGTTGTTTTCTCTATTCTGCAGACGGCTGAGGTAGAAGAAGCTGCTCCGGTGGTGGATGGGAGGATCAGCATACCTGGGCAGGCGAATATTCTTGGCTTGCTGGTAGGAAAGGAGGAGTGGAAAGTGGATGGGAACAGTCCAATCCAATCGTTGATATTCAAGGTTGACAAAAATCATCCCGCCTACTCATAAATATCCTTGCCGGAGAAGAAAACAAGAGCGTAACTTCTGAAAAGTTACCAAAAACGCGTCGTATGAAAACCAAGGCCTTCAAATCGATACTTTTTGTACTGGCAGCGCTTCTGCTGGCGAGCGGCTGTAACGATAGTATCCTCAGCGAGGAAGTGCCGGGCCAACCCTTGTTCCAGATAAACGCCGACCTCATTGACTTCGGGCGCGTCGAACTGAACGAGCCTTACACTCAACAGGTTTGGGTGCGCAACCTCGGCCCGCAGGATTCCAAAATGTATGTCTATTATTACGTAGAGGGTAACGCGGCTTTTGAGGTGGATTCCCCTGAGAAAGAAGTTGTGCTGGCTGGTAGCAGGTCTTCTCATCCTATACAGATTTGCTACCATCCTCAGCGGACCGGGGAGGTACAGGGAACACTGGTTATATACCATGCTAACCGGACCCTGACGGACGACATCAATGTACAAACGCACCGGGTTCACTTAATCGGGAATGCCGGTTTTAAGTGCATCACCCCGGAGCCGTCGTTTACTCAGCCGGCTACAAAGCAGCTGACGGCTGACAAGAATAAGGCAATAGGGAAGGGAGAGGATTAGATTGGGGGCTTCCCTTTTCTAATGCTGTCAACTTAACGCTGCTTTTACACCAGTGCCTCTTCCAGCTTGCGCTTAATCTGCTGAATGATCACCTCTCCGTGGTCTCTCGTATTTTCGATGAAGAATTTGCTGGTGCGCATACCGCCGCAGACGACACCGGCCATATAGACGTTAGGCAGGCTGGTCTCCAGGGTTTTTTCATTGTGTTTGGGAATGCGCTCTTCGTTATCGGGAATTTCCAGGCCCAGGTTTTCCAGCAGCTCGAAGTTGGGCTGGTAGCCGGTCATGGCCAGAACGAAATCATTTTCGATGGTAAATTGGCCTTCGGGGCCTTCCAAGACGACCTCGCCGGGGCGGATTTCCACCACATTGGTATGGAAATGCGCGGTGATGCTGCCCTCCTTAATCCGGTTTTCGATATTGGGTTTGATCCAGTATTTCACGCGCGGGCTGATCTCGGCGCCGCGGATGGCCATGGTTACTTCGGCGCCTTTTTGCCAGGTTTCCAGGGCCACGTCACAGGCCGAATTGGCGGCGCCGATCACCAGCACTTTTTGCCCTACGTAAGGATGGGCGTCGTCGTAGTAGTGTTTGACTTTTGGCAGGTTTTCTCCCGGAATATTCATGAGCCGCGGGCAGTCGTAGAAACCGGTGGCTACGATCACGGAATGCGTCTGGTATTGGTCCTTGGCCGTCTTTATCTGGTACAGGCCGCTGTCCTGGCGTTCCATACGCTGCACCGGTTCGTAGGTGCGTACGCGAAGATCGAAGGCATCCTGCAGCCGCCGGTAGTACTCCAGCGCTTCGCGGCGCGTGGGTTTATCCCGGTGAGAGATAAACGGTGTTTTGCCGATTTCCAGGAGTTTTGAGGTAGAGAAAAAAGTCATATTGGTGGGAAAATTGTAGATGGAGTTGACCAGCACTCCCTTTTCCAGCACCAGGTAATTGAGGCCGGCCCGTTCCGCTTCGATAGCGCAGTTGAGACCGGTGGGTCCGCCGCCGATGATGATGAGGTCATAGATTTGCATGGCTTGCAGTCTTATTTTGATACAAAATGATAAACAATCGACTCCTGGCATAGTTTAACCATGGTATTTTGCCGACCCCCTCAGGTACAATATCGCACAATGTCTCAGGGTTTAAAAATGAATCACCAGGGTAATGATTATCTTTGCTGCAAAATCTGGATCAGAGGACATGCAAACCGTCGTTCAACTCCGACAACTTTACGAAGATTATCTGATAGCCAACCGCTTCGAGCAGCGCCCTGCCGGGCTGTATGAGCCCGTGAATTATATTATGGAGCTCGGGGGCAAACGGCTGCGTCCGGTATTGACGCTCATGAGCTATGAGCTTTTCCGTCCCGACGTGGAAAGAGCGCTTCCGGCCGCCCACGCAGTGGAGCTTTTTCACAATTTCAGCCTGGTGCACGATGACATCATGGATCAGGCGCCTTTGCGCCGGGGCCACCCCACGGTTCACGAACACTTCAACGTCTCATCGGCCATCCTGTCGGGGGATGTGATGCTGATCTACGTTTATGAATTTCTGCTGCGTATGTCCGATATGGGATGCCTGCCGCAGTTACTGGAGGTCTTCAACCGGGTGGCCGTCGAGGTGTGTGAGGGCCAGCAGTACGATATGGATTTTGAGATCCGCCAGGATGTTAAGATCCCGGAATATATGGAAATGATCGCCCGAAAAACCGCTGCGCTGATTTCCGGCAGCCTGGAACTGGGCGCGCTGGCCGCAGAAGCTCCCGAAGCGGATGTACAGCACCTGGCCGCCTTCGGAAGGCATATCGGACTCGCCTTTCAGCTTCAGGACGACATCCTCGACACCTTTGGGGATCCCGAAAAGTTTGGCAAGAAGATCGGAGGAGATATTATTCAGAATAAAAAAACTTACCTGATCCTCAAGGCGCTCGAGATCGCCGAACCGCATACCCGTGCGGAACTACTCGAACACATGACAGCGGAGACGGAAGAAAATGCCGGTAAAGTGGAGGCGGTGACCGCTATCCTGCAGCACCTGGGAATACCCGCTTTGGCGGAAGCCGAAAAGCGTCGGCACCAGCAATTGGCTTTCGATCATTTTAATGCCGTTCAGACACCGGAAGAAAAAAGGATTCAGCTGCGACAACTGACGGAGAAACTGATCGGCAGAGAAAAATGATGGGAATCATCAGGAGAACGCAGCTCATCGCTTAGCTGACAGGGAGTGAACCAAAGAAAAAGGCGGGGCATAAGGAAAAAGGAGCAACCACCGAAGTGGTTACCCCTCACACTATGAAACACTATATTTTTCCACGGGAATAGGCTTGCGTAACGCAAGTAAAGCGATCAAATCTTATTATCGGGAGCGCGTGTCCTAAGGAAGTAAACTGGAGTTCTAATGGATTTGAATATAAAGTTAGGAACTTATTTTCTTATCCACAAATTAATCTACTTGTTTATTTGAGTTCCTGCAGGTATATACTTCTGTGAAAACCCGTGAATTAGAAGAATATTTTGCCATTCCACCACTCTTTTTCGATCAGAGCTTTATTCTTTTCGTAAAATTTGACGGCGGGTTCGTTCCAGTCGAGTACCTGCCATTTGACGAGCCGGCAGTCACGGTTTTTGGCTTCAGCCAAAAAAGCCTCAAACAATGATTGTCCGATTCCCTGTTGGCGGAAAGCTTCGCTGATGACAAAGTCTTCCAGAAAGAGCATCTTGCCTTTCCAGGTAGAATACGCCATATAGTAGAGGACCATGCCCACTACTTTTTTATCAACTTCAGCAACCAGCGCCTGGAAAACGCCCTCCTTAAAATCACGGCGGTATTCCTCTTGTGTGGCAATGAATTCTTCTTCGGCGCGTTCGTAGATGGCCAGCTCCCGGACGAGGTCGTGGATGGCGGCTATGTCAGTCAGGGTAGCTTTCCGGACTACAGCGCGTGAGGAAGGAATATCGGATTTTTCCATAGTGAGATATGCGGCTTTTCAAATGCCGCAAATATAACAGACTTACGGGGATCAGGCAATCAGCGGAGAACTTATCGTTTGATTTCAAAGTACTCAAAGTCTTTTAGCTCATCTTCCTCCACTTGTATATCGGCAACGTTGGCTTGCGGCGGTCCCTTTTTGACCCAGTCGAGAAATTCATCGAGCTTTTCGGAGTCACCCTCTACCTCGGCGTAGACGGTTCCGTCGGGTTCATTGCGGACAAAACCGGTCACGCCCAAGTCTTCGGCGGTCTCTTTGGTAGTGGCGCGAAAGAAAACGCCCTGAACTTTCCCGCTGACGCGGAGGTTGTAGTGTTTTTTACTCACAACAGCTGTATTTTTGATGTTTATACTTACTTGTTCCAACTAAGCATTTCATTAGAAGTTCGAAAAGCTGCTTCCTAATGCCGTCAACCTTTTCCGTCATAAAGATAGCTGCGTACATTTTCGCGCTTTTCGTGGCTGTCCTGTACTTTTACAGCGCCTGGCAGATTCATTCGAGTAATCCGGTTGGCTTTTACCTTTTGCTTCTCCTGGGGCTTGGTGGCGGGATAGTGGCGTTTCACTATTTCACCGGTAAATCCAGGCGCCGGCAAAGAGTGCTTCGCCGGCCTTTCCCCAAAGTATGGCGTCGAATACTAATAGCTAACGTGGAGTTTTACCGCAAACTCGATCCGGATGAAAGGAAGCGTTTTGAGCAGGAAGTACAGATTTTTCTCGATGAAAAGCGCCTGTCGGGCATCAACACCGAAATTAATGACCGGATCCGGGTGCTGGTGGCCGCCAGCGCCGTCATTCCCATCTTCGGTTTTCCCGGCTGGGAATATCCGAACCTGGAGGAGGTGCTGATCTATCCCGGTTCTTTTGACGATGATTTCAGACAAAGCGGGCGGGGACGGGATATCCTGGGTATGGTAGGGGAGGGGGAGATGAACCGCATGATGATACTATCCAAACCCGCTATCCTGGAAGGCTTCCATTACCGCCGTGACGGCATTCATACTGCGCTGCATGAGTTCGTTCATCTGTTCGATGCCGCCGACGGAGCTTACGACGGCGTTCCGCCTACGATTGATCAACGCGATATAGAACCCTGGCGCGAGCTTATGCACCGCGAAATGGAACGAATCCGCGAGGGCCGTTCCGCCCTCGATCCCTACGCCGCCACCGGAGAAGAAGAATTCTTTGCCGTGGCCGGCGAGTATTTTTTTGAAAACCCGGAGTTCCTGCATCGCGAACACGCTGAACTCTACCAGATGCTGGTCCGCATTTTCCGGCAAGACACCTTGCAATTGTTTTTTCGGAAGCAATAAGCGACGGGATCAATGTTTTTCCCGTATTGATCCATTCTGGTAAGAACACCGAGAACCAAAGAACTTTTTTAATTTTGCGTCAGTAAAGTACTCCCTTAACAATAAATCAAAAAATGAGATACGGAATATTTTTTGCGCTCCTGGCTTCACTCTTGTTGAGCGCCTGCCAATCGGAACCTGAAAAAACAGCCGATCTGATCCTGGTCAACGGCAATATCTATACTGTGGAGGAGGATCAACCCCGCGCCGAGGCCCTCGCCGTTAAGGGCGATCGCATCATGCGCGTAGGCAGTAACGAAGAGATTGAAACCCTCAAGGGTGAATCGACCGAGGTGATCGACCTGCAGGGTCGCTTCACCATGCCCGGCTTCATCGAAGGTCACGGTCACTTCCAGGGCGTCGGCCGCATGCTGATGAACCTCAACTTCCTGCGCGCCGAAAGCTGGGAGGAGATTGTCGCCGCCGTCGGCGAAGCCGCCAAGGAGGCTGAGCCCGGCGAATGGATCATCGGCCGGGGCTGGCACCAGGAAAAGTGGACCTCGACGCCCGACCGCAACGTGCTGGGCTATCCCTATCATGACGATCTGAGCGCCCTGACGCCCGAAAATCCCGTGCTGCTGCGACATGCCAGCGGCCATGCCCTTTTCGCCAACGCCAAAGCCATGGAAATGGCCGGCATCACCAGCGAAACGCCGGATCCGGTGGGCGGCGAGATCGTCCGCGACTCTCGCGGTAACGCCATCGGCGTATTTGAAGAAAACGCAGAGGGGCTGATCGATCAGATCTACGCGGAATACCGCTCGAAAATGACTCCGGAAGATATCAAGAACGAGTGGCTGCGCGCCAATAAGCTCGCCCAGCAGGAATGCCTGGCCAAAGGGGTGACCTCTTTCCAGGATGCCGGTTCTTCCTATCAGGACATTGAGTGGTTTCGCGAGCTGGCGGCTCAGGGCGAACTCGACCTGCGCCTCTGGGTCATGTTGCGCCATTCCTATGATCGCATGAAGGACAATATGGACGGCTTTCCCATCCTCAATGAAGGAAACTATTTCTTCACCAGCCGAGCCATCAAAGCGGCCGTCGACGGCGCGTTGGGCTCCTACGGCGCCTGGTTGCTGGAACCCTACGAAGATAAGGCCGGCTTCTCCGGTCAAAATACCACGACGGTTGAAGAACTGAAACAAATCGCTCAGCTCGCCATCGAAAACGACATGCAGTACTGTATCCATGCTATCGGTGATCGCGCCAACCGCGAGGTGCTCGATATCTTCGAAGAAGCCTTCAATGCTCATCCGGATAAAGAGGACCTGCGCTGGCGCATCGAACACTCTCAGCACCTCCATCCGGATGACATTCCCCGCTTCGCTGATCTCGATGTTATCGCCGCCATGCAGGCCATTCACTGTACCTCCGATGCGCCCTTCGTCGTCAAACGGCTTGGTGAAAAACGCGCCCGGGAAGGAGCTTACCCCTGGCGCAGCCTGCTCGACGCCGGCGCCGTGGTAACCAACGGCACGGACGCCCCCGTGGAGGATGTAAGTCCTGTTGAGAGCTACTATGCCACAGTTACCCGCAAACGCCCCGGTAATGACATGGCTTTCTTCCCCGAACAAGCCATGACCCGCGAGGAGGCCATCTATTCCTATACGATGGCCAATGCCTATGCCGGCTTTGAAGAGGACCTCAAGGGGTCCCTGAAGGAGAGCAAACTCGCCGATATTGTCGTGCTGTCCAATGATCTGACGGAATGTGCGGAAGCGGATATCCTGAATACCAAAGTATTGATGACCATCGTCGGTGGTGAAGTAAAATACCAGAAATAGCCATATACTTAACATTTTTCTATATTTGTACCGGACCGGCCGACCACCTGGGCAACCCGGCTTTCCGCCGGTCCGGTATCCTTAGAAATTTGACGTCTGGCATCTGCTGTCTGACATCTGACATCTAATAACAAAAAAATGGAACTGCTCAATGAATGGTGGCCCTCGATCCGGGAAGCGGTGCTGGCCGTAGATCCCGTATACTGGGTTTCCGGCGGCGGCCTTCTGGTGGTCCTCGTCGCGGTGTTAAGTCTTCGCGGTCGAAAACACCGTAAACAACTGAATGCTGCAGCCCCAAAGCTGCACCTGCAGTCTTTTCAGATAGCTCCCCTTGGCCGCGATGCTTTTTTCAAACTGCGCAACGGCGGCGAGCCGGCAACGATCAGCAGTCTGACGGTTACTAATCGCAACGATATCAAGATCAAAAACAGCATCGCCGGACATCAGCTTGAGAAAGACCGGGAATACAGTATTCTACTCGAAGCGGTGGGTGCTCAGAAAATTGACCGCGATCTCATCTTCGAGCTCACCTATGTCGACCAGCTGGGCAATGTTTATCAGCAATCTCTTCAGGCCGGAAACACCACCGTAGCCGCTCCTAAAATCAAGAAAAAGAGATAGAAATAGAAATTATATGATTTTCTGAATAAATCTCTTATCTTTGATCCAAACCCTCTTTGCATTTTTTTCTTATGACCTATTTATCAGTTTTCTGCCCAGCTGCATGGTAGTTCAGTGCAGGCCTTCAAATCATGCGTCTCATGAAAAAAATGTACGCTTTCCTCCGCACAGGGTGGAAAAGAGGGGATACGGTATTGTACGGTATTCCTCCGTCTGCCTTTCTGTTCACCTGCTGCTTTTTTATCCTTAGCTCATCCGGATTCGGGCAAACCCTGCAACAACCTGATTTTTCACAACAAATTGTAGCGACCGGCCTGAATCAGCCAATCGATATGGCCTTTTTGCCTGACGGCGACTGGCTCGACCGCACGGCCGCGATCAACGGCTTACCCACGGGCGCCGGCGAACGGACCGCTTTCTTTGGCGTCAATTATATTCAGACCTCCACCTTCGCCGGCTTCGGTTACGGGACCGGCAGTGGCAATCAGGCTTTTGGGCTGACTGGCAACGGTAGCGGCGGTCTGCTTACCCTGCAAAGCTGGGGTAGCAACAACGACGTTCTCTCCACCGAAACGGGAACCGGCGCCGGATGGCTCATCCAGTCGGCCGTGCTGCAATCGAACAGCGATTTCGTCCACTACAAAGACGGCGCCCAAATCGACGCGGGCAACCGCACCTTCAATACTACCCTAACGCGCATCGCCATTGGAGAAGAGATCGGCGGTGCGGGGAACGGCGAGGAAATCGATGTGGCGGCGGCTCTGGTTTACGATCGCGCCCTGACGGAAAACGAGCACCGGCAGGTAGAGCAACACCTGCAAAGCAAGTATCTCGGCGCCGCTTCGGCTTGCGCTGTCACCAGTCTGTCGGCGGGTATCCAATCGCCCTGTGATCCGCAGTCCAACACCTTTACGCAGGAGGTGACGGTTACTTTCAGCGATCCGCCCGCCACGGGAACCCTGGAGGTTAACGGTCAGTCGTTCCCCATCGGCGCCAGTCCCCAAACCGTCACATTAACCGGTTTGGCAGCCGACGGCCAGGACGTGGATGTCACTGCCGGCTTTTCCGGCGATCCCACCTGCGCACTGACAGTGAATGCTTTATTCACCGCTCCGCCGGCCTGCCCGGCGGATGGCCCCGTCATCAATGTGTGGTACGGCGACACCCAGGAATTCGGGAACAACGGCGAGCCTCAGGTGTGGTGTAATATCCCGGGCAACGTCGCGGACGGCGACGGCGGAAGCATCACCTCCCTGGAATACACCCTGAACGGCGGAACGCCCGTAGCGCTCAGCATCGGACCCGACAACCGGCGGCTGGAAAACAGCGGCGATTTTAATGTTGACATTGACGTCAACGATTTGAACCCGGGCGCCAACACCGTAGAAATCACCGCAATGGATAATGACAATAATCTGAGCAGCCGGACGGTGACCGTCAACTACAGTGCCGGTAACACCTGGCCCTTGCCTTATTCCATCGACTGGAATACGCTTGCGGACATTACGGAGATCAATGATGTCGCCCACGTAGTCGACGGTAAGTTTTTCCTTACTCCGGACGGCATTCGCACCGCCGAGCCCGGGTATGATCGCCTCGTTGCTATCGGCGACCGCTCCTGGACCAATTACGAAGTGCTCGTGCCGGTAACTATTCACAGCATGTCCGGCGGTGGAGGAGCAGGCGTGTTGCTGCGCTGGAAAGGACACACCGATTCCCCGGTCAGCTGCTCTCAGCCCAAGTGCGGATGGCTGCCGCTTGGTGACATCGCCTGGTACCGGCCCAACAAACTGGAATTTTATGAAGGTGGAAACCTCAGCCGCACCCTCACTCCGGAGGTTACCTATCTCTTCCGTACCGCCGTGGAAACGGACGGCTCGGGTAATACGACTTACCGGATGAAGGTCTGGGAGGAAGGAACCACGGAACCTGCTGCCTGGGACCTGGAAAAAACGACCGGACCGACCGACGAACAGGAAGGGTCCTTTCTACTCATCGCTCACCAGGCGGATGTCACATTCGGAAATGTGACCGTCACGCCCGGCCCCCTGTCCATCAGCAATATCCAGGTTCAGCTCGACAACAATAATACGGAGGCGACCATCACCTGGAATACCAACCAGCCGGCTACCAGCCGGGTGGGCTACGGACCGACCAGCGCCTACGAGAGCGGAACGGTGGAGAAAACCAACCTGGTCAACAGCCATTCCATCACGCTGACCAACCTGAGTCCCAATACCGTTTACCATTATCAAATTTCCGGTGAGAACGCTGCCATAGAAACCGTTTCCACCGGCGATCTGATCTTTTCAACTTTCTCTTCAGGCATCAAATCGGACGATTTCTGCGATGGGGTGCTCGATCCGGTCTGGACCTTTGATAATCCGCTCGACGACGCCGATTATCAATTTTCAGGGTCCGGCACCGCCGATGCCTGGTTGGACATCAGCCTGCCGGCCGGGACGGAGCACCAGATTTTCACTTCCGGCATCCTGGCGCCGAATATGCTGCAGCCGGTTAATAATGCCGATTTCGAGGTGGAAGTTAAGTTTGAATCGCCGGTCATTACGCCTCAGTATCAGCAACAGGGCATTCTGGTTAAAGAGAGCGATAGTAAGTACCTGCGTTTTGAGTTTTACAGCAAGAATCCCGGCGAGACTTTCCTCTATGCGCAGGCTTTCGACTTACCCAATGCTTCTTCCGCATTTGTAAATACATCAATCGCCGCCTCCGGCGTGGCGCCCCTGTATATGCGCGTCAGCCGCGATGGCAATCAGTGGACGCTGTCGTATTCTTTCGATGGGACCGACTGGACAACCGGCGCTTCCTTTACCTATACCCTGACGCCTAACGAGATCGGTCCTTACGCCGGCAATGCCATCGGCAACGGGTCGCCGGCACATACCGCACAGATTGATTACTTCCTTAACCTGGCCGATCCCTTTACCGCCGAAGACGGCTGTACGGCCCTGCTTCCACCCGTCCTGTCGACGATCGGCGATCAGTCGCTGGAAGAAGGCGCAAGCCTTACCGTACCGGTATCTGCAACCGATCCCGACGGTGACGATAGTGCTATCAGTTTTTCCGCCACGGGTTTACCGTCTTTTGCTCAATTTACCGACAACCAGGACGGCACGGCGACTTTGCAGATCAACCCGGTGAGCGGCAATGACGGAACGTACCCCGTCACGGTAATCGCGACGGATACCGATCAGCTTACCGACTCCGAAACTTTCGATATCCTGGTGACCGTTCCGGGAACCGGTCCCGCAAATCTCGTTTCTGACGACTTTTGCGAGGGCGTCCTGGGTGATCACTGGACCTTCGTCGATCCGCTTAACGACGGCAATCTTCAATTCACCGGCGCCGGCTCCTCCGACGCCTGGTTGGAACTCTCTCTCCCTGCGGGGCCCGAACATCAGGTATGGGAATCCGGCATTCAGGCGCCTCACGTGATCCAGGAAGCCACCGATGAGAACTTCACCGTTGAAATTAAAATGGAGTCGCCGGTCAACGCACCGCAGTATCAGATGCAGGGCATTTTGGTAAAACAGGATGATTTCAATTTTCTGCGTTTCGAAATCTACAGCACCAATGCCAACACCTATGCGCTTGGAGCGATCCTGAGCTCGCCCACCGGCACCTTGCCGTTGAACAGTGATATACCCGTTAACCTGACTATCGGCGCACTCAATACCGCACCGGTCTACCTGCGCGTTGAACGCAACGGCGATCTGTGGACCCAGTCCTATTCCTTCGACGGCGAAAACTGGACCGTCGCCGGTTTCTTTTCGCACGACATGACGGTCGCCGGCGTAGGCATCTACGGCGGCAACGCTACCGGCAATAATGCCCTGGCGCATACAGCTCAGTTCGATTATTTCGAAAACCTGGGCGATCCCTTGATGGAGGAAGACGATTGCGCCGGTTGCACGACACCTCCCTGTCCGGTTACCCTCAACGGAAATTTGACCCTTCAGGGACGAAGCGACTACGCTTCCGGCCTGACCGTCGAACTCTACGAGCCGGGAACGACTACGCCGGCAGGAACCTTTAGCGCCAACAGCAACGCCGGTGGAGATTTTAGCGTGCCGAATGTCCCGGAAGGCGTTTATGATATCTTTGTCAAGGCAGGCCTATACCTGCAAAGCGCATTGCCGAACCAAACCTTGGAGGACGGCGGCGCTGTCCTCGATTTCGGCGAGTTGCGCGCCGGCGCCGCCGATGACAACAACCAGGTAGAGGCCATCGACTTTTCCATACTGGCGGGTACG
>CAZWDL010000061.1:0-644 GCA_964632995.1 uncultured Saprospiraceae bacterium
GGCTATCGGCGGAACCGCCGGCGCCATCATCGGCGAGATCATGGACAATCAGGCGGAAGAAATTGAAGACGACCTGGAAAACGCCGAGGTAAGACGCGTTGGCGAGGGCATCCTGATTAATTTTGATTCCGGACTGCTTTTTGATTTTGACTCCTACGCACTTCGTGGAGAGACGATGGACAACCTCGATGAATTTGCGGAGACCATTCAAAAGTACGAAGACACCGAAATCCTGATTGAAGGGCATACCGACGCCAAAGGCCCGAAAGAATATAACGAGGACCTCTCGGTGGAAAGAGCGGAATCGGTCGCTAATTTCCTTACCTCCCAAGGTGTCTCTGAAGATCGCCTCATCATCCGCGGCTACGGGGAGTCGCAACCGGTGGCTACCAATGAAACACCGGAAGGCCGCCAGCAGAACCGCCGCGTGGAAATCGCCATCTACGCCGATGAAGAGATGCGCGAAGCGGCGAAAGAAGGGAGACTCCAAGCTTCGGACTACACTTCCCGGTGACGTAGGAGCGCGCAAAGCGTGCAGGGCGGCTATGCCTGAGGAAAGCGGCACGCAGAGCCGCAGAGGGCGCAAAAAGCATGGACCGGCAATACCGGCCTTTTTCATTCCAATGACCTTGATACTCTGCGCC
>CAZWDL010000061.1:744-35100 GCA_964632995.1 uncultured Saprospiraceae bacterium
TCTGCGTGGAACCCCTGCAAGCATGGCGCGCGAAGGGCAGCTGTGCCGGCAGTAAGTGGCACGCAGAGCCGCAGAGGACGCAAAGTGAAGGGGCGGCAATACCGGTCTTTTTCATTCCAATGACCTTGATACTCCGCGATGATCTCTGCGCCTCTGCGTGGAACCCCTGCAAGCATGGCGCGCGAAGGGCAGCTGTGCCGGCAGTAAATGGCACGCAGAGCCGCAGAGGACGCAAAGTGAAGGGGCGGCAGCGCCGGCCTTTCCTCCCATTCCTTTTACAAACTACTTCTCTCTGAAACTGCCGGCGGGTAAAAAGCGTTATATTCCCATTTGCCGGCTCACCCCGGCAGTGAAGCATCAACACCGTTTAAGCAACAGTAATAGTATATGAAGGTAAGCAAGACGAATCGCTACTCCTATCGCAGCGTGCCCCACGACCATCTGGAAGTAAAAGAGTATACGCCGGAAAACGGGCTGAAACTCTTTCTCAGCGTCAACCCTAATGAACCGCGCATTTATACGAATATCGCCTTCCGGGCAGGGTCCAAAATGGATCCGGCCGACACCACCGGGCTGGCCCACTACATGGAGCATATGCTCTTTAAGGGCAGCAGCCGCATCGGGGCGCTGGACTGGGAACGCGAAAAAGAATACCTCGAGCGCATCGCCGGACTGTACGAGCAGCACCGGGCTACCAAAGACGAAGCGGAGCGCCGCGAAATCTACCGGCAGATTGATCAGCTCTCCTTCGAAGCCGCCAAACTGGTCGCACCCAACGAATACGATAAGCTGGTCGCCTCCCTGGGCGCCGGCGGCACCAATGCCTATACCTGGGTGGAACAAACCGTTTATGTAAATGATATTCCCTCCAATGAGCTGAATCGTTGGATGGAACTGGAAGCCGAGCGCTTCCGCATGTTGGCCCTGCGCCTTTTCCACACGGAGCTGGAAACGGTGTACGAGGAATTCAATATCAACCAGGACCGCGATTTCCGAAAGGTGAACAATGCCCTGCGCCAGGCGCTTTTCCCCACGCATCCCTACGGCACCCAAACCACCATCGGCGCGCCCGAGCACCTGCGCAACCCCTCGATGGTCAATATTCAGCGCTTCTTCGAAACCTATTACGTCCCCAATAATATGGCCCTCATCCTGGCCGGCGACTTCGATCCCGACGAAGCGGTCGACTTCGCCCGGCAGCACTTTGGCCATCTCGAAGCTAAGCCGGTGCCCCCCTTCGAATACGAAAAACAGGCGCCGCTGACGGAGCGCCGGTTTCAGGAGGTCTACGGCAAAGAGGCGTCCTACCTGCAGCTCGGCTGGCGGCTGGGCGGCGGCCATAGCGACGATCCGCTGATGATCACCCTGCTGCGTCAGCTCCTGTACAACGATCAGGCCGGCCTGCTGGATATCGAACTCAACCAGGAACAACGCGTCCTCGAATCGGAAGCCTGGAGCTGGACCTACGAGGATTATTCCGTCTTCGGCATGTATGGGAAAGCCCGTGAGGGGCAGTCGCTGGAGGAGGTGGAACAGTTGCTACTGGAGCAACTTGACAAAATCCGGCGCGGTGAAATTGAGGACTGGCTCCTGGAGGCCGTCATCAACGATCTGAAAGTGGAAGACCTGGAAGCCGGCGAGAGTAATCAGGCCCGGGCCGGCGCCATGACCAATATGTTTATCCTCGGCGTCGACTGGGAACGCTTCGCCAACCGCATCGACTGGATGGCGCAGGTGAGCAAGGAAGAAATCGCTGCTTGGGCGCATCAGCACTTGCGCGACGACAACTATGTAGTGGTATTCAAAAGGCAGGGCGAAGACCAGGAGGTCATTAAAGTGGAAAAACCGCCCATCACCCCGGTGGAATTGAATCGCGGGACTTTATCCGAGTACGGCAAGACGTTTTTGGCTAAATCCTCCCCTAGCCTGCCGCCGGAATTCGCTTCCTTTGAAACCGACATCCGCTCGGCGCCCCTGGCGAAGGGACTGCGGCTCGACTATGTGTACAACCGCGACAACGAACTATTCCGCCTCGACTACATCTTCGAGATGGGTAAAACCAGTGACCGGCGGCTGGTCGCCGCCCTGCTCTATCTGCCTTACCTCGGCACCCGCCGCTACAGCGCGGCCCAACTGCAGCAGGAGTTTTTTCGCCTCGGACTCACCTTCGACGTGCACAGCGGCAACGACCGCTGCTATATCACCTTGCAGGGGCTGGACGAAAATCTGGAGTCGGGCATCCGGCTCTTCGAACACGTGCTGGCCGATGTGCAGGACAACGAGCGGGCCCTGCAGAATGTCATCTCGGATGTGCTGACCAAGCGGCAACACGCAAAGCACAATCGCAATTTTGTTCTGCGCCGGGCCATGACCAGCTACGCCCGCTACGGCAATCATTCGCCCTTCACACACCGCCTGACAGAAGAAGAACTACGCAGCCTGCGCCCCTCCGAACTCACCAGCCGCATCCGCGAGCTGAGCAGCTACGAACATCAGATTTATTACTATGGTCCACGCAAACTGGAACAGGTGGCGTTGCTGCTGGATCAGCTGCACGAAACCCCCGACCGCCTGAAACCGGTGCTTACCGCTAAATCTTTCGTCCAACAGGAAACCAATCAGAACCGGCTCCTGCTGCTCGACTTCCCGATCGTACAGACCGATGTCATGCTGATTTCCAAAGGCACCCCACACTTCAACCTGGAGGAATACCTGATGCGAGACCTGTACAACGACTACTTCGGCTACGGCCTCTCCTCTATCGTTTTCCAGGAGATCCGGGAGGCGAAAGCGCTGGCTTATTCAACTTACGCTTTTTACAGCACGCCCAGCCGCAAAGACCGGGCTCACTACCTGCAGGCTTATGTCGGCACCCAGCCCGATAAACTTTCGATCGCCGTGCCCGCCATGATGGATATTATCGAGGATATGCCGGTGGTGGAAGACCAGGTCGAACAGGCCCGGCAGTCGATACTCCGCAAAATCGAAACGGAGCGCATCACCCCCAAGCGTCTGTACTGGACTGCCCGCAGCTTCCGAGACCTGGGCTACTCCTACGACCTGCGCCGCGATCTGTATAATCATCTCCAACAGGACGGCAGCCAAGGCCTGGTCGACTTTCACCGGGATTATATCAAAGGCCGAAATTTCACTTTCCTGTTACTGGGTAATAAAAAACAGATTGACCGGAAATTTCTGGAGGCCTTTGGTGAAGTGCAGGAGGTGACGATGGAAGAGGTATTCGGATATTGACAATAGCCCTACAGTCATGACTCCTCTCCATCATCTCAACGCCCCGTCCAGCCCCATCCTGGACCTGCAGGACCCAGTGCCGGCCGATAGAGGCCTGCGGCTACTTATCAAGCGTGACGAGCAGCGCTTCCTCGCCGCCTACCCCGCCGACCGGGCCTTCGGCGGCAACAAGTGGCGCAAGCTGCAGTACAACCTGACGGCGGCGCGGGCGCAGGGCTACGACACCCTGCTCAGCTTCGGCGGCGCCTATTCCAACCATATCGCGGCGATGGCAAGCGCAGGTAAGCTCTTTCAATTCGAAACGGTAGGCATTATCCGGGGAGAGGCGGTAGACAATCCCACACTACGCCACGCCCGCCGCTGCGGCATGCAGCTGCATTTTGTCGATCGCGCTACTTACCGGCGCAAAGCAGAACCGGAAATATTGCGGGAACTGTTGGATCGCTTCGGTCCCGCTTTCCTCATTCCCGAAGGCGGCACCAACGAATTGGCATTGCGTGGTTGCCGGGAAATGGTAACGGAAATCGAAAAACAACTGAAAGACGGCCTCCCCGATTATATTTGTCTGGCTGCGGGTACGGGCGGCACCCTGGCCGGTGTTATCGACGGACTGGCGGGACGTTCCTCGGCCCTCGGATTCTCCGCGCTGAAAGGAGCTTTTCTAGAGGGAGAGGTAAAGTCCCTGCTCCGGCAGCACGGCTCCGCCATCCACGATAACTGGTTGATGGTAGACAGCTACCACTTCGGGGGCTATGCACGCTTCAAACCGCCCCTGCTTGAATTTATCCGTGATTTTAAAAAGCAACACGGCATTCAGCTGGATCCCATCTACACGGGGAAACTGATGTACGGAATATACGATATGATACACAAAGGGTTTTTCCCGCGGGGAAGTACGGTGCTGGCTATCCACACCGGTGGATTACAGGGGATTGCTGGATTTGAGGAAAGGTTTGGGTAGTAGGCAGTACCGTGCCGGCAAATACTCCTGTGGGAATAGACTAAGTCTCGGTGGATATGATCCCCGCAAAACAAAACTACTTTTATCCCCTAACTTCGGGAGGTGAAGAGGCTGTCTTAAAAGATGCCCGCGAAGAAAAAGCGCCGAATTTAATTGCACGCGGAGACGCAAAGTGCGCAAAGAATATGGACGCTTTGCGCCCTCCGCGAGCCCTGCGTGCCATAATTCTGACTGATACTTCGCGAGTCAACTTGCGAGACCCCCTCAATATCCCCCAATATGAAAAAAGATAGTTAAGACGCCGGCTTTTATCCGATCACCCGAAGGGTGGGCGGAGCCAAACTACCACTGCCCTTGCTCCGGAAATCAACCCAAACTTTCGTTTTATCTCAATGGGTACATTTGCCGGCGCGGCACTGCCGACTGCTAATCAGAACCGTACCCGTCCGTACCGCTGCCCGTCCTCGTAGCGTACGAGGAAGGCCTTGGGCCAGCCGTTATTTTGCACCTGATTGAGGGCGCTGCGGGCTTCCTCCAGGGAGAAGTAGGATCCCAGCAGGATGCGATTGATATTCTTTTCGATGACGTACTCCGAGGTAATGTTATCGCCGAAAGCTTTAACCTCATTAAAGGTATCGGTGCGCTGATTATAGCGGCGCAGCGCCACGAGCTGCACTTTATAGTAGGTGCCGGCGTAGCGCGGCGCCGTAGTGGTAAACTCGTACTGATCGCCGGGCGCCATACCGCGGGAGGTGTAGATTTCACCGCCGCTGTCGAGCACCTCGCGGCCGGTAGCGCCGGTTTCCGGCGCTTCGGGTTGGGTAGTAGGCGGCGGCTCCGGGTAAGTCGTATCCGTACCCGTTCCCATTGCCTTTTCCAGGAAGACCGACTGACCGTAATTGGCCACTTGCGGATCATTAGCGAACACGGTATAGGTCTGTGGCTCATAGCCCGGGCTGGCCACCTCGACGCGATAGGTACCGCCGGGGGGCAGGTCGAAGGTGTAGTTACCCTGGCTGAAGGGGCGGTTAAAGAGCAGGTTCTCCTGCCCGTTAGCATCCATTTCGTATACCGTTACTGTAAAGTTCTGGAGCATCTGGTTCGTCTCGCGATCGAAGACGTTGGCTTGCAGCACCGGCTGGAAGCTCTGCGTAACAAACTCGAAGATATCGTCGTGCCGGGTGGTGAGCTTTTCGCCGGCGAAGATGCGGTTGGAGGCCAGGAAGCCCCCCGTTTTATCATCTTTTTCGACGTAGTAGAAATCATCGGCGCTGGAGTTATAAGGCAGGCCTATATTTTCAGGTACCGACCAGCTGGTGGTAGAGCCCTGGGAGCGGAATATATCAAAGCCCCCGATGGAGGTATGCCCGTTGGAGGCAAAGAACATGGTATTGGTAGAGACATCGAAATAGGGCGCCATTTCATCCCCCAGGGTATTGATAGTGGGGCCGAGATTGACCGGATTGGTAAACTTGAGATTATCGGTGCTGAGGTCCCGGGTGGTGTACCAAAGATCGAGCCCTCCCCTGCCGCCGCCGCGGTTGGAGGAGAAGTACAGGTATTCGGTAGGGCCTTCGTGAACGACGAAGGGCTGGGTGCTGGTAGTCCCGTCGAGGTTAACGGTATTGGACAGGCGTTCCGGTTGGGACCAGGTGCCGGCCAGGCGCTTGATGACATAGATTTCGCAACGGGTAGAGAGGTTATTGAAGTCCCCGTCGGAGCCGCAGATGGTGAAGTAAAAGCGCGAGCCGTCTGGTGTCAGGGCGCCGTGGGCGTAGTGATCACCCTGGATGACGGGGAAGTTCTCGGGCACGGAGGCTTTATCCCAGCCCGCCTCCAACTGTTCGGAGCGGAAGATGCGGGCCTGCCCGCCCATTGTGGAGGAGAAGTACAGAATGTTACTGGAAAAAGACAGGGGAGCGAATTCATTGGCGTCGGAGTTAATGCCTGAGCCCAGATGCTGCATGCGCACATCCGGATCGGGTTGTCCGGACAGCTGCTTACCCAGCTCGGCGCCGCGAATTTCGGTACGGATGATCTCTTCCAGAATGGCTTTGCCCTGGCCGGTATAGTTTTGCCCGAATTCCCGGAAAGCCTGGATGGCTTCATCGTATTGGCCATCCTGTTTCAGGGCCCGGGCGTATTTCAGGCCGACGAGCGGATAGTCATCGTACTGGTCCCTGACGTTCTGGTAAGCCTGGGCGGCATTGCGGTAATCGCGGATCGTGTAATAGGCCTCACCGGCTTTGTAAATAAGTTCTTCTCTTTTTTGCTTCTTCTGCCAGGCGGCCTCGTAGTTTTCGGCGGCCTCGGCATAATTGCCCTGTTCGAACTGCTCTTCCGCCGTTCTGCGCAGCTTTCGCCAGCTTTGAGCAGAAAGGGAAGAAAACAGGAAGCCGGCGAGGAGGAGAAAAGTTATTCTCTTGGCCATATTGTTTCGTATTAGGTTATTTATATTCATTCCAATCAGTTTTTTGGTTGGTAATAGCAACGTGTATTTCAGCAAAACTCAACCGGCTCATCGCGGATGATTTTCTCCACTACGGGAGCGAAGTAGCGATGTTCCAGGTGCTGTACTTTCCGGGCGATCTCTTCGGGCGTGTCTTCCGGATCTATTTCACAAACGGCCTGGAAGACGACTTTCCCTTCGTCGTAAGCCTCGTTTACATGGTGTATGGTTATTCCCGTCTGCTTTTCACCCGCTTCGGCTACTTCCCGATGTACTCTCATCCCATACATTCCTTTCCCTCCATACTTTGGTAACAATGCCGGGTGAATGTTGATCATTTTTCCGGCAAAGGCCTCTACCAGATAGTCGGGGATGAGCCACAGGAAGCCGGCGAGTACAATATAGTCGATACCGGCTTTCCGGAGCTGCCCGAGAGTCCGGGTGCTGTGATAGAATTCGTCCCGGTCGAGCAGCAAGGTGTCGATCCCATGTGACCGGGCCAGGTCGAGCACCGGTGCTTTTACTCTGTTAGAAACGACCAGGCGGACGGAAATGTCGTCCACGTCCTCAAAGTACTCGATCATTTTTTTTGCATTCGTTCCTGTTCCGGAAGCGAAAATGGCAATGTTTTTCAATACAACCTGAGCTTTGTGAAAACTTTAATCCTGTTATTATACGAAAATTAACATTAATCTGCTTTTTTTCCTGGGTGGAAGCCCGTCACTTAGCGGATATTCCGGTATTCCGCCGCATTGGGAGCGTCAACCCTTGACATTACCTGAATGACTTGCTGTTTCTCTTCCCGGGTGCCCTGCTTAAAAATTTCGATAATTTCATTGCTCTTGGTATTGTTGAACATCTGGACGATCATCGAATTAGGATAGCTCTGTTCTACCTGCAGCAGCGCCTCCAGCGACTTGGCCAGCACGGCTCTTCCGGCGGGCGTATCCTCGGCCATCATATCGAGGCCGTGGCGGTGGTACTCGTACCAGGTTTGGCGCAATGGGCGCACGCGGGGAGACAGCAGGTTTTCGATAATCCAGAAGCGGTTGCGGTTGCCGTCGATCGATCGCCAGCCCTTGTAGGCAGCGGCTGCAGCCGAGGGGATATTATTGACGATCTCCTGAGCGATCTGCAGGTAGGGCTCGCCGCCGTAGAGCGCGAAAGAATCATAGTCAAGGCCGAGCACTAGATAAGCGTAAAAGGAGAGTACGGCCGACAGGTTGTCATTGAATACGTTGCGGCTATAGCGCAGGGGCTGATACTGCTCATATTCGAAGGTCATATCCCGGTCGATGTGGTTGACCAGGGCGGTTTGATAATCGCTGTTGTAAGTAGGCCGCGAAGCCTGTATTGCCAGGTCCGCTTTAAAGGAGGTCGGCGAGAGTTCTTCCTGTACAGTCAGCAGCACGTTGCAGTTGATGCGCTCCTGATTATTGAACACCTCACTGGTCCATTTGGTGCTGTTCATAAATTCTGCAATACTCTGCTCCAGGGTTTCAAACACCTGAGGATCCACGGTCTGCAATTTCTGGATATTGATTTTTACCGTGCAATTCAGTTCCTGGCTCTGCACGAGTAGGGGAAGGAAGAGGAAGAATAAGCTGAAAAAATTTTTCATAGTATTTATTTACGATGCATGGCCATGGCTTTTATCCGCCTGTGTATCCGTCAGTAAATTGCTTAGTTCATCGAGGATATCTTCGGCCACGGCGATTTTAGACTTTAACTCAAAATCCTTGATCTTATTGTCTGGGTACAGGATTGCGATTTTATTGGTATCATAACCGAAACCGGCTCCTTTTTCCGCCAGGGAGTTGAGAACGATGAAATCGAAGTTTTTTCGGGATAGTTTTTCGCGGGCATTGCTTTCTTCATTCTCCGTTTCCAGCGCAAAGCCGATCAGCAGCTGGTCCTTTTCTTTTTCTCCGCCGAGGGTGGCGGCGATATCCGGATTTTTCACCAGTTCGATCTGCAGGTCTTCCTGTTCCTGTTTTTTGATTTTTTGTTCCTTTGCTTCGCGGGGGCGGTAATCGGAGACGGCGGCGGCCAGGATAGCGACATCGGCGCCAGGAAAATGCGTTCGTGCCGCTTGGTACATTTCCCGGGCCGTCTGAACGCGGATCATTTCCAGGCCGGCCTGTTTACTCTCCAGCGCAGAGGGGCCCATAATCAGCGTCACTTTCGCGCCGCGCCGGGCGGCGCCTTCTGCCAGCGCCAGTCCCATGCGGCCGGAAGAATGGTTGCCGATAAAGCGAACCGGATCGATCGGCTCGTAGGTCGGGCCGGCCGTGATCAGAAAATGCCTTCCGGCAAAGGACTGCCGGCGGGTGAAGAACTTATCGAGCAGGCTGATGATATCTTCGGGTTCCGCCATTCTGCCCGCTCCCACCAGACCGCTGGCCAGTTCGCCGTGTTCCACCGGGATGAGATGGTTGCCGTAGCGCTGCAGTTGTTCCACGTTTTTTTTGGTAGCCGGGTGGCGCCACATATCCAGGTCCATCGCGGGTGCAAAGAAAACGGGGCAACGAGCCGACAGATAGGTAGCCACGATCATATTGTCGCAGAGGCCATTAGCCATCTTGGCGAGCGTAGTTGCCGTAAGGGGCGCCACGAGCAGGACATCCGCCCACAGGCCCAGCTCAACATGGCTGTTCCAGTTGCCGCCGGAGCTAACTTCCGTATATACTTCGTTCCGGGAGAGGGTGGATAAGGTAAGAGGAGTAATAAAAGCGGTGGCCGCGGGCGTCATCAGCAGGCGTACTTCAGCACCGGCTTTAATGAGCAACCGGGTAAGGGCGGCTGATTTGTAGGCCGCGATGCTGCCGGTGATACCCAGTAGGATGCGTTTGCCTCGCAGGTGGGACATAGTTGTTCAGAAGGTAATCGTACAAAGTGATAAGAGTTCCGGAGGAATGATTGACGGGGCTGCCTTGTAGCCGCCCCGTCAATCATAATAGCGGATCACCAAAATTCGTAGCACGATGCAGTGGTGAGTCCGGTATATGGATTAGCGGTTTCTACGCTCGTTGTACCGGTGGTAAAGTTCTCCGTTGAGATATTCTTCTGTCGCGATCAGGGTTGGATTAGGCAGGCGCTCGTAGAATTTGGAAATTTCAATTTGTTCCTTGTTTTCGCTGATCTCCTCGATCGTATCACTGGAAACCGCGAATTCCTCCAATTTCTGATGCAGTTCGTGTTTCAGATCCACGGACAGATGTTTGGCGCGCTTGGTAATGATGGCCAGCGCTTCGTAAACATTCCCGGTCTCCTTAACAACCTGCTTTAGGTTACGGGCACGCATTTCGGGATCCATTCCCTGGACTTTAGCTTTGATATCAGACATTATCGATCTGGTTTAATTTTTTCTCTGAATTTTCTTTAATACTTCTTATTTCCCGTTCGTATTCGCCACCGGTGTAACGATCCAGAAACTCATTGGCGAGTTTAAGGGTTTCCTGGTAGCGTTCTTCCTGCCTCAGTAGTATGCTATTCTCCGCCAACAGGTAATTCGCCCGGATGATCATAAAGCGTATCTCCTCCGCGTTAGCTGTTTCCGGAAAATCCTTCAGCAAATTTTCAAAAGTGTGGGTTGCCGCCTGGTATTGCCGGAGGTCAAAATAGAGCCTCCCCTCTTCAAAAGCTTTTTTTTCCAGTTTTGCCCGCATTTCATCGATCAGGCGGTTGCACTCGGCCACCCGCTCACTATTGGGATAGGTATTGATGAAGAGCTGAAAACCGTCGATCGCTTTTTGCGTGTATGTTTGATCCAGCCGGAAGGTCGGCGACAGCTGATAGTTTGAATAGGCATCCATAAAATCCGCCTCTTCCCGGTAAGAGCTCGTGCTGTACGTCTGCGAAAAATTTTTGAAGTAATAGGACGCCAGCAGATATTGCCCCAGGTTGTAGTAGGTGTAGGCGTAGCGAAAGTATATTTCTTCGGATTCCTTTCGGCCGCGATAATTGCTGATGACCAGTTCCAAAAGCGTCTGGGCTTTCTGATAATCCTCATTATCGTAGTACTCGAAGGCTTTTTGGTACATGGCTTCCGGATCTCCGCCGGTGCGAATCTTTTCAAACTCGCTTTTGCACGAAGTAGCCAGCATAAAAACAAGTCCGGCCAGCAAAAAGATTATTCTTGACATTTTTCCCATGAGGATGCAAAATTACAACTTTTTCAACAACCAGGCAATGCTTTAAATACATACCTGTTTTTCATTTGTGTACCAAAGAGGCCCGAAGAGACAAAATGGTTGGTTTTTACTAAATTTACTTCCGCATGAAGCGACTGGAGGAATTTCGCATTTATTACAACCAAACCATTCATCCGGAATTGATCCGGATGGAGCGCCGGCGCCGGCGCCTGCTGCGACTATTGCTTTTTTCGGCACTGATCGTTATCGGCTTAATCATTTTTGAGATCTACCTCAACCTGCTGCTTGTCACGCTGCTGCTATTTATTCCGCTGGCCGTGTACATGTTTTACCTGGTGTACCGGATTCGCGAATTCGTACAAACTTTTAAACCCAATGTCATGAATCTGGTGCTCGACTTCATCGACGACGGGCCCAACCGCGGCACGCTCAGCTACCAGGCCGAAGGTAAGCTGAGTAAAGAGCAGTTTCTGGACAGCCGGATTTTCGTCAGCCCTGCTCCTTATTACCAGGGAGAAGACTACATCGCCGGGCGCGTCGGCGAAATGGACTTTGAGCTTTGCGAGCTCGATGTACGCGAGGTTTCTCCGGTAGTGAACCGGCTCAACTTCGTCTTTAAAGGCGTTTTTCTCTACGCCATATTTCCCGAGGAAACCGAAGGCGAGATTATCGTCTGGCCCCGGGAATATCAACAGTATCACACCAGAGCCATCCGCGAATTCACCTGGGCCGGCGCTGTCAATGTCGATCACGAGATATTAAATGAGCGCTTCCGGCAAAAATTCCTCACCTACGCTACGGAGGAAACACACGTGATAAGCATTCTGACAGCGCCAATGCAGGAGGCCATCGTCCAGTATATGGAACAGACCGGCAAGGAAATCTACGTCTCCTTCCTCGATCAGGAAATCTACATCGCCGTCACGGAACCCAAAGATATTCTGGAACCTCATATCCTGCGTTCCAACCTCAGCTTCGAGCTGGTCCGCGAGTTCTTCGAGGATGTCAGTCTGCTCCTGCATATTGTGGAGCAGTTTGACCAGACGCATTAAGCAACTCACGGTTCTCCCCTATCACCACGCTGCTCACAACTTCCCGCGTTTACGTGATTGGCCCGACGACTTGATGGGCTTCAGGGTATACCCCTCTTTTCGCAACAAGGCGATTACCCCTTCTTCTCCGGCGAGATGTCCGGCGCCGACGGCGAAGAAGACGGTCTGTCCGGCCATCATTTTTTCCATCACCGGTATCCAGTTGCGGTTGCGCTGCAGGAGCAGCAAGTCTTCGTATTCGGCCACGCCGCTTTCATCGGAAGAAAGCATTTCCTGGAGCCCCTGCAGGTCCTGGCTTTTATAGAGCTCAATCATTTTTTTGAACTGATCATTGCCAGTATCGCCGGCCTGTATGCCTTCCACCAGCATTTCGGCCTGTGCCCGGTAGGGGATACTATCGAACATGCTCATCTGGTATTCGGCCGTTTCCAGGCCTGCCATCGTTTTGCCCTGTTGGCGGGCCATTTCCATAAACTCCATTTCATAAGAAACCACCTCTCCCGGTTCTTCGCTCATTTTAAGTGCGTCTTCTGAGGTGAGGGCTGACAGGAACATGGGTTTGATGCGATTGAGGAGCATCATGGGCAGCCCCAGCTTTTCAAAATGGCCGGACACCAGCCGGTAGTCCTCTTCCGACAACAAATCCTGCAGCGTGGTATCATTGGCCATAAAGGCCTTCATCATGAGGGGCATCATGGCGGCCATATTGGTCATTTCCTCGAGGTTGATCTCAAAAGTCACCAGTTTGGCCTTTTCAAAAGCCGATTTGGTGGCTTCCGTCATGACAAAATCGTTCTTATTGATCATGTGAATGGTCCCGTACAGAAAAGAAGACTGATCGAGGTCCTTCCCGCTGATTTCCCAGAGCAGGGCGTTTTCCGCCGCCGTAGGCGCCAGGCTGCCGGATGCCTTTTGCTGGGTGAACCCCACTGCCAGGGAGGTAATACTTGCAAGTAAAAAGAAGAATAATCTTTTCATTTCTGATACTGTTTTTTTCATAGACGAAACGCGCCGGACCTTATTGCATCCCACAGCGCCGACCTCTTGACAACATTATTTTTTCCTAAAAAGATGTGAAACAATTCCAGCTAATGACAAAAAACCGGTCATTTGGTGATCAATGTCACCTTTTATTCGAAAGAAAAAATATTAGTTGAGGTAAAGTGGGATTTTCCACGTTTTATTCGATCTTCTGTGAAGAAAAGCCTAAATCCATCACCTATGCTGCTGCAGGAAATTCCAAACGCCGGTCGGGGCACCGTCATTGACGTTCGCACCCGTGAAGAATATGATTTAGGACATCCCACGGCGGCTGTTCAAATCCCATGGGACCTCCACCTCTACTACCTCGATGACCTGGCGGAGCTGCCCAAACCATGGATGTTTTGCTGTGAAGAAGGCTTTCGCTCCGGCCTAGTGGTTTTTTCCCTGCAAATGCTCGGTTTTGAAGAGGTTTACAACGTCGGCCGCTGGATTGATGTAGACCGAGAACGCAAACTAATTCCTGATCAGCTTGAAGAAGCGGCCTGATTTCAGGGCAGCAATTAAAGTACTACCCGAACTGCTATGCATTTAAAGTCAATTACGATCTGGATCTTTGTATTGCTGATGCTGCTGATAGCCTTGATGTTCGCTTTTCCCACTTCGCTGGTGATCGGTATAGGCATCGTTGCAGCCCCCCTGCTCGTCGCAATACAAGCCTTTGTCATTCTTCGTTCCAGGGAAGAAAGTGACCGAACGTTCTCTGACAAATGGTATGATGAGCCGTGAAAGATCTTGCCCGCCTGCTTCCCCGGAAAAAGAAGTAGCCGCCATTGATTTAAATCAGGAGATACCGTGATAATTGTCATTGGGATATAAATATTGGTCATTTATCTTACCCCTGATTGAAAAAAGAACCACATGAAAGTAAGCCAGTCCATATCGAATCAAAACCTGAAACCGGTAACGCCCTTTAAGGTAAACCAGGCTATCATTGCCCTCGAATTGGGGGGGATAGATGAAACCTTACTGGGTTACGTCGATTTCCTGGCTTCACACGTGCCGATAGGATCGGCTTACTTTGTTCACATTCTGCCCAAGTTCGATTTGTACAATGCTTTGTACGAAAAAGAGCAAGAATCCTTAATCAGCAACTATCAACTCGACCAGGAAGTGGTCGACCGGATGAGGATCAGCATCGAAGACCGGCTGACGACGGTGGAGGCCAATCAGGTAAACTTCGATGTCAGGGAAGGTGACGCTCTGGAAGAGCTTTTAAAAGACACCGAGGACCTGGGGGCCGACCTGATCATCATTGGCCAGAAAAGCGGGAAGGAGCACCACGGTATCCTGGCGCGCAATCTGGCGCGCAAAGCACCGTGTAATGCACTGATCGTGCCGCAAGACGCTCCACATCGCATCCGGACCATAATGGTCCCGATAGACTTTTCCCACAATTCCGTACAGGCGCTGCGCAGTGCTATCAGCCTGCAGCAACGGCTGGAAGAAGAGGTACGACTGATTTGCCTGAACATCTACGACCTGCCCAATTTCAGCCTCTACAGTGTACAAAAGTCACGCGAAGAAATTAAGAAGATGATGGAGGAAGACCGCCACGAAGCGTTCCAAAGCTTCCTGCATACCTATGCGCCCGAAGCAGCGGAATCTATAGAGATCGCCCTCGTCGAACGGGAAAAACCAGGGGTATCCTCCTACATCCTCAAGCAGGCCGATGAATACGGAGCCGACCTGATCGTCATCGGGGCCCGCGGCCACTCCAAAGTAGAGCTGCTCCTTTTGGGTAGCGTAACCGAAAAACTCCTCTCCGCTAACGAACGGATACCTACACTTGTCGTCAAAAATCGCTGATTACCAGTCCGCTCTTTCAGCAGACCGGTAATCTTAGATCTAGCAATCGTGATGAACTCTTTTTCTATATAGTGAGGTTAGTTTTTCGGGAGACCGTCGGAGCTTTTGTCTTCGGCGGTCTTTTTTTCACCCCTCAATTGACAAAAATCATAAGTGTCGCATGATCTTTATCAGCCGACCGCCCCGCTTCCTTCTTTACCTTTGAACTATTGGTTATCCCGGAAAAGCTCCACGATTATGGTCATATCAGACGACAAAACACTCAAAGATATTCAACGGGAGTTCAATGATAAGTTCCCTTATCTGAAAATTGAGTTTTACAAAACTCATCACGAGCCGGGCGAAGGCTCCCCGGTACAAGAACGCCTGGATTCGGAAATGACAATCGGAGAGGCTCGTCAGACGCACGAGGAGGGCGACCTGCGCGTCCAAAGCAATATGAAGGTGAAGACCCTCGAACAAAATTTCTCCGAGAAGTACGGTCTCCATGTTCAGGTCTTTCGCAAATCAGGTAATCTGTGGATCCAAACTACTTCCACCGATGAGTGGACCCTGAACGAGCAAAACAGAAAAGGCGGTTCCTCTGAACGGGCTTATCAGGAAAAATACGATACTGAAGAATGATATGAATAGCGGCATTCCCTATCCCTGGCGATTTGATTTGACCTTCATTAACCACCTGCAACATTTTCACTGCCGCTTTCTTAAAAAACAATCAAATTGGCTTTTGCGACTAGGACGAGGGCAGTCACGACCAGTGGCTGCCTTTTTCTTATCTTAGCCGGCAAAGAAACGGGAGCCGCCATCCATTCTAACACCGACAGATGAAAAACCTACTCCTTCCAACTGATTTTTCGGAATGTGCAGATTATGCCCTGGAAGCCGCCGCACAGCTGGCGCTTCGCTTTGGCGCCAGGCTTCATCTGTTCCACCTGATGGATGTACCGGAAGAGTGGGCGCAGCCGGAAGAAGAAGACCGGGCACTCCGGGCGGTTAAGGAAAAATTAAGCGAACGGCGCGAGCGGTACCCGGAAGTCAATACCGACAGCCATTATGTGGTCAAAGGCAGCCTGCCTGAACGCATCAAAGCCTTCGCTTCGGACCATGGCATAGACCTGATCGTGATGGGATCATACGGTATCAGCGGCAAGAGTGAGTACTTCATCGGATCCAACACTCAGCGAGTCATCCGGATGGTCAACTGTTCTACCCTGATCGTGAAAAATCCCCCCGGCGAACTGGAGTTCCGGAAAGTCGTATTCGCCTCCAGTTTTAATGAAAATGAGAAAGAAGCTTTCCGGCACTTCAAGGATTTTGTCAAACACTTCCTCCCGGAAATCCACCTCGTCGCCATCCATACCTCCTCGTTCTTCGATCCGCCCTACACCGTAACAAAAGAGGCCATGGAAGATTTTAAAACCCTCAGCAACCCCTTTACCTGTACCACTCATATCTTCAAGGACTTTACCGTGGAGCGCGGCATCCGCCGCTTCTCCGAAGATCTGGGGGCCCAACTCATCGGCATTTCAAATCACCAGCGCCACCCGCTGCGAAGAATGCTCATCGGAAGTAAAGTAGAGGCCCTGATCAACCACGCAGATGTGCCGGTACTGACGATCGATTATCAGGCAAAAGAAAAAAGTGATTGAATGATGACGGGCAGTGAATGCCTCGTTGTTAATCCGGCAACGAACAACCGACAACCTATATCAGCATGAAGAAAATATTATTCCCTACTGATTTTTCAGACACGGCGTCCAGCGCCTTTTCCTATGCCTGCGAACTCGCCAAGCAACTCGATGCACGTATAACAGTAATGGCCGTCTATCATTTGCCGCTAAATGATGCCGGCAGGGTGCCACCGGACTATATTCAGCAGATGCTGCAGGAAAAAAAGCAGGAAATCTTAAAAAAGATTGAAGCCTTTTCCGAATCGGCTCCGGCAGAGCGGCTCGACGAACCGCGGGCCGATTACGGCCTTTTTGTGGCACAGGAAATTACCGATGCCGCCCGGAAAGAGCATTTTGATCTCATCGTGATGGGTACCAAGGGGCAGCACAACCCTCTTGAAAAAATGCTGGGCAGCGTTACCACTCAGACCATGATGCAGGCCTCCTGCCCGGTGCTTGCCGTACCATGGGACGGCTCTTTCCAGCCTATCCGGCATATTGCCTATGCGACCGACTTTCTGCCCACTGATGAACAGGCCGTGGATCAGCTCATGGAATTGGCCGGAGACCTGGACGCATCGGTTCATTTTGTACACATCGACATCCAGGAAAAAATCCGGGAAGAAGAAAAGGAGTTCGATCTGGATGATTACCCCTATGACTTCACCGAGTTTTCCGTTGTCCAGCATCCTTCCGCCGTGGAGGGGATGGAAAACTATATCAAGAAGAAGGAAATAAACTTACTGGCGCTCTTCATTCCACACCGGCGCCTCTGGGAGCGGCTCTTTCACACCAGCTTCACTAAAAAGATGACCTTTCAGACGAAGCTGCCACTGCTGGTTTTTCACGAATGACACCAATTAAAAAAAATGGGCCGCAAGCGACCCGGATTGCTTTGTAGGGTTATATAAGAGCTTGTTAGGATTTCCCCCTTCGGCCTGCCCCAATACGGGCCCGTCTGGACAAACTCTTACGAACCCGAATCTTGGTCATTTTCGGCATCAAAAGCAAACTACCAACAAGCTCCAATGATTTTTCTTCAGCTTTTGACCGCTTCCTCGCTGAAGGCGTAACTGATGACATCATAGGTCGTCAGGATGCCCACCAGCTTTTGCTCTTCCTCATCTACGATGGGTAAAGCGTGAAAGAGATTCTCTCGGAAAAAGCCTACCGCCATCTCCAGCGGATCCTCCGGATTGAGTACGGCAATCTGCTTAGACATGACTTCGCCGGCGAGCAATGAACGCAGAATGGCATCATTATACTCTTCGCTCTTATGAGTTTTGAACAGGGTGAACCCATGCAACAGACGCAGGTAGTCTTTTTCACTGATCATACCCACCACTTTCCCCTCATCGGTGACAGGAATATGATGGATATTGTTTTTGCGAAAAATATCCTGGATCTTATCCATGGGCTCATCCGTACCAACGGTAATCACCGGTGCGGTCATAATTTTTCCTACTGCTATTTGTTTATCCATAATGACTTTTTTATCCTGGCTACCAAATGATAATGAACTCCGGGCAGGGCGATCTCCCGCTGCTCAGGCGGGAATGGGTCGGGCAGGTACGCCCCTGCGTGGTCGTACGAACCTGCCGCTTAGGTATCAGCCCTTATACTCCTCCTCTTCTTTTTTGATAAAACGGGAGTTAAAACTGAATTTCAGCAAATCGTGGGTGGTTACCAGCCCAAGAAGCCGTCCGTCTTCCACGATAGGCAGGGCGTGAAACTTATTGGCCAGAAAGATGTCGGCCGCTAATCCGAGCGTATCATCAGGGTCGAGGAACAAAGGGTATTCGGTCATAAAATCCTGGGCGCGCAGCGATTCGTATTCTTTTTCCGACCAGGTGCGGCCCGTGGTTTGCATCGATAAAATGTAGGAAACCTTGAAAAAGTCTTCCTTGGAGATGATGCCGACCAGGTTTTCTCCCGTATCTACCACTGGAATATGGTGAAACCCATTGGATTCAAATACTTCCTTGATGCGCTTGGCCTTCTCGGTAGGCGTCACAGTCACCAGATTGGTAGTCATGATTTCCCGAATGGCTGTGTCTGCATTCATGGCTTATAAATTTTTAGTGAGGAATCAGTCTTTCTCGTCTACATTGCTCGTATCATTTGCCGCAGCTTACAATTCCCTTGCAAAGGAGCTTTGTTCGCTATCCAGTTTGCCAAAAACACTCAGCAATTGCAGATAGGCGTCTTCCAGTTTGCTGCTTTCGGCAGCGATGGCCTCCCGTTCAGCCGTCTCTACGATAGCCAGGAAGTCCTGCAACGCCTTTTCTATTTGTTTCTGGCGTGCTTTGAGCAATTGCATTTCCAGGGCATTTAACTCGTAAAGCGCCGCATCTATAGCATCGTTCTTGTGATTGCGCCAATGCTGCAGAGCGGAAGTAGCCAACACTTCGATTTCCGGCCAGGCCATCATACAGAGTGTTCTGTCATTGGCGATTTCGCTCAGGCCGTATATCTCATCCTGAAGGTCGTAGATGTGATCCAGGTAGTATTGGATACGATAGCGTCCGCGGAGATGCTGCATCTCGTAGCGGGCGTGATCCAGTTGATTGAGCGCCATTTGGGGGCGGTTGGCGTCTATAGCGAAGTAAGCATCGCCCAGCCAGTCATTGGCCCGGCGGAAGGTTTCCGACCAATCCTCTTCCTCCACCGCATTTTCGTATTTGCTCCTGAGCTGCTGCCATCGGAATTCCACGACAAATATCGCTGATTTCGCTTTTGTCATATTTCCCTGATGAACGTAAAGCCAGAGTGGAATAAAAGCCTGGTCAAAATGCACCATGTCTTTCTTGATGTCCGTCACTTCACTGCTGTAAGTAAAGGCCATCAGTACCAGAAGGATTGCGGTTTTCAGCAGAATTTTCATGGCGCTTGCTTTTCAATGATCAACTATATCAAAAGTAAGTGCTCAACAGCCGGAATGAGGTGACTTTTGTCAACCGGCCGGATTGACTTTTATCAGAAAGCAAGTTGTTACAAGCGAGTGAGACCTGATCCTGAAATTGTTTGGGATCGTTCGGGAGGATATCCCGATTACAGTACACTGATCGGTTATGATCATTGTATGATTTGTCATGATTTCAAATCTATACTGACATCAAAATGGTTTGAGAAACTTCTAAAACCATTTTACGTCGAGTATAACATAAAGCAAATCATAATTAATCAGTGTACTATCATTCCCGGTCGGCCTGCCAGGCTGCCTTCCTCGGTTCTTTCTCAACCTCGTTCCTCTGTTCTTCTGTTCTTCTGTCCCCCTGTTCCTCTGTTCCTCTGTCCCCCTGTTCCTCTGTTCCCCTGTTCCTCTGTTCCTCTGTTCCTCTGTTCCCCTGTTCCTCTGTTCCTCTGTTCTTCTGTTCCCCTGTTCCTCTGTTCCTCTGTTCCTCTGTTCCCCTGTTCCTCTGTTCCTCTGTTCTTCTGTTCTTCTGTTCCTCTGTTTCTCTGTCCCCCTGTTCTTCTGTTCTTCAGAAGCTCCACTTAATCCGCAGAAACAAGGCTTGGACCGGACTTACATAACCCCGCTTTTCGTCGTTGAGGGTAATCTGGCCGACGAAGTCGAGGTCCCAGTTTTGAGCAATGGAATAGGTAAGCGTTGGGTTGAGGAAGAGTGCATCCACTTTTACGGGGCTGTAGATGAGGGCGAGACCGCCGCTGAGAAGGGGATTGAAGGTATACATCACTTGAGTAAAGACGGCGTGTCGGTAAGGGTACAGGTTTTTTGCCGACAACTGGAAGGCAAAGAGGCGGCTGGAGCTGATATCCGTTTCGCCATTGCTGTTATAGAGATACCCTACATTGAGGTAGATGGAATTGGGGAAAGTATAATCGGCCCCTGCGGTAAAAGCAAAACTAGACTCGGCATCTTCGTAGTCATCGAACCATTCTTCCATCGGGCGGAAGTAAGTGGCTTCCCCTTTGAAGCCGGCTTCTCCCAGGTTGCCCGCCCAGCCGATACCGAAGGCCAGGTCGCGCCTGACCAGGCCGGCGAGCAATTGTATATCGTAGTTCCACTTGTTGAACTTCCAAAGACCGGCTATGACGGCTTCGTCCCAGGTATCGAAGATTCTGCTGACGACCTCAATGCTGGAAGCAAAGCCTGTATAGCGTTTAATGCGCAGCACGTCGCTTCCGGGACGCTCTTCGTAGTCGAAATCGGTAAAATCGAAGGCATTGAAGATATCGTTCGGATTCCAGACCGTACTGATTCCCCAGTTGACACGTTGCCGGCCCAGCCGGATTTCCCAGTCATTATTGACATACTGCAGATATAGCCGGTCCAGCATGCTATGCACCAGGTAGGAGGGATTATCGATCAGGTTGACGGACAGATCGAAATAATCATTATTGGCGTCGCCGACCATTTGCCCAAAATCGGCCGAGGCTCGAACCAGGTCGCCGTAAAAAATGCGGGAGCGCAGGTCCGCTTTAAAAGTGAAGTGTTCGTTGATGTACCACCAGGAATTGATGCGGTTATGGATCAGATTATCCGCCAGGAAGGTATCCACCAGTTGAAATCCGTTTTGGCCGAACTCTGGAAAAGACTGGTTGAAAAGGAATACCGACTGAAGGTCTTTGATATAGCCGTTAATGCGCCAGCTTTTTTGATCCTCCTGTGCGGAAAGCCCATGAATACACCATAAAAGCGTAAAGAGCAGGATGATTTTTTTCATGATCAGTGTCTTGTGGATACGCATCATTCTTTGGCCTCCCCTGTCTTAATTTCCTGGGGATTCCGTTGTTCATCGCTGTCCACCGCCCCGTCGACGAGGGTCACCACGCGGCGGGCCCGGTCGATGACGCGCTGGTCGTGGGTAGAGAAAATGAAGGTGACCTTCTCCCGGCGATTGAGTTCCGCCATGAGGTCGAGCAGGTTCGCTGTGGAGGTGGAATCCAGACTGGCAGTTGGCTCGTCGGCCAGTATGAAGGCCGGCTTGGGCGCCAGTGCGCGCGCTACGGCCACGCGTTGCTGCTGTCCGCCGGAAAGTTCCGAAGGTCGCTTGTCGATCTTGTCTTCCAGCCCTACGGCGCGCAACAGTTCAAGCACCCGCTGCTGACGCTCCTCCCTGGAGCGGTTTTGCAGCAACATGACGAACTCCACATTCTCTCTGGCCGTCAGTACGGGAATCAGGTTATAGGCCTGAAATACAAATCCGATGTGGTTTTTACGAAAGTCGATCAGCTCATTGTCCGACAGCCTGGAGATATCCTGGCCGCCGACTTCCACGTAACCCTCCGTAGGCCGGTCAAGCCCGCCGATGATGTTCAGCAGGGTAGTCTTCCCCGATCCGGAAGGTCCGACAATGGCGGTAAACTCGCCTTCCTGGATTTCCAGGTCTACCCCGTTCAGGGCGTGTACGGGTACCTTCTCGGGATTGTATACCTTCTCGATACCCCTGGTTACGATGACTTTCATAATAATGCTTATGTTTAATTTAAGGATTGAGGGATTCTAGGATTGAATACCCGGCCACCAACTGCCAAGCGCCGATTGCTGACTACCCCTACCCGATCGTCCGCATCGCTTCCACCGGCCGCAGGCGTATGGCCTTATAAGCCGGATAGATGGAAGCGAGTATGGCCGTAATAGCTACCGAGATCGGTACCTGCCAGTAGACGACCGGCTCGAGTTGCAGATAGATTACCTCCGACAGGCCGTACATTTGCAAGGTGTCGGAAAAAGCCGACAGATCAATGCCGTTATTTCCGAAGTAAAGAATCGTGATATAGCCGATGAGCAGGCCGGCGGGGCCACCCACCAAAGCCAGTGCAATGGTTTCCAGCACGATCATAAAGAACACCTTGACGCGGTTCATACCAATGGCCATCAGCATCCCCAGCTCGCGTACGCGCTCCAGCACTGCCATGAGCATGGTGTTGATGATGCCAAAAATCAGGGCCAGCATAATGACGATGAGGTAGATGAGAGAAATCGATTCAATCTGTGACTCGTAAAGATCCAGGTCGGGCGACACCTCGCGATAGGTCTGCACCTTCAGACCGGGAAACTCTTCGGCCAACTCCGCGTTGTAGGCTGCTGACTGCTCGCGGTCCTGGAGCATGACGGCAATTTCATGGATGACGGCGCCGTCTACCCGTCCGGAAAGCCGCTTGCTCTCTTCTTCCCCCTCCGGAGCAGGACCCAGCAAACGATTGAGGTCTCCCCGGATTGCGAAAACGTGCCCCTCGTCAAAACCGTCGTTACCTGTTTCAAAAAGACCGACGATCCGGAAGGCGCCGGCCGTAATCTCGCCTTCCAGGTCCTGAAAGGTAAGTACGACCTTATTCTTCAACTCCAGGTCTAAGGTCTGCGCGAGCTCCTTCCCCACCAGCAGTTCATTGCGGCGTTCCCCACTCAGGTATTCCCCTTCCACTATGTTTTTGCGCAGTTGACTGACGTCGGCCTCGTCTTCCGGCACCACGCCTTTTACCTGTATGCCCCGGGCGCCCTGCGGCGACGAGATCATGCCGGTGACCAGGGTGCGGGCACTGACGGATTGCACCCGCGCATCGTTGCGCAAGGTGTCCAGTACGACGGCGGCATTTGGAATATCGTACTTCACCTGATAATTTTCTTCCCACTTCGGATGGTGAACCTGAATGTGCGACACAATATTGGCAATGGCGTTGTTGACGTAGCTCTTCGACATGCCCGTCGCAAAGCCGCTCATAAAAATCGCCGCCCAGATGCCGATCGCAATAGCCGCAATCACCACCAGGCTACGCGTCGGATTGCGCCAGATATTGCGCCAGGCCATAATGGGTATCATATTAGTTGTTTTTTTGTTCTTATCGGTTATTTCTGTATTATCAGCTTTTTGCTTTTCGCTGCTCGCTCTTCGCAGGCTTGGTACACTGTAACCTAAGTAACTGGGCATTTTCCGACTTCTCGGAGCGAAGCGAAGAGCCGTATGGCCCACTTCCGTCTTCTATCAATCCCTCATTGCCTCCACCGGCTGCAACCTTCTGATTTTCAATAATGGATACAGCGCCAGCAACGAAGTGACAACAAACACCACAATGGCCTGGGTCAGGAAAATGTGGGGTGCGAATTCGGCGGGAAAAATGGGTTCAAAGCCGAATTTTTCCAAGGCCCCGGCGTAATCCCCGGAGAAGCGGATCGGGTTGACGTGGAAATAATAAACAATAGGCACGCTGGCCAGGATGCCGGCAAAAGCTCCCAGCAGGCCCAGCATAATCGTTTCCAGCCATATGACCGCGCCGAGCCGGGCGCGCCGCATGCCGATCGATATCAGGATGCCGAATTCGTATTCCCGTTCTTTGGTCATCATGAGAATAGTGCCGAAGATGCCGAAGGCAATGACGAGATAGAGAATGATATATACGATGACATTGCCCGCACTGTCGAGTTGCTTGGCCTGCATCAGGTCGGGCAGCATCTCCTGCCAGTCCATCACCTCGTAGGCGCTGGTATCCAGCCGGCTCCTCAGGGTTTTCACCACCGGGCGGGTATCCTCTTTGTCCTCCAGTTGGAGGGCCAGGCTGGTGACACGCCCCTGGGCGCCATAGAACCACTGTGCCTCGGGCAGTGGCAGATACACCATCTGCCGGTTGAGGTCGGGCGAAGCGAAGTGTATCAGCCCGGCTACCAGGTATTTTCCGGCGGCGTTAACGCCGTGGAAGCCCTGGCTGATCAGGATAATCGTATCGCCCACACTTAATCCCAGCTTTTTGGCAACTCCGTCGGCGATGAGAGCGGCCTGGGCGCCGTGCTGCAGGTATTCTCCTTGGGTGAGCCGGTCTTTGAGGTCCGTCATGCTATCTTCCGCCTCCGGTTCGATGCCCACCACCATCACGCCGCTGGTCGTATTGCCGGTAGAAGCCAGGGCGAAGGATTCCAGTCGTGGCAGCAGGTTGGCAATGGCCGGCACCTGTCCTTCGAGTGCTTGAATGCTGTCGACCAGGGGAAAGGCCTTGTCGATTGAGCGATCATCCCAGTACCCGTCCTCGTGTATCTGCACGTAGCCGAAATAATAATTGACGACGTTGCTGATCATATTGTTCCAGGCCCCCTTCTGCAGGGCTTCCATCGTGGTGGCGAACAGCACGGCGAAGAGGATGGAACCCGCCGTGATAAACGTCCGCCGACGGTTGCGCCAGATATTGCGCCAAGCTAATTTGAAGATCATGGATTGGTGGTTTTTTTCTGGATGGATGCTTGATGCTGGATGCCGGTCATTGTGGTCGCAGGCGCTTCATCTGCTGAATGCTGAAGAAATCCTGATCGATATCAATGTTGAAATCGATCGATTCATATTCGATAATGGTTTGATGGCCCGGTTCGTCCGCCGGTTCCACCACCAGTTTCGCGGGAATAACGCGGCCATCCATCTTTTGTATGTTCCGGCCGTACATGGTGTTGATCAATTCGCCGTCTTCGTCGTAGAATTCGGTTTTCAGTTCAAGAAACTCCTCCTGATCAACCCACATCAGGACTTTTCCCCATACGACAGGCGCCTCTTCTTTTGGCGTCAGTTCGATCTTCCAGGTTTGCCGCCCTTCAAGTTTTTCCTCACCATTTTTTTTATGTTTGTAATCCGTCACGATGGAAGACTGCCGGACGAGATCGTCGTTGGTGAAATCGGATCCCATCCAGGATTGGGACATCATGGAGGGCGGCAGTTTGACGACCCGGTCGATGCTGGGTTGCCAGTTCCAAATCTCGTTGCCCCGCTTCAGATAGGCGATGCCGGCGTCGCGGGCCGGCGCAGTGATGAGGATCAGAGCATACTCATCCCCTTTACTCCAGCTTTTCATCGACACCTGCCGTTCCCAGGTAGGACGAACGATGGTCATTTTCATTTCGGCTTTATTGGACTCGCCGCGCATCTTCTGGTCGGCGCGCTCTACAATTTCCGTAGCCGTGAGTTCCTGCGCCGCCAGAGGAGTGACGGAAAAGAATAGCCCTCCGGCTAATGCGCAAAAAAATATTACTGTCAGGCGTTTCATATGCTCGTCTGTTTTATGCTAAGTCGAATTTTTTCAGAATGTATTGTTTCATTTCCTCCAGGGGATACTCCTCTCCCATCTGAAAGTAGTTCATGACAATGCCGTCCAGCACCGCGCCGTATAGCAGCGCCTCCTTTTCGGGATCCGGTGCGCCAAGTGCTTCAAAAAGATTTTGTATACGCCGAAGCGTGGCCTCCGTTTTTCCTTCCAGTACCGAAGACATGCCTTCCAGGATGTTAGGTTGGAAGGCCAGCGAAGTCAGTAATTGCCAGTAATGTGTATTATCACGAATCATATTGAGAGTGGCTTCCGTCAGGGCGCGCAGCTGTTCGCGTACGCTGCCCGATTTGTCCAGGTTTTCTTCCATCAAACGCTCCCCTACTTCCACTGCGTCCATGAGAATGTCGTGCAAAAGAGCTTCTTTGCTTTCAAAGTAGTTGTACATCAACCCCTTGGAAACGCCGGCTTTTTTCGAAATCTTACTGATGGAAGTACTGTGAAATCCCTGATAGGCAAAAAGCTCCAGGGCAACCTCCTTAATTGTTTCTTTACTCTTTCTGCGGATCTCTGCGTACTGTTTCTTTGTTTTGGGCGCCATACTCTATTTTATTGACCGAACGTTCAGTCAAAAATATGGCATAAATCATTACGTTGCAAGAGGGGTTATTATTATTCAATGATTTTATCGATGAAACAGGAAAGATGTTCGATGAAAGAGAGGAATCATGGATTATTGAAGTGTTTTGTAATCTCAGCGTTAATTTTTTCCCATAAATCCGGCTAATTGGAATTAAAGCATCCGAATTTGTAGTTTTATCTTTTGATTTGCATCTGCCCTGATTTAATTATCATTAGACTCAAAATTCCAGAATATTGGCCCCGGGAAAAGTCAACGCTTTCTAACGGTGGCCCGACAAAAAAGATACAGCAAGGACAAGTCCATGAAAGTTACCGAATACTTTGAAAAAGCCAACGGAAAGACCCTCATCTCTTTCGAAGTGCTGCCGCCGCTGAAAGGAGGGAGTATGCAAACTATTTTTGACACGCTCGATCCGCTGATGGAGTTCAAACCGCCCTTCATTGACGTGACCTATCACCGGGAAGAATTTATTTATAAAAAGCGCAGTAGTGGCTACTACGAGAAGTCGGCTATCCGGAAGCGGCCCGGCACGGTAGGCATTTGCGCGGCCATCATGCATCGCTACGGTGTAGATGCCGTGCCCCACCTTATCTGCGGTGGCTTTACCAAGGAGGACACCGAGAACGTGCTCATCGATCTGAACTTTCTCAATATTATCAACGTACTGGCTATCCGCGGCGACGCCCGCAAATTCGAGGGCAAGTTCATCCCCGAAGAAGGCGGTCACGCCTACGCGCTCGACCTGGTCAAGCAGGTTGAGGATATGAACAGCGGTAAGTACCTGGATGAAAATATCGAAAACGGGCTGCGTACCGATTTCTGCATTGGCGTCGCCGGTTATCCGGAGAAGCATTTCGAGTCGCCGAATATGAACCTCGACCTGGAGTTCACCAAAGCCAAGATCGAAGCGGGCGCCGACTATATCGTTACCCAGATGTTTTTCGACAACAAAAAATACTTTGAATTTGTCGAGGCCTGCCGAAATGACGGTATTGACGTACCCATCGTCCCCGGACTCAAACCGCTGACGAAAAAGTACCAGCTCAACTCTATTCCTCGCATCTTCCACGTCGACCTGCCCGACGACCTGGCCAAGGAAATGATGAAAGCCAAAGATGCGGAAGGCCGCCGCCAGGTGGGCATCGAATGGTGTATCCAGCAATCCAAAGAGCTCAAAGAAGCAGGCGCGCCCTGCCTGCACTACTACACGATGGGCGATACGGATACCATTAAGGCGATTGTGGAGCAGGTTTATTAAGGGGAAGCCATTAAGTCACACCGTTTTTTTGCCTCCCGCTCCCACATGGTTAAAAATCATCTATCTAAAAGCCTTCTTCGGCTTCCATCATGTCAATGCCTTCGAAGCAGACGACAGGTTGAATGTCGACCAATACTCCTTGATTTCTCCTGGCTTTTTTCCAATTCCACCGAGATTACACCCGCTCCTGCCTGACGGCCGTCAGGGATGTCACCCCGGTTACTGACTTCACCTGACTTACCTTCCATTCACTCCCCCTCTTTCGCTACTTCTCTCTCTTTATTTGTGATCCACTCGCTCCAGGATCCCGCATAAAGCTTTACATCTCCTTTCCCCGCGTGCTTTACCGCCAGGATATTACGGCAGGCAGTGACGCCGGATCCACAGTAGAAGACGGCCTGGCCGGGTTCCACGTCGTTGAGCAGTTTTTCGAAGCGCTCACTGAGTTCCTCCGGGCTGAGCCAGTCGCCCTCGGGGGTCACCACCTCGGTGTGCGGAGAGCTGAGCGCGCCCGGAATATGACCGGCTACCTCGTCGATGGGTTCTTCCTCTCCTGTGTAGCGCTCGGCGGTACGGGAATCCACCAGGCGGAAGCCCGGTTCTTTCCGGATACGGTCGACGAAGTCGGCATCGACGAGCAGTTCCTCGCGAATCTGGGGATTGAAGTTTTTCGGCGAAGGCTTCGGGGGTTTGGTGCTTACCGGCCGCTCTGCCCTTTGCCATTTCTGCCATCCGCCGTCAAGCACGGCGACGGTATCATGCCCGAGCCACTGCAGCATCCACCAAAGCCGGGCGGCGATAGCGCCCGACAGGTCATCGTAGGCAACCACCTGCGTACCAGGACCTATTCCCCACTGCGAGAAGGTATCCACCAGTGCGTCGAGGTCCGGCAGGGGATGACGGCCCGTTTTACCCGGCTCTACCGCGCCGGACAAGTCATCGTCAAGGTGAGCGTAAAAGGCGCCGGGAATGTGGCCCTCTTTATAAGCCCGGCGCCCGGCCTCCGTTTCTGCCAGACTGAAGCGGCAATCAACGATAACCAGGTCAGGATTGTCGAGCCTTTTCGCTAATTCTTCTGTACTGATCACGGTGGTATACATGTGTTTGTTTTTTTTTTGAAAAAAAATTACTATCCTAGCGGGCTTTGGAGGAAAAAATTGAGGAAATGGAAGATGGAGTTTACTCAGGCACTCTTTTGCTTATTCCATCCTTTTTAAATTTTATTTCCTTCTCATTCAATCCTCGTATACATCAACTATTTAATCCAATGACGAGACACTATTGTTTAATCGCTTTACTGTTTATTACCATCAGCGGCCTGCAGGCACAGTTGCAGGCGCCAAGTGATTTTCTGCCACACGCGCTCGGCGAGCAGTTTACCCCTCATCATATGCTGGTAGATTACGTAAAACACGTGGCAGCCAACAGCCCCTCGGTGCAAATCGAAAGATACGGACAAACTTACGAAGGCCGGCCCATGATGCTGGCCTATATCTCTACGCCGGAGAACCTCTCCCGACTGGAAGACGTCCGGCAGAACAACCTGCGGCGCACCGGCTTGCTAGACGGCGAAACCGATTCCGCACTCGATCTGGCCATCGTCTGGCTGGGCTACAGTGTACACGGCAACGAGGCGGCCGGCTCCGAAAGTTCTATGGCCGTACTCTATGAACTTGCCAATCCCAATAATGAGCGTAGCCAGGCCTGGCTGGAGAATACGCTGGTCATCATCGATCCTTCCTACAACCCCGACGGCTATTCCCGCTACACTTCCTGGTACCGCGGCATCTCCCCCAGTACCCCCAATCCCGACCCCGACACCTGGGAGCACGACGAACCCTGGCCCGGCGGCCGCACCAATCACTACCTCTTCGACCTGAACCGCGATTGGGCCTGGCAAACGCAGACCGAATCGCAGCAGCGCATGGCCAAATACCAGGAATGGTTCCCGCATATTCACGTGGATGTGCACGAACAAGGCTACAACAGCCCCTATTATTTCGCTCCCGCCGCCAAGCCCTTTCACCCCTACATCACGCAGTGGCAGCGGCAGTTTCAAACCGAGATCGGCAAAAACAACGCCAGTTATTTCGACCAGGAAGGCTGGCTCTACTTCACCCGCGAGCGCTTCGACCTCTTTTACCCCAGCTATGGCGATACCTATCCGACCTATAACGGCGCCATCGGCATGACCTATGAGCAGGCGGGTATTGGAGCCGGCCGGGCCATCGAAACGGAGAGCGGCGATATCCTGACGCTCTACGACCGCGTTGCCCATCATAAAACGACTTCCCTGGCTACCATAGAAATTGCTTCGCGCAACGCAGAACGGCTGATCAGCAATTTCGAATCCTTCTTCAAGGAATCCCGCAACAATCCTCCCGGACCTTACAAAACGTTTATCATCAAAGGTGATAATCCCGAAGGCCGCCTTCGCGCTTTCTGCGAGCTGCTCGACAAAAACGGCATCACTTACGGCAAGGCCTCCCGGAATACCAACCTGCGCGCCTACCACTACACCAGCGGAACGGAGGAGTCGGTACAGGTCGATGAAAACGACCTGGTAATCAGTGCCTATCAGCCGAGGGGCGTACTCACCCAGGTCCTGCTCGAGCCCGAATCCGCACTGGAGGATTCGGCGACCTATGACATCACCGCCTGGTCACTGCCCTACGCCTACGGCCTTGAAACTTACGCTGCCCAAGAGCGGGTAGCTGTTACGCCCGGTTACGAATTTGAGTATCCGGAAATGGCTCCTGATGCCGGCCGGCCCTATGCCTATCTCGCTACTTGGAATTCCTTGCGCAATGCGCGCTTCCTGAGCGAATTGCTGGTCAAAGGTGTTACCGTTCGGTACGCGACAGCGGCTTTCGGCATCGAAAACGGAAATTACAAACCCGGCACCCTGGTCATCACCCATGCCGACAACCGGCAATTGGGAGATGAATTTTTCAATATTGTCCGTCGGGCAGCCGCCGATCACCGGCAGGAGATAACGGGTGTCCAGACCGGCTTTTCCGACAGCGGTCACGATCTGGGCTCCGGCGCCATGGAAGTACTGCGGCGGCCGAAAGCAGCTATACTCGGTGGCGAGGGAACCTATTCCAACTCCTTCGGGCAAGTGTGGCACTACTTTGAGCAAAGCCTGGGCTTTCCCATCCATATTATTCCGGCTGAAGACCTGGGCGGCACCGACTTGCAAGACTTCAACCTGATCATCATGCCGGAAGGGCGCTACCGTATCAATAACGCGACCGGCGATAAGCTTAGCGAATGGATTAGTAACGGCGGCCGCCTCATCGCCATAGGCTCAGCGGTCCGCTCGCTGGAAGGAATGAACGGTCTCGGCCTTCGCCAAAAAGGGGAAGAGCGCGACTCGAATGGCAACGGCGGTGGCGCCCGACCCAGCAACTACGACGATCAGGAGCGACAATACATCAGCGACAATATCCCCGGAGCAGTCTTTAAGGTGGATATCGATAACTCCCATCCCCTGGCCTTCGGCCTGAATGATTACTACTTCTCTCTGAAAACCAACGAGCTGAGCTACGCCCCGATGAAGCGTGGCTGGAACGTCGGCGTACTGGGCGAAGAATTGCTGGTCTCCGGATTCGCCGGCGCCCGCGCCCGCGAGCAGGTAAAAAACACCCTCATTTACGGGGTGCAGGAGCGAGGCCGCGGCAGCGTGGTGTATCTGATCGATAATCCACTTTATCGGGCCTTCTGGGAGAATGGTAAGTTTTTGTTTAGCAATGCGGTATTTCTGAGGTGAAAAAAATTCCGGAACCGGGCGTTTCATCCTAATTAAAAAGCCGTTCTCTTTCGCTGCCAGAAAAGGATGAAACTTCCGGCTATAAAAGTATCTAAAAGCCATGGTATCTAAAGAAGTTTTATGCTTACTGATGCTCCTTCTGCTGCTGGGAACCTGCCGTCAGGATCAGGAAAGCGCCTTTTCGGTTACGCCGTACCCACTTCCGGTCCGCGCAGGGGAAGCACCGAGCCTGTTCAACAATGAGCCGGGAGAGGTATACGCCTCCTGGATCGAAGCCGACAGCCAACAGTCTTACCGGTTTCAGTTTAGCCGCTTCGAAGGAGCGGGATGGTCCGAACCGCTGCTCATCGCCGAAGGCGGGAGGAACTGGTTCGTCAACTGGGCCGACATGCCCCGGCTTGCCCAGTATGCGGATGCCCCATCGGCACTGGCAGCATTCTGGCTGGAGCGCAACGGCCGGAACCCCTATGACCATCACATTATGATCAGCCAGTCGACCGATGGGGGGCAAATCTGGGGAGCTGCATTTATGCCCTATGAGGTTCGCACCCCCGCTTTCTACGGATTGTGCCGCCTGCTACCCCTCCCGGACGGCAAGATGATGGCAGTGTGGGAAGACGGCAGAGAAACCATGATTGAAATTCCGCACAGCGGACGCACCGTTCCCAACATACACGGACGAATATCCCTCCGAGCCTCCCAATTCGATAAAAGCGGCAAGGTGTCCGATGCGGCGCTACTCGACGAAATGATCAGTGAATTATGCCCTTTCGACCTGGCAATGAGCAGTAAAGGTCCGCTTGTCGTATACCGGAATGCCACGGAAGAAAACATCCGGGATATTGCTCTTATCAGACATGAAAACGGCGCCTGGTCCTCCCCACGGATCATTAGTCGCGACAATTGGAAGGTGAGTTATTTCACAATGCAAGGCCCTGCTGTTGACGCTCAGCAAAGCCAGGTTGCCGTCGCCTGGTACAGCGCTCCACAGAATCAGGCCCAGGTAAAGGTCGCTTTTTCGGATGACGACGGAGACACTTTCTCCTCACCGGTCCGGATCGATAACGGCCAGCCGCTGGGCAAAGTGGACCTTGTTCTGGCAGGCCGGGACCGGGTACTGGTCAGCTGGGTAGAACAGGAAACGGACAGCGCCCGCCTTTTTGTAGCAGCCGTAACAACGAAGGGGCGCATCCTGCATAAAAAAGCGATCGCCGAAGTCAGCGACAAAATTTACGCCGGCTTCCCCGTCCTCGCCACCTTTCAGGACGGTGCATTACTTGCCTGGAAGGACGGTGAAGCGGAATTTTCTCCGCTGAAGGCGGTATTGATCCAACAATGAGCGCCTCATGGCAGTTCTACAATCGAAGCCGGCAAAGGCTTGCCGGGCATTAAATTTTAAGAGGATCAATACCACCTATTATGAAAACGATCACTTACCCCCTCGCCTTGATCTTGATATTATCCCTGGTCGCCTGCAACGGCGGACAGCAAAAAGGTGTTTTACCCTGAGCCCGGCTAACATCTGTGATCAGGATGGCGTAAACCTGAATACCCGTTCTTTGGAAAAGGTGGTAAAAAGGCCTCCGGCAAACATCACCTTCCCTCCTACCGGGGTTAATTGTAAAAGCTTATTATATTACGTTCCTGAAACAGTACAAGGACATGATCAAAGCCAACAATCCGAAACTGAGTTCCTGGGTAGACGTGCCCAAAGACAGCGACTTCCCCATTCAGAACCTCCCCTTCGGCGTATTCTGCACGCCCGGACTATCGCCACGCCTGTGCACCGCCATCGGTGATCAGGTGGCCGACCTGCAGGTGCTCGCCGAGCACGGCTTTTTCGACGATCTCAACGTACCAAAGTCCGTTTTCGCTCAGCCCTTCCTCAATGAATTCATGGCCCTGGGGCGTAAAAAAACGCGCGCCGTACGCAACCGGCTCTCGGAAATTCTCGACAATGACCTGGAAGACTGGGACGCCAGTGAGCTGGCTGAATACTTTCTTCATCCTCACTCACGCGTGCAAATGATGATGCCGGTCAGAGTGGGGGACTATACCGATTTCTATTCCAGCCTGGAACACGCCACCAATGTAGGCTCCCTGTTCCGGGACCCGGAAAATGCACTGAACCCCAACTGGCGCCACCTGCCCGCAGGCTATCACGGCCGGACATCCTCCATCGTCATCTCCGGCACGCCCATCCGGCGGCCTAAAGGACAACAATCTCCCGCCGATGAAGGCTATCCCGTTTTCGGCCCCAGCCGGCAGCTCGACTTTGAGCTGGAGGTGGCTTTTGTACTGGGAAAATCGACGAAAATAGGAGAATCGATCTCAACAGAAGAAGCAGAAGACTACATTTTCGGACTGATGCTGTTCAACGACTGGTCGGCGCGCGACATACAGCGCTGGGAATACCGGCCTCTCGGTCCTTTTCTGGGCAAGAGCTTCGCTTCCACCGTCTCTCCCTGGGTCGTCACCCTCGACGCCCTGGAACCCTTCCGCTGTAAAGGACCGGAGCAAGAGCCAAAGCCCCTGCCCTATCTGCAATGCGAAGGGAAACACAGCTTTGACATCAATCTGGAGGTATTGCTGCAAACACAGGGAGGCGCCCCCCGGTGCATCACCCGGACCAACTACAAGCAACTCTATTGGAATATATGCCAGCAACTGGCCCACCAGACGGTCAACGGTTGCAACGTCAATGTCGGCGATCTCTATGCCAGCGGCACCATCAGCGGTCCTACCCCCGACAGCTACGGCTCCCTGCTCGAACTGACACAGGGCGGGACCCGCCCCATCGGCCTGCCCGGCGGCGGGGAACGCCGCTTCCTGGAAGACGGCGACACGATCATACTCCACGGCTGGTGCGAGAAGGACGACCTGCGTATCGGATTTGGGAAGACGGAAGGGACGATTGTCGGAGCTTAAAAAAATTGTTCGAGGGGAAGTTGAATAATTTGTTTTTACCAACGATAGTGCAAAGTCTATGTTCTCTATGGAATCCCGGAAACACTGCCTTTTAATTTTCACTATGCTTCTTCCCCTGCTATCGCCTCACAGCCTGCTGATCGGCCAGGCCAGTCTGCAGCAGGCAATCAATGCGCTGGCCCGGTCTTCTGAACTCCGGCATGCCGGCTTCGGCGTCTGTGTTATGGACGTGGAAACTGGAGAAGTGATTGCCAGCTACGATCCCGATCGCAGCCTGACTCCGGCCTCTACCCTGAAGGTACTCATTACCGCTACCGCCCTGGCGGTCCTGGGCCCTGATCACCGCTACCCCACCGAGCTGCAGTTCGACGGCATGATCGGCAGC
>CAZWDL010000061.1:35110-42799 GCA_964632995.1 uncultured Saprospiraceae bacterium
GGGGCGGCTTTCCGGCAACCTCTACCTGCTGGGTTCAGGAGATCCAACCTTGGGATCGGGAGAAATGGAAGCCACCCCCGGCCTGGAAGGCATCCTGGAGCGCTTTCGCCTGGCCGTACAGCAGCGGGGCATCAAACACATTGAGGGTCATGTGGTAGGAGACGGTTCCGCCCTTCCTACCGATGTAAAAGTGCCGAGCTGGCAGTGGAACGACCTCGGCAATTACTACGCTGCCGGAAGCTGGGGGCTCAACCTACACGAAAACCTGTACTTCCTGCGATTTCAGCAAAACGGTTCAATCGGCTCTACCCCGTCTATTACCCATATCCACCCCGAGGTGCCCGGCCTTACCTTGCACAACGAGGTGACAACGGCCGGACGCAACACCGGCGACAATGCCTACATTTACGGCGCTCCCTATTCCACCCTGCGCTATGTGCGCGGCACCATTCCGGCAGGCAGCGGGCTCTTTGACATTAAGGGATCGCTGCCCGATCCGCCCTTTTTCGCTGCTTATCACCTCTCCGCAGAACTGGAAAAAGTGGGAATACAAAACGATGGCGGTCCCATTTCTCAACTCGACCTGAGCCGTCGGGGGCATGGCGATTCCAGGCGAACGACCCTGATGACGCACTACTCACCGCCCCTTCGCGACATCGTTGCCCGCGCCAACGGCCGCAGCGTCAATTTGTACTGCGAAAGCTTGTTGCGAACATTAGGCAAAGCTAAAAAACAGCAGGGAAGCCTGAAGAACGGACTGCGGGTAGTGGCCGAAGAATGGCAGGCCCGGGGGGTGCGCTTCGACGGCGTACGCCTCTACGACGGCTCCGGGCTGTCATCACGCAACGTCATCACAGCCCGCTTTCTGGCCGCGGTGCTGCGCAAGAGCGCAGTAGATCAACGGCTCTTTCAGCCCTTGTACGATTCACTTCCCGACCGGAGTAACGGCAACGGTTTGGTGCGCGCCAAAAGCGGCACCCTGGGTCATGTGCGGGCTTATGCCGGGTATGCCCGCGACCGCAACGGACGCTTACACGCCTTCGCGCTCATCGCTAATAACTTCGATGGCTCAGGAGGCGCCATGCGGCGGCAGCTCCAACAACTCATGCTGCGCATGACGAAATAAGTCTGAAAAAATTATTTACTATCCTAATCCCTTTGCTGCTGTTGGTCGAAGCGTTAACTTTACTCAAATTTGTCAGAATACAACCGTATGGAGTTTAACAAAAGTATTATCCTGGCCCTAAACATCCTGGTGCTTCTGCTTGCTGCCTGCCAGCCGGATCAGCCGGATCAACGGCAGCAGCCTTCCGCTCCAGTCCCTCCGCAAAACGAACGCTCCGCCGATACCAACCGCACGGAAAATACCAACCGTAAACCGGGTTTTACGGAAGATTACCTCAATACCAATCGCCTGATCTGGCAGAAACCCGAGATGATCATCAATCTGCTGGGCAGCCTGGAAAATAAAACCATAGCCGATATCGGGGCCGGCAAAGGCTTCTTCGCTCTGCGCCTGGCTCCCAAAGCCGGGAAAGTCATCGCCGTAGATATCGACCCGCGCTTCACCCAGTATCTCGACAGCCTCAAACAGCAGGTGCTGCCCGCAGATATGCAGGATCAACTCGAAACCCGCCTCGCCGAACCCGACGACCCTCACCTGCGCCCGGGGGAAGTCGATATCGCCATGATCGTTAATACCTATATGTACATGAAAAACCGGGTGCCCTATCTCAGAAACCTGAAAGAAGGACTTAAGGAAGGCGGCACCCTGCTCATCATCGACTTCAAGAAAAAACGCACGCCCCTCGGCCCCCCTTCCACGTACCGCATCCCCCTCTATCAGGTCGAGGAAGAACTGATCGAAGCCGGTTACGAAAATATCCAAACCAATGATACCGCCCTGGATTATCAGTATATCATCTTTGCAGAGAAGTGATTGGAAAGAAAATGAGGGAAAAGGAAATGGACTTCCCGCGGGGTACATGAGAACACTGCACCAAACCTGCTGTAGTCCGCAGTTCCGGAGGCACTAGTGCCTTCGGCACTAAATCTCTACTACCATAGACTCGTTCTTTTCCGCCTGTCCTTCGTTAGAGAACCCCTTACGTAGCGGTGCTATGCGCGGGAACCTCCGCCTTGGCCAGACGAAAAACAACTTCGTCTATGATAGCATTTACTTAATGCCGAAGGCACTAGTGGCTCCGGCGATCTCAACCGCAACAAAGCACCTCCAGGAAGCTCCTTCTACTCTCCCACAACCGTTCTGCCGACATTCACCTTCTCCTTTAGAATGAGTTTGTTGCGTTCCGGACCGGTGGAGACCATGGTGACCGGAACATTCAGGTACGCTTCCAGGGCTTCCAGGTAAGTTCGCGCGGGAGCAGGCAGCTCATCGTAGTCCGTGATGCCGTCCAGCGATTGTTGCCAGCCACCGTAAGTTTGGTAGATTGGCTCGATGTCATGGTCGTTGATATCAAAAGGCAGTTGCCTGCTGCTGACGTCATCGTAGCGATAAGCGGTCGCGGCGCGTACAGATTTGAAGTCATTGAGTACATCCACTTTGGTGACCACCAACTGGGTAACGCCGTTGAGCATGGTCGTGTACTCCAGCTGCGGCAGGTCAATCCATCCGCAACGGCGCGGCCGGCCGGTAGTAGCGCCGAATTCTCCGCCCTCCGAGCGCAGGCGTTCGCCCGTCTCATCGTTCAGCTCGGTAGGAAAAGGCCCCGACCCTACGCGGGTACAGTAGGCTTTGGTAATACCGATTACTTCACCGATTTTTCCGGGAGAGACCCCCAGGCCGATACATACCCCGGCAGTGATGGTATTGGAAGAGGTTACATAAGGATAGGTGCCGTAGTCGATGTCCAGCATGGATCCCTGCGCGCCTTCGGCCAGGATGCGCTTTCCGGCCTTGAGAGCTTCGTTGAGGTAGTATTCTCCATCTACCGCTTGCAGACTGCGCAGCACTTCCAGGCTTTCGAACCATTTTTCCTCTTCCCCTTCCAGATCGAAGTCAATGTTGGGATAGATCTTTGCGAGTTGCAGGTGCTTAGCTTTTAGGGCTTCGTATTTTTCCAGAAAATCAGGACGCAGAATATCCCCGACGCGCAGACCATTGCGCCCTGTTTTATCCATATAAGTGGGACCGATGCCCTTGAGGGTGGAGCCTATTTTTTCTTTTCCTTTAGCGCGTTCGGATGCGGCATCCAGGTAGCGGTGGGTCGGCAGGATTAGATGGACCTTCTTGGCCACCAGCAGGCGGCGCTGGTAGTCGACCTGCATATCGCGCAATTGATCGATTTCCTTGGAGAGCGTAATCGGATCCAGGACGACGCCGTTACCGATCAGATTGAGCAGGCCTTTCCGGAAAATTCCCGAAGGCACCGTGTGCAATACTACTTTGAGGCCATCGAATTTAAGCGTATGGCCGGCATTGGGACCACCCTGAAAACGGGCGACTATATGGTAGCGTTCTGCAAGATAATCTACAATCTTACCTTTCCCTTCATCTCCCCATTGCAAGCCGAGAATAACATCAATTGCCATATATATTTCTTTTTGCGCCTTGACTAATTTGTCAAAGTTGTTGGTTTTTATTGGTGATTCGATTTATGGCCGCTAATCTAGTAAAAATCCGCGTCAAGGCAGGGAATGGGAACCCGCTAATCTTGAGCGACCGGTTGGGAATATCAAGCCGACAATAAGCCCTTTGCCTCTTCCAGAGAATCTGTCAGCGCAAACATGGGGCGCAGCTTTGTAATATCGAGCAACTCCTTCACTTTGCCGGAGGCGTGCACAATGACCACCCGTCCTCCTGATTTCCTAGCCCGGTGCCTCAGCTGGATAAGAAAATTGATCCCGACGCTGTTGATATAGTCAATATCTGTTAAATTGACGATAATGTTAGCAAAATCGTCCGTCATTTTGTCATCCACGGCTACCATGATTTTACGGTTGGCCGTTTCGCTGAGCAGATCCCGAACCTGTATGATATAAATGTCTTGCTCCTTGGATATTTGAAAAAGCTCTTTCATTTACGCTTCGACAATTGGGTTGTTTTCTCAATCCTGTTGCGCAAGCGACTGCTTGCGAGGTACATCCAGGCAAGGTGGCAGATTATCAACCTGACTAAGCCGGATTGAGAAGGTGTTTGAAAAAGAAAACGGCATTCAATTCCGCCGTCTGATTTTACGAATACCTGCTAAAAACTGATTGTTATCCGATACTCTGATCAATGCTCCTGCTCTGTAGACTCGACAGGTTCTTCCTTACGCCCCCCGGCAGTTTTCGGACAGGCGCCGTCGCATTGTCCGTATAGATTGAGAGAATGGTGGATGATCTTAAATTTCAGCAATTCGCCCATCATATCCTTGATCTGCTGAATCCGCGGATCACAGAACTCCAACACTTTCCCGCAGTCGACACAAATCAAGTGATCATGCTGCTTGTATCCGTAGGATTTTTCATACTGAGCGAGATTCTTCCCAAACTGGTGTTTCTTAACCAGATCGCAGGTGACGAGTAACTCCAGCGTATTATACACCGTTGCCCGGCTGACCCGGTAATTTTGGTTTTTCATATGAATATAAAGGGCCTCTGCATCGAAGTGATCGGTGCGCCGGTAGATTTCCTCCAGAATGGCGAATCGCTCCGGTGTTTTACGAAAACCGTTTTTCTCCAGATGAGAAGCAAATATATTCTTGACTTCCTTAATGATATCTTCCTGCTTTCTTTGCACACCCATGCCAAATAGTATTCAAATGTAATGAAGGAAAACCGCTACTCGTGAGGCAGCTCGTTTTCCACTAGCGCGCCGTGCACTAGCTTCTCGTGTAATTAACAAAGATAATAAATAAATCCCACGCCAGGGGCGCCGGGTTTTAATACTCTAATCCTTTTCATCAATCTATCCTTGAAACAGTAGAAACGTTTTCAAGGTTTTGTAAACTCCGGATGGCGATATTGAGCTGATCGATATTGCTGACCAGCAGGCTGATTTTCCCTTCGAAGTAGCCCTCGTCTCCTTCCATGGAGAAAGAGCGTATATTGAGGTTGAGCAGAGAGGAAATTTCGTGTGTCACGCGTTCGATAACCCCCGGGCCGTCATCGATACCGGCAATTCTCAGGTCAGCTACGAAATACGCATCTGTAGTAGATACCCATTCGGCTTTCATGACCCGGTAACCGTAATTCACCATGAGGTTAGTGGCATTCGGGCAATTGGTCCGGTGAATCTTCAGGCCTGCGTTAGCCGACAGGTAAGCGAAAATATCGTCCCCCTGTACCGGATTACAGCAGGAGGCGAAGGTGTATTGATATCTTTCTCCCGGTTCGCCGTTGATGAGCAGACGCGGTTTTCCGGTGATTTTATTACGCTTGCGGCGAGGCGATCTGCTTTCCACCGGAGCAGGGGCGGGAAGAGCCACTTTTTCCGGTTCTGCTTCTACCAGCCGGTTGTTGGCATCGGTAGTGAAGTTCTTAAATATGTCCTGAATGCTGAGTTTGTCGGTAGCAATGGCGTAGTACAGGTCCACATGGGAACTCAGGTCAAAGTGTTTGACCAGTATTTCTACACTGCGTTCGAAGTCGGCCACCTTGAGATGCCTCAGTTTACGTTCCAGAGCCTCCCGGCCCAGCTCCCCTCTCCGGCGACGGCTTTCCTTCATCGCGGAGCGAATCTTGGAGCGGGCTTTCCCCGTAACAACCATCTTGAGCCAATCCTCACTGGGCTTCTGGTTTTTATTGGTGATAATCTGCACCTGATCGCCGTTCTTGAGCTTGTAACCCATCGGAACCAGCTTGTTGTTAGCCTTGATTGCGGTGCAGTGATACCCCAGGTCGGTGTGTATGCTGAAGGCAAAGTCGAGAGCGGTAGCGCCTTTCGGCAAAATCTTCATATCGCCCTGAGGGGTATAAATATAAACCTCCTTATTGAAGAGGCTGTTGTTTTTGAAGTCGCCCAGAAACTCTACCGCGTCGCTGTTGGGGTCCTCGAGGATTTCGCGCACACTGTCGAGCCAGCGCTCGTAAACATCTGGTTGGCTGTTACCGCCTTTGTATTTCCAGTGCGCCGCATACCCCCGCTCCGCGATCTCGTCCATCCGTACACTGCGGATTTGCACTTCCACGTAGCGCCCCTTCGGTCCGATGACGGTAGTATGCAAAGACTCATAACCATTTGATTTTGGCGTCGTGATCCAGTCTTTGAGTCGTTCCGGAATAGGCGTATGAACATCTGTAACGATGGAATAAAACTGCCAGCAGATCAGCTTTTCCTTCTCTGGCGGTACATCTACGATAATCCGCACGGCGAAAAGGTCGTAGATTTCCTCGAAGGGCACCCGCTTCAATTTGACCTTGTTCCAGATAGAGTAGATGGACTTGGGGCGGCCAAAGATTTCATAGGGCACCCCTATTTCCTCCAGCCGTTCTTTCAGGGGCGTGATGAATTCGTTGATATACCGGGAGCGTTCCCGTTTGGTTTCCTGCAACTTGCGGGCGATGTCGAAGTAGGTATCCGGATCCGTCACCTTCATACACAGATCCAGAAACTCGGTCTTGAAATTATACAGACCGAGGCGGTGGGCAAGCGGAGCATATATGTAGCTGGTTTCGGCAGCAATTTTGAGTTGCTTATGCCGCGGCATCGCCCCCAGGGTCCGCATGTTGTGCAGGCGGTCGGCCATTTTAATAAGAACGACGCGCACATCCTCCACCAAGGTACTGAGCACCTTCTTGAAGTTTTCCGCCTGAGGACTTTCGGCGTTGTATGCCCCGTCGAGCTTGGTGAGCCCGTCGACGATCTTGGCCACCCGGTCATTGAACTGCTCCCGGATCTGATCGAGACTGACATCGGTGTCCTCTACTACATCGTGCAGCAGGGCACAAACGATAGCTGTAGGCCCCAGTCCGATTTCTTCGGCGCAAATGTTTGCTACGGCAATCGGATGCAGTATATACGGTTCCCCCGATTTGCGGCGCTGTTGACTGTGCGCCTGCACGGCCAGCTCATAAGCCTTGCGGATGTTACGGCTATCCTCTTCATCCATCTCGGCGTGAATAGAACGCAACAGCCTGCGGTAAGCATTCTGAATGAGCTTTTTCTCTTCTTCTCGTATGACTAAAGCCTCCGGCATGTGTTCTGATCGTTTCGTTCGTGGAATAGTCTTTTGAATTGGGTTCCGGGTGGCAAGGTTGTAGTTTTCCTTAGATGCAGAATATTCATACTGGACACCTGAGCCGGGCGGTACTGCGATCAGTAATCTTTTCCCGCACAACCGGATCCATTCATTAAATCATTTACGGCGAAGAATTGTTGTGATCGCCGGGTTACATTTTCTGGTCCGCCCTGTACTTCGGTTTAGCACATTGTTGCTACTAAACGTTTACAACAAAAAGTTAACCAAAAAAGTGCCCGGCGCACTTCACTCAGGCGCCGCGTATCCCGGGATGATAAGGCGATGATGCGTTTTCTCTGTGAACTGGTGATACTTCGTTCTAAACAAATCTAATAAAAATATCTACTTTAACCCGGATTATTCGTGGATTAATCTATTACGAAGCCAAACTGCCCGCCATTCTTACGTTGGCTCGTCCGTCGATACTCACCGTAGCTAGTACACTGTGTACTAGTGCTCTGCCCCAGAAGTTCTTTCGAGGAATTCAGCGGCTGTTTTGGTGCTG
>CAZWDL010000062.1:0-42657 GCA_964632995.1 uncultured Saprospiraceae bacterium
GCCGGCCCCGGTAGCCAGCACCAGTAGTTCGGGGCTGACGTCGGTGGCGCCGATGAGCGGGGCGGCGATGCCCGCGGCTGTCAAAGCGGCTACGGTAGCCGAGCCCAGCGCGATGCGCAGCGCCGCGGCGATCATCCAGGCCAGAATAAGGGGAGAGATTTGCGTATCGCTGAGGGCATTGGCGATATAGTCCCCTACCCCGCTATCGACCAGCACCTGTTTGAAGGCGCCGCCGGCACCGATGATTAGCAGGATCATGGCGATGGCCTTGACGGATTCGGTCAGGGATTCCATAATGGATTTCATGGAGCGGCCCAGGCGCAGGCCCAGGGTATAGATGGCAATCAGCAGCGCGATGAGCAGGGCGATAACCGGATCGCCGATAAAACTGAGAAAGCGATAAGCAAAAGTCTCTTCCGGCAACTGCAGTTTGGCGACAGCCGCTACGCCCATCAACACAACGGGAATCAAAGCCGTAACGAGGCTGACCCAATAGCCGGGGCGCTTTTCCGGCAGTTCTTGGTCGCGAAACAGGTCGGTGCGAAGATCCACCTTAATATTACGGAGGGTGCTGCCGAATACCGGCCCGGCCAGAATAATGGTCGGTATGGCCAGAATAACGCCGTAGAAAAAGACCAGGGTAACATCGGCCTGATAGATCTGTGCGATGGCCGTCGGCGCCGGGTGCGGTGGCAGAAACCCGTGGGTAACGGAGAGCGATGCCACCATAGGGATACCAATGTAGAGCAAGGGCAACTGCGTAGAGCGGGCGATCGCGAAAATGACCGGAATGAGCATGACGAAACCAACAGAATAGAACATGGGCACCCCAACGATGAACCCCGCCAGAATAACGGCCCATTGTATACGCTTCAGCCCGAAACTGCGCACCAGCCGGTCAGTGATTTCATTGGCGGCGCCGCTCTCGGCAATCATGGCGCCCAGCATGGCGCCGAAACCGAGAATGAGCGCCAGATAGCCCAAGGTGCTCCCCACCCCCGACTGTATAGAGGCGGCTACCTCTTCCACCGGCATCCCTTCCGCCAGGCCTACGCCCAGGGCGACGAGGATAAGCGCCAGAAAGGAATTCAGGCGCAGCACCATAATCATGAAGAGCAGTAAAAGGATCCCGAGGGCTACAATTAATAAGGGCATACAGACAGGTAGTTGGCTTTCGCCAAAAAGATAAGCATTTATTTGAATTTATAACTTGTCGAAGGCTTCAAAGGAAGCGCGCAACTGTGGATACAGTTCTTTGTATACTTCGTAATACCGCCGATAAGTTTTATTTCGCCCGGGATTCGGCGCATAGCAGTCTTCCTCAGGAATAGAAGAAGGATCAGGAATCTTTGCCTGCTCCATTCCAAGTGCCTGTGAAGCCAGCAAAATTGCTCCTCTCGCCGAAGCGTCTTCTCGCTTTTCCACCAAAAGTGGAAGGTTGAAGATGTCAGACAGTATCTGTTGCCAAAGCGGTGAGCGGATCAGGCCGCCACTCGCCCGGATAAATTCGAACCGGGCGCCGTTCTCCTCCATGAGTTGCCCTACCTGAAAGAGGTTAAATCCGATGCCTTCCAGCAGAGCGCGAAAGAGATGGCCCTGTCCGTGCCGGTCGGTCAACCCGACATAGGCGCCGCGGGCGCGTCCGTCCCACACCGGCGCCCGCTCGCCGAGCAGATAGGGCAGGCAAAGCAGACCTTCGGCGCCGGGCGGTAGCTGTGCCGCCTGCTCCATCAATTTTTCCACAGACCGGTTATCCGCCAATTTTTCCTGGAACCATTCCAGCAAATACCCCCCGTTATTGACGGGACCACCACAGACGTAGTGTTCTTCATCAAGGATGTAGTTAAAAAGACGTCCTTGTTCGTCTATAAGAGGATGATCGCGGGTAATGCGGATTGCTCCGCTTGTGCCTATCGTCAGCGCGACGGCGCCCGGTTCCATCACACCGCTGCCCAGGTTGGCCAGACAGCCGTCACTGGCGCCGATGACGACGGGGGTTCCCGGGTCAATGCCCAGGCGGGCTGCTATCTCCGGATGCATGCTGCGGCACACCGTCGTGGTTTTCACCGGAGCCGGCAGCTGTTCGATCCGTACCCCCGCCTCCTGCAGCGCCGGAGCGTACCACTCCTTATTGATAATATCAAAGAGCCCGGTAGCCGATGCGTCGGATTCATCGATCAGGAAACGGCCGATCCAGCGTTGAAGCAGAAATGATTTGATGGTGGCGATGTGCGCCGCCTTGCTATAAGGTGTGAATCCCGTTTCCCGCATCCAGATCAGCTTGCACAGCGGCGACATGGGGTGCAGCGGCGTGCCGGTCGCTTCGTAGATCTGTTGTCCCTGCTTGCTGTTTCTCAGGCGCTGCGCCTGCCCGGCGCTGCGCTGGTCGGCCCAGGTGAGCATGGGTGCGAGGGGATCGCCGCTTTCATCAAGTAGCAGCAGGCTGTGCATGGCGCTGCTGAACGACAAGGCGAGCAGCTGTTTACCGAGCTGCTCAATGACAGCCGCAACTACATCTTCTACCGCTTCGGCGACGACCTTTGCATCCTGCTCGCGCCGGCCTGGGCGAGGTTGATGCATGGGATAGCTGCGACTAGTCTGGGCTATAATCTGTCCTTCGGGAGTAGTAGCAAGTGTTTTGGCACTGGAGGTGCCGATATCGATACCGAGCAGGTATTCCATTAGGATTGCTTTTGATGAATACCCAAGAATACAAAATAGCCGGGAGGTTCCCGAAAAAGAGTTGGTGAGATGAATGCGCGGGGGATAAAGCAGCAACATTTTTAGTTACCGGTACTGCCCATTCCCCATTCCCTAATACCCTCTGTAAAAATTGGACAAATAATCCGCCACCTGATCATAGATGCCGGCGGTGACTTCAACGAAGAGGTCCTGCGGCGGCGGCGGCATCACCTCACGGCGGTTGCGCAGGCGTCGTTTATCCTCCTCCGTGAGGGCGCGTTCGTCGCCATTGTAGTAGCCCCAGTAGTCGATCCAGGTGAAGCTGCCGGAGAACTTTTCCTGGGCCAGCATTGTCTCAGTGCCGGCCTGAATGATGCGGCAGTCGAGCAGAGCGCGGGAGTTTAGTTGTTTTTCGAAAAGGTGAACTTCCGCCTTGACCGTGCCGTAGACATCCTTCTGGACCTTTTCTCCGTCCTCCACTACTTCCACCTGCCCGACGACCACGCTGTCCTGCTGCCGTTTCTGAACAGTTTCCTTGATGTAAGCATCCCCGATGACGAAGTCGTCGAAGACCATATCAATGTAATGATCCGGTTGCAGGTCGATGGCCCGGGCCTCCTCATTGCTGTAGAATTCGATGAAGGGGCTGACCCGGCGGCTGTGGAGGAACTCCATAAGCTTGTTGTAGAAGAACTCGTTGCTCACATCCAGATGCCGGGAGGGCATGGGAATAGGGTTGACCACGACGTAGAGCGTAGCCAGGTCGCGGCTTTCCAAGGCGAGGTTTTCGGCATTTTTGAAGCCGGGAGAGAGTTCCTCCGCGCGGCTGAAGTGCCCGTAGGCTTCCTTAGCGGCGGCACGGTCGCCACGCCGGGCGGCGGGCATCAGCTGATCTCCCAGAATATAATGTACTTCGGCGGCCTTGCGGCTCGTTTCTTCGTATTCGGAGGTGAATAAGCGAAGGCCGGAAATCACCTGATCGGCAGCGGGCGAGCGCTTGATTTCATCGTACGCCTTATTTAGCTGATCGTAATAAGTAAGGATATCTTCCCAGCGGAGTGGGTCATTGCTATTGCGCAGCTGACGAATGCGATCCAGGTTGTAGTCTACTAAGCGGGGGTAGGCCTCGGCCAGCACTTCCTGAGCATTTTTATTATTTGGGCTTTTGCGCAGCCGTTCCACGGCCGTCAGGACGGCCTCGTAGTAATTGCCTTGTTCCAGCGCCTTTTTCCCGGACTTACAGCCGGCGAGAAAAAGAACCAGGAGTAGCGAAATTCGGATAGAGATGTTCATTTCGAATGAGCCTGTTTGTTATCACCATGGCAAATATAGCATAAGTTTGGCCCGGATGGTGACTTCCGGATAAGCAGCTCACCCTTTTATCCACACTTTTTTTATTCCCGGAAATGCCATTATCTCTCTCCCCTTGATTTCGGAGCTTCCTTTCATGCCCGGATGCCGGGGTTTTGTTTGTCTCCTTCGGTCAGGGTAGCCATCGTTCCCGGTGTTCTCTGACAAATTGACGAAAAGAAGTAGGGGACAGATTCATCTTGCGCCATATCTTATTATTCTTGCGGGGAGCCTCCTCCCAGCGAGGCAGGTAATGCAGCAGGGTCATGATGAAGGCCCTAGGCAGGGCTGCTCCCTCTTTCCAGGTACGCCACATGAAATACAGGGGATTGGGTGATTCGTAGCGAATCGGGCGTCCCAGTTCCTCCGATAGTATTTTCGCCATTTCCGCGAAGGTCAGGTTTTCCGGTCCGGTCAGGTCAATGGCTACATTGCGGTAATCTGCCGGATGGAGCAGGGCCTCCGCGGCTACGCGGGCGATATCGCGCGCATCGACGGGGTTGAAAAGCGCCTCGCCGGCAGGTAGGAAGATCCGGTCCTGCTCCCTGATTCCTTCTCGCAGTGTAGTAGTGAAATTCTGCATAAAATAACTGGGCCGCAGGAAAGTGTAGGGCAGCCCGCTCTTACCAATCAGCTCTTCGATTTTATGGTGGGGTATCCAGGATTGCCGGTCGGCCCCCTGCACGGAGAGAAATACGACCTGCTCGATCCCGGAATGGGCAGCTGCATCGATCAGGGGAGCGAAATAACGGGAGACGTCGGCCAGCGCCGGGGGGCGCAGGAGGAAGAGCCGGTCCGCCTCCTCCAGAATAGCGAAGGAAGCCGGTTCGGCAAAGTCGAACCGGACGATTTCCATATCGGGAGCGGGTAGTATTTCCCGGGCCTGCATCGGATGTCGGACACCCGCCAGGATGCGGTGCTGTACCTTTCCCCGGTTGAGCAATTGGCGGATGAGAGGCGATCCGATATTTCCCGTCGCCCCGGTGATCAGAAAAGTGGATCTTTTCATGGTCAAAAAAAAGCGGCGCTCGCAAATACGGGCGCCGCTTTTATAATTTCGTTTCGCAATATTTTACTTCAGTTTCTGCTTCACCTCGACGATCTCGTAGCCTTCGATGGTGTCGCCCACTTTAATGTCATTGTAGTTTTCAATGGACAAGCCGCATTCCAATCCGGCGCGTACTTCCTTGACATCGTCCTTGAAGCGCTTGAGTGAAGCGATCTTGCCGTGTTGTCCTTCTCTGGTAGGATAGACTACGATACCATTCCGGATAAGTCGGATATTGGTATTGCGAGTGAATTTCCCATCCTGGACATAGCAACCGGCGACGGTTCCGATGCGGCTGATCTTGAACACATTGCGAACTTCCATTTCGCCGACGATATTCTCTTCCTTCGTCGGTTCCAGCATACCTTCGATGGCCATTTTGACCTCTTCGATGGCCTCATAGATAATGGAGTAGGTTCTGATCTGCACGCCTTCCTGCTCCGCCAGCCGGCGGGCTCCACCGGAGGGGCGCACCTGGAAGCCGATGATGATGGCATCCGAAGCGGAGGCCAGCATGACATCGGATTCGATGATCTGGCCGACGGCTTTGTGGATGACGTTGACCTGTACGGTTTCCTGCGACAGCTTAATCAGCGAGTCAGAGAGGGCTTCGACCGAGCCGTCCACATCACCTTTAACGATGAGGTTAAGCTCTTTGAAGTTACCCAGCGCCAGGCGGCGTCCGATCTCATCGAGGCTGATTCGTTTGGTTGCCCGGGTAGCCTGTTCGCGCGATATTTGTCCGCGTTTGGAGGCAATGTGACGTGCTTCCTGTTCGTTTTCAGCGACTTTGAAACGTTCGCCGGCCTGCGGTGCACCGTCAAGACCCAGCACCAGGGTAGGCTGCGAAGGCCCTACGGATTCGACCCGTTGACCGCGTTCGTTGAACATGGCCTTGACCCGGCCGGAAAATTCTCCGGAGACAATTGGGTCGCCGATTTCCAGAGTACCGGTTTGCACCAGTATTTTGGTGACATAACCTCTACCTCTGTCTAGCGAAGCTTCGATCACTGCGCCGATGGCTTCGCGATCGGGATTGGCTTGCAATTCGAGCAGTTCGGCTTCGAGTAATACTTTTTCCAGCAATTCGTCAATACCCTGTCCGGTTTTGGCCGAGATATCCTGTGATTGGTATTTACCACCCCATTCTTCAACCAGGAAATTCATAGAGGCGAGTTCCTGCTTTATGCGTTCGGGTTCTGCGCCCGGCTTATCGATCTTGTTGATGGCAAAGACGATGGGCACACCGGCAGCCTGTGCGTGGCTGATGGCCTCTTTGGTTTGCGGCATGATGCTGTCGTCAGCTGCGATGATGACGATGGCGATATCCGTCACTTTGGCGCCGCGGGCGCGCATAGCGGTAAAGGCTTCGTGCCCCGGTGTATCGAGGAAGGTGGCCGATTTCCCTTCGCTGCCGACCGGCACTTCGTAAGCGCCTATGTGCTGGGTAATACCCCCGGCCTCACCAGATACTACGTTGGCTTTGCGGATATGATCGAGCAGGGAAGTTTTACCGTGATCGACGTGCCCCATAACGGTGACGATCGGAGCCCTGGGCTGCAGATCCTCTTCTGCATCAAAAATTTCTTCTTCCTCTTCCTCTTGTTCTTCAACACTGAGGAATTCTACTTCGTGCTCGAATTCTTCGGCGACCAGTTCAATCACTTCGGCGTCAAGGCGCTGGTTGATCGAAACGATGATGCCGAGATTCATACAGGTAGTAATAACATCCGTTACCCCGACATCCATCAGGTTAGCCAGTTCCTGAACGGAAATAAACTCCGTCACCTGCAACTTGCCAGATTCCTTTTCGGCCTGTATTGCCTCTTCTTTTTCCCGCATGCGTTCGCGTTTGTCACGCGACAGGCGCTGGCGTTTCTTTTTGCCGCCGCTACCGGAGATGCGGGCCATAGTGGCCTTGATTTTTTCTTCAATTTCCTTCTGGGAAACCTCTTTGACCTCTTCTCTTTTCTTGGAAGAACGGCGACGGCTTCCTCCTCCGGCACCTTTCTTACGATCTACCGGCACCTTTTTACGGCGGCGGCGGCGTTTGCGGCGACCAGTTTCTTCTTCTTTCTCCTTTTTATCTTCAGTCTTTTTCTTCTTCTTTTTCGGCTTGCTGAATTTATCGGTATCGATCTTGCCGAGAATTTTCAGGCCGCGCAGTTCCGGCGCTTCGGCCCGAACCACTTCTTCGCCTTCTTTTTTCTTTTCCTCCTTCTCTTCCGTTTTTTCTGCAGCTTTTTCTGCAGCGGGTTGCTCCGCTTTTTTGGCGGGTTGTTCCGCTTTCTCTTTTTGGGGTTCCTCCTTAGCTTCTACAGCAGGCTTTTCTTTCTTACGCTCCTCTTTTTCAGGAGCTTTTTCCTTCTGCTCCGGAGCTTTAGCGGTCTCCTTTTTCTGCTCCGGTTCTTTCTCGGTTGCTTTTTTAGCCTCGGTTTTCTGCTTAGCGGGTTGCTTTTTCGGTTTTTCTTCTTCTTTCTCTTTTGCGGGCGCTTTCTCTTCTACGACTTCCGCTTCCTTTTTCGGCGCCTTAGCTTCCGTTTTTTCAGGCTTAGCTTCCGCTTTTTCAGGCTTAGCTTCCGCTTTTTCAGGTTTGGCCTCAGCCGCTTTTTCTTCTTTCTCTTTGGCTGCCTGGGCCTCCGCCGTCTTTTTAGCCGCTTCTTCTTTCTTGGCCGCTTCTTTTTCCGCTGCCTCCTTTTCAGATTGGGGGCGCAGGCGATTACTTAGGTCTATTTTACCCACCACTTTCAAGCGTGGAGCTATGCGACTAGGCTCCCCTGCGGGTTGTTCTTCTTTTTCAACCTTCTTTTGTTCAGGCTTGATTTCCTGCTCGGCGGGTTGCTTCTTGGCAAAAATTTTGTCTTTGTCTTCCGCACTTTTTCTATCGGCGACCTTGGATTGATCACCGGAAGCGGGGGCTGCTTCTTTCTGGCTTCTGCCGATTACAAGCTGATTGGCTTTGATAGCAATTTCCTTGGACTTCTGAAATTCCTTCAACAACTCGGTGTACATCTCATCGGTCACCTTGGCGGTAGGCTTGTTTTCAATATCGTAACCATTGTCGTTGAGGTATTCAACGATGGTGGTCGTACCTACATTTAATTCTTTTGCTATCTTAACTAAGCGTTTCGTCATTATTGTTATTTAGTACTTTCGCTGATGTTCATTTCTGGCAGGCATAAGCGCTTTTTGAAAAGACACCTTCTCTTTTTCATCTAAGAAAAGACTTGTTTTCCAAAGCTTTTGCCCATCTGATTAATGATGAACACAAAGCACAGCTTTCAGAGCGGCTGGTGCTCTGAAAGCTGAACGTTTCGTCAGATTGACTTCGTGGTGCAAAGATAACAGGAAAAAAGGGCTATTCCATACTTATTTCCTGAATTCTGTGTAAAACAGCGGTTAAAACCTGCTGTTTTTAAGCCACTTAACTATGCAACGAACACAAACCTATGTAAAAGAGTTCGTTTTAATTTCACCGAAGGCATCCCTCCGGAATTATTCTACTTCGTCTTCAAATTCTGCTGCCAGGATTTGCATTACTTCATCTACCGTCTCCTCTTCCAGGTCGGTACGGCGCAGCAACTCCTCTTTATTGAGTTCCAGCACACTTCGTGCGGTATCGCATCCGATGCCTTTGAGGGAGTCGATTACCCAGGCATCGATTTCATCGGCAAATTCTTCGAGATCGACGTCATCGATTTCGACTTCTTCCGTATTGCGATAGACATCGATTTCGTAGCCGGTTAACTGGCTGGCCAATTTGATGTTGGTGCCTCCCTTACCGATGGCCAGGGATACCTGGTCGGGTTCGAGGTATACATTGGCCCGCATATTATCCGTATCCAGGTCAATACTGCTGACTTTGGAGGGCGTCAGGGCGCGCTGGATAAAGAGCAGAATGTTGTTGGTGTAGTTAATAATATCGATGTTCTCGTTATTGAGCTCCCGGACGATACCATGAATTCGCGATCCTTTCATACCCACACAGGCGCCTACCGGATCGATACGATCGTCGTAGGACTCTACGGCCACCTTTGCCCGGTCGCCGGGAATGCGAACGATACGACGCACGGTAATCAACCCATCTTCAATTTCGGGAACTTCCTGTTCGAGCAGCTTTTCCAGGAACAGACTATCTGTTCTACTAACGATGACGATGGGATTATTGTTTTTCATTTCCACCTTGCGGATCACGCCGCGCACCATATCCCCTTTGCGGAAAAAATCCCCGCGGACCATCTCATTACGCGGCAGCACCAGCTCGGTGCCGGTGGCGTCGTCCAAAATGAGGATTTCCTTTTTCAGGATTTGGTGAACCTCACCGAGTATGATATCACCGACGCGTTCGCTGTAGCGGCGGTAAACTTCGTCCTTCTCCAGCTCCATAATCCGGGAGATCAGCGTTTGACGCGCGGCCATGATGGCGCGGCGGCCGAAATCTTCCAGGTGGAGTTGCTCGTAGCACTCCTCTCCTATCTCGTAGTCTTCATCAATGGACAGGGCTTCCGAAATAGAGATCTGGCTGCGGTCATCCGTGACCTCGCCGTCGGGTACAATTTCGCGGACGCGCCAGAGTTCAAGGTCACCTTTAGTGGTGTTGACAATGACGTCGAAGTTTTCATCCGATCCGTACTTTTTCCGGATCAGGGTGCGAAATACGTCTTCGAGCACCCGCACCATCGTGGGACGATCGATATTTTTTCCGGCTTTGAATTCCGCGAAGGTATCAACCAGATTCATCATATCTTTAAGTATTAGAATGAAATTTTAACAACTGCTTTTTCAATTGCATTAAACGGAATGTTGTGTTTTACCATTTCCGTCTTTTTGCGTTTGCCTTCTTTTTTCCTGACCTTTTCTTCTATCGTTACGCTCATTTCATCAACGGCGATCAGGGTGCCGGTATGGGGTTTGCCTTCCTTTACGTGAATTTCCAGCTTGCGTCCGATGTTCTTCGGATATTGCCGCTTTTTTTGCAGCGGCCGGTCTACACCGGGAGAGGAAACCTCCAAAACGTATTTCTCACCCAACCATTCTTCTTCCTCTATATGGTGTTCCAGAAACCGGCTGATCTTCCGGCAAGTGTCGAAAGTAACACCTGTATCGCTATCGATAAAAACCTCAACCTTATTATTGTTGTGCTTTACTTCGATCAGGAAACAGTCAGAAAAGGCTTCTTCTTTAAATTTCTCCTCCAGGAGCGCTTCGATCTTTCTTTCTATCACGTTGCGTATTCTGTATGTATATATACCAAAAAGAGGGAACCGGAAGTTCCCTCTTTCAAAATTTTAATTCTTGGAACAAAGATAGGAAATTTCCGGGATTAATACCAGCATTACCTAAAGAACTGAAAATCTTTACTATTGCCACAAACTACCTCTTTTGTATCTTTGTTCCACATAAGAAATAAGAAATTGACATATGAGTATTGATGATCTCCTCCAACGGGCGCTCCGGCTGGAAGCGCTCAACGCAGAAGAAGGCGTTTTTCTCTTCGAACAGGCGACGAGCGCCGAGCTGATGCACGTAGCCAACAGGCTGCGGCAGCAGCACGTGCCAGGCAACGTGGTCACCTGGATTATCGACCGCAACTCGAACACGACCAACGTCTGCGTCGCCAACTGCAAATTCTGCAACTTCTACCGGCGCCCGGGACACGAAGAGGCCTATACCACCTCCATTGAAGAATACAAGAAAAAAATCGATGAGCTCTTCCGTTACGGGGGTGAGCAGTTGCTGCTGCAGGGTGGTCATCATCCCGATCTCGGCCTGTCCTTCTATGTCGATCTCTTTAGGGAACTCAAATCCCTTTACCCCAGTCTCAAACTGCACGCCCTGGGGCCTCCGGAAATCGCCCACATCACCAAGCTGGAGGGGACTTCTCATAAAGAAGTACTGCAGGCGCTCAAAGACGCCGGGCTGGACTCCCTGCCGGGCGCGGGCGCCGAAATTCTGTCGGACCGCGTGCGGCGCCTCGTCTCCAAAGGTAAATGCGGCGCTCAGGAATGGCTCGACGTGATGCGCGCCGCCCACCAGATCGGATTGACTACCTCGGCCACCATGATGTTCGGCCACGTGGAAACCAACCTCGAACGCATGGAACACCTGGTCAAGATCCGGGAGGTGCAAGCCGTAAAGCCGGCCGGCGCCAAGGGTTTCCTCGCCTTCATCCCCTGGCCCTTCCAGGATTACGATACGATCCTGCGCCGCCTCAAGCGCGCGCGCAACACCTGCACGGGCGACGAATACATCCGCATGATCGCTATGAGCCGCATCATGCTGCCCAACGTGACCAACATCCAGGCCTCCTGGCTGACGGTAGGCAAACAGGTCGCCCAGCTGTGCCTGCACGCGGGCGCCAATGATTTCGGCTCCATCATGATCGAGGAAAACGTGGTAAGCGCCGCCGGCGCCCGCTACCGCTTCACCGCCGACGGCATCCAGGAGGCCATCCGCGAAGCGGGTTTTACACCGCAGCTGCGCAACCAGGAGTACGAGTACCGGAAATTACCCGAGAATATCGTCAACCAGGAGCTGGACCGGAAGGCGATGATTGTGGATTGATTCTGAAAACATATTCCATGGATAACCACCCATTACTCTACGACAAGATCCAGGAAGCGATCGCCTTCATTCGCTCGCAAACGAAATTCACTCCCCGCTTCGGCATCATCCTCGGTACCGGGCTGGGTAACCTGACCGACGAGATCGAGGTCGCCGTCGAAATCCCTTACGGAGAGATTCCGCACTTCCCCGTTTCCACTGTACAGAGTCACCAGGGCAAGCTGATCTTCGGCACGCTTGACGGACACCCTATCGTGGCTATGGCCGGCCGTTTCCACTACTACGAAGGCTATTCCATGAAGCAAGTCACTTTTCCCGTAAGGGTGCTGAAGTTTCTGGGGATCGAGCGGCTGATCATCTCCAACGCCGCGGGCAGCGTCAGCCAGCACATCTTTATGGGCGACCTGGTTTTTATCAAAGACCATATTAACCTGCACGCCGAAAACCCACTGCGAGGGGAGAACGATGAGCGCCTCGGCCCCCGCTTTCCCGATATGCTCCACACCTACGAGCGCCGCCTCAATGCCAAAGCCCTGGAAATTGCCCGCCGGCACGGCATTCCCGCACATGAGGGTATCTACCTCGGCCTGCAGGGCCCCAACCTGGAAACACCCGCCGAGTACACCATGGCCCACCGCCTGGGCGCCGACCTGGTGGGTATGTCGACCATCCCCGAAGTACTGGTCGCCCGTCATATGGAGCTACCGGTCTTCGTCATCTCGGTTGCAACAAATAAATGCTATCCAATAGAGGAGATACAAGAGACTACGGTGGAGGACGTAATCGCCGCTGCCGAGGAAGCGGAACCGCGGATGCGGACGATTGTGAAGGAGCTGCTGGACTTTCTTTAAGTTTAGAAGTTTAGACGGGCCGACGCTGTCGGCCCTGGTTTAGAAGTTTAGAAGGTCTGAAACCGGAAATTTCGTTTTCAGACCTTCTAAACTTCTAAACCCGCCGCCCCAGCGGGGCGAGTATCTAAACTTCTAAACTCTACCCAAGCGCCTCTTCCCTCTCCTTGAAGTAATTAATAATATTCCCCGCCAGGATGACATCGACCTGGCGCTCGCTGAGCGAGTGCTTGACGGGGATCTCCTTATCCTGCGTCTTGTTTTTGACGATGATCTCCTCACCCGATTCGATGCACTCGCGCAGGTTTTCCAGGTGTAGCACGTCGCCCTGCTCGATTTTATCGTAATCGCCCTTGTTGGCGAATTCCAATGGCAGGATGCCAAAGTTGGCCAGGTTCTGCCAGCCAATTCGGGCGTAGCTCTTGGCGATGACGGCCAGCTGCCCCAGGTATTTGGGCGCCAGGGCGGCGTGCTCGCGGCTGGAGCCCTGTGCGTAGTTTTCCCCCGCTACCACGATGTGGCCGGGATATTCCTCTTTGGTCTTCATAGCGCGATCGTAGAAGGTGTCGTCTATAATAATATAGGAGTACTTGCTGATCTCCGGGATATTGGAGCGCAGCGGCAGCACCTCGGCGCCGGCGCGCAGGATCTCATCGGTAGAGACATCATCTTCCATCTTGAGCAAAACGGGGGCGTCGTATTCATCCATGTAGGGATCAAAATCGGGGATGGAGACGATGTTGGGGCCTTTGATGAGTTCCACGTCTTCGCCGTTTTCGGCGGGCGCCAGCAGCATTTTGGTGTTAGTGGTTTCCTTTTCAGGATACTGGTAGCGGGGATATTTCATCCCGTATATTTCTTCCAGGTCGCGCGGATCAGTGATCTTGCCGGTCAGGGCGGCCGCGCCGGCCGTTTCCGGACTGCAGAGATACACCTGATCATCGAGGGTGCCGGAGCGGCCCGGGAAGTTACGCGGGAAGGTGCGCAGGCTGATCTTGCCGGAGGCGGGCGCCTGTCCCATGCCGATACAGCCCATGCAACCCGACTGGTGGAAGCGTCCGCCGGCGTGGATGAGGTGGAAAAATTCCTCGCCAAGATTTTCGATGAGCTGCCGGGAGGTGGGGTTGATGTCGAAGCTGATGTCTTCATCAGCGGTTTGGCCTTTGACGATCTGGGCGACGGTCCAGAAGTCACGGATGCCCGGGTTGGCCGAAGAACCGATGACGACCTGATGGACTTCCTGACCGGCTACTTCGCGCACCGGTACAACGTTGCCCGGTGAGGTAGGCTTCGCGATCAGGGGTTCCAGTTGGGACAGATCGATGGTTTCGTAGTCATCGTATTCGGCGCCTTCGTCGGCGACCAGTTCGGTGTAATCTTCTTCGCGGTGCTGCGAGCGCAGGAAGCGGCGCACCTCTTCGTCGGCGGGGAATACGGTGGTGGTGGCGCCCATCTCGGTGCCCATATTGGCGATGACGTGGCGGTCCATGGCGCTCAGACTATTGAGGCCTTCGCCAAAATACTCGACGATGTAGCCGACGCCGCCTTCGACATCGTAGCGGCGCAGCATCTCCAGGATGACATCCTTGGCGCTCACCCAGTCGGGCAGTTTGCCCTTTAGTTCAACACCCAATACTTTAGGCATCTTGACGAAATAGGGCTTACCGAGGGCGGCGGCCGCCACGTCGAGCCCGCCCGTGCCGATGGCGAGCATGCCGAGGGAGCCCGCAGCGGGCGTGTGGCTGTCGGAGCCGATCATCGTCTTGCCGGGCTTGCCAAATCGCTCCTGGTGCACGGGGTGACTCACGCCGTTGCCCGGCCGGCTGTACCAGTAGCCGAACTTTTCGGAAGCAGATTGCAGAAAGATGTGATCGTCGGCATTCTTATTATCGCTCTGCAGCAGGTTGTGGTCAACGTACTGCACAGCGGTCTCTACCTTGACGTGGTCGAGCCCCATGGCTTCGAGTTCAAGCATGACAAGGGTGCCGGTGGCGTCCTGCTGTAATATTTGGTCTATTTTGATTCCGATCTCGGTACCGGGCTTCATTTTGCCTTCGACGAGATGCGAGGAGATGAGTTTCTGGGTGACGTTCATTGCTTCTGGCATAGGTGCTTGGTTTTTTCTTTTTTTGACAGCAACGAAAGTGAGGATGTTCAATGGAGGGGCTTAATCCCTCGGCTTAGCTGCTTCGACTTGCGTTGGGCGTCGGGGGCAGATGTGTGGAACCGCTCGCCACGCGTCCTCCGAAGACGATTCCACCCGCCTGGCAGGTCCCCGGCGCAATGGGGTCATCGTGCAGTTCCAAGATACTGGGGAAGGTGGTTTTGCCTAGTGGCTTCGGCATTAGTGACATGCATGGCACGCAAAAACAGCAGGCCTTGGGAAAGCGCCTCCCGATGCGGATCACGCCCGCAGCACCCTTACGATCGCCGTGCCCAGCAGCAGAGCGATTAGCAGGAAGCCCATAAAGGAGTACCACTCATTGGAAAGGTGGTCCATTACACCGGAATCGGAGATTTTGTAAACGCCGTAGGCAGAGGCGAGAATCAACAAGAGAATGCCGAGGATTTGTTTAAGTCGCATGATTTTCACGGGATTGGTAAAAAAATACGGTCACAAGTTAAGGCCAATCGGGAGGAAAATCCAGTGATCCGGATCACCAATTCGAAGTCGGAAGTGCGAATTCAGAAGTCGGAATGGCGAGCGAAGGCTGAGGAACGGCGGCTTTTCCATTTCCGGTTTTCCTTTCCGACTTCCGACTTTCCCCTTCGCACTTTAATCTCTATTTTTGCGGTTTGCGAAACCCCCATAAGCCTTTAGGTGTTAACAGTCTGTTTCGCGCAGTTGCAGTATGCATGGATCAGAAATAGTGAAAACAAGTATGTCGAAATACGAAGAGAACGGACAGAATAACAATCACGATTATATCGAGGTCATCGGGGCGCGGGTGCACAACCTGCGGGATATCGACGTGCGCATTCCGCGCAACAAGATGGTGGTGATCACGGGGATCAGCGGCAGCGGCAAGTCGTCGCTGGCCTTCGATACGATTTACGCGGAAGGGCAGCGGCGGTACATGGAGACCTTCTCGGCCTACGCGCGTCAGTTTATCGGCGAGATGGAGCGGCCCGACGTTGAGCAGATCAGCGGGCTGAGCCCGGTAATTTCCATCGAGCAGAAGACCACGAGCCGGAATCCGCGTTCTACCGTGGGTACGGTGACCGAAATTTACGACTTCATGCGCCTGCTCTTCGCCCGTACCGGCGAAGCTTATTCCTACGTCACCGGAGAAAAGATGGTGCGCTACAACGAAGAGCAGATGAAGCAGCGCATCATGGAGCAATACGAGGGGAAAAAGATCGTACTGCTCGCGCCGCTCATCCGCGGGCGCAAAGGGCACTACCGCGAGCTGTTCGACCAGGTGCGCAAACAGGGCTACGCCAAGGTGCGCGTCGACGGCGAGATACTCAACCTGGACCCGGGCATGCAGGTCGATCGCTACAAGGTACACGATATCGAGCTGGTCGTCGACCGGGTGAAGGTGACGGAGGACCGCCGGGACCGCATCAGCCAGTCGATGCAGACCGCCCTTAAGATGGGCAATGGACTGATTTTGATCATGGATCACGACAGCGACGAAATCACCACCTTTTCCAAACACCTGATGGACCCGGACTCCGGCATTTCCTACGAAGAGCCCTCGCCCAATTCCTTCTCCTTCAACTCGCCTTACGGCGCCTGCTCCGCCTGCAACGGGCTGGGTAGCGTCAATAAAGTGGATATGGACAAGGTCATCCCCGACGACAGCAAGAGCATCAACGATATGGGCATCGCGCCCTTCGGCGAGGTGCGTCAGAACATGACTTTCAAACAACTACGGGCTATCGCCAAAAAATACGAATTCACCTTTGCCACGCCGGTGAAGGAGATTCCGGAGGAAGCACTGAACACCATCCTCTACGGCGGCAATGAAAAGGTGGCGGTAAAAATGAGCTACGGCAATAGCGACTACACCTATAATCTCGCCCAGGAGGGCATTGTCAATATGCTGCAGCGCTGGTATGAAGATACCAGTTCGGAGAAGATCCGCCGCTGGGCCGAAGAGTTTATGACCGTCGACTCCTGTCCTGAATGCCACGGGTACCGCCTGAAAAAGGAATCACTGCATTTTAAAATTGGTGAAAAACACATTGGCGAACTGGCGGAGATGGATATCACTCATCTCGCCGAGTGGATGATGGGCGTGGAGGAAAACATGGAGGAGCGGCAGCGCCTCATCGCCACCGAGATACTGAAAGAGATCCGGCTGCGCCTGGGCTTTTTGCTGCACGTGGGCCTGGACTACCTCAGCCTCAACCGGCCCGCCAGAACACTATCGGGCGGCGAATCGCAACGCATCCGCCTGGCCACTCAGATCGGTTCCCAGCTGACGGGCATCACCTATATACTGGATGAGCCGAGTATCGGCTTACACCAGCGCGATAACCAGCGCCTGATCGAGGCGCTGCGCGAGCTCACCCTGATCGGTAACACGGTGCTGGTAGTGGAGCACGACAAAGACATCATGCTGGCCAGCGACTACGTTATCGACCTGGGACCCGGCGCCGGTAAACACGGCGGAGAGCTGGTCGGCGAAGGCATACCCGATGCTTTCCTGAAAACGAACACCCTGACTGCCGACTACCTCAATGCACGCAAAAAGATTGAGGTACCCAAAGACCGCCGCCCCGGCAACAGCAAGTTCCTCAAGCTGCGTGGCGCCGCCGGCAACAACCTTAGGGAGATCAACGTCGACATTCCGCTCGGCGCCTTTATCTGTGTGACCGGCGTATCGGGCAGCGGTAAATCCACCCTGATCAACGAGACGCTGTACCCCATTTTGCGACAGCACTTTTATAAAAGTTTGAAAAACCCGCTGCCCTACGGGCAAATTAAAGGGCTGGAACACATTGACAAAGTCATTGAGATCGACCAATCGCCTATTGGGCGAACGCCTCGCTCCAACCCCGCTACCTATACCGGGGTGTTTACGGACATCCGCAAGCTTTTCTCCGACCTGCCGGAAGCCAAGATCCGCGGCTACAAACCCGGTCGCTTCTCCTTTAATGTCAAAGGAGGTCGCTGTGAGGTGTGCAAAGGATCGGGCATGCGGACTATCGAGATGAACTTCCTCCCCGATGTCAACATCGAGTGCGAACGCTGTCTGGGCCGACGCTACAATCGCGAGACGCTGGAAATCCTGTACAAGGGCAAATCGATCAGCGATGTGCTGGACATGACGGTGGAAGAAGCCGCCGAATTTTTCGAACCTATTCCAAAAATTTACCGGAAGCTGAAGACCTTGCATGATGTGGGACTCGACTACCTTACGCTGGGACAATCGGCTGTCACCCTCTCCGGTGGCGAAGCGCAGCGCGTCAAATTATCCGAAGAACTCTCCAAACGGGATACCGGCAACACCTTATATATACTGGACGAGCCGACAACGGGATTGCACTTCGAAGATATCCGGCATCTACTTGCCGTACTCAACCGCCTCGTCGAAAAGGGCAACACCGTAATCGTCATCGAACACAACCTCGATGTCATCAAGGTAGCCGATCACCTCATCGACCTCGGCCCGGAAGGCGGATCGCGGGGCGGCGCCATCGTCTGTACCGGCACGCCGGAGGAAGTAGCCAAAGAACCGGGCAGCTATACAGGGCAATTCTTGCAGGAGGAGTTAGGTTCCTGAGTGTCTGGGCATCTGCCTGCCCACTTCCCCCGTAAAATTATTCTTATATTTGATAAGAAGAAATCCAGGCGCCACTCGGGGACGCGTTTTTCGAAAAAAGTCAAACCATGAAGAAATGGATTAACCGGTTTTTCCACTGGTACTATAAACAACGGTATAAGGGAATTGAGTATTTCATGCAGCATCCCCGGGAAGTACAGGAACGCTGGTTACAGCATCTGCTCCGTACAGCGAGACAGACCGAATGGGGCAGACGTTATGGCTACCGGGACATCAGCGACCCGGATACCTTTGCCCGCCGCGTTCCCGTTCAGGATTACGAAAGCCTGAAACCCTACATCAAGCGAATGATGCACGGCGAAAAGGACGTACTCTGGACCGGGCAGGTCAAGTGGTATTCCAAATCCTCGGGAACCACCAGTGACAAGAGCAAGTACATCCCTGTTTCCAGCCACAATATGAAAAAATGCCATGCCCGCGGCGGCTGGGATACGATGACGCTACTGTATCACAATCGCCCAGATGCGTTGATGTTTGCCTACAAAAGCGTGCTCATGGGCGGCAGCCTTAAGCCTTTTCCACCTTACCCTAAGACACAAGTTGGCGATGTTTCCGCCGTCAATATCAAAAATCTGCCTCCGGTTACCCGGCCCTTTTTCGCTCCCGACTTCGCAACGGCCCTGATGGAAGATTTTGAAGAAAAGCTGGAGCGAATGGCCCATATCCTGCAGCACGAAAGGATCACCATGATCGGAGGAGTGCCTACCTGGACCATCGTCCTGTTTCGCCGCATGCTGGAAATTTCCGGTAAGGAAAATATGCTGGAAATCTGGCCCGACTTTCAGGTCTATATCCACGGCGGCGTGAGCTTTATGCCTTACCAAAAGCAGTTTGAACAGTTTTTCCCCTCCGACCAGGTCAGCTATCAGGAAATCTATAATGCATCGGAAGGATACTTCGCCGTGCAAAATGATTTCCAGGAAGACGGCATGCTGCTCCTGCTCAACAACGGTATCTACTACGAATTTCTCCCCATGGATCAATGGGATAATGAACACCCCGAAGCCATCCCCATCTGGGAGGTGGAAACAGGTAAAAATTACGCTATGCTGATCAGCACCAACGGAGGGTTATGGCGTTACCTGCCGGGTGACACGGTCACGTTCACCTCAACCAGCCCTTACAAAATCAAGGTCACCGGAAGAACAAAGCAGTTCATCAACACCTTTGGAGAGGAAGTCATGGTCGAAAATACCGAAAAGGCGCTGGCCACCACCTGCCGCCAGCTGGACGCCATCGTCGCCGAATACACAGTCGGTCCGATTTATTTGGAGGGGGAGGGCAAAGGCGGACACGAATGGCTCATCGAATTTGAGCAGCCGCCCAAAGACCTGGAAGCTTTTGCCGACCGGCTCGACCAAAACCTGCAAGCCGTCAACTCAGACTACGAGGCCAAGCGCTTCGGCGATATGGCCCTGGAACGCCTGCACCTCCGCCCCCTTCCCTCCGGCACCTTCCATAAATGGATGCGCGCCCGCGGTAAACTCGGCGGGCAAAATAAGGTGCCCCGCCTCGCCAATCACCGCCGCTACGTCGAAGAGATTCTCGATTTTGTGGAGGAACGGGTATAGGCGTTCTTAGGTTTTGCCGTCTTCCCGTTTGGTCCTCTCCGAATAGTATTCGATCGTTACAGCCCACTTCACTTCGTCGGTTTTGCGATTCGCCCTCGATCATCCTTCGACAGGTCGGATAAAATTTCCGTCCATCCATCTATGGAACTGCAATTTTGTCACCAAGAATCCACAGGAAGCTGCCTTTTTGTCATCAATCCACTGCCCTTTTAACAGATCCCATCCCTTGGAACAGCTTTTGCAATAGAAAGTGTGAAAATCGATTTAAAACACACACAAAATAAAACTGATCGACTATGACACTTGTAGTAAGAAAACCAAAAACATTAGCAGGAACTTTTGACCAACTGTTCAATGAGTTCTTCCGGGATGATTATCCGGTGAACGGCAACAGCCGCCGCGTATTGACGCGCCCGGCAACTAATGTGGTAGAAATGGCTGAAGCGTTCCGCATCGAGCTGGCCCTGCCCGGACTCGACAAATCCGATTTCCAGGTCAACATCGAAGAGGACGTACTGAAAATCACGGCACACAAAAGCCGGGAACTGCAGGAAGGTGAAAACCTGAAACGCCATGAGTTCGGTGATGTCAAATACGAGCGCAGCTTCCAACTGCCGGAAACCATTGACACCGAGAACATCGAAGCCACATACGAAAACGGCATTCTTCACATCACGCTACCCAAGCTTGAAGAAGCAAAGGAAAAGCCAGTACGCAAGATTGAAGTTGCCTAAACGATTGATTTGCAACGCTCTTACAGGATTCCGATTATGACAGAATTCTGACGGAATATTCGGAATACTTTTTCCATAAGCGTTGTTTACCCTTTTGAAAGCAGCAAATAAGACATAAGAATTATATTCTAAGATTTAGTTAATAGGGTTTTAGGTGTTTTTTGGGGGCCGGCGCTTAAGCGCCGGCCTTTTTTTTGCCTGGCCGCGAGAAACGAGCATAGTGCGCCGGGAAGGGCTACCGATCATTGCACATTAATGACCACCCGCAGGCAGCTATGACTTTACCCCGGATCATTTATGGGTTTGTAACAGACCAACCCATGAACAATCCGGGCTAAAAAAAAGCAGCCACAGCATACAATGCCGGGCTGCAAAATCAACTTCAAAAAGGGGGGTATTTTGAATCGTTCCCCACCCCTGTTCATTTTGGATACGGATCAGGTTATTGGAGGATGTGTCCCTGCCTCATGATCAGAAAGCGAAATCCGTTCCTGATTTTGCCTGCAAAGCCCCCTAAAGGAGCAATGCTTAGTAGCAGGATTTTTAGTGTCCTAAGCATGTTTAAATTTCGTTTTCGAGTTCCAAACGGATGGGTTTTGTCTCTGGGCGAAGGTTTTTTGAGAGGAATAGCAGCGCTGTTGCCCAAAAAAAGCCACAGCCCAGGGGTAAAGGGCGCCGTTTGGGGCCGAAGGATGAAATTTCGAATATCCTTTAAGTCTTTGGGACGGGAAAATCGGTTACGGGATAGAAAAACCGCTTGGGATTTAACGAGTTAAAAATAGGATTTATTAAAAGGAAAACCAAAGGAAACGAAGTGTTGCAAAGACATAAAATATTCATAAATATTATTTACTCTAAATATTTGGCGGCTGCTTCCAGTTCCTGATAAAAATCTTCTCCATATTTCCTTATAATTGCTTCGCGCAAGAATCGGTAGACCGGGAGGGACTCTTTTTCACCCAGTTCGCAGGCTGCCGAGCAGATATCCCAACGATCGTAATTCAGTGCCTCAAAGCCTGTTTCTGCGTTTTTCTTCACCCGCATAGGATAGAGGTGACAACTCACCGGTTTTTTGAAGGAGGTGAGGCCCGCCTGATAAGCTTGTTCTATCCCACACCTGGCAATCCCGAGATGATCCTGGGTCATAAAAACGCAGGCCCCGCCTGGCTGCAGCGTAGTACCATAATCTCCGGCATCCTCGTAATAGGTATACAGTCCTTTTTTCTCGATAGCCGCAATTCCCTTCGGGCTGAGAAAAGATTTAACTTCTTCGTAGATCTGTTCCAAGGTATGCCGTTCCTCATCCTCCAGGGGAGCGCCCCAGTCCCCTTCCCAACAACAGGCCCCTTTACAGGCCTTAAGATTACAGAGAAATTGCTCCTTTATGAGGTCATCGCTGACCAGGATATCACGGATTAGAATCATATTTGCTTTACCATTTATTGAATTTGCCCTTCCGAATAGTTATTGTAGGAAACCGGTTTAGAATTAAGAAGCAAAAATCGTAATTTAAGCGCGGATCCCAAGAAAGACGGCATCCATAAAATTTACAAACAGCGAATAATGAAAAAAATTTTGCTAGCCCAGGGTTTGTTCTTGCTTTTTGCGCTATCACTCAGTGCTCAGGTCAAAGTCAGTAAGCGCAGTGTAAAGCAAGCCGCCACGGTGCAAACTCAATTGTACAAGCTCAATGATCAACAAGTCGAGGAGATGGTCCTGATTCAGGAGCAGCGCCTGACCAACCTGGCCGCCATCGAATCGCTCCGGCAAAGTGACTACGAGCGGTACCTGCAAAAAGTCCAGAGCATCCGCAGATATGTCGAACAAACGACCCGCCGGATATTAACGGATCAACAGTTGACAATATTTGAGCAGCAGCAGCAACAAAGGGTGGCGGCGCGTCAGCGGGTGCTTCGCGAGTTAAAAAGCCGGCAGAGGAGCCCGGAGGAGCAGAAGCTGGCGCTGCTTCGCCTGGAGGAAGAATGGCTAAAAAACAGCTTTTGAAGCAAATTGATCAACGGAAAAGGAACATATTTGTTCTCCTAATAGAATGTCGGCCCGAAAACAGCTGCCTCGCATCACTTGCAAAATACTTGTCTAACTAAATAATTAACGCGAATTAATGGATCCCCTTAAGCAAAAATTTATTGAGAAGGCCTCCGCCCTGCGGGACGAGATAAAGGCATTATTGAAAGAAAACGGCGATAAGAAGGTCGATGAAGTCATTCTAAAACAGATTTACGGCGGCGCTCGCGGCATCAAAATGATGGTGTGGGAAACCTCCCAGCTGGACCCCCAGGAAGGCATTCGGTTCCGGGGATATTCCATCCCGCAGCTCCGCGAGAAGCTACCCAAGGGCCCCGATGGCAGGGAGCCCCGTCCGGAAGGACTCTTCTGGCTGATGCTGGTGGGCGAAATCCCTACCGATGAAGAAGTCAAATGGTTGACTGACCAGTGGACCAACCGCATGAATGTCCCGGAGCATGTTTTCAAAACCCTGGATGCCCTGCCCATCGATACCCACCCGATGACGCAGTTCAGCATCGCTATCAGTGCCATGCAAACCGACAGCTGCTTTGCCCGCCGCTACTCCGAAGGCATCAAAAAAACGGAATACTGGGATCCCACCTACGAGGATACGATGAACCTCGTTGCCCGCCTGCCTCGGGTAGCCGCCTATATTTATCGGCGCTCTTATCACAACGGCGATCATATTCCACCGAATATTTCCATGGACTGGGCGGGCAATTTCGCCCATATGCTGGGTATTCCGGACGATGGTTTCAAAAGCCTGATGCGCCTTTACCTGACCATCCATGCCGACCACGAAGGCGGCAATGCCTCGGCGCACACTACCCATCTGGTAGGGTCTACCCTCAGCGATTCCTACAATTCTCTCGCCGCCGGCATGAATGCCCTGGCCGGCCCCCTGCACGGGCTCGCTAACCAGGAGGTCATCAAGTGGATATTTAAGATGCTGGATGCCCTGGGCACGACGAATCCTTCGAAAGAACAAATTGCCGACTACGTACATAGCACCCTCTCCAGCGGTCAGGTGATCCCGGGCTATGGCCACGCCGTTCTCCGCCAGCCTGACCCTCGTTTCATGGCGCAGAAGCGTTTTGCGGAAGAGTATATTAAAGACGATGATATCGTCCAGGTAGTCTGGAAAATATTTGATGTAGTGCCCGAAATTCTCAAAGGACTGGGCAAGGTAAAAAACCCCTGGCCCAATGTCGACGCCCACTCCGGCGCCCTGCTCGTCCACTACGGCCTGAAGGAATACAGTTTCTACACCGTGCTCTTCGGAGTCTCCCGCGCACTGGGTGTGCTCTCTGCTCAATGCTGGGCGCGTGCCCTCGGCTTCCCGCTGGAACGCCCCAAGTCGGTGACTACCGAATGGGTGAAAGAATTTCTGTCAAAGGAAAAAGTGAGCAGCGACGGAAATTAGAGCTTGTTTCAACCGTCTACGGCTAAGACCGGAGGACGCAGCAGTATTCACTACTGTTGCGTCCTTTTTTGTACCGCTTCTTTAATAGAATGGAAAAATCTCCTATTTTTGAGCGGCTTGCGATAAGCCGGATTTTTTTTCGCTTCATCAAATACAATAATCTATGGAATTTCCCGAGAGCCTGAAATATACAGAAGACCACGAATGGATCAGAATGGAAGAGGACGGTAGCGCCTATGTCGGCATCACCGATTTTGCCCAGAGCGAACTCGATGAACTGGTCTATGTTGAGGTGGAAACCGTTGGAGAAACGCTGGAAACAGGAGAGGTCTTCGGCACCGTCGAAGCGGTCAAAACAACTTCCGATCTTTTTATGCCGGTAGCGGGAGAAATCCTGGAATTCAACCCCAAAATAGATGAATCGGAAGGTGATGATCCCACCCTGGTCAATCAGGATCCCTATGGCAAAGGCTGGATCATTAAAATGAAAGTGAGCGACCCCGGTGAGCTGGATGAATTGATGGACGCTTCCTCGTATAAGGAAATGGTCAGTTAAACTTCTGCCCCCGGGACAAATTAACCCATTTAAAAAAAATCATTTTTTTTTGTTCCGCACCCACCAAAATGGGATCGCGTCGCATCTACACCAACAGAAGTTCTTTTGAAGCCTTTTATACCAGCATTATTGTGGGGAGTAGTTATCTTGCTGCTCTCTGTGATGCGGGGCACTGAGCTCCCGACGACCTTGCAGTCGCTGATCTCTTTTGACAAAGCAGCCCACGCGCTGGCCTACTTCACGCTGGCCGGTCTGCTGACTTGGGGATTCCACCGGCGGGGAGAGCTGGGCCGCCGACAGGCCTGGACCGTTTTTTTGCTGGCCGCGGGCTTCGGTATTGTGGTAGAAGGGTTACAGTACGCTTTTTTCCCACACAGATATTTTGAATTCTTAGACATTATCGCTAATATTATTGGTTCCTTTTTGGGCCTTTTTGCACTTAAATTTTTTTTAAAATAAACCTTGTCAGTATGGATTTGTCTTTTGAAGGCGGTACGCTCCTGATATTCCTGGCGGGTTTGATCATTTTCGTTGTCGCACTTGTACTGATCATGAAACGCATGATGACACAGCGTGCGGCAAGCGACGAGCTCTCTCATAAGTATGAGGGTAAAGGCTCGCCGCTGGAAGCTAGAACGAAATACCCCGAAGCGGATGCTTTCCGCTACAGCGGTACCTTCTTCAATCTCGGCCTGGCGCTCGCCATCGGCCTGACGATCATGGCTTTCAGCTGGACGCTGTACGAAGATCAAGTGATCATCCCGGAGGACGCCCTGGAGCTGCCCGATGAAATCGAGGTAGAACCGCCACGTACGGCCGAGCCGCCGCCACCACCACCACCACCGCCGCCACCCGTAATTGAAGAGGTGCCGGAAGAAGAAATTCTCGAAGAAGAGGAAGTGGAATTCGTTGACCAGTCGGTAGAAGTCGATGAAATCGTCGAAGCACCGCCGCAGGAAGAAGCACCACCTCCTCCGCCACCACCACCGCCACCACCACCGGAACCTAAAGTGGAAGAAATTTTTAAGGTGGTAGAAGAAATGCCGCGATTCCCTGCGCCCGAGTGTGAAAACCTGGGTACCATGCAGGAGAAGAAAGCTTGCTCCGACAAAGCCATGCTGGAATTCATTTACAAGAACATTAAGTATCCGGCAATTGCCCGCGAGAACGGTGTAGAAGGAACGGTTGTCATTCAGTTCGTTGTAGAAAAAGATGGCTCCATCGCTCAGGCGAAAATCCTTCGTGACATCGGCGCCCAATGCGGCGGGGAAGCCTTGCGCGTGGTCAACCTCATGAATGAGAAAGGCCTTAGCTGGGTTCCCGGCAAACAACGCGGACGTTCCGTGCGCGTACAGTTCAACCTGCCGGTTAAATTCCGCCTCGAGTAAACGATAATTTTACCACTATTTCACTTAAACGGCTAGTCACCTATTTTCCCGGTGACTAGCCGTTTTTTATTTCACTTTCCTTACGAGCAACTTTTAAACCGATCCGGCGTTTTTATTGTATTACCAAAGGATAGAAAGCCGGCATTCCCGGATAGCGCAATCCTCCCCTCGCTACTCCGCGGCGCCTTACGGCCTTTATCCGCCGACTTTAATATATTCAGGGCATGATTCCTGAAACTGACCGGCCTATTTACCATCATTGAAAAAGAAGGAAAATGCGAGTTCTGATTCTCTTGCTTATTTGTGCTCTTCCCCTTGCTGTTCAAGCCCAGGATGCCCGGCTGGCCCAACAGTACTACCGGAACGGGGAATACGAAAAAGCCGCCGTCCTCTACGAACAGCTCTTTCAAAGCAACGAAAACAACGATTTCTACCTGGACCGCTACGTCGAATGCCTCTTGTCTTTGGAAGATTACAACGGTGCAGAGAAAGTCATCAAACGACAACTGCGCCGCGAGCCGGACAACGTAAAGCTTTTCGTTACCTATGGCAAGCTCTACGAACGCCAGTTCAAAGACGATGAAGCACAAAAACAGTACCGCAAGGCTATCGACAATTTGCCGCGCGACCGCTTTGCCGTCATCAAGCTGGCCAATGCATTCTCCTCGCTGACAAAATACGACCTGGCCATAGAAACCTACGAAAAAGGCGCCCAGCTACTTAAAGACGATCAGATCTTCGCCTACTACCTGGCCGACTTGTATCGCCGCAAGGGGGATTCTGAAAAAATGATCAAGTACTACCTCAATAGCCTGGAGGCCAACCCCAGCCGGCTCGAAAACCTGCAGACCATCTTTCAGCGTTATCTCAGTGAAGAAGACTTCTTCGAACTACAAAAGCAATTGTATACCCGCATACAGGAGAGCGACGATGCTGCCTACTACCCGGAACTGCTGGCCTGGGTCTTCATTCAGCGCAAAGACTATAAAAGCGCCTTCCGGCAAGTGCGGGCGCTCGACCGCCGCTTTCGCGAAAACGGCGGCCGTGTATATCAGTTGGCGCAAATCGCCGCCAATGACAAAGACTACGACGCCGCTATCGAAGCATACGACTATATCGTGGAAAGTAAAGGCGCCAATTCCACTTTCTACATCGACGCCAAACGGGAATCGCTCCAGGCACGCCGGGATAAAATCGTCGAGGGGTACGATTATACCCAGCAAGATCTGTTAGAACTGGAAAAACAATACGAGAACTTCCTCCAGGAGTTTGGCCGCTCCAAAATCACCGCCAGTATTGTTCTGGAACTCGCCAAACTGCAAGCCCTGCATCTCAATCAGCTGGATAATGCAATCTCTTTGCTGCAGGAGATACTCGAATTTCCCAATGTAGACCCCGGCCTCGAAGCCGTCGCCAAACTCAACCTGGGCGATTACTACCTTATGAACGGTGAAGTGTGGGAAGCCACTCTGCTCTACTCTCAGGTCGATAAAGCCTTTAAAGAAGATATGCTGGGCCACGAGGCCCGCTACCGCAATGCCAAACTCTCTTATTACAGCGGCGACTTCCAATGGGCACAGGCGCAATTTGATGTGCTGAAAGCTTCTACTTCCAAACTGATCGCCAACGATGCACTCGACCTGTCGGTCTTTATCATGGATAACCTGGGACTCGATTCCACCGTTGCCGCCCTGAACCTTTATGCTGAAGCCGACCTCCTCGTCTTCCAAAATCAGTTCGATGAAGCTTTCCTCAAACTGGATACGCTACTCTACGAATACCCCGAACACGCCCTGGAGGACGACGTGCTCTACCTCAAAGCCAAAATTTACCAGAAACAAAGAGAATTTGAACAGGCTGCCGAAGCCCTGAAGCGCATCATCGATAAGCACCCCGAAGAAATCCGGGCCGACAATGCCATCTTTCAACTCGGCGAGCTATACGAATTACACCTCGGCGATATTGAGAAAGCAAAAACGCTGTACGAAACACTTTTTATTGACTACTCCGGTAGCACCTATGCCGTAGAGGCGCGTAAAAGGTACCGACGGCTGAGGGGTGATGATGTTTGAGAAAGATTGTTGAAGGCTTAAGCCGCCCACAACGCTCGCGGGCGGCTGGAAAAGAACAGAGGCAGAAAATCAATGTATCTGTGTTTCCTCTTCCTTACCAGTAAACATGCAAAAGCCGCAGGATGGTGCAACAACCATCCTGCGGCTTTAACGTTTTCATATAAAATAAGCGTGAAAAGCGTATAGAATCTCGACTCGCGCGGTATGAATCCGCAAAAAATGGTTACAGACCGCACGATTTCCTTCAGAAAAGATCAGTAGTAGGTGGGTAAGCGTCGGCTTACTTCAGCCGCTTCTCGTCAGATACGGTCAGCTTGTGCCGTCCCTTGGCGCGTCGTCGCGCCAGTATTTTACGCCCGTTCTTACTACTCATGCGAGAGCGAAACCCGTGCTTGTTCTTGCGCTTTCTTCTCGACGGTTGAAATGTCCTTTTCATTACAAATTCTTTTTTCTTGTATCCCTATTCCAAAAGCCCGACAAAGGTACAAGTATTTTGACAAATAGCCAAATACGAGAAATTTTTCCTCCTAAATATTATCTTTAGGGCCAAGAAAAAGAAATGCCTGCCTTTTTCAGGCGGCGGGTACAAAGAAGAATTGGACGCCAATCAAAGCCTATTGGACGCCGGGAGCTAGTGCCTCCGGCACTAGTTAAAACAACCTCGCGACATGACGAACAATCAATTCCGCAGCACTTCTCGTGCTATCGCTTTCACCTATGTCACCCTTGCCTACCTGAGCGGCTTGATCGCCGCCTTAATAACCGGATATTATTGCCGGCAGCAAGGCTACGATACGCTAACGACTATTGCTACCGCTGACTTCATCGGTACGGTCGTGATTTTTCTATTCAGTTTCTTTTTCAACAACAGCAGCTTTTACGATCCCTACTGGAGTGTCGTTCCCATCATTATCAGCGTTTATCTGGCTATGCTAGGCTGGGACAGCGGCGCCAGCCACGCCCGCATCGGCATGCTCCTCTTACTGGTCAATTTCTGGGGCATCCGGCTGACCTATAACTGGGCGCGCGGATGGCGGGGCTTGCACCAACAGGACTGGCGCTACGATGATCTTCAGGAAAAAACGGGAAAGTGGTACTGGTTGGTAAGCTTTTCCGGAATTCACCTCTTTCCTACGGTGCTGGTATACTTGGGCTGCTTGTCTCTATATCCCGCTATGGCGATAGACGGGCAGCCGCTCAACTTTCTGGATCTGCTTGCCGGTATCGTCACCTTTGGCGCCATTCTCATCGAAGCTGTTGCCGATCAGCAGCTCCGGCGTTTTGTTAAAAAACGTAAAGAGCCGGGTAAAACACTGACCAGCGGACTATGGGCCTTCTCCCGGCATCCCAATTATTTTGGTGAAACCGCTTTCTGGTGGGGGCTCTTTCTTTTCGCCATGGCAGCCCGGCCCGATTACTGGTGGGTGATTATCGGACCGCTTTCTATGACGCTGCTGTTCAACTTCATCAGCATTCCGATGATTGACCGGCGTATGCTGAAGCGACGCAGTGATTATCAGGTGGTCATGCAAACCATCCCACGCTGGCTTCCCTGGTTTCCCAGGAAGTAACAAGACCGGGAGTTTCCCGGTCTTGTTTCGCGCTCCTGGTCTTTTTTACACGGTCATCACATCCTTTTCCTTGGCCTCGATCAGTTGATCTACCTTCTTGGAATACTCATCGGTAAGTTCCTGGACCTCCGCTTCCTTGCGTTTGGCGGCATCTTCCGGGTATCCTTCCTTGGTGGCGTTCTTGATCTGGTCCATCGCCTTGTGGCGGGCATTGCGAATGCTGACCTTGGTATCTTCACCCAGGGCCTTGGCCTGCTTGACCAGGTCGCGGCGGCGCTCTTCGGTGAGTGGCGGAATATTAATTCGGATCAGTTCTCCGTCGTTTTGTGGGGTCAATCCGAGATTCGCTTCGAAAATGGCCTTTTCGATAGGAGCGAGCATCGATTTTTCCCAGGGTTGAATGACCAGGGTTTTGGCATCTGAAGTAGAGACATTCGCCACCTGGTTGAGCGGAGTAAGGTTGCCGTAATAGGGCACCTTTATACCTGCCAGCATGGAGGGCGATGCCTTACCGGTTCGAATTTTGGCTAGTTCCTGCTGAAGGTGCTGAATCGAACTTTCCATCTCTTTCTTCGCCTGCTGAATAGCATTATTTACGTCGTCCTGCATAACTTAAACAATTGATTTTAATTTCTGATATTGGTCCTAAAGTAGGCAAAAAAGTCGCCTTCTTAGAAGAATGCTAGTCATTGCTTGCCCCCATGTAGCGCAGAATCAGGTACAGCAGCATGATGAGTGCCGACAGGGCTGCGGCGACGTAAGTCATGGCCGCCCACCATAGCGCGTCCTTAGCGCCGTCGTATTCAGCGCCTCTGGTTACGCCCGAATTGTCGAGCCATACCAGCGCACGGCGGCTGGCGTCAAACTCCACCGGCACGGTGATCAGGCTGAACAGGGTGGTGATCGCAAAAGCGATGATCGTGATGAGCAGCAAGCCAGGCGCCGAAAGCATAAAGGCGGCAATCAGCAACCACTGCTGCGCCATTGCGGAAAACTGGACGACCGGCACCAGCGCCGAGCGAACTTGTAACATGCCGTATGACTTCGCGTGTTGTACAGCGTGGCCGCATTCGTGAGCAGCCACAGCCGCTGCCGATATGCTACGCCCGTTATAAACTTCAGGGCTGAGCGATACTGTTTTTGAAGCCGGATTGTAGTGGTCGGTAAGGAAACCTCTTCCTTCCACTATTTTTACATCGTTGATTCCAAAATGACGCAGCATAGACTCGGCTACCTCGCGCCCCCTCATTCCGGAACGCAGGGGAACCTGGCTGTATTTATTGAACTTCCCCTTTAGACGCTGGCTGATAACCATCCCCACAACGGAAAGGATACCAGCAATGATCATATACCCATAGTATCCAGTCAACATAGCGGATTCATTTTTTTTACTTAAGAAATCTGAACAAGAAGTGCTTGATAGATTCTCAATCGATGCGTTCAAAGCCCGTGTAGCTTTGAAGCGCCTTAGGGATAACAATTCCCTCCGGAGTTTGGTTGTTCTCCAACAATGCGGCAACGATACGCGCCAGGGCCAACGCACTACCGTTGAGGGTGTGGGCAAGCCGGTTGTTCTTGCCATCCCGGAATCGCAACTTCATGCGGTTACTCTGATAGGTTTCGAAATTGGATACAGAGCTCACTTCCAGCCAGCGTTTCTGAGCTGCAGAATAAACTTCGAAATCGTAAGTAAGCGCGGCCGTAAATCCCAGGTCGCCACCGCAAAGCCGCACGATGCGATAAGGCAATTCCAGCCGTTCGAGCAGATAGGACACATGCCGGAGCATCTCCTCCAGGGCCTCGTAGGAACGATCGGGATGTTCTATGCGCACAATTTCCACTTTGTCAAACTGATGTACCCGGTTAAGACCGCGCACGTGGGCCCCGTAGGAACCCGCTTCCCGCCGGAAACAAGGCGTGTACCCACAAATCTTGAGCGGAAAGTCCGTCTCATCCAGGATGGCATCCCGGTAAATATTGGTCAGCGGCACCTCAGCGGTAGGAATGAGATACAGGTTGTCTTTTTCAGCGTGGTACATCTGCCCTTCCTTATCGGGAAGCTGCCCCGTAGCCCGCGCCGTATCCTCGTTGACCAGCAATGGCGGGATGACCTCGTCATATCCGGCCTTGCCGGCTTCGTCCAGAAAAAAGCTGATCAGGGCCCGCTGCAATTTCGCGCCCTTGCCCAGATAGACCGGAAATCCGGAGCCCGTCAGCTTGACGCCCAGAGACAGGTCGAAAATGGGGTATCGCTCAGCTAGCTCCCAGTGGGGAAGCGCTTCTCCTCCCAATTCAGGCAACTCCTTGTCCCAGCTCTTGTAAATTTCGTTGTCCTCCTCACTGTCGCCGGCCGGAACCGAAGGATGCGGCACATTGGGCACCTGCAGCAATAGCTCAAACAATTCCTGCTCGGCATTTTTCATTTGCTCCTCCAGGCGCCGGGAGTTTTCTTTCAACTCGCCGACTTTGGCTTTCAGCTCTTCTGCTGCTTCTCCTTTACCTTCCCGGTAGAGCTGCCCAATTTCATTCGACAATTTTTTCTGTTCCGCTAACAATTGATCCCGCTCCGTTTGAGAGCGCTTTCGCAAACTGTCCGTTTCGATGATTTGATCGATGAGTTGGAGGTCTTCCTCTTCAAAGCTTCTGATTTTCAACCCTTCAATAACTCGGTCGCGATTCTCGCGAATGAAATTCAGCTCCAGCATAAAAGCAAGGTAGATTAGGCTATTTTCAAAAAATGAGATGACAATTGAACCTTCTTAACGAAGTTTTAATTACTTTTTTGCAAAGATACTATTTGAATTTAAAAATTAAATGTATTTTTGTTGCGACGAAAGCACTTAGGCACACCTATTAATATCACTTGCATCTTAATCAAGCTCAATTTTATTAGGTGTTTCACTCAGTCCTGCTGTATTCCCACATACTCTTTTTGTTGAAAGCGATTGGGTCCCGGGTCGGGATAATGAGGTGACAAGACAAAACGATATCCCCGCGTAGTATTTTCCATATAACACTAGAATTTTTTTCTAAACCGAGCGGTCTTTGCTACAAGCCATTTTCTATTACCACTTTTCTACTTACTAAAAATCTTACACACCATACATTATGTTAGATATATTGCAATTAAATGACATGCTTGTTCCCGAGCTGCGGGAATTGGCGGAAAAACTTGGTCTGAAAGGCTACAAACGATTAAACAAACAGGAACTCATCTACAAGATTCTGGATCAGCAAGCTGTGTCCAAAGAAGGAGGTGACAGTGCCAAAGAGGAAGAGGGCCGCGAAGAAAAAAGCGATAAAGGTTCCCGCCGCACTTCCAGCAGAAAAAAAGAAACGCCGAAAGACAGCAACGGAAGCAGCAAACAAAAGCCGGAATCCCGAAAGGCGCCGGAAAAAGAAAAAGAAGAAGACGGTGACCAAAAGGAAAAACGTCGCTCGCGAAAACGCCCCGCTAAAAGCGATAGCGATTCTCGCGACCGCGACCGTGATCGTGATCGTGACCGCGACAATGACCGCACGTCCCGTTCTTCCAAATCAGAAGGTTCTCCGCGCAGTGAATCCGAAGAATTCGACATCGAGCTTGACGGTATCATCGAAGGAGAAGGTATCCTGGAAATGATGCCTGACGGCTACGGCTTCCTCCGCTCCTCGGATTACAACTACCTGACTTCTCCGGATGACATCTATGTGTCGCCGTCTCAGATCAAACTGTTTGGTCTTCGCACCGGAGATACAGTCCGCGGCGCCATTCGCCCGCCCAAGGAAGGGGAAAAATACTTCGCATTGCTTCGCGTATCCAAAATCAACGGTCTGAAACCGGAAGACGTCCGCGAGCGCGTGCCCTTTGATTACCTGACGCCACTGTTCCCGCATGATAAGTTTACCCTGACCTCCTCGCCCACCGGCCGCGATTTCGGTAACCGGATGATCGATCTCTTTACACCAATAGGTAAGGGGCAACGGGGGCTGATCGTCGCTCAACCCAAAACGGGTAAGACCTTCCTGCTCAAGGACATGGCCAACGCCATCTCCAAGAATCACCCGGATTGTTACATCATTGTGCTGCTCATTGACGAGCGCCCGGAAGAAGTTACCGATTTCAAACGCAACTCCAACGCTGAAATCGTCGCCTCGACCTTTGACGAACCCGCCGAAGATCACGTACGGGTCGCCGGTATCGTCCTGGAAAAAGCCAAGCGCCTGGTGGAAAGTGGTCACGATGTAGTCATTATGCTCGACTCCATCACTCGCCTGGCCCGCGCCTACAACACCGTAGCACCGGCCAGCGGTAAAGTACTCTCCGGTGGTGTGGAAGCCAACGCCCTGCACAAACCCAAGAAATTCTTCGGCGCCGCCCGTAATATCGAGGACGGCGGCTCGCTGACCATCCTCGCTACCGCCCTTATCGATACGGGCTCCAAGATGGACGGCGTTATCTTCGAGGAATTTAAAGGTACCGGCAACATGGAACTACAGCTGGACCGCAGCCTGGCCAACAAGCGCCTCTACCCGGCGATCGACCTCACCAAGTCGAGTACCCGCCGCGAAGATCTGCTGCTGGACAAGGACACGCTGCAACGCATGTTTATCCTGCGCAACCACCTCGCCGATATGAAACCCGATGAGGCCATGGAATTCCTGCGCAAACACATGGTATCGACAAGCAGCAACGATGAGTTCCTCGCTTCGATGAATGGATAATCGGAGGATCGAACAATCATTCGATCAAGCCTCTCAGCGAAGCTAACCTCTTCTTTTCATCTTGCGAAAGCCAATCATCTTCAGGTCGATCAGTAACCTGAAACACAAACCGGGCGCAGCATTGATTTATATCGCTGCGCCCGGTTACTTTTTTGCCCTCTCTCCACCACTCCTGACACCCTCCGGCCCTGATGAATGCTTTTCCCGGGTCTCCCCAACCCGGAATTCCTGTCCATTCCTCCTTACCCCGGACCTGGTAAAACCCTGGCTTCTCCTTTCCTATTTCCTCCCGCCCCCCTCTCAAGCGGGAATAGTCGGGTAAAATTTCTTATTTCCTTTAATATCGTCCTTTGTACTCCTCCATGAAGGTTTGCAGCCGCTGATCCAGTTTATCCGCATCGGATTCGTAAGTGGGGGTCAGACTGGTATGCCCCGGCATTTCTTCGATGTGTATGGTGGAGGTGGGGAAAGCAAAACGCACATTCAATTCTTTGGCTAACTGGATAATGGCCAACATGACCTCGTGGCGGCCGCGCAATTCCTCTGACCAGCTGGGCACATTGAAAAAGATGTAAAAAAGGATATTCAGGGAATTGGCGCCAAAGTCATTGAGGTGAATCTCAAAGTAATCCTTCCGCGTTTTGGGGTGATTGACGACAATTTCCTTCATACCCTGCACAAATTTTTCAATAAGAACAGGAGGCGTGTCGTAAGTGATGGCTATCGTCGTACTAAAGCGACGGTAAACGCGCAAGCCATAGTTGTTGATCGTAGAATTGGTAAGAGATCCGTTGGGGATGTAGACAAGAGAATTGGCGAAAGTACGCACCCTGGTGGCCCGGATTCCTACTTTTTCCACGGTTCCGTCAACGCCGGAATAGTGGATCCAGTCGCCGATCTGAAAGGGCTTGTCGAGAAATATCATCAGCGAACCAAATACATTGGCCACCGTATCCTTGGCTGCCAGGCCGATAGCGACGGCCCCGATGGACAACCCCGCGACCAGTGCCGTAATATTTACATCTAAAATGCGAAGCGCCTGGATAACGCCCACAGCAAGGACGAGGAACTGAATCACTCCCTCAATGATTGGAACCAATTGCTCGTCGAGCCGGCTTTCTGTTTCCTGGGTACGCCGGTCCAGATACAATACCATCATCTCCACGAGCCGCATTCCGATCAATACCAGTATGACGATGGATATCAACCGGATAGTGACAACGGTAAAAGAAGCTACTTCCACCGGCAGCTGCAGGGTAGGCAGAAAGGCCAGTATGAGGCGCAGAATGATGAAAACACTGGCGTAGCGAGCAATCTTGCGAATTAATTCCGGCGATACCAGTTCCGGGAATGCCTTGAAACGGCTTAGCCTTCTAACAATGGGATTTAGTATACGACTGAGTAAGAAATGGACAATGACGGCTAAACACAAAAGAATCAACAAGCCCAGCCACTGCCAGACCTTGAGCCCCAGCAAATCCTGCTGCCCGGTTTTAGGCACCAGGTTGAGTAAAAAATCGGTTCCTAAAGGAAAAACCTGATCGTGCAACTCGGGGATCAGGCTTACCGTTTCCCGGGAGTAATACCAGTTTCCGTCAATTCGCTCCAGGTACACTTCAGGTAATTTTTCCGGGAAAAGGGTGTAATAGTATTGATTACTCAACGTATCTTCCTGGTAATCCGGATCTCTGGGTAAGGTATTCAGCCGCACGTACAGGCCCTTCCCATCGAGTACCTGCTTCAGCTGAATGGCCAGCTTGCTGGCGCGAACACTGTCACTGACACCGTATAGGGTCTGTGCCGCTATCTCCGGCTGATAATTCGATTCCTGTAAATAGTAAAGGTGAACGTATACGGTGTTGTAGGGCGTTTCCAGGGTAACGGGCACCTCCTGGTTGTTTTGAGCCTGGAGCCAGAAAGGCAGGAAAACTAATAAGAAAAGAAAGCGAACTTTCATGAGGAATAGCGTTTATTTTGTTCTGAGCGGATGCTTAAAAGGACAGAGCCATGATCACAAAAATAAAAAGAATCGGCTATCCGTTGAATTAAAGCGACTTCCAAGGATTTCATTGCGCTTTACTGAGGTATTATTTTTATCTTCTACCCTGAAAGCGAATAAAAAGAGAAGCTACATTTGCCTTTTTTAATCAACCATCAGGCTAATATGGGAAGGCGCCTTTTCCCTCAGCTACTCGCGATAGTTTTCCTGCTGTCCGGGATAGAGGCAACGGCGACCACCCATCCCTCCGGTCACGTACCTGGTCAGGTACTGCTGCAACTGCACAGCAAGGCCGATATTCGCAAGCTGGCTGCCGAACTGGAAAACTTTCAACACCGTCAATCCCGCTTCCACATCCAGCGCCAGCTCAACGGCCCGATGAATATCTGGCTCTGCTCCTTCGATCACAACCGCATCAATGAATACGATTTTCTGCAACGGCTGCGGACGCACCCCCTGGTCGCGAATGCGCAGTTCAACCACTACCTGGAATTGCGCTCCACGACTCCCGACGACCCGGACTTCCCCCGGCAATGGCAATACATCAATACGGGACAAACCGGCGGCACCCCAGGCGCCGATCTGGATATGGACCTGGCCTGGGACATCACTACCGGCGGGACAACAGTCACCGGTGACACCATCGTCGTCTGTATTATCGATAACGGACTGAGTTTTACACATGAGGACATCAGCGACAACCTGTGGGTGAACCACAGCGAAATTCCGGGCAACGGATTCGATGACGATAACAACGGCTATGTTGATGATTACTACGGCTGGAACGCCGCCTTCGATAATGACGATATCGATGTGGAAGACCTCGACCGTCCGCACGGCACTTCGGTGGCCGGCATCATCGGCGCCCGCGGAAATAACGGAATTGGCGTCAGCGGCCTCAACTGGCAAGTAAAGCTGATGATCGTCGTCGGCGGCAACGGCCTGGAAAGCGACGCCCTGGAATCCTACGCTTACCCCCTTGCCCAACGACGCCGCTACAACCTGACCAATGGAGAGGAAGGCGCCTTCGTAGTGGCTACCAATGCTTCCTGGGGAGTGGATTATGCCGATCCGGCAGAATTCCCCCTGTGGTGCGCCTTCTACGATACCCTGGGCGCCGCCGGTATTATCAATATCGCCGCAACCGCCAATGAGGACCTCAATGTAGACGAAGAAGGCGATATGCCGACCGGCTGCATCAGCGACTTCCTCATCGGCGTCACTACCCTGGATGACCAGGGAGGAAAAGCGGCTGACGCCGGTTTTGGAGCCCGAAGTATAGACCTGGGAGCCTACGGTGAAGGCATCTGGACGATTAAAAAAGACAACGCTTACGGCGTCTTTGACGGCACCTCCGCCGCCGCTCCTCACGTCGCTGCCGCCGCTGCTCTTCTCTACGCTGCCCCCTGCCCTACCTCTATGGCGCTGGCTCAAAGCGATCCGGCTGCCGCCGCCCTGCGTATCAAGCAATACCTGCTCGATGGGACTATCCCTAACTCCTCGCTCGCCGGAATTACGACCACCGGCGGCGCGCTCAACCCATTTAACAGTTTGCAGTTACTCCTGGAGGAATGCGGCGATTGCCCCCCGCCCACCAGCCAGCAAACCGTCAATATCACCGGCACCCGGGCCACCCTCACCTGGAGGATGAATGACAGCATCAACAAAGTTGATCTGCGCTGGCGGCAAATAGGAACGGAGGATTGGAAAGTAGTGCGCAATGCACTCAGTCCTTTTACACTCGAAGCACTCACTCCTTGCGCCAGGTATGAGTTCCAGCTCAAAGCTTACTGCACGGATGAAACCCTGGATTACGGTCCCATCACCATTTTCCAAACCGACGGCTGCTGCCGTCTGCCTGATAATTTCCGTCTTGCTTCGCGCAACGACGGCAGCGCTGTCTTTCAGTGGACAGCAGTGCTTGCTGCGGAAAGCTACCAGTTACGCCTGTTCGAAGAAGGCAACCCCGAGCCGCTTCTGCGCAGCACCAACCAGAATATTGCCTTTTTCAACGGCCTGTCACCCTGTACCGATTACCGGGTAGATATCCAGAGTGTCTGCACGGCCGGCTCTACCGGGTACGGCGCCTCCATTAATTTCCGCACCCTCGGTTGCGGCGCCTGCCTCGACCAAAGTTACTGCCGGCCGGCCAATATCGATGGCGCCGCCGAATGGATCGCTGAGGTGTGTCTGAATACGCTGGAAAACTACTCTGGTCCCAACGGCGGCTACGCCGATTTTTCCGGCCTGGTCACCACTCAGCTAGCCACTGGCCAGTCTTACCCGATACACCTCGCCCCCGGCTTTGCCGCCGACGATTTCTTCGAATATTTTCTGGTATGGATCGATTTGAATCACGATGGGATATTCAGTCCTGAAGAACGCCTGTTCGATCCCGGCGGCGCCAGCCGAAGCAAGGTGAGCGGCACCGTACAGATCCCTGCCGACGCCAAGCCAGGCGCCACCCGCATGCGTGTCGCCATGAAATTCCTCCGGCCGGGAGGCCCCTGTAACTTTACCGGAGATGAACCTTTTGGTGAAATCGAAGACTACTGCGTAAGCATCGTAGAAAGAAGCGACACCTGCCTGGCGCCCGCCAACATCAATACCGTCCGCATCAGCAGCCAGCGCCTGGAACTGGAATGGGAGAACGTCGATCCGGCTTCGGAATACCTGCTGCGTTACCGGCAGCACCAGCCGGAAATACAGAACCCCCTGCTCCCCTGGCAGACAGTCTCCCTGTCGCGCAATCGCGTTGCCCTGGAAGAACTCAGTGAATGTACCGAGTACGAAATCCAGGTGAAATCCATCTGCGATCAATTACTGGGGCCCTTCACCAGCAGCCAGGTCGTCAAAACGGATTGCAGCACCTCCTCCGGTAATCCGCTCCCTGTACTGCGTGAGGTATCGGTTTATCCCAATCCCTTCCGCGATGCCTTCGCCGTACAATTATACCTGGAACGACGGCAGGACATGCTTCGCCTTGGGTTGTTCGACAGTTCCGGACGCCGGCTTTTGGAACAGGAATACGAACTTTCAGCCGGAGCGCACACCCTGGAATTGACGGGTAGCAGCTTCGCTCCCGGAGTTTACTGGCTGCAGCTGAGCACGCCGGAGGGGGCCCCCGTCCTGCGAAAAGTTGTCAAAATTCGATGAAGTTGCCTGGGGGATTCGGTCCCGAACTGTATCTTCCTCTCAAAAATAATTATGAGAGCAAATGCCTTACTTATCTTCTTCCTCTTGGTTGTCCCCATATTGACCATCGGACAAAACCAAATTACACTGCAGGAAAAACTTGGCTATGAAACAAACGCCAAACTACTCATCATTCACGGCGATGACCTGGCGGTTGCCCATTCTGAAAACCAGGCCACTTTTTCAGCTATGGAAAACGGCTCGGTCAATTCCGCCAGCATCATGGCGCCCTGCCCCTGGCTGCCGGAAGTGGCCGATTACGTAAAACAACACCCCGACCATGACCTGGGCATGCATCTCACCCTCACCAGCGAATGGAACTATTACAAATGGGGACCGGTGGCGCCGCGCGGGGAGGTGAGCAGCCTGGTCAACGATTACGGCTACTTACACGACAATTGCGCCGACCTCGCTAAAAAGGCCGACCTGGAGGAAGTGGAGAAAGAACTGCGCGCCCAGATCGAGCAGGCCAAAGCCATGGGGATAGAGCCCACCCATCTCGACAGCCACATGGGCTGCCTGTTTTTTCAAAGTCCTCAGCTTTTTGAAATATATCTCAAGTTGGGCCGGGAATACAGCATTCCCACCATGGTGACCCGCAATATCCTCACTATGATGCCGGAAGCTTTTCAGCAAAAGGTTACTGACCGGGATATCCTCATCGACGCCGCCTTTATGGCCAATCCACCCGATTTTCAGAAAGGGATGCGGGAATACTATACCGGGATACTCCGCAATCTGGAGCCCGGCGTCAGCATCATCATTATCCACACCGCTTTTGACAATGACGAGATGCGGGGCGTCAGCATCGACCACCCCGACTGGGGCGCCGCCTGGCGACAGGCCGACTACGATTTTTTCAGCAGCCGCGAATGCAAGCAGATTCTCGAAGAAGAAGGTATTCAGCTGGTGACCTGGCGGGAAATAGGACGTTTAATCAAGGATTGAAGGATTGGTTGCTTTCCGACCCCGACCTACTTCGTGGGTACGCTCTTTTTTGGGTACGGTGAGCTTCTCGAGGCCTTCCGCTTTCCGGCTTCCGACTTCCGACTTCCGACTTCCTACTTCCGACTTCCGACTTTATCTCATTCCGGTATCAGCACCGTGGATCCAGTTGTACGGCGGCCTTCCAGCGCGCGATGGGCTTCGGCGGCGTTCCGGAGGGAGAATCGCTGATTGACCGGCACGTTGATGATGTCGTTTTGGAGGGCGTCGAACAAAGCTTCGGCGGCCGTTTCCAGTTCCCGGCGGGTGACGATGTAGTTGAATAAGGAGGGCCGGGTAGCAAACAGGGACCCCTTCTGAGCCAGGTGCCCGAGCTCGAAGTTGTTAATGACGCCCGAAGATTGCCCAAAGCACACCCACATACCCAGGCGCCGGAGGCAGTCCAGCGAATCGGGGTAGGTGTTTTGCCCGACCGAGTCGTAGACCACTTCGACCCCCTCGCCGCCGGTGATTTCCTTTACCCGTTCGGCGAAGTTTTCCTTTTCGTAATTGATGACGTAATCGTAACCGTTGGAGCGGGCGACCTTCATTTTCGCATCGGAGCCCACGGTGCCGATGAGGGTGGCGCCCAGGTGAGCGGCCCACTGCCCGGCGATGGAGCCTACGCCGCCGGCGGCCGCGTGGAAGAGCAGCGTTGTTCCACTTTTCACGGGAAAGGTGCGAAACAAAAGGTAGTGCACCGTCAACCCCTTGAGCATGGCGGCAGCCGCCACTTCGGCGGATACGCCGTCGGGAATTTTGACGAGGCGGTCGGCCGGCACATTGCGGTGGGTCGCGTAGGCGCCCACGGGCAGCGTATAGGCAACGCGATCGCCGGCCTTCAGATCTTCGACACCTGCGCCCGTTTCCTCTATGACGCCGGCGCCCTCCGCGCCGGGCGTCAGCGGCCCCTCCTGCGGCCAGGCGTACAACCCGGTACGGAAGTAGGTATCGACGAAGTTGACGCCGATGGCTTCGTGGCGGATGCGTACCTCGCCCCCGGCGGGCGGCGGCAATTGCACCTCTTCGTATTGCATGGCTTCGGGACCACCGGGTTGGTGGATGCGGATAGCGTGTGGCATGGAGATATTATTCTGTGAATATTCAAGAAATTATAACCTTTGGATTATTGATTTAAGGGTGGATGTTCTCCAATCATTTTGGTTAGCCGGCGCATATTCAATAATACAGGCCGGTCAAGCCGAAGTATATCGACTGTAGCTCGCCCTTTTTTAGTTAATCCAATAACTTTAAGAAAGTCGTCACTCCAGGAAAAGTGTTCAGACCATTCTTCCTTTCCAGGATTGTAAATCGAGACCTCCTCCTTTGTAACCGCATCCTGACCAAGGGTTTTGTTCGTCTTATAACTGTTAAACCCGCCGCAGGACAGCGCCAGGTTTGCCAAAGATGTTTCACCACCCTCATTTAAGGGTAGAATATGATCGATATGAAAAGAATGAATCGCATTCCTCATTAAGCTTTGGCAACTAAATCAGCCACTTTTTCAGCAAAAGCTTCCAACGCGGGCGTATCCGGTTCTTCAATGCCTGCGAGAATCGCATCTAAATCCACTTTTATGTAGGGATTAATTGAAATGGAGGCCATAAATCTTATTGAGTTTCAAAAAAATACATAAACGTACTCTATTCAAAATTAACAAAAATTCAGAACAATTGGCTCAACGAGTTCCGGCTACATTAGCTCCCCATCAACCCCATCAGTCCGACAAAAAGCACGTAATACAAGGTAGGAATCGCCGTTTTGCGCAGCACCAGTCCTTCCTTTCCCAGCAGTCCCACCGTCGCCGAAGCCGCCACCACATTGTGGATAGCGATCATGTTGCCCGCCGCGGCCCCTACCGCCTGCAGGGCCACGATGAGCAGCGTGGACAGGCCCAGCTGCTCCGCTACGCCAAACTGAAATAAAGAAAACATGAGATTGCTGACGGTGTTGCTCCCCGCGATAAAAGCCCCCAGCGCTCCTACTGTGGGAGCGAATAGCGGATACACCATACCCACCTGTTCGGCTACCCACTCGGCCATAGCGATGGGCATGCCCGGCAGTCCCAGCGGGTTGCCGCCGGAATTGATGTAGATGCGCACCATGGGGACGGTGAAGATAAGTACAAAGCCGGCGCCCAGCAGC
>CAZWDL010000063.1:0-42461 GCA_964632995.1 uncultured Saprospiraceae bacterium
AGGCAGGTTTTGAGCAGTGAGCTATTCTCCGGGAAGCCCGAAGCCCACCTGTCTTTAGCTGGTGGGTAGTTCACTAGCCACGGATTATCATTTTGGGAAATCCGTGTGATCCGTGGCAAAACAAAAAAGTATCGCCGCGTAGAGGCGAGACTGAATAGTTACTAAAGAAACCTTATGATTTGCAGATTTTCCCGGCCGTGCTCAGGCGGAGCCCGGGATAGAAAGGTTGTCTGATACAGGAGGTATGCACCGCATTGCGGAGAGGGATAGTGTTGTGCAAACTGTTTTCTACTGCACGGCCACTGAATCCACGGAGAAGGTATAGCCGGCGAAGATGCCGAGCCCGTTTTGAATATTGTTATAGAGGGAAGCATCGCCCTGTATGGGCGTACCGGGCCCTTTTTGACGGGTCAGTGAGGTTTGGAACAGATAGTAATCCTCTGACACGGCGCGGAGTTCCACCCTGAGCGTGCCCAGTCTTTCTTCCGGCGCCAGGTTAAAACGCATGGGGAAGGAGTAGATGAAGCGCTCACCATCGAACCTGTCATCGCTGAAGAGCAGGCCGCCGTTGCCGGCTACGGTAAATTGGTCAATATTAAAACGGGAACTGAAGATCACTTTTTCTTCCCGCTGCTCAAAACCGTGCATATCGGTCTGTTGTTTCAGGATTTGCTGGGCGAAGTTGAGATGATAATAATTGACCTCCTCCGGGGGATCTTCAAATTGAATTGAAACGCGAAAATTATATTCCAGGCCTCCGGAAGTAGGATTGAGGTCCAGGTCGGTCACCTGGAGTTGATGAATTTCGATGGGATTTGGTATCCGGCTGTCGGCCGTGATGAGTTCCTCTCCTGGCAGTTGCACTTCTATGCGATAAGTAGCGTTGGGGGTTGGCAGAAAAGAAGCGTTGGTATAGCAGGGGGGCACTTTAGTGTTGTCGAGTTGAAGATGTGTTTGAAAGGCTTCTCCGCGGTAGACCTCCACGTCTGCGTTAACGAGGTACTCCCGCGCTGTACTATCAAACAGATTGTTAGCCCGGTATACAGAAACTTCCAGGGTTCGGTTACTTGTGAATTCACTAACGACGATTGTTTTCGGCGCTATGGCTTCAAAATCCGTGGGTTTTTCACAGGAGAGGAGGAGGAAAAACAGCCCGGAAAGAAAAAGTGTAGATTTCCTGCTCATCCAGCTCTGATTTAATTAAGGTCAAGATAACTTTAACAAGATAACTAAAATTTCACAGAATAGTTGAAATAAGGAAGCAGGGGCATCATGTTCACCCTTTCCGGCTGGAAGCGTCGGATCAGTTCGCCGTCGCGCTGAACGGCCTGCCGGCGAATATCGTAGTACAACAGATTATCCCGGTTGTAGGCATTGTACAGTCCAAGGTTCAGCGCGTGCTGCAGGTTTTTACTGTCAAAAGTCATCCGCACCCCCAGGTCGAGGCGGTGGTAGTAGGGCATTCGGAAATTGTTTTTCCCATCGTAGGAAAGGACCGGATCTCCACCTTGCCCCGGCGTTTCAAACGCAAAGAGCGGTAAGCTGAAAGCCAGTCCCGTACCGAAGGTCCAGTTAGCCGTCGCGCTCAGCCAGTCATTAAAGGCATGGCGGCCGATGAACTGCAGGTTGTGCCGCCGGTCATACTTGAAAGGGTACCATTCCCCGTCGTTGATTTCGTCAAACTGACGCCTGGCCCAGGACAAGGTGTAAGCCAACCAGCCCGTGGTGCGGCCGTTTTTTTTGCGCAGCATGGCTTCCACTCCGTAGGCCTTGCCGCTGCCGGCCGTTACGCTGCGGCGCCAGTTGTTCAGGAAATAAGCGCCCTCCTGATAAGTGACGAGATTATCCATGCGATTAAAATAAGCTTCGATGGACAACAGGTACGCCTCCCCTATTCGGCGGTCGAGGCCCAGGGCCCACTGTTGGGAGCGTTGCGGGGCGATATCTGCAGTGGAGGGCACCCACAGGTCGATCGGCAGCCCCAGGTTGGAACTAGACAAGAGGTGCAGGAACTGGGAATTGACGGCGCTGGAGGCATTGAGGCGCATCCAGGGATGAAAATTCCAGGTCAGCGCAAAGCGAGGTTCCACGGAAAAGTAAGATTTGCCGACGACGGTAAGCAGCGTGGCCCGCACCCCGACGTTCATCCGCAGCTGATCGGTGGCTACCATATCGTCCTCCACGTAAGCGGCGTATTCCATGGAGTGCTCCGGCGTGACCATGACCGGAGATTCATGCAGCACCTCTTCGGTTTTTTCGTCGTATTGCACGATGCCGGGCTGGAAATCGTGATGGGTCACCCGTGCCCCAAAACGCAGGTAGTGACGGGTGGAGGGTATATATTCCAGATCCATGCGCAACCCCACATCTTCGATACTCGAATGATAATTGCTGTATTCAAGCGATTTGCTGATCAGTCGAAGCGGCGCCTGCTGCAGGATGGAATCCCGGGCCGACTGTTCTATGTCTACGCCCAGCCGGGAATAAGTTAACGTAGTATTAGCGAACAATTTGGGACCAAACACATGGTTCCAACGAAGAGAGGCCACCTGGTTGCCCCAGAATAGTTTTTCGCGGTAATGGGAGTTATAATTGAGCAGCTGTTGTTTTTCCCGGTCTTCACCAAGCCGGAAGGCCTGCCGGGCTTCCCCGTAGTTGAGAAAGTTGTCGCGGCCGCTGTACAAGCTCAGGAAAAGTTTGTCGCGGGGACTGGCCTCGATGTTGAATTTGGCGCTGAAGTCGTAGAAGTTATAGTCCACGGCGCCGTTTTCCCCCTGCTTTGCTTTGAGCTGTTGAGAGGCTGGGCGCAGGTACCAGTCGAGAAAGGAGCGGCGGGCCGAGATAATAAAAGAGCTCTTGTTTTTGATCAGGGGGCCTTCTACGGTGGCGCGGGCCGACAGCAAGCCTATACCGGCTGTCCCCTGAAACTCCTGCCGGTTGCCGTCGCGGGTGCGTACGTCGAGTACGGATGCGAGACGGCCGCCGTGGCGCGCCGGAAAAGCGCCTTTCATCAGCCGCACACTCTTCAGCGCGTCGGCGTTGAAAATGGAGAAAAGACCGGCGCCGTGGAAGAGGTTATACACCGGCACGCCGTCGAGCAACACCAGGTTGTGCCCGGCATCCCCTCCGCGTACAAAAATGCCGCCGATGCCGTCCGTACCGGTTTGAACGCCGGGGAGAAAATGAGTGAGGCGCACCGCATCGGGCTCTCCACCCAGCTGTGGAAAGGCAGCTACCTCCGAAAGGGTAATCTCATCGGTTCGCCCCCCCAGTGCGGAGCGGTCCCTCAGCGGATCTTCCGCGACGACAAGCACCTCCTCCAGGACCAGGGCGGTGCGCAGGCCGAGATGGAGCCGCCGGTCGGCCTTCAGCTCTATTTCCCTGCCTTCCGGTTCATAGCCGATGTAGGAGCATAGCAGATCTACCTTTCCCGCCGGCAAGGTCAGACTGAAGAATCCAAATTCATTGGTCATGGTTCCCTTCTTGCTCTGCTCGTCAAAAACGCCCGCATAGATCAGCGGCTCTCCGGTATCTGCATCCTGCACATATCCACTAAGCGTGTAGCTTGGCGATTCCAGAGAAGGCGTATCGTAGTCGAGCTCGAATAACACAATTTGCCGGCCTACGCGCCGAAAGCTCAGCCCGGTATTGCGGAGCACATAATCCAGAATCGCTTCTAAGGGGCGATCCTGCAACACAGCAGTCATTTGCTTGGGAGGAAGGATATCGTTGTTGAAAGATAGAGGAATGCCGTCGTCATCCATTAAGATGAAGAGCGCTTCTTCAAGCGGTGTATCACTCATAGAAAGACTGATACGCTGCTGCAGCAATTCCTGCGCAGCCAGATGAGTCATCAATAGACCGGTAAGCAGAACTAGAGAGAATCGCCTCATCATCTAAGCCGGGTGATATGAATGATAACTAATTTACGGCTATTTGCGGAGGAATTCAAAAAAAGTTTGCCGGGCCGGGCCCCGTACCAGTCGTTTACCTCATTCCGTATGGCGGAGACAAAAGATGATTGGAGTCGCTAAACTCATTCCGGCGCTGCCGGGTATGGCGAAACTTTCGGACAGCTTCACTCCCGCTATTTGCGGATAGCCCAACCGGGCGCTGATCAATCTGTAAAACAACGCCGGACAGGGATCACTCTTTACAGGCTTTACCACCGAAGAGGCGTAAAGTATCCTGGGCAACTCGTTCGATACGCACCTGATAAACGGCTTCCAGCGTTTGTTTTAGCTGATCAACTTCGTCCTGCTGAAGCGGAGGATAAGTGAAGGCGCACTCCGCGATGTTGGAGCGCTGCAGGTCGAGAACGAGACCGAAGTACTGTTGGAGGGAGCGCGCTACTTCGCGCATGGGCGTTTTGCGAAAGCGGAGAACGCCCGACTGCCAGGGGCGGGCATTCACACCGGCATTTTCAATAGGATACATCAGGCCGCCGTGCTCGCAGATGCCCTTGTCTTCGGCTTCCAGTGTCAGGGATTGCTGTTCATCGAGGGTGCGGAAGGCAACGCGGCCTTCTTCGACGGTCACTGCCGTCTCTGCCTCGTCAAGGTAGGCCCGGACGTTAAAAGCCGTACCCAGCACCCGAATCTCCGTTTCCGGAGTGCGAACGGTGAAAGCATTACCCGGTTGAGGGCGCACCTCGAAAAAAGCTTCTCCTTGAAGCTGAACTTCCCGGGCAGTACCGGCGGGCCATTCGGCAGGATAGAGAATCCGTGATTTTTCATTGAGAAATACCTGACTGCCGTCGGGTAGAGTCAAGGTGCGCTGTTCACCGGCTCCGGTAGTGGTGGCAACCGGTTCGGAAGGAGGCGCCGCTTGTGTCCGCTGCCACAGATACCAACCCAAAAGCCCCAGCAAGGCGATCAGCACAATGATGAGCCACCAGCGGAGGGAAGTGCCGCCGGCCGGCTGTTCAGCCTGTACCCGACGGCGAAAGCGATCCAGCCCGGCGCCGGTGTCGGGTTCGTACCCCGCCTTATACTGACTGGACAGGTTCCAAATCTTATCGTACAGCCCCGCCTCTTTTTTATGGCGTTGACTTTCCTTCAGCCACTCGTCCAACTCGCCCTGCTCCTCCCCGGAAAGACGGCCTTTTCGGCGCTTCAGTAATAGTTGTATAATTTTCGGGTATTCCATTCTAACTGTTCTTCCTGTTTTGAAGACACTAACTTAAGTTTCTTCCCCTATGCTGTTGTTAAAATTTTTAACTTTTTTTCAAGTACCCAGGCACTATTGAGTTACCTGTTTTATCTTGAGCGGCTTTTACCGAAAAGCCGGCTTGGGCGAAAGCCCTCCCGATTTGATGACGCCTCCGTTATGCCCGGCGCCTTACCACCATCCTGCGAAAAAGAGAAATAAGGCCTGCATGAGATATGGCCCCAATGCTTCCCGCAGCAGGCGCAGCGCCTTGGAAATCTGGTTTTCGACTGTTTTCTCCGAAATACCAAGTTCGGAGGCTATCTCTTTATAGGTCATGTCTTCAAATCGACTTAAAATAAAGATGATGCGGCAACGCTCCGGCAGGCTGTCGATCGATTGATCGATGAGTTGCTGCAATTCAGCGGCTTCCAGACGCTGCACGGCGCTGGGTCTCAAGGCAGGCAGCGATATCTTGTCCTCCTGTTCAAAGTACACCTTGCGCTGATCCCGGATGTAGTTCAGTGTCTTGTTCACGGTAGCCCGACGTAAATAGGCTTTCAGGGAAGTGGTAATGTGCAGCTCTTTGCGGCGTTTCCACAGCTCGTAAAACACTTCCTGTACCAGGTCTTCCGCTACGGCCTCTTCACCCAATACGCGGTAGGCGCTGCGACACAAATAGGCGTAAAAGCGGTGGAAGAGCAACTCCATCGCGCGGTCTCCATCCTTCCTCAGGAGCTTAATCAGTTCTTCGTCAGTGTGTTCTTGCTGCAAAGCTTTATAAATAATAAATTCGTTCCTTCCTTGGAGAGAAGTAACAGGATTAGTTAAATTGCGCTGCTTTCAAACGAAAGATTCGCCTCGTGCCTGACGAAGCCAGGATTAAGCTAGCGTTTATTTTGAAAAAATAAAAAGAAAGAAATACCTTAAACCGCATTTTTACGAAAACACCAACACTATTGAACCAGAGATGACCATGAGAAAAATACTTTTACTGCTTTTTACAGTACTGAGTCCTTTACTGGCATCGGCCCAGGAAGAGGAAGTGGGATGGGATGAGCGCGTGAATGATGCTTTCGAGCCGATCTCCACCACAGTGTCGAACATTGTTTTCTATCCTATTCAGTTTGGGGAGGATGCCACCAGTCAGATGCCGATCGTCATTATCATTCTGCTTTTGGGGGCCACCATATTTACTCTTTACTTCGAGTTTATCCAGTTCCGGGGCTTTAAGCTGGCCATCGATACGGTGCGGGGCAAGTACTCCGACCCGAACGAGAGCGGAGAAGTATCCCACTTTCAGGCCTTGACTGCTGCCCTCTCGGGCACCGTCGGCCTGGGCAACATCGCCGGGGTGGCTATCGCCATTTCCATCGGCGGGCCGGGCGCCACCTTCTGGATGATCTGCGCCGGCTTGCTGGGGATGGCTTCCAAGTTTACGGAATGTACCCTGGGTGTAAAATACCGGGATATCGGGCCGGACGGCACCGTTTACGGCGGCCCGATGTATTACCTGACCAAAGGTCTTTCCGAAAAAGGCCTCTCCGGCCTGGGCAAGGTGCTCGCCGTCTTTTTCTCCATCATGTGTGTGGGGGGCTCTTTCGGAGGCGGCAATATGTTTCAGGCCAATCAGGCCGCCGAACAGTTCAATAGTATGATCGGCGCCACTTCCGGCGCTTCGGGCCTCATTTTCGGGGTCGTTATGGCCACGATTGTCGCGCTGGTCATCATTGGCGGCATCAAGCGCATCGGGAAGGTGACCGAACGCGTGGTGCCCTTTATGTGCGGCGTTTATGTAGTCGCCGCCCTGATTATCATCTTTTCCCACTTCAGTGAAATACCTTGGGCCTTCGGTCAAATTTTCAGCGGCGCCATGACCCCCATGGGCGTTGCCGGTGGTTTTGTCGGCGTGCTCATTCAGGGTTTCCGGCGCGGCGCCTTCTCCAACGAGGCCGGTGTCGGCTCGGCCGCCATCGCTCACTCCGCTGTGCGTACCGAGCACGCTGCCAGTGAAGGCGTGGTAGCCCTGCTCGAACCCTTTATCGATACGGTAGTTGTCTGTACCATGACGGCACTGGTCATCATTATCACCAACGGCGACGGCACCATTATGGAATACGGCGCCCCCATCCCCGACGGCGTCGCCGCCACTTCCGCCGCCTTCGAATCGGTAATTCCCTGGTTCCCTTACGTACTGACCATCGCGGTGGTGCTCTTCGCTTTTTCCACTATGCTGAGCTGGTCCTACTACGGCCTGCAAAGCTGGATGTTCCTGTTCGGCCGTAACAAAATCGCCGATTACAGCTACAAGATCCTCTTTTGCGTGTTTGTCGTGCTTGGCTCCGCCGCCAGTCTCGGCGCCGTGACCGATTTCTCCGACGCCATGATCTTCGCCATGGTGGTACCCAATATGATCGGCCTGGTGATCCTGATGCCCAAGGTGCGCGAGGAAATCACTTCTTATGTGAATAAGATTAAGACGGGCGAGATCAAGACAGTGAAGTAGACTACAAGCCGGGAAAGAGAGGGGGGGAATACTCAGGCCCTCAACCTAAGCCTTTTATCCAGCCAGGGCCAACGCCGGGCCGGCAGCCGTTCGGCCAGTACGTAAAAAATAAGCGCGAGCAAAACGCCCAGGATGCTCCCCAAATAGATGTCTTTAAAAAAGTGCTGCCCCAGGTAAACCCGTGAGATACCGACCAACAGGGCCAGCAGGAAAAAAAGCAGGCCCGCCCCTTTTTTTCTCGGCAGGCACAGTGCCAGAAAAGCAAAAAGCGCAAAGCCGGCCATCGTGTGTCCCGAAGGAAAGCTGTTCCAACCGCCGTGCAGGGGTACGCCTGCCACCGGCACGAGGCGGTCGAGCATTTGCACTTCCGTCAGATAAGCATAGGGCCGGGGGTGCGCAAAAAAAGCCTTGGCCGACTGGGTGACAATGGACACCGCCAATCCCAAAAAAGGCAGTATCACAGCGTAGCGATAACGAATAAAACAAAGAGCGATAACCCCTAAGACAAAAAAGAGTCCTTCTCCCAGCGTAGTGACGTAACGGAAGAACAGATCCCCGGCAACACTACGATGATCGCTGAAAAAGAAGACGAGGTCTCCGGTCTGGGAAGTTAATAAACCGGCGCCACCGGCCAGGAGGAAAAACGTAAAGCTGAAAAAGAAATAGGTATTTTCCCGTCCCAGGGCCCGCAACTGTTCTAGGGGAGCCTTCATGGCTGCGCTGCTTTCTTTTTGAAAATCCGTTGAAAAAAGGCCGCGTAGCCGCTCATATCAACCACCTTGGAGTCGTTCATGGCCCGGATAGTGAGCAATAGTCCGACCGGAAACAGGATCAGGTTGGGCACCCAGGCCGCTACCACGGCAGGGAGCACGAGGCTTTCGGCAATTTTCCGGCAGAAGATGGTCAGAATGACGAACACCATAAAGAAGATAATGGATACCAGTATCGGATAACCAAACCCTCCTTTGCGGACAATGGCCCCCATCGGCGCACCAATGAATACAAAGATGATACAAACAACCGCCATACTGTACTTCATATGCAGGTCGTAAATATGCTTCACCTTGCTCTCCCGTAAGTCGTGCAAAAAACGTACAGCCGCCTCTGCCTGCCCATGGATACTGCGGGCAAAAGTTTTGGCTTTGCTATACAAGCGCTTCTGCTCATAAATGGGAAAGGTTTCGATAATGCTGTCAAAAGCTTCCAGCGTATCCAGTCCTTCCTGTTCCGCCGCCCGCTGCCCGCTGTAGCGCTGGAGTTTTTCCATCAGCCGCTTTTGTTTCAGCGAATCGCTCCCGGCAGCAGCTGTCTCACCGCCGCCCCCCTGGCTGCTGCGATCCGCCATCCAGCGGCGGCCGAACTTTTCCAGCTGGTTTGCCGGAGACTGATTGACCCGCACAGGACCGTTGGTGTCCACTTTTTCCTGCGGCAGATCGGGGTCCGACTGCACTTCCGGAATCGAATCGATTTGTGGCTCTAGAAAGGAGCTATCCACCTCTTCAAAGTAAAAATAATTGCTGACTATATTTGAAAAGCCTACCTCCCGCTCTTCTATCTTGATCGTCAGCGAATCGACCGCCTCGTAGAGCTGATCGATGGTGAGCATGCTGCGGTTCGACTTGAAGAGCTCCTCGTCGGTGCGGCTCAGCTGGAACTCCGTCAGGTCAAACACTTTGGTCCATTCATCGAAAGAGGTCCGGACGAAGGGGTATTTCTCGTTTCCCGACCGGCCGGGACGCGACTCTACATATTGGTGACCGTTTTCGAGGTTCATCACGAAATAGCTCCCGCCCCCGGTCGCGTACATCTCTCCTTTTTCAGCCACGATCTGACTGAATTCGTTACTATTATCGCTGCTGTGGTCGTAAATGAGTACGTCCTCGATGTGTTTGCCGTCGGCCCCTTTCTCGCCTATATGTATAGCGTACCCCTGAAAATCGTAGTTGAATACGCCGGAGTCAAGCCGCAGTGTCGGCTTCTGACGCTGGATATCGTACATGCGGGAACCGAATTTCAGATTGGCGACCGGTATGAGGTAATTAGAGCAGTAGTAGGAAAACAACGAGGCCAGCATGCCCGAGAAAATCAACGGGCGCATAACGCGCAACAGCCGGACCCCGGCCGATTTAAAGCTCGATAATTCGTAGTGTTCCGCCAGGTTGCCCATGACCATGACCGATGAGATGAGGATGGCGATTGGCAGCGCCAGTGGAATAAGTGACACGCATTTGTAGGCAAGCAGCTCTATAACCATCAACATGCCCAGGCCCTTTCCCGCAATATCATCCACGTAAAGCCACAGCGTCTGCATGAGCAGTACGAAAACGGCAATCATAAATGCCGCCAGAAACGGCATCACGAAACTCGTGAATATTAAACGATCTATTTTCTTAATCATAAACATTGCATGGCCGTCGTAGGTCCGGAAGCCTCAAATATAGTGGTATTCCGGCAACTGGTATAAATTTCCGGACTTCTTAGTATTTCCTTCACAAATTGTACAGGAATCCGGCAAGACGCCGGAAAACTCAGCCGAACTAAAATAATTTGACTACATCCAGCCCGCCTATCTCGCTACGCGATCTGGTCGGGTTCACCCTGTGCAATGGTGGCTTTGCGAATTCCACAGCATTCAGCATAAAAATGCCTGAGCTCAAAAAAAGTTTCTCTTAACTGTAACAAAGTCGGTGATCCAGCCGTCGCCCTTATGAAATGAGCCTGAAAGAATTTAACAAGCAGATATCGCCGCTCAAGCAAAAACTTTTCCGTTTCAGCCTGAGCATCGTCCGCGACCGGACGAAAGCCGAAGACGTGGTGCAGGAAACCTGCATCAAGTTGTGGCGCCAGTGGAGCCGGATCAGTGAGATTGACAACCTGGAGGCCTGGTCGATGCGCCTGGCCAAGAACCTGTCAATCGATAAATTGCGCTGCAAACATCAGCGCACTGACCGTATAGAACAGGCTTATCACCTGGAAGGCGACAGCCCCACCCCCTACCAGGTTACTGCTTCCAATGATACCCTGGGGCACATCCGTCAACTGATGAACCAACTGCCGGAAAAACAACGGCTGGTAATGCACCTGCGTGACATCGAAGAGATGAGCTATCAGGAAATCTGTGATACGCTGCAGCTTCCGATGAGCCAGGTTAAAGTCAACCTGTCCCGTGCAAGAAAACAAATGCGAACATTTTTGATAAAATCCGAATCCTATGGATCGCAAAGACATTGAAATACTACTGGACCGCTACTTCGAGGGCCTCAGTACCCTGCGCGAGGAGGCGCAACTGCGCGACTACTTCAACCGCGAAAATGTAGACCCTGAACTGGCGCCCTATCAGAACCTGTTCCAGCACTTTCACACCGCCCGGAAAGAAAGGCTGAGCGAAGAATTTGATGAGCGCCTGATGCAGCAACTCAGCCAGATCGAACCGGAACGGCCCCACAGCCGGCGACTCTGGCCGGTACTGGCCCGCGTGGCCGCCGTGCTCCTGCTCGCCGTCGGCGTCTGGTGGTTCTCCCCCCACCCGGCCCCCGCAACGCAACAGGCCGGTATCGACTGGTCGAAGTACGAGCCCGAGTCGCCGGAAGAGGCCTACCGCATCACCCGGATGGCCCTGAGAAAAGTATCCGGTGAAATCAAAGAGGGCGCTTCCAAAGCCGCCCGGGAAATGGATAAGTTTCAGGAAGTCACCCGCTACTTTAAAAACTAATCATCTGTAAAATCAATACCACCATGAAATACTTGAAAGTTTTATTACTGACCATGCTGCTCGCCCCGGCCTTTAGCGCCGGCGCCCAATCACAGATCAACGCCATCGACAAATATTTCCAGCAATACGTTGAGGATGAACGCTTCACCGTTGTCTACATCAGCCCGAAACTGTTCCAGATGATCGGCAAGCTGGACATCGATAAGTTCGACAGCGACCGCGAATCGCAGGCCATCATGGAAATCGCCCAGGACCTGCAGGGACTGCGCATCCTCGTTTCAGAGGATGACGCCATGCAACTCTACCAAGAGGCTAAAGCGAAAATTAACACTGATGAATACGAAGTGCTCATGACCGTTCGGGATCGCGACGGCGATAATGTCGAATTTCTCGTTCGCGATGACGGCGGCGACATTATCCACGAACTGCTGCTGCTCGTCGGTGGCAATGAATTCGTTATGCTAAGCTTTGTCGGCGCCCTCGACCTCAACAAGATCAGTCAACTGGCCAAAACCATCGAGGATGACGAAAATAAGTAACGCCAAAACTGAATGGTCTCTCAAGCTCCTGTCACCAAAAAACTTCACCATGTCCAGATATTTCTTCTTGCTCCCGCTTATCGCCATCCTCCTCAGTTCCTGCGGTTCCCCCGCTTCCGTGAGCTCCTTTTATCAAGAACACAAACGCAAAGCGGGCGTAAAAAATATGACCATCCCCGGCTGGCTGATCTATGCCGGCACAGGTATCGCCCACGACCTGGTGGACGATGAGGACACCAAAGCCATGCTCCAACTCGCCAAAAAGGTCAAACGCCTGCAGTTTATGATCGCCGAGGAGCAAAGCCCTATTTCTCCGGCCGATATCCAAACTTTCGTCCGCAATGCACGCGCCGACCACTTCGAAGAACTCATCGTCGTCCGTGACAAGTCGACTACCGTCAACGTGATGGTCCGGGAGAAAGGCGAAAAACTGCGCCACCTCTTCTTTCTCATCAACGACGAGTCCGATTTCGTCTTTCTCAATATGCGCACCAATATCAAAATGAAAGACATCGCCAAAATCATCGATTACTTCCTGGAAAAGGAAGGATGGGACAACCTGCAGAAAAAACCCGAAAAGAAAGAAGAAAAACCGCAGGTGTAAATGGTGGCCCGTAACTGCTTCGCTTTGCTCTTGACTTGGGGGATAGAAAGTTTTGCAGGAATACCGCGTCAATGTTTATCAAAACCCGGCAAGAAATTGTAGCGGCATTCCTGCAAAACTTTTCCTCTCCCAAAAGCCCCCTATCCCTTCTCGAAGACCATCTTCGTTCCGTCCGGATGGATCAGGGTCAGCTGCCCGTCCGTCAGTTCGTACTTCAGCTGGCGGCCGGAAATCTTTTTGGTAAAAGCCTCCTCCAGCTCCATATTCGGGCAAGCCATCATGGTGGAGGCCATCTGACTGAAGCGGATGGCGTCCTTTTGCATCTGAAAGCTTCCGTTGATATTATTGCAGCTTCCGTGGCCGCTGACGCGCAGGGCTTCGGGATCGAAAGTGAGCTGTGGCGCGCCCTTTTGCAGGTTTTCCGCATCGATTTCCTCGCCGCCCATGCTGCTGAGCGTCCAGGTTCCGGCCAGATCGTAGTCGGTGACGTAGCGGCCGCAGCCTTTGAAGGTGGAAAATTCCTCCTCAGCACCGTATTTGGCCTCCACTTCTACGGTATGGGTAAACATTTCCCCCGACATGTTGTCCATACATTCTTTTCCGATTATCGTGAATATCAGCGTACCCGATTCCACCTCTGCGAAGTAACGCACCCGGGGAGGAACGGCGTCCATGGCAAAGTTACCTTCCACCGGAGGGGTATTCAGCTTCATGCCCGCCATAGTGGTGAAGGTGAAGATTTCTTCAAAATCCAGGTCCAGTGACCAGAAAGGTTCATTGCCGCGGGCGTAGAAGTCTATCCCGCGCTCATGTAGTTTACGCATCAGATCGTTATTCGGCTTTTTTTCTTCCTGTGCAGGCGCGATTGTGGGCCTGGCACGCGTGAGCTCGTTAAGCACGTATTTATCCGCCAGGACGCCGGTAATTTCGTTCCCTTCCAGATTCAGCATGCGCAATTTGGCCGGCTCTACTTTAAAGTAATTCATACCTGGTTCCTCTTTCTCTAACACCAGGATGCTGTCTTCGGTAAAGCTATAGCTGCCGGACAGCTCCACCGTGTCCTGCTGCTCCGGTTCTCCCTTGTACACCATGCGTGCTTCGTAAGTGAAATCCGGCTTGAGATTTACCCGGTAGTTAATGCCTGCACAGCTGGCGCAGGGCACCTCCCCGGCGTAGACGCCCGCTGCTTTACGAGCCATTTCCGGATTTTTAACCGTGGCCTGTAAAGACTCCGGCGGGGAGTCACAGGAAAACAGGATAGCCGACAGCAACAGGGCCAAGCTGAAGGTGAACAGATTTTTTGAAATAAACATAAAAGACTTTTTTAATTATGGAAAAACAGCGCCACTCCAGAGAGGTGCTCTTTGAAAGGACAGGCCCAAAAACGTTTCACCTGCAGGATGCCCGTTACGACCCGATTACATAAACCTCGGGCGCAGCATTAATTTTTCTGGAAAAATTTCGTACTGTAAGTATTCAGAATGGGTGCAGAGATGTCAGGTACATGAGAAGTAACCTGAGCGATTTTTTATTCCACAAATTAAATTTACAAAAACAATCCGTATAAGAGAAATGCTTTCGAGATTCAATACTGCCAAGCGTAGGGCGCCGTCATTCCCAAGTAAATTATTTTTTAGATCTTTAGAGCTCCCGCTTGCCAAAGAAAACAAAGAGACAAATACAAGCATCTAACCAAAAATGAAGTCTATGCAGCGCATACTGCTCTTTCTCATCCTTTGCTATACCGCTCAGCTCCGGGCGCAAAATGAACAGCCTCCCTACACGCCTGCCGACCAGCGCGTGGAAAGCTACGAACAGCGAAAAGCCCTGGAAAAAGCGTCCATCGTCAACGGCATTAAATTTCGCCCCGCCGGCCCGACGGTTTTCAGCGGGCGCGTCGCCGATCTCGATGTCCGGGAAGATGACCCCAGCCACTTTTACGTCGCCTACGCCTCCGGGGGGCTATGGAAAACGACGAACAACGGCATCTCCTTCGAGCCGCTGTTTGATAATGAGATGGTCATGACCATCGGCGATATCGCCGTCGACTGGGAGCGCGACATCATCTGGGTCGGTACCGGTGAGGTCAACTCCAGCCGCTCCTCCTACGCCGGCGTCGGCATCTATAAGAGTATGGACGGCGGCCAAAACTGGGAGCATCTCGGGCTGCCGGAGACCCAACACATCGGCCGTATCATCCTGCACCCGGAAGATCCTAACACGGTATGGGTTGCCGCCCTTGGTCATCTCTATTCTTCCAATCCCGAGCGAGGCATTTACAAAACCACCGACGGAGGGGAAACCTGGGAAAAAACGCTCTATGTCAATGACAACACCGGCGCCGTCGACCTGCTCATCGACCCCCAGGACCCGGAGATCCTCTACGCCGCCATGTGGGAACGCAGCCGCCGGGCCTGGAACTTTGTGGAGGCGGGCGAAGGCAGTGCAATCTATAAAAGCAGCGACGGCGGCGAGAGCTGGGAGCGAATCACCGGCGACGAGGCCAACTTTCCCAGCGGGGAAGGCGCCGGACGAATCGGACTGGCCCTCACCAGGGTGGACGGAAATCCCGTCCTCTTTGCCGCGGTCGACAATTACTTCCGCCGCCCTAAAGAGGAGGAAGAGGAAAATATGCTCACCAAGGAGGAACTGCGCGAAATGAGTAAGGAAGCTTTCCTCAAGGTCGAAAAATACCTGATCAACGACTACCTCCAACGGTACAGCTTTCCGGATGAATATTCGTTGGATGAGGTAATCAGTATGGTGGAAAATGACGAGATACAACCCGTCGCCCTCGTCGAATACGTCGAGGATGCCAACTCCCTGCTCTTCGATACGCCGGTAATCGGCCTGGAAGTGTACCGGTCGGACGACGGCGGACAGTCCTGGACCAAAACCCATGAGGATTACCTCGACGCCGTTTACAATTCATATGGCTATTACTTCGGCCAGATTCGCGTGGCCCCACAGGACCCCGATAAGCTCTACGTCATGGGCGTGCCTGTCCTTCGCTCCGGCGACGGCGGCAAGACCTGGAAATCGATCCAAGGCGATAATGTACACGCTGACCACCATGCCCTCTGGATCAACCCCGGGCGCTCCGGCCACCTGATTCTCGGCAATGACGGCGGCGTCAATATCAGCTACGACGACGGCGAATCCTGGATCAAGTGCAACACGCCTGCTCTCGGCCAGTTCTATGCCGTGACCGTCGATATGGCCGAACCTTACCGCATATACGGCGGCCTGCAGGACAACGGCGTGTGGATGGGCCCCAGCACCTACGAGCCCAGCACCCGCTGGCACGGCACCGGCCAGTATCCCTACCGCGAAATTATGGGCGGCGACGGGATGCAGGTAGCCGTGGATACCCGCGATAACGCCACCGTTTACACCGGCTTCCAGTTCGGCAATTACTACCGCCTCCATACCGAAAACGGTAACAGAAAATACATCACGCCCAAACACAAACTCGGCGAACGGCCTCTGCGCTGGAACTGGCAGACTCCCATACACCTATCCGTCCATAACCAGGACATCCTGTACATGGGCTCCAATAAGGTGCACCGCTCCCTCAATCAAGGCGATGACTTTACGGAAATCTCCCCCGATCTGACCACCGGCGGAAAAACCGGGGACGTCGCCTTCTCTACCCTGAGCACCCTGCACGAGTCGCCGCTCCGCTTTGGCCTGCTCTATGCCGGCTCCGACGACGGGCTTATTCATGTGACAAAGGATGCCGGCGGCAGCTGGCAACGCATCAGCGATGAGCTGCCCGCCGACATGTGGGTCACCCGTGTCTTCGCCTCCGCCCACGAGGAAGGAACCGTCTACGCCTCCCTCAACGGCTACCGATGGGACGACTTCACGCCCTACGTTTTCAAATCCTCCAACTATGGCCAGACCTGGGAACGCATCGGAGAAGACCTCCCCCTCGAACCGGTCAATACGGTGGAAGAAGATCCGGTAAACCCCGATATAATATACGTAGGCACCGACCACGGCCTTTACATTTCCATCGACCGCGGGGAAAACTTTATGCTCATGAACAACGAGCTGCCCGCCGTCGCCGTACACGACGTGGTGGTGCACCCCCGCGAGCACGAACTGGTCGTCGGAACCCACGGTCGCTCAATTTACATCGGCAATGTCAAGGAAATGCAGCAGTTGACCGATGAACTCATGGCCGAAAACCTCCACGTTTTTGCCGTCGACCCCATCCGCTACCGCTCGCGCTGGGGCGACGCCTACGCCAACTGGGCCGAGCCCAACGAGCCGGAGATGCATATTCCGGCTTACGCCAAAAAGGCAGGAAAAGCAAAGATCAGCATCCGTACGGGCGATCTCACCCTACAGCAGTTCGAAGCCGAGCTGCAACGCGGGCTGAATTACCTTCCTTACGACTTTTCCATTGACGAGAAAATGCTGGAGGAGTATCAGGAACTAGTGAATGAAAAAAGGAAAGAAGATGAGAAACCCATCAAACTGGAAAAGGCCGATAATGGAAAGCTTTACCTGTACAAAGGAAAGTACGATATAATTGTAGAACACAACGGGGAGGAGCAAAAGACGACCCTTGAGGTGAAATGAACTGGGTGCTGACGGGGAGGACGTCTCATAATTTGGCTCGCAAAGTATCAGTCAGAACTATTGCACGCAGGGCTCGCAGAGGACGGAGAGCGTCCATATTCTTTGCGTCCTCTGCGCCTCCGCGTGCAATTATGCCGACGATAAATGTCGGCATATACCGACTTAATCGGTTTGAGAAGCTTCTCAAACCAATTTACGTCGAGTATAAATTTGGCGCTTTTTCTTTACACGCATCTTATAAGACAGGCTCATCTCCCCGCCTCCTGCTTCACCCTCCCACCATCGCCTTCATCTTCAATGCATTCTCTACCGCATAGCCCTTGTAGGTGTTGTTAAAATAGGCGAACCACTCCCCTACTTCCAGGTCATCCATTCTGTTGAGCCATTTCCGGAGTTCCTTTTCATTGTAATCATACTGGTACCATTCTTCCGACTTGCCGTGAAAGCGCAGGTAGGCGTAATCCGTTGTACTGAGAGTATCCTCGGGCAGGCCTTCCGGGGCGGAGATAATGCAGAAGCCTACATCATACCGGCGAAGGATATCGTAATAAGGCTCATCGAACCAGGATTTGTGACGGAATTCGATGACGTTACGGAAATCACGGCTGAGTGCTTTGCAAAAATTCTCCAAACGCTCTTCGTCACCGTGTAGAATGGGATGCAATTGCCAGAGTACACAGCCTATCTTTTTCTGCATGACTGCTACGTGATCGTAAATTGAAGAATATCAGAGATTTGATGTTAGGAAGTGGGAAAGTTTACCCGCCCCGGCAGCAGGAGGGACGAGCGGAAGTGGGAAAGTTTACCCGCCCCTCGTTGCCTCGGGGCGGGCGGAAGGACTAAAGAAGCTCATCGAACCCGAAAAAGAGCGTAATTCATTCTATGAAATGGAAAAGGAAAAAGGAAGTTTGAAGCCGGAATGTTGCGTAATGTCTGTATTCTTCCGACCCCGGCCTCCTTCGTCGGTATGGGGCTACCTATAGTCGCTTCCGCCCGCCCATGTGTGGGTCGGGCAAGCCTTCCGGCTTTTTGCCTATCACCAGGGGCAGTATAAGCTGTCAAAGCAGCTGCTTACCCGGCGAAGGCTTTGTTTTTGGCGCGCTTGCGATCGTTCTCTTTGAGGTAGATCTTGCGCAGGCGAATCGATTCGGGTGTAACCTCCACGTACTCGTCGCCCTGAATATATTCCAGTGCTTCTTCGAGGGAGAAGCGTTGCGGTGGCACGAGACGCATTTTGTCATCGGAGCCGGAGGCGCGCATGTTGGTCAGCTTCTTGGTCTTGGTGAGGTTGACCACCAGGTCGCCGGGACGGCTGTTTTCGCCGACCACCTGTCCTTCGTAGATCTCCTCATTGGGACCGACGAAAAACTTGCCCCGGTCCTGCAGGTTATTGATGCTATAAGGAATCGACTTGCCGGTTTCCATGGAGATCAGGGAGCCGTTGATACGCTCCGGAATCTTGCCTTTGTAGGGCTGGAACTCCAGAAAACGGTGATTCATGATCGCTTCGCCGGCGGTAGCCGTCAGCATCTGGCTACGCAGGCCGATGATACCGCGTGAGGGAATTTCAAAGCGCAGCAGCATGCGGTCGCCTTTGGGCTCCATCGACAACATGACGCCCTTGCGGCGGGTCACCATTTCAATGGCCGTTCCCGAAACCGACTCGGGCAGATCGATGTTCAACTCTTCCACCGGCTCGTGCTTAACGCCGTCGATTTCCTTAAGAATGACCTGCGGCTGGCCGATCTGCAGTTCATACCCCTCCCGGCGCATCGTCTCAATAAGTACCGCCAGGTGCAGCACCCCACGACCGAAAACGCGGAAGGTATCGGCCGAACCGGTCTCCTCCACTTGCAAGGCCAGGTTTTTCTCCAGCTCCTTCATCAGGCGCTCTTTGATGTGGCGCGAAGTGACATATTTACCTTCTTTTCCGAAGAAGGGCGAATTATTGATGGTGAAGACCATGCTCATGGTCGGCTCGTCGATAGCGATAGTAGGCAGGGCCTCGGGGTTTTCCGAATCGGCGATAGTATCCCCGATGTCGAAACTTTCCAGACCGTACAGGGCGCATATTTCTCCGGCTTCCACGCGCTCGACCTCTTTCTTTTCAAAACCGTCGAAGACATAGAGACCGCGAATGCGCTGCTTCTCTACGGCGCCATCCTTTTTGACGATCGCCACCTGCTGCCCGTTCTGCAGGCTGCCCCGCTGTACGCGGCCGATAGCCATTCGGCCCAGATAATTGCTGTAATCCAGGGAGGTAATCAGCATTTGCAGATTGCCCTCTTCCACTTCCGGGGCCGGGATGTGCTCGATGATGGTATCGAGCAAGGGAGTGATATCATCGGTTGGCTGACGCCAGTCCTTGCTCATCCACCCGTATTTGGCCGAACCGTAAATCTCGGGGAAGTCGAGCTGCTCTTCAGTGGCATCGAGATTGAACATCAGATCGAAAACCGCCTCGTGCACCTCTTCCGGCGTACAGTTAGGCTTATCGACTTTATTGATCACCACGATGGGCTTCAGGCCCAGTTCGATGGCTTTTTGCAGTACAAAGCGCGTCTGCGGCATCGGTCCTTCAAAGGCATCGACAAGCAGCAGCACGCCGTCGGCCATATTGAGCACGCGTTCCACTTCGCCGCCGAAATCACTGTGACCCGGTGTATCGATGACGTTGATTTTGACATCCTTGTAAGTGATCGACACGTTCTTCGACAAAATAGTGATCCCGCGCTCGCGCTCCAGATCGTTGTTGTCGAGGATCAGCTCACCGGGCTGCTCGTGCTCAGCAAACAACTGGCCGGCGAGCAGCATCTTGTCGACGAGGGTCGTCTTGCCGTGATCGACGTGGGCAATAATGGCTATGTTTCTTAATTCTTTCATATGTGTAAGCCTCCAACGGCTTGTTTTCGATTGACAGGAAAAACCTTATAACAGGATTGGCCCCGTCCCGGTTTCAAACAAACCGCAAAATTAGGACTTTTTTTGAAAGGAAAGAGGAGACTAGTACACCGTGTAATAAATTTTTTAACATTTTGAAGGGCTCTTTTTCCCTCACTCTTCGTTGCGTGCTCGCCTTCGTAGCTTAAGGCTACGAGGCTCCGCAGCGCCTTGATTGAGGAAAAAATCCCCTCGTTCAAAATGCTAACTAACTTAATACACGGTGTACTAGTGCCTTCAACACCAAGTGAACTTGCTTTTTTCCGGCGATGCGGGGGGCGCTTCGCCCGCCGGCCTGTAGGGATCGGGGTGCTACACTGCACCCCGATTATGGGGGCTCATTCGCTGCGCTCACTCGCTGAGGGGAGGATTCGCCGGGGAAACACCTGGACCAGCCCCCCTCAGCGAGGCGATAGCCGAGCCCCCACCGCCCTGAAGCAGTTGCTTCAGGCCCCCACAGGCCGGCGAGCGAAGCGTCGCCAAACCCATCTAGCTCACCGCTCGATGAGCAGCCGCCGGCTCATTGTTTCACCGGCGTTGGTCAGTCGGAGCAGGTACAGGCCGGCCGGCAGGTGACTGATGCTCAGCTCGACCTGGTTATCCTGTGCGCGGTAGTGCAGGGGCACCTGCCTGCCGGCGAGATCGTAGAGGTGCAGCTGCGCGTTCCCGAGTTTTCCGGGCGCCAGCAGGATGACCTTTTCGCGGGCAGGGTTGGGAAAGAGCGTCAGTCCGCCCTCGCTTTTGGCGGCGTCCATCAGTACGGTGCGCACCTCCGAATAAGTGACCGTACCGTCCAGATCTACTTGTTTGAGGCGGTAATACGACAATCCGGGCAAAGGCCCGGCATCCAGCAGCTGATAGGTTTTGGTCTCCTGCCGGTCCCGCCCGTCGCCGGCGATCTTTTCGATGGCTTCGAACTGCTTGCCGCCGGCGCTGCGCTCGACAAAGAAAGCCGCGTGGTTGAGCTCGGTAGCCGTCGCCCAGTCGAGCCGCACCCGGTTGGCCGCTGGCTCGGGTGTGGCAGTGAAGTAAAGGAGTTCGACGGGGAGGGGGTTGGCTCCTCCGGTTATGTTACCAAGCGTGAACAGGCCGAAATTCGTAAAGGCGCCGGAAGTTATACTCCCGGCAGGAGCGCCACTGCCCGGTCCTCCAAGGTCTTCCCAGGCTGCTCCCCCTATATCAGAACGAACGACAACCAATTCGCTTCCATTGACTACACCATCCCCGGTATCTGTTCCGTAGAATAATTCCACCTCCGCCGAGTTGGTAGTTACCGCACTGTTATCACGCGTGATTTTCCAATATCGAATATCCGAAACCCGGTCGACTGTCCCAGGCAGGCTGCGCCCTAGATCTGCAGCAGAAGAATTGATGACCTCTCCAAAATATTGCACATTTCCAACATTACTGTGCGTCAAGGTGAGTATAAAGGGGCGCCAGCTGCCGGATCTCCCCACCGGAAAATTTCGCGATGTGTTGGCTACACTGGAATTCACTACATATCTCATGGGACCATTGACGTAACTCGTGCTGCTCCCAATAGTCGTAACAGCATTGGCCGTTAAGGTTAACTCCGTCGAATTGTCGGTATTAATGATCCCTTGTGTGAGAATGAGGTTTGTTCCCACGCGGATGGGGCCGTTTAGCGTCAATTCACCGGAAGTATTCATTTCCAGATCATAAATATTAAGCGCAACCCCCGTATTATTCACCGACTGCGGCTGATTACCAGCAATTACAACTACCCCGTTACCGGAGTTGGTCGCCGGCGTAAAAGAGATTTGGTCGACGGCCCCGGAAACGGTGATATTCCCTTCGAAAATATTATTCCCCTGATAGGCGACCTGAATACGCCCGGTAGCATTGTTATTAAAAGTGGTATTCCCCTGAAACTGATCGGGAAATACATTGGCCAGCCGCCAGAGTTCATCGGAGTCATTATTGAAGGTCACCTCTCCAAAGGTATTGCCGCCCTCCCAGTTTTGGAGACCGCCACCGGTTTTTGTAAAAGTAGTGGTTCCGGTAACCTCGCCGAAACTACAGGAGTTGCTGACGTCAATGTCAGGCGCCGTAAAAATGCCGCCGCCGTCGAAAGTAGAACCGTCGAGGGTAATAGCCGTAAAAGCTTCTGCATTAAAAGTGCCACCGAAAGAAGAATTTATAACGGTTAGAAAAGTTGGCGTTAAAATCTCATTTACGGCTGTTCCTAATTGAGTGACATTGTCGAGTTGAAATACAGAATTCAAAGGAGGATTTACCTGGCTCGTTAAAAAGTCTCCTATTATTCTTCCTCCGGCGGCAATCGTCGAAGCGCCGCCGTTCTCTCCAAATATGATTCCACTCGCCGTAATCGAATGTTCCAGATTAATATTGCCGTTGAAAACACTATTTCCTCTGGCGGCAATGGATAATGCGCCCACTCCCAGGTTATTAAACGCAACGGTGCCGTTGTAGGTATCCCCTTCTTTATGAGACATGGTAAGCCCCCCGAAGCCGGAAATAGTAAAAATGGTATTGCCGTTGAACGTATTGCCTCCCCAGCATACCTGATCCCCACTGTTACCGCTCTTCGTAAAAGTCATATTGCTAAAGGTGGCACGTTTGAGCTCCTTAATCTCATTCATTTCAACCGTGCCGTTTAGTAATGATCCGCCGGTAATATTAAGTACGCCATCTATTCCGAGTAAGTTTCCATTTAAATTGATGGTTCCTTTCGACATCTCCAGGCTTCCCACAGCCTTAGGAGCCGTAAGAATAAGCGCAGGTGCATTTTGGTTATTAAAGCGGATGGTATCACCGGAGACCGGATAACCGGGAGCAGGCGCCATCCCCATGGAATTCCAGTTTCCGGGTTCATCCCAGTCGTTCTCTGCGCCAGGAGTCCCACCAGTCCAAGTGTAAGTGGTCTGTGCATGAACAAAAGGAAGAAGAAAAATAAAAAGAGTGAAAAGTAATAATAGTCCTCTCATAGTCATTTGGCTTAATTATTCACGGAATCAAAGAATTTTATATTCAAAAGTAGAGCAATAAGCCAAATAAAGCAAAAGTTAAATAAATCAAATTTAAAATATTATTTTATTGAATAGAAAGAATTCTTCATAGCAATTTTTTTCACAAATGAGGGGGAGCGTTCCCGCCTTGAGAAGAAAGGTTGACCAGGAGAGCAAACAGCATTGCAGAAAGGGGAAACTGGAAAGGTACTCAAGCAATAGCGGGGGTAGAAGAGCGGACTCAGGCGTATACCCGACGTAAACTGCGGGGGTCTCGAAGATCGCTTTGCGACTTTTCTCAGCAGAATAATTTACCGCAAAGCCTGGCAAACAGGAGTCATTACGAAAAAAGCCGGTCTCTTTTTGAGAACCGGCTTGCAGTCAATTTGGATATGTTAATGGAAGTATCCGGGATTTTGTTCCTCAGTGCAACTGAAATCCCTGTACGACCTGTGTATTGGTTTGCGAATTCAGGACGAGGTCTACATCGAGGGTACAGCGTTCGAACTGCACCTTGTAGGTTTCTTTTACGTGATTGCCGTTGAGGGGCGCCTGTCCGAGCCGGGAGAACCCGAGGAAGGCGCCTACTTCGTCGCGGAAGCCCAGCATGAGGTCTTTAATGTCCTGCAGGGCGTTGTTCTGTTGTTCCTTGTTGAGCAGGCCGACGGTCAGGGCGAGTTTTATTTTTCGGATGTTCATGATTATGGTACGTTTAGGGGGTCGGGTAGTATGTGATTTTCAATTATTTAACTTTAAAAAGAGGGAAGTTGTTGTGGGGGGGAGAATTAATGATATGTTAAAAGTCTTATCGATTGTTGGGGGGGCGACAAATGGGAAGAGGAAGCGGGAGGGAAGGTGCCATGCTCTTGAGGTTGGGGCTGAAAATTTTGAGTTAATGCCGGTGCAAATACCGGGTAAAACGATTATTCCGGCGGGCGGTATTAAATCAAAATTTTGGGAGTTCTGCTCTGGGCGAAGTGCTTCGATTTGCTCTTGAATTCGGAGCCGAAAGTATTGCCTTAAGGCCGCCCGCCGGAATGATCAATTTCAACCAGGATTAACGGCGGCCTTAAGGCAATACTTTCAACCCCAAACACCAAGTGCAAAATGAAGAAGCCAGGGGGGCTGCCCTAATCCACGTTATCGTGGAGAAAGGAGTTGCCCTCGCTGATTTCCGGCTCATCGTCGTCGGAGATGGTGTATTTTGAGTAGGCTTCCTCTTCCGAGTGCGGTACATCCTCCAGTTGGATTCCACGACGCAGGTAAGCCGGTTTGCTTTCCAGTTCCACAATCGTCCTGGGGTTGCTCAGTTTGGGCTGGGCGCCGCGTGCGCGTTCGCGCCGCTTGAGATCCTGCTGGTAGCGACGTCGTTTTTCCTCCTCTTCCCGTTCTTTCTCTTCGTCTTTCACATAAGGTTCCTCATAGGAGTACCCGTTGGCATGGTAGCGGTTGAAGGTAGAGCGTATATCTTCAAATTCGAAGGTATGGGCATCACTGTCATTTTCTTCGAACCCGATGTCCGTCAGTTTAGGTTTGGGCGGCTGCTGCCGGGGAGTGGGTTTCGGCTGAGGCTCATCTTCGAGGTGCACGATTACGCGATCGTTTTCCTTACTCTTTATCTCTTTGTGCCGCGAATTCTCAAATCCCGTCGCGATGACCGTTACGCTAATCTTGTCCCCCAGGCTCTCATCGTAGCAGTTCCCCCAGATGAGGTCGGTGCCGTAGCCTGCTTCTTCCTGGACAAACTCGGTAATTTCGAAGATTTCATCCATGGTGACTTCGGTGGTGCCCGAGGTGATATTCAGCAGGATATGCTGAGCCCCTTTAATATCGTTATCTTCCAGGAGAGGAGAATGCAGTGCATCATCGACGGCCCGCTTGGCGCGGTCTTCACCGTCGGCCGAAGCGGTGCCCATGATAGCGACGCCGCTCTTACGCATGACGGTATTGACGTCTTCAAAGTCGACGTTCACATAGCCCGGCACGGTAATAATTTCTGCGATGCCTTTGGCGGCCGTTGTCAGGATATTATCCGCCTGACCGAAAGCTTGGGAGATCGACAGGTTGCCGTGGATCTGCCGCAGTTTGTCGTTGGAGATAATGATCAGCGTGTCCACCGAACGCTTCAGCTCCTCCAGGCCTTCGATGCCCTGGGAGGCGCGCCGGCGGCCTTCAAAGGTAAAGGGAAGCGTTACGATAGCTACCGTCAGGATATCGAGTTCCTGCGCCGCTTTGGCAATGATCGGCGCGGCGCCCGTTCCAGTGCCGCCGCCCATACCAGCGGTAATGAACAGCATTTTGCAGTTGTTCTCCAGGTAATTCTTCACGTCATCGATAGACTCTTCGCAGGCCATTTTGCCGATATTCGGCTTGGAGCCGGCGCCTCGTCCTTCGGTGAGGGTAGGCCCCAGTTGTATTTTTGTCGGCACGGGGCTGAGTTCCATCGCCTGCGAGTCCGTGTTGCAGATCGCGAAATCCACCCCTACGATCCCTTGTTTGAACATGTGGGTAACGGCATTACTGCCTCCCCCACCCACGCCGATGACCTTGATGATCGGACTTTCGTCTTGTGGCAAATCGAATAGCATATCAGTAAGTTTTGGTTACGGAACGCTTCGATTTTGTCTGCCGTTGCGTTCCCTGGTTTTGGTTGCTGCAGGTCTTGCTCTTCCCATTATTGTCCATGGTCATCGAGAAGAGCGACCCCGTTGAGCAGCCACCGTGAAATTTGGTTCTTTGAAAAATGGTGTGGCAAACACGCCATTTGTCAAAGAGAAATCATACTTGCGCAGGGAGCAAAACAAAGAATCGAGATTGAGGGGATTCTCGTAGGACGATCGCCTTCTTTGTTCTTTCCTGCTCTCAGAAATTCAATCCTTTCAAAATTCAGAATCCGGTTCTGCTTCGAACCATTCTTTGGTTCGGCGGAAGAGGGTTTCGTACCACTTGTCCCCCTCCTCCATGACCGGGCCTTCTTCTTCCCGGGATTCCGGTTCTTCTTTCGTTTCTTCGGGCCGGTAAAGGCCTTTATCGTGATGATCGATGCCTTTGAGCAGCAGGCCTACCGCTGTGGAATAGATCGGGCTGCTCAGCTTCGCGTCGTATCCGTGGGCCAGGTGTTCAACCGGCACGCCGATGCGGGCGCTCATACCAGTGTGGAACTCCGCCAGTTTATCGATATGTTTGAGGAGCGCTCCCCCGCCCGTCATCACGATGCCGCCGATCAGTTTGCGTTCAAATCCGGAACGGCGAATTTCCCAGACGACATAGTCCAGAATTTCTTCCACACGCGCCTGAATAATCCGGGCGAGGTTCTTCTCGGAGATCTCTTTCGGAGACCGCCCCCGCAATCCGGGGATGGTGATGATGCGGTTATCGTACACCTCATCGGCCAGGGCCGAACCGAATTTGACTTTCAGCTTTTCAGCTTGCTGGGTCATAACCGTACATCCCTCTTTTATGTCTTTGGTTATCACGCCTCCTCCAAATGGAATGACTGCCGTGTGGCGGATGATGCCATCCTGGAAGATGGTGATATCCGTTGTGCCGCCACCGATATCTACCAGTGCCACGCCGGCCTCTTTTTCCTCTTCACTGAGCACAGCTGCCGAGGAAGCGATGGGTTCCAGCATCATGTTGGCCACGTGCAGGCCGGTGCGTTCCACACAGCGGTGGATATTTTTCGAGGCAGTAATCTGACCGGTGATGATACGGAAGTTGGCTTCCAGCCGGATTCCCGACATCCCGATGGGATCGGTGATGCCCTGTTCGTTATCCACGGTGTATTCCTGTGGGATGACGTGCAGGATTTTATCTCCCGGCGGCAGTACCAGCTTGTACATATCCCCGATGAGCTTATCGATATCGCGCTGGCTGATTTCCGTATGGTCATTATCCCGGGTCAGTATACCGCGATGTTCCAGGCTTTTGATGTGTTGACCGGCGATGCCGACTTGTACGATGTCAAAACTGCGACCCGCCATGCGTTCTGCGGCTGCTTTGGCTTCGGAGATGGCATTGACCGTTTTTTCAATATTGGAAACGACGCCTCGCAGAACCCCTTCCGAATTGACTTTGCCTACGCCGAGGATTTCCAGCTTGCCGTGTTCATTCTTGCGGCCGGCAATGGCACACACCTTGGTTGTGCCGATATCCAGCGCCACAAGGACTTCCGATTGGTTTGCGTTTGTTTCCATGGTTAATCATTTTTTTGAATTGCTAAAAAGTAGTAGAAAGTGGCGGATTGCAAATCAATAAAGTTGAACTTTTCAACCCCTTACCTTCTCTTACAGACCACCTGGCCTTTGTAGGTCAGGTTAATACTGTTGTATTTTTGCCATCCCTCATAGGGGAGAGCTTCTTTATAAAATATTTTCAGATTGCGCAATTTTTCTTCCATGTTGGCATAAGGCCCCAGTACTACTTTTTGGTCGCCCACTTTGGGCACCAGCGTAAAGTCGCCTTTCTGGTTGACGTACACCTGTTCGAACAGCGGCTGGAAGAAAGCGTCTTCGCGAATCGTCCGCGCCAGTAAAAACAGTTCCTTAAGCGTATTGCGATCGCGCTCCAGGAAGTCGGGCACGTGAGGCGGCAGATTTCCAGTTCCCACCAGAACACGGGCAGTAAAGTGCCGCGACAGCGGCATTTTCAGCCCTTTCTCATCCAGGTAGTAGTTCAATCCGTTATTGTCAATGATGCGCAGCACCGGTTCGCGTTGTTTTACGCGAATGTTGATCCGGTTTTTGGCATCGATAAAAGCGTTGGCATCGAGGATGAAAGGATCTTCTTCCAGCACCCGCTCCAGCCGTTCTATATCCACGGCGGCCAAGGGCAGTTCCTCCAGCGTAAAGCCAAAGCTGCGATCGATCGTCGTCAGCACATCCTCCTCTACAATGAGGGTATGACCGCCGGCCAGAGAATCAATCTCTATGGACATACCAGTCGCCATGCTCGACTCCTTGCGCTCCACCGCTGAGATAATCATGGCGGCGGCAGCGAAGGCGACGACCATCCAGCCGGCCCGCTTTAGCGTTTTTATGAGTTCTGCCTGGTTCATGTGTGTTGTTTTATTAGTCAATAGTCCATGGTCCACGGCCTCAGGCAGCAACTGCCTACTGCCTATTGCTTACTGTCACCTGTTTACTGTGCCTGCCAGCCACTGTGCGATCGGCTGCACCAGCGTATCTATATCACCCGCACCGAGGGTAAGAAGGACCTCGATTTCACGGCCTTCCAGCGCCTCCGGCAGCGCTGCTTTTGTCAGCAGCATCCGATCGGGGTTGGTCATCCGCTCGAAGATGATCGCTGAACTCACCCCTTCTATCGGCGCTTCCCTCGCCGGATAAATATCCAGCAGCAGCACTTCATCGAGCTGATCCAGCGCCCGGGCGAAGCCTTCGGCAAAATCGCGCGTGCGGCTGTACAGGTGCGGTTGAAAGATGCCCGTCACCCGGCGCCCCGGAAACAGTTCGCGGGCCGCCTCAATAGCTGCCTGCAGCTCCGAAGGGTGATGCGCATAGTCATCGATCAGGACGCGTTCCGCATCGCGATAGATGATCTCGAAGCGCCGTCTGATACCCTGGAAGGTGCGCAGCGCTTCGCGCACTGCCCGCTCGGAGACGCCGATCTGGGAGGCTACGGCAACGGCCGCGGTGGCATTCTCGACATTGTGCCGTCCTGGCATAGCCAGGCGCAGCCCTTCGATTCCTCCTTCCGGTCCGTGGTAGTCGAAGACGAAGTACCCCTCTTCCACGCGGATGTTATTCGCGTGGTAGGTTCCCTGCTTCAAGCCGTAATCCTGCACATCTTTCCATTCCTGGAAGGCCGGCATTATCCGGTGGTTGACCAGGAGCTGTCCGCCGGCCTTACCCCTTTTGGCGAAAGCCATAAACCCGGTCTCGAGGATGCTTTCCTCATCGCCGTAGATATCGAGGTGGTCGGGTTCCATCGACAGAATGACGGCAATATCGGGACTCAGGTGCAGGAAGGAACGATCGTACTCATCGGCTTCCACGACCACCCAGGGTCCGTCTCCCGATACGTAATTGGAGTCGAAATCCCGGGCGATGCCGCCGAGAAAGGCCGTACAATCGATGCCTCCGGTACGCAGTAAATAAGTCAGCATGGAGGAGGTCGTGGTTTTACCGTGGGTGCCGGCGATCGCAACCGTCTTCCGGCTGCGACTGATGATGCCCAGTACTTCGGCGCGTTTTTTCACCGGCAACTGTTGCTCGCGAAAGTAGCGCAGCTCGGCGTGATCGGCCGGAACAGCCGGTGTAAAGACCACCAGGTCGATTCCATCGGGAATCTGACTGATGTCCTCCTCGTAGTGAATATGCATGCCCTCTGCGACCAACTTTTTGGTCAGGGCGGTTTCCGTCTTGTCGTAGCCGTGCACTGCTGCACCGATATGGCGGAAGTAGCGGGCCAGGGCGCTCATACCGATGCCCCCGATGCCGACGAAATAGATTTTTTTTATATCATTCAACTTCATGAATGCCCAGGCTTTATCAAGCTCAACACTTCCGCGGCAATATTATCCGCGGCATGCGCTTTGGCCAGTGTGCGAATATGCCGGCCGAGCGCTTCCCGCCTTTTGTCGTCCTGCAGCAACTCCAGGGCTTCGACGATGATGCGGTCTTCGGCCTGCTCATCCGGCAGTAAAACTGCCGCTTTCTTTTCCACCAGGGCCATAGCGTTTTTGGTCTGGTGGTCCTCCGCTACATTGGGCGAAGGGATGAGTATAGCTGCTTTTCCGACCAGGCTCAATTCCGAGACGGTCAAGGCGCCGGCGCGGCTGATGATGACATCGGCCATGGCATAGGCCAGGTCCATGCGATCGATAAAGCTACGCGCCTCCACATTTGGCAAAGCGGCGGTTTTGCTTTCGCTAAATTGCTCGTGGTACAATTTACCCATCTGCCAGAGCACCTGCACTTCCGGATGCTGAGCCAGCAAAGCTGCATTGGCTGCCATCGCTTCATTGATGGACCTGGCGCCAAGGCTACCGCCAAAGACGAACAAGATGGGGCGCCCGGGATCCATTCCAAAATGCGCCGCTGCTTCCTGCCGGCTATGGCGCAGTTCCAGCAGATCCTGCCGGACGGGGTTCCCCGTCAGCACCAGCTTCTCTGCTGGAAAGTAGCGCTCCATATGCTCGTAGGCCACGCATATCCGGTCGACTTTTCCTCCCAGAAGGCGGTTGGTCACCCCGGCGTAGGAGTTCTGCTCCTGGATAAGCGTGGGTATGCCGCGCCGGCTCGCTACTTCCAGCACCGGGCCGCTGGCAAAACCGCCGACACCGACCACCACATCGGGCCGGAATTCACTGACGATACGCCAGGCCCGCACCAGGCTGCTGAGCAGTTTGACGGGAAACATCAGGTTCCGCATGGTCAACTGGCGGTGAAACCCGCTGATCCATAAACCCACGATGGGGTATCCCGCTTTCGGGACTTTTTCCATTTCAATTTTGTCTTCCGCGCCGACGAATAATATGTCGGCTTCGGGATATCGCGCTTTAACGGCATCAGCGATAGCGATAGCCGGAAAAACATGGCCTCCGGTGCCGCCGCCGCTGATTAGAACGCGTGGATTTTCGTTTTGCTGCTGCTCTTCAGCATCCATCGGAGCGGTATCTATGTCAATCGTTTCTGTTTCCACTATTGATCCTGTTTCACTATTTCAATCTCTGCAACCGGCTATGCTACATCAGCCCGGGTATTAAGCATTGATCTACAATGCAGCTCCAATCATTCAATCATCTCCTACCCGGTGAATCGATTCAATATACTTACTGATGCTCAGGATGATCCCGAAAGCAATACAGGTGAACAACACCGAAGTACCGCCCATACTGAGCATGGGCAGCGTCAACCCTGTCACGGGGATCAGATCGACCGATACGGCGATATTACAGAAGGCCTGTATGGTCAGCATCAGGGTCAGTCCCAGGGCCAGCATAGCTCCGAAGGCTTTGGAACTACGGGTGACCAGCCGGGTGACGCGGAAAAACAGCAGCAAGTAGAGGCTAATAATCACTACCCCGCCCATTATGCCGTATTCTTCACAGATGATGGCATAGATGAAATCCGAATAAGGCGAAGGCAGGAAATTGCGCTGTATGCTGTTTCCAGGTCCCAGTCCGAACCACTCCCCGTTGGCGATGGCGATTTTAGCCTGCTGAATCTGATAACCCCCATCCGGTTCATTTACGAATTCCTGCACCCTGGCAATCCAGGTGTCCAGCCGGATCATTTCCGGGAAGGCTTCTCCCAGCAGCACCAGCATAGAGAAAACGACCATTCCCAGCAGGAGCAGCAGGAAAATATACTGCAGCGCCACCCGGCCTACGAACATCATCATCATGCAGGTCAGGAACAGGAGAATAGCCGTCGATAAATCGGCCGGCGCGATCAGACCACAGATGATGAGGATCGGTACGATAATCGGCAAAAAGGCGCTGTTGAAATCTTTGATATACTCCTGCTTCGAAGAGATGGCTCTCGCCACGTAGATCACCAGCGCAATTTTGGCAAAATCGGAGGTCTGGAAAGTGATGCCGACGAAGGGCAACTCAATCCATCTTCTGGCATCGTTGACGTCCACGCCGAAGACAAGCGTGTAGATAAGCAAGGGTACTGAAATAAGCAACAGCACCGGCGCCGATCGCGAGTAACTCATATAGCCCAGCAGGTGGCACAGGTAGGTCAGCACCAGGCCTACCGCCAGGTGCATACCGTGCCGCAACAGAAAGGCTTCGGTATTGCCGCCCATATTCCGGTAAGCCAGCGTACCTGTCGAGCTGTATACCGCCAGCAGGGAAAACAGCGCCAGGAGGATGATGATCGCCCAGATGCTGCGGTCGCCCCGTAATTCGGCGGATAGTCTTGTTGCAATGGTCGACATAATGATGTCTGTTATTTTTTGAGATTAGAAGATCTGGTAATCGGAAGTTTTGTTTTCAGATCTTCTAAACTTTTAAACCAGCCGTCCCAGCGGGGCGGCGACTAAACTTCTAAACTATTCACGGCCTTTTTAAACTGCTCGCCGCGGTCTTCATAATTTTGAAACAGATCAAAGCTGGCGCAAGCCGGCGACAGCAACACTACCTCTCCTGCTTCGGCGAGGCCGGCGGCCGTCTGTACAGCCTCCGCGGCGCTGCTTGTTTCTTTAATTATATCAACGGCGTCCTTAAAAACGCCTTTTATCTTTTCATTATCGAGCCCCAGGCAAACGATGGCTTTGACTTTTTCGCGGGCCAGCGGCAGCAAGGCTGCGTAGTCGTTTCCTTTATCCTGGCCGCCGGCGATCCAGATGACGGGCCGCTGCATGGCTTCCAGGGCGTAGTAGGCCGAGTCGATGTTGGTTGCCTTGCTATCGTTATAGTAGGTCACCCCGGCAATTTCAGCCACGCGCTCCAGCCGGTGGGGCACGTTGACGAAAGTCTTCAGCGCTTCCTGAATCTTTTCGTCCCGCACACCCAGCAGGCGGGCCGTGGTGATGGCGAATAAGGCGTTCATCGCATTGTGCCGTCCCTTCAGCGCCGTATGGCTCAGGTCGAAACTTTGATGATCCACCTTCAGCAATTCTCCTTCGATGCTGCGCTTTGTAAGGGCTATCAGTTGCGGCACGGGCTCCAGTTTTTTCAAATAGTTGCCGATATGCTCATCATCGCCGTTAAAGAGGAAGAGGTCATTCATCTTCTGATTACGTATGATGCGGAATTTGGCGGCTACATAATTTTCAAATTTATACTTGTAGCGGTCCAGGTGATCCGGCGTAATATTGAGCAGCATAGCGATATGCGGCCGGAATTGCTCGATGCCGTCCAGCTGGAAGCTACTGAGTTCCAGAACATAGCGTTCCCTCGGTGCTTCTTCCGCCAACAAGCGGGCGAAGCTGTTACCGACATTACCCGCCATGCCCACCGACGGTCCGCCTTCGCGGAGCAAGTGGCTGGTCAGTTGGGTGGTTGTCGTTTTACCGTTGGTTCCCGTGATTCCGATGAGCAAGGCATCCGTAAAGCGGGCGGCGAATTCGATCTCCGAGATGACCGCTTTGCCGGCGGCCCGCAGGGTCTGTACCAGTTCTGTCTGATCGGGAATACCAGGGCTTTTGATGACCTCCGCTGCTTGCCCGATCCTTTTTTCTGTATGCCGGCCCTCTTCGTAGGGAATGCCGTACTGTTCCAGCTCTGCTTTATACTTATCCCGGATCGCTGCGCGGTCAGAGACGAATACATCGTATCCTTCCTTAGCCGCCAGCAAAGCAGCCCCTACCCCACTCTCGCCGGCCCCCAGTATGCTGATCTTTTCTTTGCTCGTACTCATGCGTTTTTCATCTTATCTTCAGGGTCATGACCGTAAACACCGCCAGTAAAATGCCGACGATCCAGAAGCGGGTGACGATTTTCGTTTCGTGCATCCCCAGTTTCTGGTAGTGGTGATGCAGTGGCGCCATGCGGAACACCCGTCGCCCTTCGCCGTATTTCTTTTTGGTGTATTTGAAAAAGGCCACCTGTATGATAACAGAAAGGTTTTCCACCAAAAAAATGCCGCACAATATGGGAATAAGCAGCTCTTTACGTAGCACAATCGCCAGGGCCGCGATGATACCGCCGAGGGTCAAACTCCCGGTATCGCCCATAAAAATCTGGGCCGGATGGGCATTATACCACAGGAAGCCCAGACAAGCGCCGGCCAAGCAGGCGGCGAAGATCACCAGTTCTCCCGTACCCGGAAGGTGCAGGATATTGAGGTAATTGGCCGCAATGGCATTGCCGGAGACGTAGGCGAAAAGACCCAGGGTGACGCCGATAATTCCCGACACTCCGGTAGCCAGCCCGTCCAGTCCATCTGTCAGGTTAGCAGCGTTCGATACTGCCGTAACCACGATGATCACCAGCGGGATGAAGATGAGCCAGACCAGGCGCCGTTCGCTTTGTTCGCTGACCGGCAACAGCCAGGCATAATCCAGGCGGTTGCCTTTCACGAACGGAACATTGGTCAGGTTCGTCTTGTAATCCCCTTTTTCGGTAATACTGCCGTCGGGGTTCACCACTTCGATGGTTTCGCCCACGCGATCTTTTTCGCCCAGGCCGATCTCAGCAGCGGTTTCGGTTTCCATTCTGACCACTACCTCTTCACTGGTGATGACCGCAATCGCGATGAGCAAGCCCAGGCCGACCTGCCCCAGCACTTTAAACCATCCTTTCAGGCCTTTTTTGTTTTTTCGGAACACCTTTATATAATCATCGAGAAAACCGATGATAGCCATCCAGGCCGTAGCGATGATCATGGTGATCACGTAAACATTGCTGAGGTTCGCCATGAGCAGACAGGGAACGAGGATGGCCATGATGATAATTACGCCGCCCATCGTGGGCGTACCTTCCTTTTTCTTCTGTCCTTCCAGTCCTAAGTCGCGAACCGTTTCTCCAATTTGCAATCTTTTCAAAAAGCGGATGATGCGTCCTCCGAAGACCAGGGAAATGATCAGGGAGAGAATCACCGCCACACCGGCGCGAAAAGAGATGTAATTAAACAATCCCAGGCCGGGGGTTTCAGGAAAATTGCGGTAGAGCCAATCTACGAGTTCTAATAGCATGCTTTCGGAATTATCAGGTCACCAATTTGGACACGCGGCAGGAAAACATTGCCTAAACAACGCTTTTTCGCCTTGTGTACCATTTGGCCCAAAAAAAGAAAAAATTTCCGAGTTCCCAGCAGTGAATAATCAGCTTGCTGTGATGGGACCACCGAATACAGTGATCAGGGGCGAAAACGCCCCTGAAAACTGCTCAAATCAATCTGAGAATGATTGCGGTAAAATAATTAGCTCATTGCTCAGTGATGCAATATTCCTCAGGACAATTCTGCTTTCAGAATCTCCTTATCATCGAAGGGGTGTCTGACCCCATTGATCTCCTGGTATTTCTCGTGGCCTTTTCCGGCTACCAGCACTACATCGCCGTGCCGGGCCATGCGGCAGGCTGCTCGTATAGCCTGTTCGCGCCGGGTGAGAGACAGCACCCGTTGTACGGCGAAGGGCGGCACCCCGCTTTCCATGTCGCGGATAATCGCGTCGGGGTCTTCGGTGCGCGGGTTATCGGAGGTCAGAATAACCTGATCGCTATAGTTGCAGGCGACCTCCGCCATTTTCGGCCGTTTAGCCTTATCGCGGTCTCCGCCGCAACCGATGATCGTGATGATGCGTCCTTCACCGGCTTTCACCCGGTGGATGGTGCTGAGCACCTTCTCCAGGGCGTCGGGGGTGTGGGCATAATCCACGATACCCGTCACGCGTCGCTGCTGATCGACGATATAGTCGAAGCGCCCTTCGGCAGCTTTGATCTTGCTGAGCGCCGTGAGTATTTCCATCGGGTCCTGACCGAGCAGTATGCCGGTGGCGTATGCGGCCAGCAGGTTGTAAGCGTTGAATTCACCGATCAGCCGGGTGAAGACTTCCGTATTGTCAATTTCAAGATGCAGTCCCGTCAGGCTGTTTTCAACGATCTTAGCTTTAAAATCCGCCATCTGTCGCAGGCTGTAGCGCTTGACGCGGGCCTGCGTATTTTGCACCATCACCTCGCCACGTTTATCGTCGATGTTAGTCAGGGCAAAGGCCGAGGCGGGAAGCTGATCGAACAGTTTTTTCTTCGCCTCTATGTAGGCCTTAAAAGTCCGGTGATAGTCCAGGTGATCGTGAGATATATTAGTGAAAACGGCGCCGGTAAAATGCAAGCCGGCGATGCGCCGCTGATCAATTGCGTGCGAGCTCACCTCCATAAAGGCGTAGCTGCATCCTGCCTTAACCATGTCGGCCAGCAGCTGATTGATGGACAAGGCGTCGGGCGTCGTATGCGTTGCAGCCAGGTGTTTTTCTCCAATCCGGTTTTGGATGGTGGAAAGCAGGCCTGCCTTGTAGCCCATTTCCTGAAGCAATTCATGCATCAGGGTGACCGTCGTGGTTTTACCGTTAGTACCGGTCACGCCGACAAGTTGCAGTTGCTGCGATGGCCGGCCGTAGAAACTGTCGGCCATCCTGCCGAGCGCCACTGCACTGTCCCTTACTTCAATGAAGACGATCCCTTCGGGCCGGTCGCCCGGCAATTCTTCCGCCACTACGGCGTGGGCGCCGTTTTTAATCGCATTGTCAATGAACTGATGCCCGTCGGTTTGCGTCCCCCTGACAGCGACGAAAACGCTGCCGGGCTGAACGGTTCTGGAATCAAAGTCGATCCGGTTTATTTCAAGATCCAGACTTCCCAGCACCTGCTCCGGGCGAATATTCTGTAGTATATCTTTGAGTGTCATGGTTTCCTACTTCACTCGCCTAGCTACGGCGAGGTCTCATGGTTTCAGGGGATGCTTCTCAGTTTCCCTTTTCCGTTTATCTGTTTTCAACCCAGATACAGCTTGATCACCTGGCCACGGATTCGGGTTCCGGGTTTGAGCGATTGTCGTTTCACTTTGCCGACGCCGGATATTTCGACGCGCAGGCCTTTGTTTTCCAAGACGTATAAGGCATCGCGCAGGCCCATACCGACGACGCTGGGAACGCGCTTTTCCGCCATACTCCTGGATTGGACTACCAGGCTGTCGGCCTGTGCTATCAGGACGGCGAAATCGCTTTCCGAAGATCCGTGGTAAGGTATATCCAGGTACTGCAGCACCTGCTGTATATCCCTTCTTTCCCCCACATCGTAGGTCGGCAGTTCTCCTCCCGCCAGGGGAGGTTTGGCTTTTTTGTTAAAAGGTTGGTGCAGATGCAATTTGCTATCGAAGGCTTTATCCGCAATTTCCCGGAAAATGGGGCCTGCGACATCGGAGCCGTAGATACCGTTTTTATTCGGGTCATTAATTATAACGATGCAGGAGTACACCGGTTTGTGAGCCGGAAAATACCCTACGAAGGCCGCCTGGTGCCCGCCGATGCGGGTTCCGGACCGTCCGCGGCGATAGTTGATCTGCGCCGTACCGGTTTTACCGGCAAAATCGTAGCGATCGGTATTGAGTTTGTAGGCCGTCCCATCCTCCACAACTTTTTCGAGCAAAATTTGGGCGCGGGCGATTGTTTTCGGCTTGGCGATTCTTCTTTTGATCACCGTAGGCTTGAACTGCCTTAGCGGCATACCAAAACGCTGAATCTCCTTAACGAGGAAGGGTTTCATCATTTCCCCGTTGTTCGCCACCGCATTGTAGAACGCAAGCAGTTGCAGGGGGGTGATCTTCACCTCATAGCCGATAGACATCCACGGCAGGGTGGTGCCGCTCCATTGATCTTCTTCGCTGTAGGCCTCCTTTATATAAGGACTGGCTTCCCCTTCTATTTCGATCCCCGTCGGCAGGTGCAGGTTAAAATCCCGCAGGCGTTGGATGAACCGGGCTGCGCCCTGGTTCTCATTGGCCTCCGTAGCTTCGTTGTAGTAACGGGTGACCAATTTGGCGATGCCGACATTGGAAGATATTTTGAAGGCGTGCTGCACCGAGATGGTGTCCAGCTTGCTGCTGTAAGGAGAGGCATCGACCATCACCTCATCGTAGAAAGCTGTTTCTCCATTTTCTATATCCACCGAGTCATCCAGGTCGACATATTCATCTTCCAGCAGCGCCATGATGGAGGCCAGCTTGAAAATGGATCCCGGTTCAATGGCAGAGCCGATAGCGTGGTTGTAGGTTTCCCACCATCCGTCATTCGTTCGGCCCAGGTTGGAAATAGCCCGGACAGCACCGGTTTCCACTTCCATCAGGATGGCCGTACCCCATTCTGCGTCGTGATAATTCATGCCGCGTAAGAGCGCCTCCTCGGTGATATCCTGCAGGTTGACATCGATCGTTGTCACGATATCGTCTCCGCTTTGCGGTTCCACTTCGGTAAGATCATTGACCGGCACCCAGATGTCATTGGGACGGTCTACCTGCACCATCAGCTGCTGACCGGGATGCCCCCCCAGCACCTCGTCAAAATACCCTTCCAGGCCTACGGGTTTGGCGCCGTCGCGAACGTAGCCGATTGTACGTTGGGCCAGCAACCCGAAGGGGCGCTTACGTTCACTCCGCTTGCGCGCGATAAAACCGCCCCGCATCCGGCCCAGGTTGAACAGCGGAAACTGCTCGATGAAGCGCTTTTCCGAATAGGAAACTTTTCGCTTGATCGGTAGGTAGCGGGCCCCGGATTCCCGTTGTTCCAGCAAGTATTGCCGGAAACCGCCCGGGGTAAAGGTATTATCGACGTAGTGTGCGATACACCAGGACAGTGAGTCCAGGTTATTCATAAAATCCTCCTCCGACATACCTGTCGAATTCGGGTCCATATAGATATCGAAAAAGGGAATAGAAGTAGCGAGAAGGCTCCCGTCTTCTGAGAGGATATTGCCGCGCTCGGCTTCTACCGGCCGGTAATCAACATATAGGTTTTCTCCTTTCTGACGCCACTTTTCGCCTTCCCAGTAGCTGATATATACGGTGCGATAGACCAGAATAATGGACAGGGGAACGACCACTCCAAAGAGCAGAAAGTATACCCGGTATAGTACCTCGTTCTTAATATCCATTACAAAAGTGATTATTTTACCGCGTGGTAAGCCAAGACGTTAAAGCAGGAAATTGCTCCCCGAATTGTACTTACTTATTCTCAAAATCGCAGGAGGCCTTTTCAGGCTGATCTCCTGACCAGAATTATTTAACAGCTTGATAGGCAGACAGTAAAGCAAGCCTTACCTCAGGTTTTTTACTGTGACGGACGACGGCAGCAGCGTTTATTCTTCTTCCGGAACTACAATGATTTTTGGACTTTGTCCGAAGGACCGCAGTCCTTCTGCGCGAACGCGGTCCGCTATTTCCGAACGCTTACTGTTGTACATATTTTCTGCCTGCAGAGACATGTAATACCACCGCAGTTCTTTTAGTTCTTTTTGCATCATTTGAATCTGCCGCACATTCCGTTCGGCGTAATGAGCACTGGCGATATAGACCGTGGCCAGGAAGCCGAGGAACAAAAAAAACGGCAGGTTCTTCAGAACGAGTTCCAAAGTCAGGTTACTCAGATTGAATGCACTGCGTTTTTTGGCCATGGTGTAGTTTTTTTCTTTAAAGCCACAAGTTCCATAAAAATTTTCAACCGATCAATGCGACTCCTTTAATACATATTCAGTCCCTCTTCCTCCTCTTTGAAATCGGATTCTGTTCGCTCGCCCACGCGCAGTCGCGCACTTCGCGCACGTGGATTTTCGGCAACTTCCTCCGGTGTGGGTTTTTCCCCTTTCACGATCAGGCGGAAGGGACGAAAGATATTGCCGTAAAAGTCCCGCCGGGGCTTCCCCTGCACGTTACCCGTTTTGAGGAAGTTCTTCACCATACGGTCTTCAATCGAATGATAGGCAAGCACGACCAGCCGGCCGCCGGGTTTGAGCAGTTCCATGCTTTGCTCCAGAAAATCGTCCAGCGCGCCCATTTCGTCGTTGACTTCGATGCGCAGCGCCTGAAATAGCTGCGCCAGGTAGCGCTCCCGTTTTCCCCGTATAACCGGGTCGATCACCGACAATAAGTTGCCGATAGTCTGAACAGGGCGGTTTTGCCGCTCCTCTACCAAGCGCCTGGCCAAGGTTTTTGCGTTACGCACTTCGCCATATTCGCTGAAGAGGCGCTGTAGGGCCTCTTCGGAATAGGTGTTGACGATTCTGGCGGCCGTTTGCTCCTGTTGCTGGTTCATCCTCATGTCCAGATCGGCATCGAAGCGATAGGAGAAACCTCGTACTGCTTCGTCGAGCTGATGAGAGGAGACGCCCAGATCGGCCAGTATGCCGTCGACCTCCTTGGTCCCGTACAATTTTAAGAACCGCTTGAGAAAGCGAAAATTGTGCGGAACAAAGGTTAATCGCGGATCCTCCGGCGCATTCTCAGCCGCGTCCTCATCCTGATCAAATGCGATGAGGCGACCTTTTTCTCCCAGATGTTCGAGTATGCGCTTCGAATGACCGCCGCCTCCAAAGGTCGCATCCACGTAGGCGCCGCCTTGTTGAATAGCCAGGCCATCCATGCATTCCCGCGCCATTACCGGTTGGTGATACGCCATCATAATTCGGGATTCCCGTTCATTTTGCCCAGCACATCTTCGGCCAGGTCCGAGAAATCATCGGGCTCTTCATCGAGCATACTGTCGTACTCGTCTTTCGCCCAGATTTCAATCCGGTCGTTATAAGCCATCAGGATGACGTCCTTGTCAATACCGGCGTATTCTACCAGCCGTTTCGTCAGCAGGATCCGGTCGGCGCTGTCGAGGGTGACCTCGTGGGCGCCGCGATAGAAATACCGCACGAAATTGCGGTTTTTCTTATTGTACAGATTCAGCTGATTGATCTCGGCAGTGATCCGGTCCCAAACTTCAAGGGGATACAACATGAGACATTTCTCAAAACCCCGGTTGATCACAAAAGTGTACTTTTCCCGTTCCCCCAGCTGGTTGATCAGACCACTCGGCATCCGCATGCGCCCCTTGGCGTCTATCTTACAATCAAATTCTCCGAGAAGCTGGATGGACACTTTTTACCACTTTTGTTTATCCAAAAATATAAACTATTGACACATTTTACCACTTTTACCCACTTTTTTTATTCTTTTTCTTATTATTTTTCAAATGTGACATCCTGTTACGCTGTTGTTTAATCAAATAAATGACAAAATATGCATTATCCGGCAATACTCGGACAGAAAAAGGAAGTTAGGAAAAGTGGTAAGGAGTGGGAGAAAAAGACCGGAGTCCGGGGCGCTCTTCACAAAAATCCGATTTAACAGTGTAAACCCGGGATTGACTCATGCCTTCCCCGGTCAGTTTACGGCGAGGTCTGCCTGTAAAAAAGACTCATCCAGACAGTGGCAACGGATGGAGCGCACAATAAGGAGGAGTACAGAAGCCGCGATAAAGCGCTCGGGATTTCTACCAGGAGGGATATTACCGGCGCCGGAAATACTTTTTATGCTCCTGCCCTTTCCAGGGCGTAGGTGAAGAAAAAGCTGCGCAGACGCATTTGTATAACGCCCCAGACGGCCTCTTTAACAATACCTTTAGACATTTTAGAAGTGCCCTCCACGCGATCGGTGAAAGTAATCGGTATTTCGGCGATGTGAAACCCGAGGAGATAGGAAGCAAATTTCATTTCGATTTGAAAGGCATAGCCGACAAAGGTTATTTTATCCAGATCGATGGTTTCCAGCACCCGGCGGCGGTAACAGATAAAGCCGGCGGTGGGATCCTTGACGGGCATCCAGGTGATGATGCGTACGTAGAGAGAAGCGCCGTAGGAAAGCATAATCCGGTCGTAAGGCCAGTTCTCCAGCCGGCCGCCGCGCGCATAACGCGAGCCCACCGCCACATCGGCGCCTCCTTCCGAGCAGGCCTTGTGCAAGCGCAGCAAATCATAAGGATTGTGGGAGAAGTCCGCATCCATTTCGAAGAAATATTCATAGGAACGCTGAAGGCCCCAGCGAAAACCAGTGATGTAAGCAGTCCCCAGCCCGAGTTTCCCTTTGCGTTCGATGAGGAAGAGCCGCTCCCGATACTCTTCCTGCATCTCCTTTACGAGCTGGGCGGTTCCATCAGGACTACTGTCATCGACGACCAGCAGATGAAAGTCTTTCTCCAATCCAAAGACGGTTTCCACCATCCGGACGATATTCCCTCGTTCGTTGTAGGTAGGTATGATGACGATGCTATCTGACAAGGTTAGATCTTCTTTATTGAAACGGGCTCAAATATAGAGCAATTTTTTGTTTTATCATTAAAAGCCCGAAAGCCAAACCGGGTATTTTCCGAAGTTGCGTCCCGGGAAAGAACAACAGTTCCTGACTGTAATGTTTGATGCCCGACAAGTGCAACCCGGTAAACGTCCGTATATTTCCGAACATCAATAAGCTTACAACAGGCATGCGTACCTTTCTCTTGATTTTTGCTTTTGCGGTTCTTTACCTGCTGAGGCTCCCGGCGCAAGGACCAGTCAGTGGATTTATGCCGGGCGGGAAACACACGGATATCGCCGTCAATTACACCCATGAGCACTTCGATCAGTATTACTTCGGCGCTGGTTGCTGTTCCCGCCTTATTCCGAGTAGGATGGGGCGGGCGAAAATGGTACGTAGATGGTTGGCTGGAGTTTTATCATACTTTTAATCCGGGAACGGATGTGCAGATTTCTGCCGGCAACGGCTCTCGGTGGCAACGGCTTGGAGCGACGATCTACTATGCTTTTACGCCTTCTACCGGAGTGGTGCTCAACGCAGCTCAGTTTCTCGGCGGAGCTAACATCGGCAAGGCCGGTCAACTAAGTGCGGGGCTGGTATTTAAGATGGATTGGTGACTCCACCACTGCCCGGCGCACTGAGTACACTGTAAATTAAGTTCTTTCGTGTTTTGGGATGGGCATTTTGGTGAAAGG
>CAZWDL010000064.1:0-41521 GCA_964632995.1 uncultured Saprospiraceae bacterium
CAAAAAAAATAGCCTATAATAAATTCTGAACACTTAAATGAAACAGCCTCTTAGTGCCGAAGCCACTAGTGGTTTCGGAACTAAGTAATTGGGTATATAGACGAAGTTATTTTTCGGCTGAGTAAGGCGAAGGTTCGGGATCGTGGCCTTAGCCACGAAGCCCGGTTCTTTAACGCAGCTCAGCCGGAAAAGAACGAGTATAGATGCCCCTAATTATTTAGTGCCGAAGCCACTAGACTACTCATTGAGTTTCCAACTGTAGTCCATGTATTCCACTTTCGCATCTTTATTGACCTCCACCTCGGCATATTTGTTGAGAAACCCGATCAGGTTGTCAAAATCTTCTGCGTACCACTTGAAGATTTTACTGATGACTACGCGGTCGGGGCTCAGCTTGTTGTACTTCGGGTTGTTGATGAACTGCCGGGTTTGCTGCTCCAGTTGCTGATCGAGCTTGTCAGCTGTATAGGCGTGATTGTGCAGGGGCGGGCAAGACTGCGCGGCGCAGTTGACTACTGCGTGGATGCGTGGATCCCCGAACTTCGGGCGAAGGATGTCGTGCTCAATGTTATTCAGCGTGTAATTTTTATCACCTGATTCGATCCACTCGACGTCCCAGGGGTTACCGCCGTGCAAGTCGCGGATGCTGGATACCGGATAGTTTTTGACGATCAGCTTAACGGTAAAGGCGTTGTAGGCATTGATCCAGTAAGCCATCTTCTCATTTCGCGACCAGCCGTCCTGAGCGGGGTTGTCTGCAAGCTTTTGCAAATACCGGTTCAGCCGGGCCTCGTCTTTTTTGAAGCCGGGGTAATCTACTTCACCGCTGGGGCTGACATGAGCCTGCAGCAGCTCATCCCAAAGCTGATGGGAGACGCCGCTGCCGGCTTCCGGCATATCTATTTCCCCGGGGCGGGTGACGGGGGGTGGTGTGGCTGCGGTGGGCTCAGCCGCATCGGCTTTGACGGCCGCCGGTCGTTCACCGGACGCTTGTTCCCCGCCGCAGGCGAGGAATAGAAAGATCAAGGATAAGGATAAAAACTTCATGGTTTTCATAATGTGATGATGAATTGTGGGCGTATGGCGCCGGGCCCATGGCCTTGAATTGTCAAATAGGTCATTACTATATCATTAACTCCACGCAGGACGGGAAGGTTGTATGCTGTAATCCGAGATGTTGGGGATCGGACAGTTAGAACCTGTCGGGAATTTATTCGGTTATTGTAAGCAATTATTCATAAATTCAACCTGGCTGATACAACGGTGCACTTTGTGAACCATTATGCTGCTAATTCCCTTCCTGATTTTTGATCGGAGCGGAGCTTTGGAGCTAATCAACGCATAAACTAAACTATTCTCATAACTTAAAATGCTTAATCCGATGAGAATCCTATTGCTAATTGCTTTTGGCATCTTCCTGAGCACCCTGCTGCCCGCACAAACCCAGTGCAATGTCTATTTCCCCTTTGAGAAAGGCGCCAAAATGGAGTATACCAGTTATGATAAGAAAGACCGGCCGGAGGCCACCATGACCCATTATGTCGTCTCGCTGGAAGAGACCGGCGAAGGCGTGATGGCTGAAGTGGAAACAAAAATGCAGGACAAAAAAGGAAAAAACGCATTCGACGGTTCTTATACCGTTCGTTGTAAGGACAATACGCTGTACATGGATATGTCTAACTTTCTTCCTCAGGAAATGATGGAGTCCATGGGGGATATGGAAGCCGAAGTAGAGGGGGACGGCATGGTTATCCCTGAAAACCTGGAAGTGGGCCAGACGCTGCCCGACGCTTCCACCTCTATCGATATGTCTTCCGGCACCCTGGGCAACCTGATGAAGATGACCGTTAACGTCGTCAACCGGAAGGTACAACGCAAGGAGTCCGTAATCACCCCTGCCGGTACCTTTGACTGCTATAAAATTACCTATGATACGGAGATGAAGACCATCATGAAGAAAACCTTTTCTTCCGCCGAGTGGTACGCCGAGGGCGTTGGGATGGTCAAGTCGGAAAATTATAAGAAAAACGGCAAGGTTGACAGCTATATGCTGCTGACGAAACTGGAAAAATGATACAGGTGGCTCGCCCGCCCGTTTTAACGTGCAACACGGGCGGGCGAGATCCGGAACTTCTTTGTGCGTTTTTCTATTTACTCGATTGATTTGGGGAATCCTTTCAAACCAATCTAGGTCAGATATACTCGACGTAAATTGGTTTGAGAGATTCTCAAACCATTTCGACGTCAGTATATACAATTTTTAAAGCTACATCTATAATCGGGCCGTACGGCCTGTAACCTAAGGTTAAAGAGCACTATGTCTGCAGGTATACCTCCCGAATATTTAAGACCAATCATGTTCTCCATTGAGCAGGCGGTTGTCAAGACCTATGCCGAGCATCGACGACTCCGCGATAAGGAAGTCGAAGAAATCTACGATCGATTTCAGGATTTTTACCGGAAACTGGCTCATGACAAAGAGCCCTATGAGCCCACCTCCACCAGGGCCGATCTCCAGACGCTGATCGATGCTATACTGAGAAATCTCGATCTGCGGCAAGAAACCGGTTTGGATGAACACCTGGTCAACAATCCCGATTATCGACACGGCAACTCGCCTTACTCATCCATCGAAGCCCTTTACGCTAAATGCTTTTCCTACCTACGCAAATCTGCCCGCTTTTGGCGCAAGGAATCCAGAGGGAATGGTTACCTGAATTTCATTTCCAACCAGTTATCGGATCTGGGAGCTTAAGAATGTACCCAGGCAGATTAAATTCTACTGAAGAATTGATTACCCCTCCAGGTTGTCTTGATTGGGCAGCACCCGGTCAGCAGTCGGCCCACAGGGCTTAGCGAATCAGTAGACGGGCAAGGGGTGGGCTCAATCTGACCAGGCTGTCTACAGCGGATGGTGAAGAGCGACCCCGCATCGAGTACCCAGTACCCAAAATAAAAATTCAAGACCTTTTAACAGCCTCACTACCGGAGCAACACCACCTCCCCCGTCTCTACCGCTGCCTCCGTCACCTCACCGGTGCCGACGCTGTATTTGATCACGTACACGTAGACGCCCTGCGGCTGATCCCGGGCGTTGTGTTCGCCGTCCCAGCCCTGGTCGAGGGCCTGGCTGGTGAAGACTTGCGCGCCCCAGCGGTTATAAATGTGTAGTTCATATTCGAGTAGAGTACAGTTCGTCTCCGGCCGGAAGATGTCATTGCGGCCGTCGTCATTGGGGGAGAAAGCGTTGGGAATGTACAAGTCACAGGGTGGTGGCGTCATCGCCGAAAACGCATTGGAAATGCCGGCCGGCAGCGTCATCAGCGCCATTGCCAGCAAGGTAATGCCTTTCTTCATGCTCATGAGTTTTTTGAGGGCAAATTTAGCATGGATAATTTTAATATTCAAAAAAAATATAAGTGTTATTTCGGGCGTTTGTTTTTCGTGTCCGGGTTCATACTGTTATATTTGAGCTGTAATTTTCTCACTGACAAATTCCTTCTCCTCTATGAACGCCATACGCTCGCTTTTCCCCATGCTTGGCCTGCTGTGGCTATCGGTGGCGGCGGCGGCGCAGCAGTTCTCTTGTGATGGTAGTCTGATTTTAACCTTGTATGATTTCAGTGATACGCCGACGGATATCTTCGAGATCAACTACGACGGCGCAGAAGTGACTTTTGGAGATATTGCCCGGGCGGCGATTGCTTTCAACTCTACCGGTTTTAATCCGGCAGATAATTTTCTTTACGGTACACAAACAGGCACCATCAATATCGTCCGTGTTATGGCGGATGGTAGTTACGAAGTAATCGGTATGGAACCCGAACTAACGTCCTGGAACGGAGGCGCTGGCGATTGCAATAAGGACGGCCTTTATGTTGCCCACAACCGGGAAAATTTTAAATTGTATCTGTATGAAGTTACGGCCGGCTTCTCCAGAGTGGCCAGCCGGGAGATGACCTGGGATCCATCTACCGGAAATACAGGCCCTGTTAGAATAATTCTCGACGACTTGGTGTTCGATCCCGAAGACCCAGGCATTCTGTATACTTACCAGCGCAATTACAATAACCCACCGGGCGAACCCACAGCTACCAAAGGAGCACTATTGCGGATTGACGCCGATCCGGCTAGCCCGGATTTCGGGACAGTGAGAGTAGTTGGATTTGTGCCGGCCGATGTCATTATTCATATCGGTTCATTGTTCTTTAATCCCAAAGGAGAGCTATACGGCTACGGCTCCATTGATGCGGAGCCGTTACGTCAAAACTGGTTGGTCAGAATTAATAAGAATACTGCTGAGGCGGAACTGATCGGCATCGGTCCGGCGGCCAGAAACAGCGACGGATGTTCCTGCCCTTTTTCCCTCGCGCTTGAAAAGCGCGTCGACGTATTGGAAACCGGTTGCGATTCTATCCGGGTGGAATACACCTTTGAGATCATCAACGGAGCGGATGTGGTCATCCCGAATGGGGCTTTTGAGGATCGCTTCACCGCTGAGTGGATCATCACCGGCGTCGATCCGCCCTTGCCCATCGGCGGCAGTCTGGCCGACGGCTCCGGCCCCGGCTCCAATACGCTTATCTACGAAAACGCAACGATCCCCGCCGATACGGTGATCCGCTTTACGGTCCGGGCTTCCACCCCGGCCTTTATCGGCGCCTACTCCAACCAGGCTTTTCTGGAGACCAGCGATCCGCTCCTCGGCGGCCACATCCCCTCCGATGATCCGGACACCGACGCTCAGGAAGATGAGACGAGCTTCACCATTGACCAACTGCCGCTGGCGTACTGGATACACTATCCGCTACTTTCTGTGCGGGCGACAGCTACGAGCTGAACGGTGAGGTGTACACCTCGGCGGGGACCTACGAGCAAACCCTGCCGGGGGCCGGGGGCGACTGCGATACCTTGCTGACGCTGATCCTGGAGGCGCGCGCCTTCGTCATGGCCGACTCCGTGACGGCTTCGATCTGCCGGGGAGCAACCTACGAGTGGAACGGACAAACCTACACGGAGCCGGGAATCTACACCGAAATCACCTTCACCGATCCCGCGGGTTGCGATTCGGCCGAAGTACTGACGCTGCAGGTGCTCGACGTTGCCGCATCCACCCTCTCCGAACTGCTTTGCCCCGGGGACGTCTTCACGCTCAACGGGGAGAACTACGATCGCCCCGGTAATTATACACAGGTCCTCGAAGGAGCGGCGCAGGGGGGCTGCGACAGTACGATCCAACTGGTGCTGCTGGTGGAGGAAGAACTCGCACTGGATTATACGCCCTTTGTCACGGCACTGCCCGGCGAGCCGGTTGAGATTACCGTGACACCCGGCTTCAACGCCGATTCAGTCGTCTGGCGGCCCGCTGCCGGGCTGAGTTGTACCGACTGTCTCGACCTTACCGTTGAGGTCGGGGAGCAAACGGACTTTACCGTGCAAGTGTTCAACGAGCGGGGGTGTTCGGCTACGGGAGCGATTACGATCTTGCTAGGGGAGTTATGTCAATACTACATCCCCAATGCTTTTTCTCCTGGAAATGGTGACGGCGTTAATGAAGTCTTTACGATTTACGGAAATGGAGAAGTGGAAGAGATTACCCGGCTGGAAATTTTTGATCGCTGGGGTAATCAGGTGTTCAGCCGGCGAAATTTTGCACCCGGCGATGAAGCACTGGGCTGGGAGGGCGCCTTCCGTGGGCAGGACCTTCCTGCCGGGGTATATACGTACTACGCCGAGATCCGCTGCGCGGAAGGATCATACACGGAAAAGGGAGGAGTTGAACCTACTCCGCTGAGCGTGCTGACCACCAGTTTTTAACCTTGCCCCATAATCCCAGCAAAAACCGGTTGATATCCGGTGAAACCCGCAGCAGCAGCGTAGCGCTCCCGTAAACCGCGGTGATCAGCAGAGAGCGCAGGACCAGATCCAGCCATACAGTATCCTGCTCCGGGAAGAACCAGCCGACAGCCAGTCCCGCCGCGCCGATGAGCAGCACCAGCAAGGTTTTCCAGGAAAAGGGATGCATCCGGTAGTGGTAGATAATAAAGGCCTGCGTGATCAGGTTGACCAGCACCAGCGTCATCGCTGTGGCCAGGGCGGCTCCCAGAAGGCCGTACCACTGTATGAAGAGATAATTAGACCCCGCTCCAACAATAATGGCCAGCAGCTTAGTGACCAGATCGAAGCGGTAGCGCCTGGAGTGGATGATGATCAGCCCGTTGTAGCCGTTGGCGATATGAACGAGCTGTGCCAGACCGAGGAAGATGGCCACCTGTTTTCCAGGCAGGTATTTTTCACCCAGGACCTCAACGATATTGTCCAGATTGGCGAGGATGCCGATATAGATCAATACACCGACAATGAAATTGTTGAGCGCGGTGCGCTTATACAAATCCCGGATCTGATCTACAGCGTTATTTTTCCAGGCCTCGGCGATCAGGGGAGAGGTAATGGTGGCAATGCCCTGGTGCGGCATAATGATGGCCATGGAGACGAAGACGAAAGTGGTGTATATCCCGCCCATTTCGATATTGAGCAGCGGCGCCACCATCAATACATCGATCTTGGTGACCACCTCGTTGCCGATCTGTGCGAAGATGGCGTACAGGCCGTAGCGCTTCATCTCGGGCCAGACGGGATCCTTGATAAAATCCGGGTTCCAGCGTAGCTTCAACTCGCCGATCAGATACAGGAAGAGGAATATCCCGATTACATTGGCTCCGTTCTTGATCGCGAAAAGTTTGATAAACTGGTCCTGGTCGATCACTGCGATGAAAAACAACCCGATCAGCGTCAGCGTGAGCATGCGGGAAAACACCTGAGACAGAAAGACGGGCACGCGCGGCCGAAACAGGGCGCTGGCGTAGCTGTACAGAATGGTAAACAGATTGGTGATGACGAGAAGAATGGGGATAAGGAAAAAATAGCGGTCTACATAGGCCTCCTGATCTTCCGGGTTGAACAATGCAACGATCTGCTCCCGGAAAAGAAAAATCAGACTCACCACGATAGTCAGACCCATCCCCGTTGCCAGCAAGAGAAAAGCGAGGTAGCCGCCGTGTTGTTCGTCGCGGTTTCGGAAAAAAGGAAAAAAGCGGACGGTAATCGTATTGAGGCCGAACATGCTGAGCACGGACAGGATGCTGACCACGAACATCATCCACTGGCAGTAGCCGTACACTTCCGGCCCCAGGATTTTGGGAAACAGCAGCACGCTGATGATAAAGCCGAGAAACATCCCGACGTACATCAAAATACTGGAACTCAAACCTTGCCGCTGGATGACGCCCATAGGATTCTTTTGAAAAGAAGAGCACAAGTTTAGAAAAAGATGTCCAAAGTACCTAATTGCCGTATACTTCGTGCATCTTTAACTCCGTTAAGCTTGTTATGGCAACACCGGGAAGGTAGGAGTTTTGTAAAATAAAAATTAGCTTTGTCCGCTTTAATCAGGATAACCAAGGAAATGAATGCTGCCTTTGTATTGGGAAGTCAACGTTGTGGAAGCACGCTTTTTGTAAGGTTATTGGACCGACATTCTTCGATTCGAATCAACCGGCCGGTAAGACCGGAGCCGAAGTTTTTTCTCAAAGAAAATTACGCAGCACTGGGCTTGGAGTACTATTTGTCCACCTATTTTGGAGTACAGGATACCGATTTCGAGGGATACCTGTTGGAAAAAAGCACCAGCTATGTGGAGCATCCCTATGTTATAAACCGGATAAAAACCTTTTTTCCATCACCGAAATTGCTCATTATCCTCCGGCATCCTGTCATTCGGGCTATTTCCAATTATAAGTTCAGCGTGGAAAACGGCCTGGAGCCTAGAACGCCGGAAGAGGTCTTTCTACAGGGCGTTCCCGCACCGGCACAGCCCGTGACGACTTCCGTATTTCCTTTTGCCTATCTGGAAAGAAGCAATTATCCTGCTCAGCTGCAACCTTTTCAGAAAGAGGATATCCACTATGTGATATTTGAAAAACTGTTGAACGATCCGCAAGGGGAATTGGCCGGGGTGTTTTCTTATTTGGAACTTCCGGCGGAAATAATCCCTTTGCCTTCGAAATTACCAAAGATAAACGCCAGTCAAAGCTCCGAAGTAATCAGTGAGCAGGTTTTGGAAAAGATAAAAGAAAAACTTGCCGGCATTATTGAGGAAACGGAAAAGATGCTGGATCGAGATTTGAGTATATGGCGAGATATGCTGTAGGCAGCGTTGAATCTACCTGCGGTGAGCGATAAGAGCTGCAGCATCGAGCAGAAATTTGTTAATAATATGATACGATTCAATATCCCCTACGAAACGGGGAATGAAATAAAGTACATCGAGCAGGCCATCAAGGCCGGTCGTCTTTCGGGTGACGGGCAGTTTACAAAGAAATGTCATCGCTGGTTTGAGGAGCGATACGGTTTCCACAAGGCCTTGCTGACGACCTCTTGTACCGATGCCCTTGAAATGTCGGGATTGCTGCTGGATATCGCGCCTGGGGATGAAGTCATCGTACCCTCCTACACTTTTGTCTCCACCGCCAATGCCTTCGTTTTACGCGGCGCCAAGATTGTATTCGCCGACTCCGAAGCGAGCAATCCCAATCTTGACGTTCAGAAAATCGAGGAGCTGATTACGCCGAAAACCAAAGCCATTGTCCCCATGCACTACGCGGGAGTGGCCTGTGATATGGATGCCTTGTCCATCCTGGCGGAGCGGTATAATCTTTACATTGTGGAGGACGCGGCGCAGGCCATTGAGAGTTTTTACAAAGGTAGGCCACTGGGTGGTTTGGGGCATCTGGCGGCTTTCTCCTTCCACGAAACAAAGAATGTGGTGGCTGGTGAGGGCGGCTTGCTGGTTATTAACCGGGAAAGGTTTAGCGAACGCGCCGAGATTGTCCGGGAAAAGGGAACCAACCGTTCAGCCTTTTTCCGGGGCGAGGTGGATAAATACGGATGGGTGGATGTCGGGTCTTCTTATTTGCCCTCTGAATTGAACGCGGCTTTTTTGTACGCACAACTCGAACAGATAGAATATATTCAGGAGCAGCGCATTAAGTACTGGAACCGGTATAAACAGTTGCTGGAGCCGCTTGCTGAAACAGAACGGATCAAAATGCCCTATATTCCTTCCTACGCCACGGTCAACGGACATATGTTTTACATCCTGGCCAGAACGGGGGAAGAACGGAATGAATTGCTTCAGTTTCTGAAAGCCAACGGCATCGGCGCCGTTTTTCACTATCTTTCACTCCACAAGAGTAGGTACTTTAAAGAAAAACACGACGGAAGGGACCTGCCTTTTGCCGATTACTACACCCAGCATCTAATTCGGCTGCCTTTATATGTTTCTCTGGAGGAAGAACAGATTGAATACATTTGCTCGAAGATTTACGAGTTTTTTAAAAGCCACTAATAATACCGGTGGAGATCCCACGATTTTTTTCAACTGGTTCTATCCATGAAAATTTACCACCTGTTTCCGGATGAAAAATACGTCGATGACTTTATCAGCAAAGTGCTGGCCTGTTCTGAGGCTCCGCAGCGGAATGTCTTTATGGTCCGCGCTGAAAAACCCTTTTCGAGGGTGCGCCGTCATACTGATAAAGTGATCGAAGCGCCGCTTCTCAGCGACGTCCTCACTGAAAAAGTCGAGGGCGTCCAGAAAGAAGACTTATTTTTGGTGCACTACTTCGAGCGTCGTGTTTGTGAATGGTTGAACACTATAGATCGCTCACTGCCACTGGGATGGGTTTTCTGGGGTGCGGAGTTTTACAACAACGCGGGCATTGAATACCCGCTTTACGGTCCGTTAACCAAAAAAATTTATCGTCCCTACCTGTTGGACCAGGCCTGGCTCTACCGGATCCCTTTTTTCCGGGAAATAGAAATCTTTTACGAGGAAAATATCAAGGCGCCCCGCATGCGGCGGCTGAAAGGAAAGGCCTTTTCCCGAGTCCGGTATTTTTACAACTACAATAAATACAACTACGAGCTACTCCGGAAAAACTTTGATACGCCTGCTGAATTCGTCTACTTCATTTATCCTCGCATTTTTGATGTGCCGGATTTTGCAGAAGCTGCAGAACTGCCTTTTCGCATTGATCCCGGGCAACGGAATCTGGTCATCGGTAATTCCGCCAATTATTCCAACAATCACCTTGAAGTGATGGATAAAATTACCCCTGACGAATCGCTGACGCTGTGGGTGCCGTTGTCTTACGGGAACAAAGATTACGCCAGGTACCTCAGCGAGGTGGGGAAGAAAAAATTCGGCGCCAACTTTCGTGTACTTTCCGATTATTTGCCCTCCGGTCAATACTTTGAATTTCTGAAAAAGATGGACGCCGGACTTTTCGGAAACTACCGGCCGATGGCGATGGGCAACATAACGACCCTGCTGGCGCAAGGGAAGGATTTATTTATGGATGACCAAAATCCGGCCACTAAATATTTGCGTGATCAGGGCTTTACCGTCCACTCCGTGGAAGAGATTTCTACAGCGTTTCTGATGCGATCAATAGACAATGAAGCGGCTGAAAGAAATAAAAAGCTCGCCCAGCGATTTTTCTATGGTGATGAAATTGATAAACTTTACCGAAAACTTTTTTAGAAAACAGAACTCAAAGTCGCCAAAGAAGGAAAATGAACAATGCTGCTCAACGGCAAACAGAAAAAAGTGGCAAGGGAGAAACGACGTTTCCCCTCGTCTCCATCATCCTCCCCACCCACAACCGGGCGCAGATGATGCAGCGGGCCCTGCGTTCGGCGCTGGAGCAGACTTATCCGGCCATTGAAGTGGTAGTGGTGGACGACGGCTCCTCCGACGATACGTTGCGGGTGATCCGCGACTGGAAGCAGCGCCACGATAATATCACCTACCTGCGCCACGAAGAGCCCCGCGGCGCCAGCGCCGCCCGTAACCACGGCTTTCAGGAAGCTTCCGGTAAATATGTCGCCTTGCTTGACGATGATGACGAGTTTACCGATGATCGCATCGAAACCCTGATGGATTACCTCAAGCTTTATCCCGGTTTATCTTTCGTCTGTTCCGACTATCTCAGCATTCGACGCAACGGCACGCGGCGCAGCGCCAAACCCGGGCGCATCACCCTGCACAAGATCCTGTGGATGAACTACGCCAGCCAGTCCATACTCACCGAACGCGAGAAGATGCTGGCCATCGGCGGCTTTGATGAAAACCTGAGTGCGGCCCAGGACCATGATACCTTCACCCGCCTCATCGAGCGCTTTGGCGATGCCTACCGCCTCGGCCGCGTATTGTACCTTTATCACCAGGAGCACGACGCCCCCCGCATCACCTCTACGCTGACTAAAAAACTGCGCGGCTACTACGATTACTATCTCAAACACAAACACCTGATGACCCGCCGGCAGCGCGCCTGGCACCTCTACCGTCTCCTTAAACTGCGGGGGCGAAAGCTGCAGCTGCGCCATTTCCTGCGCATGGTGCCGCCCCGCTATTACCTGCTGGAAATCAATGATTACCTGATCGAACACACGAACTTCTACCTATGGCTGAACCGGATAAAGGACGTGAGCAAGCGTCCGGAAGAGTGATCCTCTCGGTGTGTATCTGCACCTATAACCGCGAAAAATTCCTGCCCGATGCATTGGAAAGCATCGCCGGGCAAACGGCTTCGCTCGCTGATTACGAGCTGCTTATCGTCAATAACAATTCCACCGACAATACCGACGCCATCTGCCGGCAATTTATAGACCGCCATCCCGGGCTGCATGTCCGGTACCTCATCGAAACCCGGCAAGGACTGTCCCACGCCCGCAATCGCGGCATCGCTGAAGCCCGTGGCCGCTACCTCACTTTTATCGATGATGACGCCGTCGCCAAACCAGATTTTGTCGAACAGGTCATCCGCTTCTTCAAATCTCATCCCGCCGCCGTCGCCGCCGGCGGCCGCGTGCTGGCCCGCTTCGAGCGGGAACGCCCCGACTGGTTCAACCCCTACAGCGCCAGCCTGTTCTTCAGCCACTATGATAAGGGGGATCAGCTTTTTCAGTACGAAGGGCGGGGCTATCCCATCGGCTGCAACATGAGCTTCCGTCACGACTTCCTCGAAGAATCCGGCGGCTTCGATACCGAACTAGGCCGCAAGGGCAAGGACGGTATCGGCGCCGAGGAAAAGGCCGTCTTCGCCCGTATGATCGAAGAAAACCTACCCTATTATTATGATCCTTCTCAGGTTGTCTATCATCAAATTGACGAATTCCGAACCCAGCCGCCTTATACCCGCAAACTGGCCCGGGGACTGGGAGAGACACATCATAAGCTATACTGTAAAGACGGATTCAGTACGGCGTGTATCCAGGCACACCTGCTGATGTGGCTGAAGTTCTTCGCAGCCTTGCTGCTGGCGCTGTCTTACCTGGTACAAGGCCGGCCGGCGGTGAGCCGGCATCTCATCTGGTACCGGTGGACGGTGATAAAGGGGTTCCTCAGTTGAATTGGATCGGCGGGTCCAATTGGGGGGCGGCTCTGAAAAAATAGGGCTTTACGCTAAATTCAAGCTTAGTCAGAGTCACCCCCGTCAATCCATCAGCGCTTCTTCCTTCTCTTCCCTTTCTTCTTCGTCGCTTGTTTCTTCGGCTGTTGTTTGACCTGTTCTTCTTCCCGCTGCCATTCCTGCACTTTCTGGTAACCGCCGTAGCTTACGAAGCCCAGCAGGCCCAGCAGGATGACGGCGGAAAAAATCCGCGACAGGGTTCGGCCCGTGTAGAAGGACTCAGGTTGGAAAATGAATTCCACTTTGTGTTGCCCGGCGGGAATACGCAGGCCGCGCAGCAAATAGTTGACACGAATATGATCCACCGGGTCCCCGTCGATATAGGCTTGCCAGCCCTTTTCGGGTGGGTACCAGACTTCGGAGAAGACGGCGAAGGTTTCCTCGGGGGCGTTGGTCTGGTAGCTGAGGTGATCAGGCAGGTAATTTGTCAGTTCGATGTTACCCGTCTTCACGGGGTTGAGGCCCTGGATATAGTCGCTGAATTCCTGGTGGATGACGGCGAGGCTGTCGGGGCGGAAATTACTCAGGGCATTGATCTCTTCGTTCGGGGTATTCACGACCTGGAAATCCTCGATATACCAGGCATTGCCCAGGGCGCCGGGATTGCGCTGGGCGGCTGGTTGCCCGTCCTGTCCCTGGGCGATGATATAGCGGGTGTTAAGCATGTCGAGCACGGCGCGGTTGCCCTGCGTGAGGTGACGGTCGATGACATCCTGATAGCGTTGTAGTTTGGCGGCATGGTAACCGCCGACCATATTGTGGTAGTAGCTGTACTGAGCCGAGTTGAAGGTGTTGACCGTTACATCGAAGACCCGGTAGTTGGGGTCGCTGTCCTGCATGATTTGCTGGTCGACGGGCCGGGGTTGGAAGAAGGAGTCCGTGCGCTGCCGGTCGGTAAAGCTGTCGTAGTTGACATAGCGGCGGTCAATCATCCACAGGTCGAAGACCACGATGAGGATAAGCCCGGTGAAGAAGTAGCTGCGTTTGATTTTCTTTTGCACAAAACCCCAGAGCAGTCCGGCGGCGATAGCCACCAGCAGGAAGGAGCGCAGAGCGTCGCGGCGCATCAGCGCCTGCCGGTCCTCGATAATGGCGTCGAGGCTCCAGCCCGACTGCTCGAGCTGTACGTCCCCGGGAGCTGAGAAGCCGAACAAGGAGGGTCCCAGAAGAAAGAAAACCAGGCTCAGGCCACCCACTATACCGCCGCTGATGGCAAGGGCCTGTATAACTGCCTTGGCGTTGACCTTTCCGCTAACGATTTGGTGCAGCGTCAGTGCACCCAGCGCGGGTATGAGGAAGGAAGCGATGGCCAGCACCGAATTAGGAGTCCGGAACTTGTTGTACAGGGGTACGTAGTAGTAGAAAAATTCATTAAAGCCCTCCAGGTTTTTCCCCATCGAGAGCATAAAGGTGAGCAGCACGCCGAGGCCGGCCCACCATTTCACCGGTTCTTTGACCAGGATCAATCCGGTGATGAAGAGAAAAAAGATGACCACTCCAAAATAAATCGGTCCACTGGTAAAGGGCAGAGCACCCCAGTAGAACGGAGAGGGAAACTGGCCGGGATCAGCCACTCCTTTGCTGCGCAGGTCCTGGTAGGTGGCGTAGCTGTCTCGTAGCTCCTCGCTGCTGCCGCCGCCGGCAGCGCCCGGTATAAAAGAGGCAACCAGGTCGATAACGCCATTGCTCCACTGCATGGCGTAGTCCCATGATAGCCCTTCTGTTTCGCTGCTGCTGGCGATCTGAGCCTGCGGCTGACTTTTTTCCGTTTCGAGGATGGGCTCGCCCCGCATCGTTTCCGCCGAGTACTCGTAGGTGGTCCAGATGTTAGTCAGCGAAGCGCCGACGGCCAGTCCGGCAGCGACGATCAGGATGCCGGAAGCCTTGAGAAAGTGAATGATTTGCCCGCGCCGGATGTCGCGTATCAGTTCTGCAATGGCGAAAAAAGGAATTGTCAGAGCGAGGTAGTACGACATCTGGATGTGGTTCGCCAATATGTTGAGCCCCAGCCCGGCAGCGAAAAGGATGCCGCCCCATAAATAGTGCTTGCGGTAAGTGACCAGCATGCCGGCGGCGACGAGGGGAAAGTAGGAGATAGCTCGCAACTTGGTGATGTGTCCGGCCTCGTAGAGCGTAAAATTATTGGTGGTAAAACCAAAGGCGATGGCGCCGAGCACGGCCAGCCACTGGTTGACCCCCAGCACCAGCATGAGAATATAAAAGCTCAGCATAGCAGCAAAAAAACGGCCGATGGGATGATCGATTCCAAAACGCGTCACTCGCTCCAGGTAGGTCAGGTAATTGCCTTGGTGAGGGGTATTGATCTGGTAGGTGGGCATGCCACCGAACATGGCGTTGGTCCAAAGCGGTTTTTCCCCTGTTTCCTGCTCCACCTCCAGAATTTCCTGTGTCATCCCCTTGTATTGCACAAGGTCGCTCTGCTGCATCACCTTCCCCTCCAGTTGGGGGAGAAAGTAGATGACAGCGAGGGCCAGCATTCCCAGGATGGCGGCCAGGTAGGGGAAAAGATTTTTTAAAATATTACTCATATTGGGTTTTTGATTTTAATCACATGAAATCGACATCGATATCATAGGGATAGGTGATCAGGAAGTTGAGGGCTTTGTCGATGTCAAATCCTTCAAAAACGATACTGTGCAGCATTTGAGTTATCGGAACTCGCAATTTATAATATTTTGCCAATTGGTAGGCAATGCGCAGGGTGCGAACGCCTTCGGCCAGTTCGGGCATAGTGGCTTCGATAGCTTCTTTGGATTCTCCGGAACCGAGCCGGTACCCAAAGGTGAAGTTACGACTGCTCTTACTGGTGGCCGTGGCGACCAGGTCGCCAATGCCTGCCGTACCCAGAAAGGCGTGGCTGGTGGCGCCCATCGCGTTGCCGAAGTAGATCATTTCGGTCAGGCCGCGGGTAATGAGCATTGCCTGTATGTTTTTTCCCAGTCCCTTACCCCGCAATATGCCGGATCCGATGGCGATGATATTTTTCAGGGCTCCGGCGAGTTCGGCACCCAGAATATCGTGGGTGCCGAACACGTGGAAGTGTTCTGAGCTGAGCACCTGTTTGCCGAGGCTGATCACTTCATCGAAATGGCTGCCGATGACGGTGGCCGTCGGTTGCCCTTCGATAATTTCTTTGGCCAGGTTGGGCCCCGACATACAGCCCACCCGCAGGACGACGCTCTCTTCCTGGATGATCTCGCTCATGGTGCTGACATGCTGCCGCGTTATAGCGACCTTATCCATGTCTTCCTCCGATACCTTGTTCAGATCCAGCCCTTTGGTGGCGTGAATAATGATGTGGTAGGGCCGCAGGTGAGGGCCGAGGGTGCGCAGCATCTTCCGGAAATTACCGGAGGGGACGACGGGAAAAATAAGGTGGCAGCGTCCTGCCAATTCTTCAATGTCTCCCGTAGCCCGAATGCGCGGCGAGAAGGCGACACCGTCCAGCGTTTGATGCTCATTGATCTCTGCGACGACCTTCGGAGTGCGGGAATACAGGAGCACGTCGACATTATGGGCCAGCAGATTGGAAATGGCCGTGCCGAAGGAACCTGCTCCGATAACGCCGACTACCTGTTCGTCGCTGTTTGATTGTTTCACCGTAGTGCAGTTTGTATCTGTTTGGGCGTTTTCGGAGCAAAGGTAAGTTTATTTTTAAAAGGAATTGAAGAATTGCCCGCCTTTGGAGCGCCAAACTCCCCTGCGCGAGTGCGGTAATCAGCGGGTAAATCAGGCAGAATCAGAATACCCCGGATCCTGAAACAGAGAATTTTTACAACGATTCTTCGCAAACAGGCGTTTACCATTGGAAAACTATTTTACCAATGTTACGACTGCTCTGGTTTTTGCCCATCGTTTTTAGTTTTGGATTGAAGGTGGACCCTATCAAGGCGCCTGAACAGCCGGCCTCCGGACCGGGGGGAGCGGTTTATCCGCACGACAGCGTGCGCATGTCGGATTTTGGGACGGAGCAGGATGGCTACTGGCTCTTTGAGCCGGAGGCGCCGCGTCCCGGTTCGGCGCCGGTGGTGGTTTTTAATCACGGCTATGGCGCCTACAATCCAATGATCTACGGCGCCTGGATACGCCATTTGGCGCGCCGGGGTAATATTGTCATTTTCCCCCGCTATCAAAAGAATCTATTGATACCTTCACCCCAGCAATTTGCGGAGAACACCGCCGTGGCTATTCGCGATGCCTTGATCCGGCTGGATACGGGCGCACATGTGCGGCCCGTTTCAGAACCGCTGGCCATGGTCGGTCACTCTTACGGCGGAGCCATTGCGGCATATCTGGCGGTAAAATACGCCGAATACGGTATTTCGAAGCCCCACGCCGTGATGCTGTGCTCTCCGGGCACCGGCCCTTTTAATGGTGCTCGTCTGGACAGCTACGAAGCCATGCCCGCTGACACCCGCCTGCTCGTCATCGTCAGTGAAGACGACCACGTGGTCGGAGACGAACTCGGTAAGCTGATCTTCGAAACCGCGACCGATACGCCGCAACGCAACCTGCTTCGACAAAGCGCTGACCGCCACGGAGAACCCGATGTGACGGCGGGCCATAATCAATCCTACGCGCTCTATAAACCCTTCGACAACGGAGAGCACAACATCTCCTATTTCCGCGCCCTGCGCGTGGCCACTACCGATCCCATGGATTACAACGGTTACTGGAAACTCTTTGACGCGCTGCTGGCCTGCACGCGCGAAGGAGCCTACTGCGATTACGCCTTCGGCGACACCTTTGAGCAACGCTCTCTCGGCCTGTGGAGTGACGGACATCCCATCAAGCCGCTCGAGGTCAGATTACCGGACAGCCCTTGAAGGGGTCTATCCTCAACCGTTTCCCAGGCGCAAATCGAAGTACCTCAGAGAAAACAGGGAAACAGAAAATCACTATATTTGGTGCATTGAATTTACGGAGCCTAATCCCACAGTGTACATGTCAGAACAAAGTAAAGGATTCGTCACCGAGCAACCTGGGCAGCGTGGAAAAGGGTATTATCCCAAGGGAGACCATTACCTGTTCGTCGTCGGTATCGACGAGTATCAGCAGCTGCCAAAGCTATACAACGCAGTCAAAGACGCCGAGGACATCATCGAGGAGTTGACTGGCAGGTATCAGTTTTCCAAAAACCATTTGGTAACGCTATTCAATGAGGAAGCCACCCAAAGCGAAATCATCCGGCAGTTGAGAACTTTAGCGGAGACAATAGGGGAGGACGATACCCTGCTTGTTTATTTCTCCGGCCACGGGGAGTTTGATAAAGTCATTGATACGGGCTATTGGATTCCCGTCGACGGCCGCCGCGGGGAAATCGGTACTTTTCTTTCCTTTGACATGGTCACCAAATTCGTCAAGGTCATCCATTCGCACCACACCTTTATCATCGCCGATTCCTGTTATTCCGGAGCTATCTTTACCGATCGCAAGGCGGGCGACGCCCTGGATCACCTGGAGAGCCTGCCTTCCCGCTGGGTGCTTACCGCCGGCCGCAACGAGGTGGTGTCCGACGGGCAACAGGGGGCCAACAGCCCATTCGCCGATGCGGTTTTATTTCGCTTGCGCAAAAATGAAGAGCCGCGCCTGCCGGTGTCCAATTTCTGCAATTTCATCATTCAGGATGTACGCAACAACGCCCAGCAACTGCCGCGCGGCGCTTCCATGCACGGGGTAGGCGACCGCGGGGGAGAATTTATGTTCCGCCTGAAGGATTACGTCAAGCAGCCCTTCGAGGAAAAACTGCCCGAAAAAGTTACCCAAAAAGAATCGGGGCCGAAGCGTAACGATGAGCGCGAAAGACCGCCGGCGCCACCCCCCAAACCCAAGGTGCCGGACACCTTCGAGTCCGTTCCCGCCCTGAAGGCCATGCTCAAACAGCTGGTCTCCGCTCACGACTTTGAGGAGGTATTCGAACTTTTTAACCGCTCGGTCAGCAGCTCCGCTTCCATCTATAATGACCTGATCCTGCAACAGGGACAGTACAACGGCCTGAAACGCAGCCAGGCTCAGCAAGTCATCTCGCCGGAGAACCTCAACATCTCCAAAAACCGCATCATGAACGCACTGCTCTACTATATTGATGAACTGGAGGAGCAGGATATCAAATCCGGGATCATCGGTTCACCCAAACCGGTGGACGGCGTTTCCACCCTCTCCGAACTGGACCAGCTGCAACGCCAGGGACTGGAAAATCAGGCCAAAATACTGCAGAAAAAACTCAACTACCTACGCGCTGAACTCGGCAAACTGTCCGATCCGAACCAGAAGTATTCCGTAGAGGTGCAGATCGAAGAGGCACAGCAGCAGCTGCAGGAGATTAAGGTGAAGCTGGGTGCTTGATGCTTGATGCTGGATGGCGCTAGCCTGGAATATTCCCTGGATAAGCCCAGCTAAGCCTCTTCCCACTTCTCGGAGCGAAGCGAAGAGCCGTATGGCCCACTTCGATTTGGGTGCTGGATGCTGGGCTTGGCTATACAGAGGAACGGTAACTTTTGAACCTAAAACGCAATCTCCACCCACCACGCATGTTACTTTTCCACATCTTATCGTTATAGTATCAGTAACAGCCAATTGTTTCGGAAAATCGGTCTGGTCATCCGGAGGTCAGGGCCTTTTCTTTTTTCCATCTTTTGGTTTGAGTTCGTCATTTTTTCACCCTAAAACCCCCATTTCATGAAGTATCCCTCTTTTTTCGTGGCGCTTTTTTTGTTCATCGCTTCACTTGGCGCCCAGCAACAGACGACGCACACCGTATTTTTTGAATTTGACAAAGATGAGTTGACGCCACAGGCCCGCGAGGCCCTGGAATATCTGTCGGCTGACCTGGCGACGGCGCCGGAGTATCGGGTGGAGATAGAAGCGCATACCGATGACCGAGGCGCCGACCGCTATAACCGCGACCTGGCCCGGCGCCGTGCCGATGCCGTACTGGCTTTTCTGGCCGAAAGAGATATCCTCGTCGGACGCACGACGGTCCGCAATTTTGGCGAAAGCCGTCCCGCTTATGCTAACGACGATGAGCAAAGCCGCCAGCTCAACCGCCGGGTGGATGTGCTGGTCACCCGTTGGACCTACAGCTCCGTAGACGAGCTGTTCAGCCGGATCGAAGGCGAATCCACGCAATACTTCACCATCGATCCTGCCCGGAACATCCGCATCGTCGGACGAAAGGGCAGCAGCCTTTGGATTCCTGCCGGCAGCCTGCTGCTGCCCGATGGAAGCAGGCCGGAAGGGGAGGTGCAAGTAAGTTTGGAGGAAGCCTATTCCATGGACGATATGCTGCTCAAGGGACTACACACCAGCGCCGGGGAGCAGCTGCTCGAAACCGGGGGCATGATCCGTGTGGAAGCTAAGGCCGGCGGCCGGCCCCTGCAGCTGCGCGAAGGCGCTGCGCTTACCGTCGGTATGCCGGCAACAGCGTTGCAGGAGGGCATGGAACTCTTCAACGGCGTGACTGATACTGAAGGCCGGCTTGCCGATTGGCAACCCACCGGGCAAAACTTTTCGGCAGAACTGTCAGGAACGCTCGACCTGCCGCCGGCGCCTTTACAGCCGAGCATGCAGTTTGTTTCGCTCGCTTACCGCCCAAACCTGGAAGGAGAACCACGGGAGCCCGCCCAGCCGCAAAGGCCCTTTAAACCGCATGAACCGCGCAGAGAAAGCTTTCAGTATGATCCCGGCTTCTTTAAGCGCCTCTTTAACGGCAAAGAGAAAATAGAAGCCCGTGAGGAAGCAGACTACCAGCAGGCACTCACGGAGTATGAGCAGAAGCTGCTTCGTTATAAGGAAAGAAAGATCGCCCACCAGAAAGAACTGGAAGCGTATCAGAAAGCTTACGATGCTTACGAAGAAGCTTATGCTGCCTGGAAAGAAGGCCTGGAGGAAAAACGGAAGAACTGGCGCAAGAGCCCGGCTTACCAGACCTTTCGCGAGAAAAGACAAAAGGAATACGAGGCACAAATGGAGATCTGGCGGGAAAAGCGCGCCGACTGGGAAGCGGAATGCGCGGGCCGGCTCCGTGAGTTCGAAGAGCAGTACGATGCCGTAGGGAACCTCGATGCCGCTTCCGTCCGCAATTACTTCTACCAGGTAAATACACTGGGCTGGATCAACTGCGACCGCTTCTACGACGTGCCGGAAGAGGAACGAATGCCGCTGGTGATTCAGGATGTGGATGACACCGAGGAGCGCATATATGTCGTCTTCGAATCCCTCAATTCCATCGTCAGCACCTACAAGCGTGATCAACAGTACCGTACCCAGGGCCTGCCGAAAGACGCCAAGGTCAAGGTCATCGGCATCAAGGTAGCCGACGGCCGCCCGCAACTGGCGCTCACGGAAATGCTGGTTGCAGAATCCGGCGATAAGCCGCTGGCGCTGAACTACGCGGCCTGTAAATTGAGCGATATCCGCCAGGCTCTGTCACAACTGAACTGAGCACAAAGGCGTACTGATTACCCATAAGTTGGTTTGGGCCCACTTTTTCCCCGCCCTCGTTCTTTGGGGCGGGGAAAACAGAAGAACCGATGCAGTCAGCCCTAACAAAGATATGGGTAGTCGATACGTACAAACGCCTCGGAAGACTTAAGATTTTAGATTTTTTGGAGTTACTATTCACTATCCCGGCTTCGCCGGCAAAGTTTCTTGGAGCCACAGATTACACGGATTTTTCAAGGGTTTCTGAAATTGAAAATCTGTGTGATCCGTGGCAAAAAAAGATATCGTCTCGCAGCGACGATGAATAGTTACTTTTTTTGGAAAAAATAGTTGAATCTACTGTTGGTCGAGTGTCCGCCCAAGCATGGGCGGATAAATCTCCGGCCTCCACCGGTCAGGCTACGATTATCCCTTCCTCAATCTTTTCCACCAGCTCGTCGAGGTTCCAGGCGTCCTCGATGGAGAAGTCGCCGATTTTGTTGCGGCGCAGGGCGGAGAGGTAGGCGCCGCTATCCAGGGCTTTACCAAAGTCGTAGGCCAGGGAGCGAATGTAGGTGCCTTTGCTGCAGTGCACGCGAAAGTCGAGCTCCGGTATTTCGAAGCGAGTGATATCGAAGGAATAAATATGGACCTGCCGCGGTTCCACCTCTACGGTTTCTCCCCGGCGGGCTCTTTTGTACAGCGGTTGTCCGTCGACTTTAATGGCGGAAAACATGGGTGGCACCTGCTCGATCTCGCCCAGAAACCGGCGGCGGATTTGCTCTACCGATTCAGGCGTGATGTGATCGGTAGGAAAGCGTTCTTCGATTTTCGTCTCGGCGTCGAAAGAAGGAGTGGTGGCGCCGAGCATCATGGTGCCGGTGTACACTTTGTCGAGCCCTTGAAACTGCGCCAGTTTTTTAGTGAACTTACCGGTACAGATAAGGAGCAGACCGGTAGCCATGGGGTCGAGTGTGCCGGCGTGACCGACTTTAATCTTTTTAACGCCCAGTCGCCATTTGAGCTTATACCGTATTTTATTGACCACGTCAAAGGAAGTCCATCCCTTGGGTTTGTCGACCAGCAGGGTGGCGCCGGCGCGAAAATCGTACTTGGGGAGCGGATGATCGTCTGGATTCATCAAAGCATTTTTTCTGGATGCCTCAGGCCAGGAGGTAAGCGCTGATGGCAATTGTCGCTACGATAAAACAATATATGGAAAAATAGGTCAGTTTGCTATCCTTCACCAGGCGGATCATCCAGATGCAGGCCAGCGTGCCGGTGATAAAGGCGGCGATAAATCCTATCGTCAGGGCAGTGAGGTTGGCCTGACTCTGGAAGAGCTCCCCCGACAGCATATCCTTGGCCATTTTGCCCAGAATGAGCGGCACGACCATGAGAAAGGAAAAGCGGGCGGAGCGTTCCCGGTCGACCCCCAGCAGGACGGCAGAGGAGATGGTGGCACCGGAACGGCTGATGCCCGGCAGGATGGCAATTGCCTGGGACAGACCGATGATGAGGGCGTCCCAGTAGCCTACCACCTTGTCGGTGCGCCGGGCGCGATCGGCCAGATACAGCAGTAAACCCGTGATGAACAACATAAAACCTACCAGCAGGATCTGCCGGTTGAACAGCATTTCTATTTGATCTTCGAAGAGCAGGCCGATAAGCGTCGCCGGCACCATCGACACGATAATTTTGACGGAAAACTGTGTTTCTTCGTTCCACCGGAACTGGAAAAGGCCCCGGAAAACATCGGCTACCTCTTTGCGGAAAACCAGCAGGGTAGCCAGGGCGGTGGCCGCGTGTAGTGTAACGGTCATCAGGAGACTCTCCTCCGCCAGGCTGGTATCGCCAAGCAGGTATTTAGCCAGCTCCAGGTGCCCGCTGCTGCTGACGGGCAAAAACTCTGTCAATCCCTGAACGACGCCCAGCACGATCGCTCGAATGATCTCTTCCATTTGTTATTTGTGTCTATTCGGATTCCGTTTCGGATTCAGGCTGGGGGCGTTTAAAGATAGCGACAATTTCCACGACCAGTCCGGCGAGGATCAGCAGTGGGGCCAGGGTAATGCGGGTAAAGCTGTAGATACGATCGGGTTCCCACACATTGGGATCGGGCATTCCACCACCGGCCATCAGCAGCATCCCGAGTAAGATCAGGCCGAAGCCGGCCGCCATGAGAATATAGTTCTGACGGCCGAAAATGAGCTCCATATGTGGCTTGTCAGAGCGACCGCGGGAACTGCAGGCCTTGCGGCGGCGTTTCTGTTCCGGCGCTTTACTCTTTTTCTTACTGGTTGTAACAACTACTTTTTTCTTCTTATTTGGTTTGCTCATGTTTCTTCTTTCCTATGCTTTGTTCAATACAGGTCATTTACCCGCATCTTTAAATATTTATTGACGACGTAGTAGGTGCTCGCCGTCGTTATCACTATTCCGAGGATCAGCAGCCCGCCGAAAAGCATCAGCAGTTGGTAGGGAGCCTGCATGACATTGAGTTCGGGCAGGTCTCGCTGCGCCCAGTACAAAAGCCCAGTCAAGGCGGTAATCGCGAGCAGTCCGCTGACCAGCCCCTGCCCTACAGCCCGCCAGAGATAGGGCCGGCTGATAAAGGACCAGGAAGCACCGACCAGCTCCATGTTTTTAATCAGAAAACGATTGGAGTACAGAGCCAGGCGAATCGTATTGTGGATTAGCGTCACCGCCACCAGAATAAAAAAGAGCCCGATACCCAGGGCAATATAGCCGATGCGGCTAACATTACGGGCGATATCATCCACCAGGCTTTCCTGGTAGAAAACGTCATTGATGTAGCTGCGTTCGAGAAGGGCCAAGCGGATGCCGGAAAGGCTGTCGCGCTCCATGTACCTGGCTTTTACATTGAAGGTGATGACGTCGTAAAACGGATTGGGCAAATCCAGTTTCAGAAAGTCTTCCCCGAAATCCTCCCGCATAAGCTCGGCGGCCTGCTCCCGGCTGATGAACTCAACGGAGCCTTCCTTGATATAGGGGCTTTTATTGAGTCTTTCCTGCAGGACCGCAATATCCTCCCGCGGCGTGCCTTCCTGCAGCTCAACCAGCAAATTGACCCGCTCTTTAAAAACCGTGATCAGGCGCTGCGCCTGTAAAAGGATTAAACCGAAGAAGCCGAGCAGAAAAAGGACCATCGCTACACTTACAATGGCGTAGAGGTAGTTAGGTCTCGTTTTCTTTCTGTGATTGTCTGCAAGTTCGGCCATCCCTTGTTGATTCAGCGGCTGAGGCAGTATCCGCAGGCGCTTTTTATACGATGCGCAAAATTATAAAATATTAAGTTAGGGTTTTTTATCTCAGTTGCAAAAGTTTTGGGTATTTCCTACCTTTTCCACAAATTCTAGCCATGGCGTTACGCAAATTACTGCTACCGGTCCTGTTCTCAATACTCGGGGTGATCAGTTCCCCGGCACAGATACATCTGACCAACGCTTCTTTCGAAGGAGAACCGCAGGACGCTACCGTCCCCATCGGCTGGTTACCCTGTGAGCAAGGAACTACCCCCGATATTCTCCCCGGCCCCTGGGGCGTATACACGGAAGCCTCGGATGGGGAAACCTTCATGGGGCTGATCACCAGGGAGGACGGAACCTGGGAGAGCATCTGCCAGCGGCTCAGCCAAAGCCTGATCACAAAGGAGTGCTACACCTTTACGCTCGACCTCGCCCACTCGCGCACCTACGCCGGCTACGACGGCGCCGTCAAACTACGCATCTGGGGCGGTCTGCAAAAATGCGGCAAAAATCAACTGCTCCTGGAAACGGATCTTATCGATCATAGCGAATGGGAAACGTATGAAGCCTCCTTCACCGCCAAACTACCCATCAATTACCTGCTCATCGAAGCCTTTTACAGCGAGGGAAGCTTATCCCACCGCGGCAATGTACTCGTCGATAATATCAGTCCGATTAAAAAATGTATCCGGGCGAGTCTGGATGCTGGGTACTAGATGCTGGATAGGCTGCTCGGGCGGGCTTTGGTAAGCAGCAGGCATGGTTTCGTCCCGAACAGCTGGTCTTTATCCGGCGAAAGCACTGCTGAGCAGCCAACAGCGAAGAGCCGCTTTGACCCGTAAGGCTTCGGCAACCGGGGGGCGCTTTGCACCGCCGGGCTAAGCCCCTTCCGAACCCAACTTCCTTCGTCGGTACCGGGCTCGGGAAAAAATGCCGGACTATGGATTATTGCTGTTCGATCATCCGCTTGGCGTCCTTCATCAGGTTTTCGAATTCTCTTTTGAGTGTTTTCTTCTCCTCTTCCGATAGCTGGCCCGCTTTATCGTTGATCTGTTCCTGAATATCTTCGCGGCGTTTTTCCAGCGAATCTACCTGATCGGAGAGGGCCTGATCATCAATCTCCTGTGCTCTCCCTTTAATCTTTTCGAAGGTGTCTTTAACTTTAGCAAGGGCCTCATCGTATTTACCCTCATCGAATTTTTCCTTTTCGGATTTCAGCAAATCCCAGGAGGCGGCGACAAGGTCTTTGGCTTTACTGACGATTTGCTCAGAGCTCTCTTTTTCCGACGGGGTGCCGAAAAAATAATTGTAGGCGATAATGCCGACGACGAGTATCAATCCCAGTTTGATTACGGATCGTATCATGGTTCACCGGTTTTGTTTAATGAGGCAAATATAGCGAATTATGAAGCAGTACGCGCGCATTCATTCGACCATCCACCGCAACCGGGAGACGAAAAATGTATCGTGGATTATTTTTCTTCTGCTTCGAGCTCTCGAAGCAGGGCAATAAGCTCCTGCTCCTGCTTCAGGCTCCATTTGTTTTCCTTGCTCAGTCGGCAGATGCGGTTCTTGTAGGCAGGGAGCGCTTTTTCCAGGTTTCTGCGTTTGAGGCTGTTGAATTTTTCAAACCTTCCTTCTTCAGGGCCTCGCAAAAAGTATTTTTATTGATCCCAAAAAATCAACTCCCCGGCCATTTATGTCAGCTCGATTTCTATTCTATGACTTTTTGCCTATTTTCGCAATTTCCAAACCGCTTGTTGAACTTTTTTCGCCCCGCAAAGCCTTTTAAGAGACAATACCAAACGATACAGGAAGAGCTTATGGAATACAAGCCTCGGGACATTGAGCAAAAATGGAAGAATTACTGGGAAGAAAAGCAGGTCTACCAGATTCCAAACGTAAGTGACCGGCCGAAATATTACGTGTTGGACATGTTTCCCTATCCCTCAGGATCCGGGCTGCACGTCGGGCACCCGCTGGGATACATCGCCTCCGATATCTTTGCCCGGTATAAGCGCCTGAAAGGTTTTAATGTCTTGCACCCGATGGGGTACGACGCCTTTGGCCTGCCGGCCGAGCAGTATGCCATTCAGACGGGGGTTCATCCCCGCAAGTCTACCTACGAAAATATTCAACGCTACCGGCAGCAGCTGGAAAACCTGGGCTTCAGCTACGACTGGAGCCGGGAGGTGAAAACCTGCGATCCCGATTACTACAAGTGGACGCAATGGATCTTCCTGCAACTGTTTAAACACTACTACGACCGCGCCGAGGATTGTGCGCTGCCCATCGATCAGCTGGTTGAACGCTTCGAACGCGAAGGCAATACCAAAGTCAATGCCGCCACTTCCCAGGAGGACATTTTTACCGCCGGGGAATGGAAGGCGATGTCACCTAAGGAGCGCGACACCATCCTGATGAATTATCGCCTGGCCTACCGCAAGGAGACCTACGTGAACTGGTGTGAGGCCCTGGGAACGGTGCTGGCCAATGATGAGGTCAAAGACGGCGTCTCCGAACGTGGCGGCTACCCCGTAGAACGCAAGCCCATGCTGCAGTGGTCGCTGCGCATCACGGCCTACGCTGAGCGCCTGCTGCGCGACCTGGACGATATAGACTGGTCGGAGGCCATGAAGAAAATGCAGAGCAACTGGATCGGCCGCTCGGAAGGCGCCCAGCTCTTCTTTGAAGTTGTCGATTCCGACGAAAAGATCGAAATATTTACCACCCGGCCCGATACGATTTTTGGCGCTACCTATATGGTACTGGCGCCCGAACACGATCTGGTGGAGCAACTGACCACGGCTGATCAACAGAAAGAAGTGGATCAGTACCTGAACTACGTCAAGACCCGCTCCGAGCGCGAACGCATGGCCGAGGTGAAGGAGGTGACGGGTTGTTTCCTGGGTTCTTACGCCATGAATCCTTTTACTAAAGAGCAAATTCCAATCTGGATCGGCGAGTACGTCCTGAAAGACTACGGCACCGGCGCCATCATGGCGGTGCCGAGTGACGACGATCGCGACTACGCTTTCGCCACCAAGTTCGGCCTGCCGATCATCGATGTGATCGACAAATCGAAATATCCGGGGGCTACCCGTCATGACAAACTGGGCGTCATGATCAACTCCGGCTTCCTCAACGGCATGGAAGTGCCCGACGCCATCGAGGCCACCCTGCAGAAAATCGAGGAATGGGATATCGGTAAGCGACAGGTGAACTACAAGCTTCGCGACGCCATCTACAGCCGGCAGCGCTACTGGGGGGAACCTTTCCCGATTATCTACGATCCGGAAGGCGTCGCCCACGCTATGGATGAAAATGATCTGCCCCTGGAGCTGCCCGAGCTGGAAAATTTCAAACCTATGGCCGGGGTACAGTCACCCCTGGCCCGCGCCACCGACTGGGTGAATCTGCCCAACGGCTGGAAACGCGAAACGGATACTATGCCTGGTTTCGCCGGCTCTTCCTGGTACTTCCTCCGCTACATGGACGCCGACAATGATGAGGCCTTCGCCAGTCAGGAAGCCATCAATTACTGGAGGGATGTCGACCTGTATATCGGCGGCACCGAACACGCCGTCGGCCACCTGATGTATTCCCGCTTCTGGCACAAGTTCCTGTACGACAAAGGCCTGGTGCCCACCGTGGAGCCCTTCCGCAGGTTGATTAACCAGGGCATGATACAGGGTGTCATCGAATTCATCTATCTGCTGAAATCCGATGATGAATCCGAACGCCGCTTCGTTTCAGCCGACCGCCTGGAAGAGCACCCCGGGGCCGAATTCGCCGAAATTCCCGTACATATCGATTTCGTTGCCGATTACGGCTCCGAAGGTTCTTACCTGGATGCCGAAGGCATCGAGCAATTCAAAAACTGGCGCCCTGAATACCGCGAGTCCGTATTCGAAACAAATGATGAAGGGCGCCTCGTAACCAAAAGCGAAGTGGGTAAGATGTCGAAGCGCTACTTCAACGTGGTCAACCCCGATGAGGTGGTGGAACGCTACGGCGCCGACTGCTTCCGTATGTACGAGATGTTCCTGGGCCCCATCGAACAAGCCAAACCCTGGGATACCAACGGCATCGACGGCGTCAGCAAGTTCCTGCGCCGCTTCTGGAGCCTGTTCTACGATGAGCAGGGCAACTGGATCGTCAGTGAGGACGAATCTTCCAAAGAAGAACTGAAAATCCTGCACCGGGCGATCAGAAAGGTGAATGAGGATGTCGAGCGTTTCTCCTTCAATACCTGCGTCAGCGCCTTTATGGTGGCTACCAACGAACTGAAAAAGATGAAGTGTAGCAAGCGCTCCATCCTGCAGGATATGGTACTGCTGATCGCTCCCTTTGCGCCGCACATTTCCGAGGAGCTGTGGCATGAGCTGGGCAATGAGGGCAGCATTCACCGGGAAGGCGCCTATCCGGAATACCGGGAGGAATATCTGTTGGAAGACAGTATTGAGTATCCGGTAGCTATCAACGGGAAAACGCGGGGAACGGAGTCTTTCCCCGCCGACGCCTCCAAAGAGGAACTGGAAAAGGCGGCGCTGGAACTGGATGTGGTCAAAAAGTGGATCGACGGGAAGACGGTGCGCCGGGTGATCGTCGTCCCCAAACGCATGATCAATATCGTGGTGGGGTAATCGGTGGGCTCTCTTGACTTCTTCGATATGCTCATGGCCTTGGGATGAGTGCTTTGATCCTGGTGAGGGCTGCTTCGATTGCTCTTGCCTGATAGAAATTAGAGCTTGGTTGCTTCGGTTTGCTATAACTTCCATGATGTCATTTAAGGCCCGCGATTGCCGAAAGCGAATCCCTTTCGCTCCCCGAAGCAGTTCAGCCGCCGCCTGGCCTTAAATCAAAATTTACCATTCATCCAAGTTAAAAGCAAATCGAAACAGTCTTGCCCATGTCAGGGAAATCTCCGGTTATTGGGTTCCCCACAAAAATCCTATATTTGTTTGACACTGGTTTCAACCTGAGTCTTCATGACCTTAGGAAGGGCCGATTGAGAAGCGCTTATCATTTCCATTAGTACATCAACCCCAGTAGGAATCATCCCGGTAAAAGCCGGAGATGGAAAGAGGTTATTCGTAGCCGGACGTATGGCAGGAGTGAAGTCTGTACCATACGCCCTTCCCGGCCGGTGATTATTACTCCGAATTGAATAATGTACCCCAATGAGAAAATGGTTATTGAGTGTTTTGGCACTCCTTACTCTTTGTTTATTTCCTTTGCCGGAAGGGGGAGAACTCCTGGCGCAAACGGCGATCTTCAGCAATCCCTCCGCCTGTAACCTGCGGCAGCCGATAGGGGATTTTACTTGTTCGGACGATGGTGCTTTCAGCACGCCCGACCGCTTCGCCATCGAGGTAAACAATGCGCCGGGCGGCACGCTGGGCGTCGATGTTTTCCTCAGCGAAGTGCGCCTGCTGATCCGTCATCCTTGGGCCGCAGATCTTGATCTGACCTTGATTTCGCCTTCCGGCAAACGCGTATTGCTCAGCGCCGACAACGGAGGAGGAAATGACAATTACGGACTGCCCGATGTTTCGGGCTGTGCGGGCTATGTGGTTTTCTCCGCTTTGAGTTGTTTGCCGGTTGACGGCGCTGCCGCTCCCTTTACTGCCGGGCCTTATCAACCGGAGGAAAGCTTGCTTCACTTTAATGATAAGGCTGCTGAAGCTAACGGCGTCTGGCTGCTGGAAATCTGTGACGATGCGCCGGAGGATGTGGGCACCCTGGAGTTTGTCGAACTGCTCTTCGAACCCTTTTCCTGTCTGCCACTCTACGCACCGGAGGTGCTCGGCATTGACGCCACTACCGTTGACCTGCAGTGGGAACCGGCCGGTGACTGCGACGGGACGGTCATTGTAGAGTACGGCCCGCCCGGGTTCACGCCCGGGACAGATTCCCTGCCTGGTGAAGGAACCGTAGTTTTTGCCGCTTGCCCTCCTTTTTCACTGAGCGGTCTGGCCGGGGAAACCGATTACCAAATCTATCTGCGGACTTACTGCCCGCAGAGCGGCAACTTTTCAGCCAATACCTGTCCGCTGCAGGCAAGCACCAGTTGTAGTCCGCCGCCACCTACCATCACTGAAAACTTCGATCAGGAGGAAACCTGTCTGCCCATTTGCGGACAGCCCTGTCCACTACAGGGCTTATGGCGTAATACGAACGGTGACAATATGGACTGGCTCGCTTATAACGGCGAAACGCCCACCCTTGGCACCGGCCCCATCGGGGATATCAGCGGATCGGGTAATTATCTTTATGTAGAAGCTACCGAAAGCGGCAGCTGCCGGCCCGGCAGCATCGCCTACCTGCGCTCGAATTGCATTCAGTTTGACCGCAGCAATACCGATACCTGCCATCTGTCCTTTAACTATCACCTGCAGGGTGGGGGCGCGGGGACCTTGCGTCTGGAACTATCTGAGGACGGCGGGTTCAACTGGTCGCCCTTGTGGGAAGTACGCGGCGATCAGGGGAGTGAATGGCAAAAGGTATACCTCAGTTTGTCAGCGCTGACAGACGGGGCCGTGGTGCAGTTTCGCTTTGTCGCAGTGAAAGGGGAGGGATCCAAGGGCGACATGGCGCTGGATGAGATCGTCTTTCACGGCTCGGTCGATCAGGGCTTGCCGCAGCAAAAATACTACGTCGATGCCGATGAGGACGGATTCGGCGATCCGGATACTTTCGTAGAGAGTTGTGCCACGCAGCCTCCTGCGGGGTATGTCACCAACGGCGACGATTGTGATGACAGCAATCCCGCTGTCAATCCCGCCGCTGAAGAGATTCCCTGCGACGGTATCGACAATAATTGTAACGGCGATGCGGATGACCTCATCCTCCCTTCGCCATTACCGGTACATGATACAATCTGCTCCGGAGAAGTTCCACAGATCTGCGCCATACCCCAATCCGGAAAACCGATCCTGTGGTACGGCTCTCGCAGCGGTAACGATTTTCTGGGCGTTTTTAACGAATGTTATACCCCTGTCTTACCGGAAAACAACAGCCCCCTTCCGGTCATCTATCGTTTCTATGCCGAGGAGACCGATTTCCTCTGTCGCTCTGGTGAGCGCACGGAGGTGCGCGTAGTGGTCAACCCACTTCCGGACATTTCCACACCGGATGAGCCTGCCGTTTGTCCGGGACAGGCCTTCGACCTGGCCAGTGTGCAGGTTGAGGACGCTAATTTTACCGGCGGGACGACCTCCTTTCACAGTGCTCCCCCCGCCGCTTCGGAAAATGAACTACCGGGCAGTGTGCTGACGCCGGCTAGTTCGACTACGTACTTCCTGCAGGTGACCAGCCCACAAGGTTGTACGGATGAGATGCCGGTAGCAGTCGGCGTAAAGCCGGGACCTTCCCTGAGCTTTACCCCGGCCGACTCCTTCGGGCTGTGCCGGGAGAGCCTGCAGACAGTCACCGTACAGGCGAATGGCGGCGCCGGAGATTATCAGTATCGATGGAGCACCGGCGCTACTTCTTCCGAAATCGAAGTGGAATCGGCCTTTCAGGACGGACAGACCGAGGCCTATGGCGTCACCGTCACCGATGCGGAAGGCTGTTTTAGTGAAGATACGGTCCGGATAACGACTACCGTCAGCATTGAGGCAGTGCGGCGTAAGGTGGAGGAGGTGAGCGCCTGTATGGGCAGTGACGGGCAAATTACCCTGGAGCCACTGGACGGACTGCCGCCCTATCGTTTTCAGTGGAGCGGGACCAGCGGCGTGAGTGGGGATACCAGCGGTATTCAAAATGAATTGGCGATCACCGGTTTGCCGCAAGGCTCCTACCGCATAACGATTACCGACAGCTCTCAGGAAGCCTGCGCCTTCCTGATGCGCTCCGTACTGGTCAACGGTCCGAATGCAGTGATTGAAGAGCCGGACATTACTGATGTGAGTTGCGCGGGCGCCTCCGATGGACAGATTTGCCTTAATGTGGAAGGAAATAATCTGACTTATCAGTGGAATACCGGCGATACCATCCAATGCCTGGATAATATTCCGGGTGGCGAATATAGTGTCACCGTGACGGAAGGAATGTGTGCTTCGGTGCTCAGCGGTATCAGGGTGGAGGAGCCCGATTCGCTCAGTACAGCGGCGCTGTTGACCAAGCCCTCCTGTAGCGATGCCTCCGACGGCCGGATCGAAATGACGGCTTTCGGTGGGAACGGTAATTACCATTTTCAGTGGGCAGACGGCCCCGGGGGGGCGGTACGAAATGAGCTGCCGGCAGCTGCTTATGCCTTTGCCCTGGAAGATGACAATGGATGCCGGCTGGAGGATACCGTCACGCTGTCTGCACCGGTTCTACTGACGATTTCACTGGAAGAGGGAACGGATATCAGCTGCGCCGCCGCCGCTGACGGTCGACTAAAAGTAGTGGCAAACGGTGGAACCGGGCCCTATGAGTACGAATGGAGTACTAACAGTACCGCCCCCTTGCTCACCCGGCTGAGTCCCGGGAGTTACACCGTGACGGTGGCGGATTTCCGCAATTGCCGGGCGGTGCGCAGCTTCCAGATACGGGAGCCGGCACCCCTGCGGGCCTCTCTCGCCGAGCGGACCGATCCGGTGTGCCTGGGCGATTCAACAGGGAGTCTGGGGCTGGCGGTCAGCGGCGGAACACCGGGTTATCGGTACCATTGGAATACCGGCGATACCCTTTCTCGTCTGGACGGGCTGGGCGTGGGCGATTATTTCGTACAGGTGGAAGATGCCAACGGCTGCCGGACCGATACACTCAGCGCCGCGCTGGTTTCTCAGTCGACGCTCGACCTGAACGTCACGCGGCAGCAGCCCTTTTGCCAGGGCGCCGCCGATGGCTCCATCCGCCTTCAGCCCAATGGAGAAGCGCCCTTTAACTATCAGTGGGCAAATGGCAGTACGGGAGCCGAACTTACTTCCGTGGTAACAGGGGACTACCCGGTCACCATTCAGGATAGCCGGGGCTGTTTGTACGATACGGTCATTGCACTGAATGCTCCCCAGGAGTTCAATGTTGACTTCAGCATTTTGCCTCCGAGCTGTCATAACAGTTCGGATGGCGTGATCAATCCGGTTATTCTCTCCGGAGGTACGCCGCCGCTTCAGTACAACTGGAGCGATGGCAGCAATGCGGCGGGACTGTTCGGTGTAGGTCCGGGCGATTATGCCCTGACGATCACGGACGAGCGGGGCTGTCGCTTCGCTTCCGATACCTTGTTGCTGGAGAGCCCTCCTCCGCTTTCCGTAGAAGTAGTCGGATTGGGGCAGATCAACTGTAAGGGGGATTCCACGGGATTCGTCGAGTTGTCAGTTGCCGGAGGGGTAACTCCGTACACCTATAACTGGCTCAACCTGGATGCTGCCGGCAATGCCGCGTTTAACCTGACCGCCGGGGCCTATACCGTGCAGGTGCTGGATGCCAATAACTGCCCGGCGGATCTTCGGGTGCAGATACCGGAACCCCCGGAGCTGCTCGTGACGATCGATGTAGAGACCAGCGACCTCTGTAAGGGTGGGGGACCGAACAAAGTGACGGCGCAGATCAGCGGTGGTGTCTCTCCGTATACCTATCAGTGGAGCACGGGGGAGCGGGATACCGTCATCACCGATATCGTCTCCGGCGATTACGAGCTGACCGTAGAAGACGCGAACGCCTGCGTGGAAGTGGTGCAGGGGGTAAAGGTGCGGGAAAACCTGGAGCCTCTGCGATTGGATACTTTTAGGGTTGAAGATATCTCCTGCTTCGGCGCCGGCGACGGTTCGATGACGGCCGGTATCTCCGGCGGTAAGCCGCCCTATCGCTTTCACTTCAGCAATAATCAGATCGTGGTGACCGATTCCAGTACGGTGACTAGAACGGATTTGCTCAGGAATAACGGATATAATGTAACGGTGACAGATTTGAATACCGGCTGCGTGGTCGTTTCCGATCGCATCCCGCTGCGCGAACCCCCGGTGCTCAGCGCCAAGTTGGATAGCATCGACCAGGTGAAATGTTTCGAGGGCATCGGCGGCGCCATCTATACAAGCGCCATTGGAGGGGTAGGGCCTTATTCCTATGAATGGCGGGACAGTAGTGGTGTGGTAATAGGCATGAGTGAGAACTTACGGCAGATCGGCGCCGGCCGGTATACCGGCATTGTGACCGACGCGGCAGGATGCCGGGATACGCTGCCCGAGATCGACCTCATATCCCAAAACCCACCCCTGAGACGTATCGACTCCCTGACCCTGGTGCAGGATGCCCGTTGCAAAGGCGGCCGGTCTGGTAGTATTGACATTACCATCACCGGTGGGGCCCCACCCTACAAACTCAACTGGAGCAACGGTGCTTCGACCGAAGATCTTGACAACCTGGCGGCCGGCTACTACGCCCTGACTCTCACCGATTCGGAGGACTGCCGGGCCATTCTGGCGCCCATTATGGTTAGAGAACCCGAGCTGGCTATCTCCGTCTCTGGCTCCGGTGAAAACGCCTCCTGTTACGGGCTGGCCGACGGTGCAGTGACCGCGCGGGTGCAGGGCGGCATCCGGCCCTATTCCTTCGCATGGACCTATCGGGATGATACCGTGGCTGTAGATCAGCTGAGCCTGGACAGCCTGCAGGCCGGCATCTACACGCTCGAAGTACTGGACGAGGCCGGCTGCTATCGCCGCTTCCCCTTCGATGTGGGCCAGCCAGATTCGCTCGTCGCTCAAATCGACCTGATCTCTCCATCTGGTGATGACCCGGGTAGGGCCGTCGTCCAGGTCTCCGGCGGAACGCCGGGCTATACCTTTCTCTGGAACACCGGCGCCCGCAGCGACATCATCGATACGCTCCGGCAAACGGAATACAGCGTCACCGTGACCGACCGCAACAATTGCACGGCTACGGATACCGCTTTTCTTACTTCGGTTTTTCAGACAGACCTCGTCCGCTCCGTCACGCTCTTCCCCAATCCCACTCACGGCCCGGTGCGCCTGCAGGTGAATCTACACCGCCCCCTGAACCTGCGGTTACATCTGATTGACGAGCAGGGCCGCATCCTTCACCGCCGCCAATACGACGTAGTGCGGAACGAACTGCTGGAGCTGGACGGCGACAGCTGGCCGGCGGGGACTTACCGGGTGCTTTTGTATGCGGAAGGAGAGCTGGTTTATAGTGGGAAATTATTAGTGGTGCGGTAAAAGGGCTAGATGAAGGAGAATAAGTACCGGTACAACGGCAAGGAGTGGAATGAGGATTTTGGGCTGGGGTGGTATGACTATGGGGCCAGGTGGTATGATCCGGCGATTGGGCGGTGGAATGCGGTGGATCAAAGTGCAGAAAATTACTTTGGATGGTCTTCCTACCATTATGCGGCTAATAACCCAATACGTGTAATGGACCTAGATGGGAGGGATTGGTATATTGACGAAGATGGAAATATTAATTGGTTTGAATCTAGTGATCAGACTTATACTTCTGAGGATGGAGTTGATTATCAAAATATTGGAACCGAGTTACTTGAATTTGATGGTTTGAATTTGACCTATTCTTGGCAAGAAGGAAATGAAGAAGATGGCTATACCATTAGATCATGGAGTTTTAAAGCAGTATCCGGGAGAGGGGATCATGGGGATGACGATTTTTGGAAGCTCACGAAGATATTTGATTATTCTGATGAAGCACAGACAGAAGGGTTTGCTGGACCAATCCCAGAAGGAGTTTATTCTGTTGAAAAGAATGAAATTGAAAATAGGAAAGACCAGGATGTGTTAAGAAGAATAGGAAACCTATTAGGACGGGGAGGATTTCCTGGCGGTGGCTTCTCTTGGGGAGATAATCGCTGGTGGATTACTCCTGAAGGAAATACGAATACATATGGTCGATCTGGTTTTACCATTCATGGCGGAAGAAAATATGGCTCAGCCGGATGCATCGATTTATGTGAAAACCTAAAAGGGTTTACTCTTTTATTCATGAATAACGATTTGGGCAACAATAAAGTACATTTAAGGGTGAACTATGTCATGGACAAAGTCCGCACAGTAGTTTGGCCTCAAAATGATTAAGTATGAAAAGTATCGGTCGAGTTTGGTGGTACATCTTTCCCCTTTTTTTCATCATTTTAGGATTAAGGGACCTATATAGTGCTATTTTTGAAAGGGAACAGTATCCATTCGGTGGTGAAATGTTTGGAAGGTATTCAATTTATAGGTCAGAGCTAACTTTTATTCTGTTCAATGCCACAACTGTTCTATTTCTTTTTTTATTGATTTATTTTGACTGGAAAAACCAGAATTTAGGTTTTTGGATTTGTTTGATTTTTTCGATTGTTTTAATCGTCTACCCTTTGTTGACAAATCAAAATGATTACTTGTTTTAGCTAACTCCAAAGAACATGCTTCTTACTGGTTCTTCACGGTTTATCTAGTCTTATTCTTCAGACTTATTCGGCTCTGAAAGAGTGGGAAAGAGGCAGTCACTTCTTACTTCCTCTGCCCTACTGCGGAGCTATGCGCATTGCGCCAGCATTGGCGCATAGCATGTATTAGGGCCAAGGGACGAGCCCACCGAAAGGCAACGGGTAGTTTTGAGTGGCAGAGCGGTAAAGCAGCATAAAAATCCTGGTACGACGGAGAAGTACCGCAGTACATAGCTGGAGGAGTTAAAGACGGCTGTTGAAAACCATCATCAAAAGAATTAACTTTACCAAATATGCCCACTATTTTACGCATCGATGGCTTTCGTTTTTTCTTCTACAGCAATGAAGGGAACGAGCCGCCTCATGTTCACGTTGAAAAAGGCGATGGGTGGGGTAAATACTGGATCGATCCGGTCGGTAAAGACTACATGCACAACTTCACCCCGAAAGAAGAAAAGCGGATAGATCAAATTGTGTATGATGAGCGAGATAACTTTAAAAGCAAATGGTATGAGTTCTTCGGCAAATAAACAAGAAATGGTGCGCGCTGTGGATGTGCGTATTGAAGCCAATATGTTTTATGTTGTCCTGGAAGATGGACGTGAAATCGGCGTTCCTTACAATTGGTTCTGGCGCCTGGCGGAGGCAACGGAAGAACAACGGCGTAACTGGCGTTTAATCGGTCATGGTGCCGGTATCCACTGGGAAGATATCGACGAAGATATATCTGTAGCAGGTTTGCTCAAAGGGCGTCCGCAAAAACCGGAGCGAGAACCCGCCCCTGCTCAATAAAGCAACGCTTCCCTGCAGTTCGTCTGACCGGGAGAGCCCACCATGTCGGCTCGCCCGCTCACCGGGCCTATATTTACATAATGCACAGTTATGGTCATCCCTGCGTCCCGCCCCTGCGGGAGCGGGCCTGCGGGCGCCCATAACTGCATTATGTAAAATAGCCCGGCAGCCCGCCCGCAACTGCTCAACACCCCCCATCCCAAGCTGACTTGCCGCTCTACCAATCCTCGATCCCGCTAAGGCGGAACCGATCCTCGTCGCCGACCAATTACGCAGGCCCGCTGCAGCTCTCGCTGTTATCGGCCGGCGACAAAGGCTGCTGGCCTCTCTGGATTTTTTCTTTTAACTGAGGCATGTTTTTAACTGAAAACGTCGTTAGAAGGATGGTGTAGAGCGGCGAGTTCTTTGAAGTGAAAGCGGTGTAGAGGGGAACAAGTACCGGTACAACGGCAAGGAGTGGAATGAGGATTTTGGGCTGGGGTGGTATGACTATGGGGCCAGGTGGTATGATCCGGCGATTGGGCGGTGGAATGCGGTGGATCCGTTGACGGAAAAACATTTCGATGTCAACCCATTCAATTATGTATTGAATAATCCCTTGCTTTTTGTTGATCCTTTCGGGTTGGACACATTCCGATTGAATAATGCTAGTGGTGCTATTGACCTGATTGAGAGTTCTCGAGATCCTGAAAGTGAATTTGATTACATAGTTGTTACTGATGAAAAGGGAAATATTCTTCCAAAAAGCCCTGTTCATGAAATGGCAAAGGGCACTTTAGACAATATGACCAAGGAAGGAGAAAAGAGCAGGATACAAATTATAGAAACCGGTAATGAAGAGGAGGCTAAGAAACTTTTTGAGTTTGCAGCTGAAAATTCCTACGTAGAATTTAAACTTACCCACACCGAAAGTGGGCGAAGCTTTGTTACGACCTCCGGAGACCCAGGGGGAGAAAACTCTGATATTGCTTCTAGGCTTCTGGATGCTTCACGAAACGGAGGTGTAATTGAAAATATTCTTTATCAATATCATAGCCATCCAGCAGATGATCCCCGAGCAAGCCCTGGAGATTTAGCCCAAAAACAATGGATGCTTGACCTTTATAGAAGGGTTAGTCAGGAATATAAAAATTACTACTTTAAAAAACCTGTGAATTCAGAATTCAAAATTTACAGGGCAAGATCAAAACAATATGTCCCTTACTAAGATTTGGCTTCAGTTTTTACTTGGAATATTCTTGATTGGTTGCAAACCATCAGAGTCTTTAATCACTCGAATTAATCAACGATGTGATGCTAAGAAACTATTTTCAAAAGTTTTTGAAGAAGCAAAGAAAAAACATGCCTTATCCTACTATGGATCCACTTTTTTTGTAAGCGTTTCAGAGGAAAAATTATTGTTTACAGTAGTTGATGAGTCTACAGTGAATGAATTTATTGCATTCATGGATTTATTTATAGAATCTTATTGTAAGTTTCAAGATACCTATTTTCTGTTTGTAAGTGGTAAATTCAGTAAAGATGGGATCAAGGTTGGAAATATTGAAATTATTGATGAGTCAGAAATCACTCGTTTGTATGAGGCATACAACTATAAAAAGCTGGGTAGAAAACCAACATTAGAGGAGCCAATTAATTTCAATCCCTTTTCTTTCCTTTTCAAGAAGGAGGGCAAAGACTACAATTTGATAGAAAGTGGAACCCATTTATCCTTTCCTTTATAGCCTGTTATGGTTCCCATTGTCCCTACTGGCGAGCTACCCGCCGTGCGATCCCGCTTTCTGAATTAGAAAAAGCGGGAGAGCATGGCCGGGTAGCGAATATAAGGGCCACCTGCCTTTGCCGAGGCTACTGCAGGCAGGTGGGGCGGTGGTAAGGGGCAGTACGAGCGGCAATACGGCATAAAAAAGGGGTTGAAGTTACGGCTTCATCCCCTTTTTTGTGCTCAAAAGCGGCCCGGTAAAAATCCTATCTCGACTCCGCTTTCATCGGGCCGCTTTTGATTACGAAGCGTAGGCCCGCCGGGCTTTAGCATCTCTGAGCATGGCCTCTATTGTAAAGAGGATGTGCTCGCGGTCCTTATCTTGTAGTTTTTGAATATCGATGATTTTGTCGAGGAGATCTTTTTCAATCTCGAGGTCTGTATTGCCGACTAAATAGTCCAGGGAAACTTCGAGTGCTTGGGCTAATTTAGTGGCTACCTCGATAGAGGGTCTTACTTCACCTCGCTCATACCTGCCTATGAATTTTTGGGGGAAGTATAATGCACAGGTGCGTTAGCATTGGCGCATAGCGTGTATTAGGACCAGGAGTGGGGCTAAACAGAAGTCTTCTCATATCAGGAATGACAGGTGAAAAAGCCTCCTGCAGCTCCGACTACAGGAGGCTTTTTCCATTCAAAGGAGGTGATTTTTCCAATGTATCTGAAAAGGCACAAAAGTGACCTAAAAGGTGCATATCTGTTCTATGGGGAAAATGAGTGATTTTGACATTTCCATGACAAAAGGTCACTCAGGGCGCCCCCAGCAAGTCCTGAATCCGGCTTTTGGCGATAAAAGCCATCGAGCAGGGATAAGACGGTTTTCTTTTCTTCGGCGCCCAGCTCCTGTACCTGTTTGAATCGGTCGATGAGCTCTTTATCCAATCGGGCGCTTTCCAGCAGTTCGGAAGTGGATCCATTCATTAAATAATCTACGGTTGTATTGAGCGCCCTGGCCATTTTGGTCATGGCCTCCGCACTGGGTTTGGTCTCCCCGCGCTCATACCGGGACACTTGTGTAAAATGCACCTCAATCATTCCGGCCAGCTCGGCCTGGGAGATCCCCCGTTCCTTTCTAAGTTCTTTTAGTCGATCAGCAAAGGTTTTTTTTCTACTTCTCTCCGGCATCATCAAATGGGTAAAACCAGCCCCGCTATTTACGAGTGACAGCGCGGTAAATCAGCAGAGGCTCAATCCAACACCAGTTCTCTTTCAACTTTCCTCCAAAAGCCGTATTTTTCAGTAAAAATGCATGACGTCAGCCAGTGCCTCTTCGCCCCGCCTTACGCCTCAGGATTATCTTCTTCGGGAACGCGACCGCGAAGAGAAATACGAGTATGAAAACGGAAAAGAGATTCCCGTGGGCGGCGCTACCAAAGAACACAATCAGATTGTAAGAAATTTGCTCACCAGCATATGGAACAGGGTGGGTGACCGGGGAACGATGGAAGCGTATGCCAGCGATATGCGTGTTTATTGTCCTTCCATCAGTAAGTACTACTATCCGGATTTGGTGATTACCGAAGGTAAAGAAGTGTATCAGGACGATACCTTCGATACGCTGACCAATCCTGTTATCTTAATCGAAGTGCTCTCCAAGGGAACAGAGGCGCGAGACCGGACCGTAAAATTCGAGGCATACCGCAGCATTGAATCCTTTCGGGAATACCTGCTGGTTTCCCAGGATCAACCCCGGATAGAAGGTTTTTATAAAAACGAGAAAGGCGAATGGATACTGCTCGATCCCGTCGAAGGCATGGACCGGCATTTTTCCTTCCAAACCGTTGAACTTGCCGTACCCCTGGAAGAGGTATATCAGCGTGTCAAGCTTTGAGTCTTACCAGGAGGCGCTTTCCTGGTTTTAAATAAAAATATTCCTCATGCCAAGTACCGGAAAAAGCACTGAACAGGAACCCTTCCGGCCCGAAGATTTCGGGTTTTTCCGCCGCCGGGACTGGAGCCCGGAGGGTATTGAATTCTATGAAAAGGACCACGAAAGCATCGACAAGAGCCGGGAAAAAGACTGGGAAAGACTCAATCTTTACTTAACCAGGTCTGACAACTTCACCTGCATCTGGTACGGCGTCATCGACCCTATCGTAGCGGACGTCGCCTACGAAGAAAAATACGGTTTTACCTGGAGTGACGGGAACCGGGAGGAATCCCTGTTTCGGGGATACATTGAAAACCGCTTCGAGGCGGAGATCATTCTTGAGGCCATCCGGATGAATCGTTTTTCCCCGCAGTATTTGGGATAGTGCCCACGTTTACGAAACCTTCGAGGTGTGTTGATTACCCATAAGTTCGGTTTTGGCTACTTCTACGGTTCGTCTGT
>CAZWDL010000065.1:0-41245 GCA_964632995.1 uncultured Saprospiraceae bacterium
CCGTAGCTACCTGACCAACGAGCAACGCAGGATACCGCCAAAAGAGGCCGCGAAAGTTGTCAAGTATTTAGTGCCGGAGGCACTAGACGATATCTTCCGAGGCGGCGGCCGCCTGCCGGCGCAGTCTTCCTTCGCGGCGAATATTCCGGTACAGGTACCCGAATACGACGCTGATCAGCAGGATCATGATAATACCACCGACCATAGGGATATACCCTATCAGACGCAGCAGAAGGGAAATACCGATGGCTGCGAGCATCATCAAACCCTTACCCCAGTTTTTGCCAAGGTAGCGCTCCACTTCGTAGGCCAGCACCGTAGCGACCAGCGCGCCGGCCAGCGCCATGCTGATGCTATAGCCTGCTGTCAGAATAAACCCTACCGGAATACCGATAATGGTGATAAATGCCAGCACAGCCAGTACGGGAACACCGATCAGATACAAAGCTCCGTAACCAAGACTGCCGGCCATATCATCGGTTAATTGTCCGGCATGACGGCTAAAGAAGGTATGGAAAAAAGTGATGAGCAGAACGATCAGGAGGATTCCCGCCAAAAAGCGGTATATGGAGAACCAGAACAGCCCGCGCCTGAGATCCTCAAAATCGAACTGGGCCAGGTCGGACTTCAGGCTGGGATCATAAGTGGCTTTGGCGCCTTCCTCGAGGTGATCTCCGAAATCCATTTCGCCCTCGGCCTGCCAGTAGCGGACATCGGCATAAAAGCCTGCCTGAGAACCGAGCTTAAGACTCTGGGCCGATATGGTGGCCGGACCGCGCACCGCGCCGTCAATCATGATTTCACCACCCTTGACATTCAAAGGACCAGCCGCATCACCCTTAAAGGTAAGCTGCCCGGCGGAAACCCGGATCTGCCCAATGATAGAACCACTGATATCCACCTCGCCGCCCATCATGATCAGGTCGCCACCGATCTGGACTTCCGAAGCGACGCGTACCTCGCCGCCCATTACAACCAGGTCGCCGGCGATATTCCGCCGGATAGTGACCTGCCCGCCGGCAATGCGCAAATCGCCCATGACAGGCGCTTCAATACTGATCTCTCCACCGGCCACCAATCCTTCATCGCCGATGGAATCCCTGACGAATATTTTGCCGCCCGCCGCTACAAAGTCGCCGCGAATGGCTGCATTGGTGTATATTTCCCCACCGGCAACGTAAAGGTTCCCTTCTACTGGTGCATCAATGGTAACGTTTTCTCCTGATTTGACCGTGGAGCCCAGCAATAACAGGGGAGCGGCCAGAAGAATCAGGGTCCATAAGAAGGTGCTTATCTTTTTCATTGTCCTGTGATTTTTTATATGAAGTGTTTCAAACATTCTTCATTTTGCCGAGACTCTTTTCCAGCTGCGTACCTTCCGGCGCGGGCCAAAGAGTTCAGTTGCAGGCCCATATACGAATGTTTAAATCACTTTTACAATTAAGGATCTCTCCTCGTTTTTTTCAACTCTTTTATATCAGTCTGTTGTTCACTTATACTAATCAACAACCACACCCTATTAGTTTAACGAATATGCGCCTTTCAGGCAATGAGTTGCTGCGCTGGCAAATCGGGAGAGAAAGACAGATTTGGAAAACCCGGTTGACCGAATATAAGGAGCGGATCACTCCAAATTCTTCAATTCGGCACAATAACCGCTTAGCAGATCGAAGTAATCACGGATGACGGGTAAGGTATCCTCAATTTCGGATTCTTCCGCTGCCTGCATGGCCCGCAGGCTATTGACTTTCAGACGGACATTGGCGCGATAGGCCTTAAAAAAGAGGAACAACTTCCAGTCTGTCGCTTCGGTAATACAATTATGGCGATTGAGATAATCCTGCATAAAGGAGGCTGCCGCCCGCCGGAAGCCGTAATAATCCAGATCCATGCAAAAGAAACCCACTTCGTTGAGAACATCCAGGTGCCGGAAGGCATCATTGAATTCGATGCAGTCAAAAATAACCGGTTGGTCGAGGAGGAGTATATTCTTGGAGTGCAGATCGCCGTGGCCGTCGACCACCCAACCTTCCTGGTTGCGCAGTCTAATCCGCCGGTTGTACTTATTCACAAAGCGGCTGGCATTATTGACGAAGCGCCGTAACCTTTTGGCCTTGGCTTTTCCGAGGCGTTCGGCGATCAGGGCTTCCACGCTGAGCAGGTCGGCAAAGCGTTCCTCCAGCAGCGCCGCCCTTTCACTCCCAGGTTCGATGAGGGCCCGCCGGTGAAAAGCGGCCAGCTGCCCGGCAATCTGGCGCAGGTGTTCACGTGTCAACTCGCCGCGGGCCAGGACGTGGTTCATCTGCCGGGTTTCATCCATCCGGCGCATGAGCAGGGCATAATCGATCACTTTACCGCCCCCCTGCCCGATCAGCGGCCCGGCAGCACTTTGGGTAATGGGCAATACATCCAGGTACATATGACTGGTCAGCCTGGCGTTGAGTTTTAATTCCCGGTAGCAATAGTAGCGTCGTTTTTCCAGAGTAGAGAAGTCGAGAAAAGCGTATTTAACCGGCTTTTTTATTTTATAAGCAAAATCGTCGGTAAGAATAACCCAGGAGATATGGGTTTCGATGAGCTTCGCGTGACGGGAAGGGGCGTGAAAGGCTTTTAGTTGCAGGACTTCGTCGATTTGTTCGTTGGTCATGCCATTAGCATTAAAAAATCTTTAGCGCGTTTTGTCATTTCTTCAACATTCAGTTCATCCGACCACAAGACCAGATGCGCCTGTTCCAAGGGTTCATAGAGTCCTTTTATTTTTTTATAAACTTCAAAATCCGCTTCGCTGTACTGCCGTTTTTTATTCACGCGTTCGCGGATGGTGCTTTCATTTGCCCTGAGTTCGATCCAGCGGATATCTTTCCCGAGGCGATTGGCCAGTCGCTGAAATCGATTGCGTAGTTTCTGTTGATAAAAGGTGCCGTCCACGATGACGTTTTGTTCCGTTTTCAGTAATTCTTCTGTTCGCTGCAGCATCACCTCATAGATCCTTTTTTTGGTCCGGGCGTCGTATTTACCTTTAAGATTCAGTTCCTCCCGGATTCTGTCCGTATTTAAATGATGTGCGTTCAACTCTGCGGCCAGCGCGGCGGCCAGCGTCGATTTACCCGTTCCGGGCAAGCCCGTGATAAGGACCATGGTAGCTTCCAATGAACAGTTGGATTTTAATTTTTAAAAGAAACCATTGTTTTCAATTCATTCTTTTAACACTCGTTCCTCCTTTCAGGTTTCGTTCATACGAGTTGAAAAAGCTTGGATAGCTGAACAAAGAGTACGGGGAAGAAACTAGACAAGGCAGCCAGGCCGAGCAAAGAGCGGCTCATAGGCTGCAATTGCAATAAGTGCTGATCGGCGGGACAGCGTAGTTGAGCAGCGGGCAGACAGTGGGGTCTGCTCTATAAGTAGTTTCTCATGTACTGGATATACGATGTAATCACGATCCCTTTTGAATAGGCGGGAAAGTCGGAGGTCCGGTATAGACACAATTATTTGAGCAGTCTCTATTGAGGAAGAGAATTTGCAAGGTCAGCAGCGAATACCGATATCAGCTTTACGCGGCGCGGCCGTATCGTTGATCCCGTCGCTGGTCATACCTGCCGTGGCTCACTTGGCCCGTTCTCCTACATTCCACTGCTTGAAGGCTTCCCGCACACTACCCGGTTGGCGTTTGTGTTTGCCACTGGGATGGGGATGCTCCAGCGGTTCTTGCTCCAGCAAGTGCTGCAACTGGCTTTCCAGGCGATTCATCAAAGGGATCAGCTCATCGAGCCGTTCCACTATTTTCTGGGCCCGGGAAACGCGTTCCTCTTCCAGGCGCACTTGCAGCGCTTCGGAACAATCCTGTCCTTTGCGGATCCGGCTCAGGGTGAAGTAGCTGTCGTGCCAATTGCCCAGCAGGTGCTGAAAATCGTTCAGTGCGTTGACATCCTCTTCTTTAAAATCCTCCACGGTACAAAGCGCGCTGATCAGTTGCAGGTTGTAAAACAATTCCTTGATGAGTTTGCGCAGTTTGTGAAATTCGGCTTCGCTGCGGTTTTCGGGGCCGGCCAGCCCTCGGATATCGTCGAAGAGGGGCTTGAAGTAGCTATTGAAGCGCTCCTTGAGGCCCTCCATCGGTAAGTATCTGATGCGGCTTTCCACCAAGTAGCCCAGGCGTCGGACCGGCAGGAGGGAATGTTCGGCTTCGTAAGCTTTCAGCTTCTCCCGCTGCCGGTGCTCCTGCGCTTCCAGCCAGTCGGAAAACCGATGCTCCAGCTGCAGCAGCTTTTCGTCTTCCCGGACGATAGAGCGCTCCACTTCGTAATCGCGAACTTCTCCGGCGAGGTCATACAGATTTCCATAGGCTTCCAGCGCTCGCTCTGTAGAAAAGCTGTTGTCCAGGTGTTCCAGCAATCTGAAGAAAGCCATCTGCCGCTTCATGTTCACCCGCAGCTGGTGTACCGAATCCTCATCGTTATCCTGGAGGATATCGATATAGTGATGATGAAAATCCTTCTCCAGATGCTTGAAATACTCCATCAGACCTTCTACGCAGTTCATATACTTGGTTTTTTTCAATCCTATTAAAACCCTGTAAACAGAATAATTAAAATAAGAAAATATTTTGGACTTTACCAGCTAAAAAAGGCCTCATTTTCACGGCTGATGGACGATCTGGCTTTTCGATTCCCTATCTTACAATCAGCACTGGCTTTTCCTTGCTTCGTTCTACCAGCTTTTCGGTAATACTTCCGAATATGAAGTTTTCTATACCCGAATGACCTTTGGCGCCCATAACGATGAGGTCAGCCTGATGTTGGCGGGCGTACTCCTCGAGATGGGCGGCAATATTACTGTACTCATTAGGTATAAAGGCCGCTTCTTCCAGTTTGGCAGAGTCCACTCCCGCTTCGCTGAGAAAATCCCGGTAGGCCTCCTGGGCCGACTCCAGGAGCAGACGTTGGAAGCCGGTATTGTCGAAGGGGCGGATATAGTAATCGGCCGGGGGAAGATCGACGATGTAGATGCATTGAACGGCGATCTCCGGAATTTCGTTTTTCATAGCCAGGGCGGCTTGCAGTGCACGGGCCGAATTGTCGGAGAAGTCAACGGGAACAAGGATGCGTTGTATATTTTCCAGGTTCTCTGGAGGCACAAAAAGCAGGTTACAGGGCGAACGCCGGGCTACCCGTTTGGGCGTAATGCCGCTGCCCTCGCTTTCCTTCTTATGTCCGACTACCAGCAGGTCGATTTCCTTAATTTCCGCCCAATGCAGCAAGCGGTCGTAGGGTTTGCCTTCCACTACTTCAATACTTTGATCGGGTGAGCTTTTCCCGTCGAAAACTTTTCGCACCTTCGCTTCAATCTTTTGGTGGACCCGTTCATCCACCGGTTGTTCGGGAGAAAAGAGTTTTTGAAATTCGACATCCGCATTGCGCGGCATGGTAAAATCGGGGATGGCGTGCAAGAAGTACACTTTTTTTACACCGAGTAATTCACCAATCTTAGCTGAGTAGCAAATCAATTTCTCGTCCATTGAGGAAAGGTCGAGTGCTACCATAGTGCGATCGAAATTATTCATGATCATCAAGACTTTGTAATCGAAAAATCCGCTGTTTTGGAAACAGCAGCTTTTAATCCGTCTTTTGGGGACAGCTGAACCCCACTTGTGTGGCGGCTCAGGGTTGCCTGATCGCCCCGACAGACCAGATTCGCTTTACGCTTGTGGTAAATTAGGGAAAGGATATCGACCGGAAACTGTGAATTATCATTTAGGGTCAATGATTTTTCTCAGCACCCTCTTTTTCTATGGATAGATAAGTTGAAGTAGTTCTTCGCGGGCTCCTCCGTCGACCGCTGTGATGCCGTGGTTGCGCAATTTTGTCACTGCCCGGCGACTGCGTGAATCTTCAGCACCGTATACGATGACAGGCTGCTTCCAGCTGCGGAGTATTTCCATGCTTCGATCCAGTTCCTGTAAGGGAATGTTTACAGCTCCTTCGATGTGGCAGCCGACGAATTCCTCTTCTGTGCGCACGTCGAGCAATACCGCTCCTTCCTGCAAAAGTGGCAACAGGTTGCTTATGCGTCTAGTTTTTGGGCGAATGGGCATCATATGTTATTCTACTTTTACGGTTTGAGTATTTTTTTCTTCTTCTTCGGGAACATCCACGAAGGTTACCAGGAGTATGCCGTTCTCGTAACGGGCGGTAATTTTCTCGCGAGCGAGGCGTGGAGCGAGGCGGAACCGGCGTTCGAAGGCATCGATATCGAATTCTTCGATAATAAATTCGGTATCCTCTTCTTTTCTCGATTGCCGTTTATCGCCGCGGATTGTCAGTATTTCGTCCTGAACCGTGATTTCAATTTCTTCTTTCGAAAAGCCCGGAACCGCTAGCTGCATTTCATACAACTTCCCGTTCTTTACAATATTCACGGCTGGAAAAGGTTTCTTTTTCCAGGGAATGTCAAATGCGCTGCGACCAAGGAAGTGATAAGGATCGATAATAGGTGCATAGCGCTCTCCCATCCGGTCAAATGCCCGATTGCTGATGTTGGGTCGCCACATAATGATTGATGTTTGGTTACACAACTGAATTCTCTATAAGAAGATACGTTCTCTGCCTGCAAACAGAAATGTGATCTGTCAGCACAGGGGATGATTTTCATCAATTGTGTTCCCGACTGGGGTTGAAGCAGCATATTGGAAGAGAAGAAAGAATTACTGCTTCCTGCTTGATTTTCCGAAAGGAATAATGAATTTCAATTTAAGCAAAAAACCATTATCACACAACCTGGCTAAACAACTTTCCTTCCGGTTGACGGCGCCAGTAGCGCCCGTCCAGCGCCATGCAGATATTGCGCAAAAAAGGGCGGCCGCGTTCGGTAACTTCTACCCGCTTATCATATCGCGTCACGAGCCCGTCTGCTTCGAGTTCCTCCATCCGCTCCAGGCCTTCAAATAAGGCCGGGCACTGCTCTGCGGGATCCGCCCATTGAGTATGGAAGCGGCACATGAGCCGGAGAATGTGCGTGCGCAGGATTTCATCTTCTTCACTAAGGCGATGCCCCCGCATTATCGGCAATTCCCCGCGGCCGACGCGTTCGCGGTAGGTCTCAATCTGCTTTTCGTTCTGAATATAAGCGTCCCAGCTATCACTAATGCCGGAAGCGCCCAGGGCAATACTCAACCGGGTAAAGAACGGGTTGTAGCCCATGAAGTTCCGGTGCAGGGTGCCATTTTCCATTGCCTGGTACAAGCTATCGTGGGGCAGGGCGAAGTGATCCATCCCGATTTCAATGTAGCCGCTTGCTTCCAGCAGTTCACGCCCCAGCTCGTAGAGCGCACGCTTCTCCTTTCCACGTGGGAGGTCTGCTTCCGAGTAGGCGCGCTGGCTGGGTTTAATCCAGGGAACATGCGCATAGCTGTAAAAGGCAATGCGCTCCGGTCGCAATGACTCCAGCGTGGAAACGGTTTTCCGGATGTGCTCCTTCGTCTGCAGGGGCAACCCAAAGATCAGGTCGTAATTAATAGAACGGTATCCCAGATTCCGCGCCCATTGCGTAACCTCCTGCACCTGTTCCAAACTCTGATGCCGGTTAATGATTTTCAGGATTTCAGGAGCAAAATCCTGCACGCCGATACTGAGCCGCCGGAAGCCCAGTTCCCGCAAAACGCGCAGGTGTTCGTGGGTCGTACTTCCGGGATGGGCCTCAAAACCGAACTCGTATTGTTTAGGCAGTTCCACCCGCTTCAGAATGCCTTGCACGAGGCGCTCCAGATTGGCCGGCGAGAAAAAGGTAGGCGTGCCCCCGCCCAGATGCAACTCCCGCAATACGGGCCGTTCCGGGAAAAGTTGCAGGTAAAGCGACCACTCGCGCAGCACGCTGTCGATATAAGGATCTTCTACCTGGTGATTTATGGTGATGCGTTTGTTGCATCCGCAATAAGTACAGAGACTTTCACAGTAGGGCAGGTGAACATACAGGCTGATTTCCCGGTTCCTGTTAACTGCATTAATTACGTGTTGTTGCCAGGCTTTTTCGCCGGGCGCCGTCTCCTCCTGCCAGTAGGGAACAGTAGGATAGCTCGTATACCGGGGAGCAGGCACATTGTATTTATCTAATAAGGTAAAATCCATGGCTTTTGCTTTTTGCGACGATTTCAGGACAATTGTTGAGTCAGGGTAAGATTTGCCAGTCCGAATTCGGATCTGTTGGACAGCCGGCAGTTTCCAATTAGTCCCTGCCGGTTCATGTTAATATCCCTATGTGAGACTCATTTTGTTTCTTTCTGAATACCGAATGCAAAAATAACGCGGAGCGGAACATTCCGTGGTGACATATGTCAATACTGCCTTTGACGAATATCAAGATCTGTGTGCGGACACATTTCTAATTAACATTATTTATATTACGCCTTTGACATAAATTGAGCATGTGATTACATTTCCTGACGACTTTATCTGGGGGGGCGCCACCTCCTGCTACCAAATTGAAGGAGCCTGGCTGGAAGGCGGCAAGGGCCTCAGCGTTTGGGACACTTTTTCTCATACTCCCGGTAAAACCTATCAGGGGCAAAATGGGGACATTGCCTGCGACCACTACCACCGCTGGAAGGAGGATGTTGCCTTAATGGCCGAAATGGGATTGCCCGCCTATCGCTTTTCCATATCCTGGCCGCGCATACAGCCCGACGGCTACGGCAAACCCAATCCGGAAGGCATCCGCTTCTACTCAGAGCTGATCGATGCGCTGCTAGATAAAGGGATCACGCCCTGGATTACCCTGCACCACTGGGATATGCCCACCACCCTGCAGATGGAACACGACGGTTGGCTGAAGCCGCAGTTGGCCGATTTCTTTGCCGATTTCGCCGCCATTTGTTTCGAACACTTCGGCGACCGGGTCAAACACTGGATCACGATCAATGAGCCCTGGGTGATTGCAGTGCTGGGCTACGGACAGGGCGCCTTCGCCCCGGGGCGGCAGTCGAATAGCGAACCTTATCTCGCAGCACACAACCTGCTGCGTGCTCACGGTAAAGCCGTGCAGGTGTACCGCGAGCGGTTTCAGCCCAGCCAGGGCGGCATCATAGGCCTGAGCAATAACTGCGACTGGCGGGAGCCCTACACAGACTCAGATGCCGATAAGGCGGCCGCCCAGCGCGCCGTGGAGTTCTTCCTCGGCTGGTTCGCCGATCCGGTCTACCGGGGCGATTACCCGGAGAGTATGCGGGACCGCGTCGGTGAACGGCTTCCGGTGTTCAGCGATAAAGACCGGGCCCTGATCCTCGGCTCCTCCGATTACTTCGGACTCAACCACTACACCACCCTCTACGCTGCCGAAAGTAAGGATCAGGATAAGGAATCATTGGATCCTTCCTCCAACGCCGGTCTCAGTGCCGATCACGGCGTACATCTTTTCACCGCTGATCACTGGGAAAAAACCGCCATGGATTGGGCCGTCGTCCCCTGGGGCTGCCGCAAACTGCTGGAGTGGATCGATGAACGTTACGACCATCCCGAAATTTTCCTCACCGAAAACGGCTGCGCCTTCGACGACCAACTCCTTGACGGACGGGTGAATGATCAGCGCCGGGTTGATTTTCTACAGGACTACATGACCGAATGCGCCCGCGCCATCCAGAGCGGCGTTAACCTGAAGGGCTACTTCGTCTGGTCCTTTCTCGACAACTTCGAATGGACCTTCGGCTACTCCAAACGCTTCGGCCTCCATTACGTGGATTTCGAAACGGGAGAACGAACGCCCAAGGCTTCCGCCAAATGGTACAAAAAGGTGATCCGGAATAATGGGTTTCTGGTTTGAAGTCAGGGCGGCTTACTCCTTCTAAACCGGAAAGTTGAACCTACGCCCGCCGTGGAATTGCTCCTGTATTTTCATAATTGATTACCTTAGGGCGACTAAACCGAACTACAGCATGAGCAATACCATTCCTTTTCGAATGACCATCTGCATGGTCCTCCTTTCTTTATCCACTTTTCAAGTCTTCACCTTAACCGCTCAGGAAGATAAAAACGCTTTGGTCGACTCCAGCCTGCTGGCCAATCTGGACTACCGCATGGCCGGTCCCTTCCGGGGCGGGCGTTCGACAGCCGTTTCGGGCATTCCCGGCCGGCCGATGTCCTTTCTGATGGGCACCACCGGCGGCGGCGTATGGAAGACGACGGACGCCGGTCACAGCTGGCACAACATCTCCGACGGCTTTTTCGGCGGCTCCATCGGCGCCGTCGCCGTGGCGGAGGCTGATCCCAACATCATCTACGTGGGTACCGGATCAGCCGATCCACGGGGCAATACCTCGGCCGGCCGGGGCGTATGGAAATCGATGGACGGGGGCAAGACCTGGTCCTTCACCGGGCTGCCCGAAGCCGGCCAGATCGGCAAAATACGCGTGCATCCCAAAGATCCGGACCTGGTGTATGTGGCGGCCCTGGGCCACATTTTCGGTCCCAACCCCGAGCGCGGCGTGTACCGCTCCCAGGACGGCGGCCAAACCTGGGAGGCAATCCTCCAGGTTTCAGATAAAACAGGCGCCATTTCCCTGGCTATGAATCCGGACAATCCACGCGTGATCTACGCCGGCATGTGGCGCGCCGAACGCAAGCCCTGGACCATGATCTCCGGCTCGGAAGACGGCGGGATCTATAAAACCACTGACGGCGGCGACAGCTGGGAAAAGCTGTCGGGCGGCCTGCCCACCGGGCTGACCGGCAAGATCGGCATCACCGTTTCGCCGGCCGATCCCGAGCGCGTCTGGGCGCTGATCGAAGCCGAACCGGACGGCGGCGTATTCCGCTCCGATGATGCCGGCAAGACCTGGAAGCGCATCAACAAGGAAAACAAACTCCGGCAACGGGCCTGGTACTACATGCACATGGTGGCCGACCCGCAAGATCCGAATACGGTCTACGCGCTCAACACCAATCTTTTCCGTTCGGTAGACGGCGGTAAAACCTACGAGAATATTCCCGTACCCCACGGCGACGTCCATGACCTGTGGATTAACCCCGACAACCCCGGGATCATGGTCGTGGCCGATGACGGCGGCGCCCAGGTGACGCTGAATAACGGCGAAACCTGGTCGACTTACCTCAACCAGCCCACAGCGGAACTGTACGGCGTGGTGGTGGACAATGCCATTCCCTACCGCCTCTACGCCGCACAGCAGGACAATACGACGATCAGCATCCCCGCCTGGACTTCCAGCAACACCCTGCACGCCAAGCAGCACTGGTATTCGGTAGGCGGCTGTGAAACCGGCCCCATCGCGCTGGATCCCAACAACCCCGATATCATCTACGCCGGCTGCTACGGCGGGGTGATGGACAAGTACGACCTGGCCACCGACCAGGTCGTCAATATCATGACCTACCCGCAACTGCAGCTGGGCGAAGCAGCCATCAACCTCAAGTACCGCTTCCAGTGGGTGGCGCCAATGGCGGTATCTCCTCATAATGCTGACGTCATCTACCACGGCTCGCAATACGTGCACCGCTCGCGCGACGCCGGTCAGACCTGGGAGGTGATCAGCCCTGACCTGAGCACCAATACCCGCGAACACCTGGATTACTCCGGCGGACCTATCAGTCACGATATCACCGGCGTGGAGATCTACAACGTCGTCTTCGAAATCGTCCCCGATCCTTATAATGAAGGAACGATCTGGGCCGGCACGGACGACGGCCGACTCCACCTCACCCGCGACGACGGCGACTCCTGGCAGGAGATTACGCCTCCCGGAATGCCTGAATACGGAACAGTCAATAAGATCGACCTCTCTGCCCACCAGCCCGGACGAGCTCTGGTGGCGGTGCAGAAATACCGCTTCGATGACTTCGCGCCCTACGTCTTTCTGACGAACGACTACGGTAAGAGCTGGAAGCGCCTCACCGACGGCAGCAACGGCATCCCCGGTGATTACCCGGTCAGAGTAGTCCGCGAGGATCCCGACCGCAAGGGCCTGCTCTACGCCGGCACCGAATTCGGACTGTTCGTCTCCTTTGATAACGGCGCCCACTGGCAGTCTATGCAGGGCAATATGCCAATCACCCCCATCACCGATATGCGGGTGCACCACCAGGATCTGGTCATGTCGACCCAGGGACGATCCTTCTGGATACTGGACGACGTTACCCCACTGCACGAAATGGATGAAGACCTGGCTGAACAAACGGTTCATCTGTTCCAGCCACGCCCGGCCTACAAAGTGAATGACGGCGGCGCCGGCGGCCTTACCGACAATGCGCCCGAAGGAAGACCCAGCGGAGCGCTGATTCATTATGCCCTGCCCGATACGGCCGGCAACGAGCTACGCCTCGAAATCATCGACGAGCAGGCCCGCGTGGTGCGCGTTTTCTCCAGCGACACCACGCTCGCTAAAGAACATAAGACTACCGTACTGAAACCAAAAAAAGGCCTGAACCGCTTCAACTGGAACCTGACCTACGAAGGCCCGACTTTTGTAGACGACGCCATCATCTGGGGCTATACCGGCGGTGTCAAAGCGCCTCCCGGCACCTATGATGTGCGCCTGACCTACGGCGAGGAAATCCAAACCCAGCAGGTGGAAGTGCGCGAAGACCCGCGCATCGCCGATCAGATTAGCGACGAGGATTATCAGGAGCAGCTGCGACTGGGACTGGAGATCCGCGATGCCATCACGGAGGTTCACACCAAGATCGCCGAGATCCGCTCGGTCAAAGAACAAATCGATTGGATAAAGGAAAAATCGGATGATGAGGAGCTGAACACCCACGCCGATTCCATCCTCCAGGACCTGACCGCCCTGGAAGAACAATTAATCCAGACCCGCAACGAAAGCAACCAGGATCCCATCCGCTTCGCCCCCCGGCTGGACAACCAGCTGGTGGAAAATTACGGCTACGTGACCGGCGCCGACAGCTACATCTCCGGCGGTCGCGAGGGACGGCCCAATGAAGCGGCTTACAACCGCTGGTCGGACCTGGAAGAGGAATGGACAGAATTGAAAGCGGAAGTGGAGCAGACGCTGGAGGAGAAGGTGGAAGCGTTTAACGAACTGGTCAAAGAGAAGGACGTCATCGGCGTGCAGCGGAAGAAAGCGAAAAGTTAGTTTAGAAGTTTAGACGGCCCGCCCACTTCGTGGCGGGCCTGGTTTAGAAGTTTAGCCAGGGAACATGCCGGACCACAGGGATTCATCAGACTGGAAAGAAGCTCCTGCCAATCTATGCTAGCCGCTAAACTTCTAAACCAGGTGTGCCGGTAGGCACGCCGACTAAACTTCTAAACTTTCAGTGGGGAGGAAGAAAATTACACACTCTCTACAGCTCCACCTCCATCGTTTCACTGGGCACATAGCCGATGCGGTGCGCCTGCACCATCAGGGTGCCGCCCTCGGGCGCCGGGAAAGGTTCGGTATACACTTCCCATACCTCCGGCGCCTGATCACCGGTGACAATTTTATAACCAATGGAAGCCCCTTCCGTCGGGCAGCTGATGCTGACGCCCGCTTCGGTGGTTTCCACGACCGGCGGCGCCGTTGCCGGCTGTTCCTCCGCTCCGTTCCACAGCTGTTCGATCAGTTCGCGTTCCAACAGGTTGGGTTGGTCACCGATGGCGGTCAGCCAGCGTTCGAGTTCAAAGCGCAGCTCGGTCAGTTTTTCATCATAGGCCGGGTCATCCGCCAGATTGTTTAACTCGTGGGGATCGTTGATGCAGTCGAATAGTTCTTCCCCGGGTTTCATATCCCGGAACCATTGCGCCTGCGCCTCATTCAATGTTCCCTCTTCCCGCATGCGCAGCAGCTCCTGCATGGTGGGTATACGCTCGCGGTAGGTCACCGGCAGGTAGTACCCTTGCTCGATGCGGTAGTTGCGGATGTACTTGAAGCGCGGATCGCGCACGGCGCGGATCGCATCCGTAAAGGCGTCGAAGCGGTCGGCGGCGGCGTGGATGAAGTCGCGCTTTTGGGGTGCTTTATAAGGTCCAAGGAAAGCCTGACCGTGCAGGTAGGCCGGCGGTTCGATGCCCGCCAGAGAGAAGACGGTCGGCGCGAAGTCGATAAAGCTGACGAGCTGGCTGTCGACCGTGCCCGCCTGGAATCCGTCCGGAAAACGGATCATCATGGGAGTGTTCAGCCCCGAATCGTAGATCAGCCGCTTCTGCCGCGGCAGGGGGCCGCCGTGGTCGCCGTAGAAGAAGATGACAGTGTTGTCCATCAGTCCGTCAGATTCCAGTTGATCCAGGATGGCGCCGATCTGGCGGTCCATTTCGGCGATGTTATTGTACACCTTCCACATATCGCGGCGGACGATCTCGTTGTCCGGCAGGTAGGGCGGGACGGGGAAGTCCAGATCTTTGGGTACATGCACCGGCGTTTCTTCTTCGGAGAGCCGGTCGCCCCAGTTCCCCATTTCAAAAGTGGTATCGCCGGCCTCGTAGTGCCGCAGCTCCATTTGGCGAAAGCCGTAAGGTTCAAAGAGCCCGGATTCGTGGGTGGTCGTGAAATTGAAGATGGAGAAAAAGGGTGTTCCTTCCGGGCGGTTACGCCAGTGCGCGTAATTGCTGCTTTCATCCCAGGCGGTGACCGGATCGTCAAACTGGTAGTCCTTCTTCGAGTTATTGGTGCAGTAATAGCCGTTGATGCGCAGTATTTCGCTCATCATTCTGGTCTCTGGAGGTGGCACCGCTTCGTAGGCGGGCAGTCCCGTCACCTCGGTATAGCTGCCCGTGCGCATATGATTGGCGCCGATAGCGGAAGGGTACATCCCCGTGGCGATAGCCGCACGGCTGGGCGCGCAGACGCCGGAGGGAGAAAACAGATTGGGGAAAACAACGCCTTCTTCCGCCAGCCGGTTGAGGTTGGGCGTGTAATCGACGATCGTGGAATCACCGAAGGCGGCCAGGTAGGGTCCCAGGTCCTCGGCGACCAGCCATAAAATATTGGGCCGGCCTTCCGGCATATAGGTATCTTCTGCAGCAGCACTTTCCTCAGCGGAGGAATCACCGGACTGGCAGCTAACGATAAGCAATATGCAAAGGCTGAAAAGACAGCGTAATAAAAGCAGACGCATATTCGGGTTTTTATGTAAAATAAAGTTTTCAGAAAGAATGAGCTTGTCTTTTATTCAGACGTATCAACGGCTATCGACCATGAAACGGAGCTATGTTGCAGGTTTATTTTAGAAATTCGAAATCATTTAATTTTTTGAATCCCCTACCACAACAATATCTTTTTTAAAATTTAATTTTATATTTATAAAATAAACCCGTTTTTATTTTACCAAAACTAAATGAAATGAAAAAGATTCTATTAGTCTTTTCTTTTATCCTTCCTGTTGTTCTCCTGGCCCAGGATGCTCCTTCCACCCACACCACACCCTCTACGAAGATCTGCTGATCACGCCGAAAAAGGACAAGATCATGGAACTGCGCAAAAATATGGTTGCGCACAACAAAAAGTACCATAATGAGGGCCCCCTACAGTGTCAATGTATTCCAGATCATTGCCGGTCCGAATATGGGAAAGATGATATGGAGTATGGGCCCCTGCGATTTCGAACACATCGGCAAGAATCCGGGCGGCGACGCGCACAACGAAGACTGGGTGACCAATATCATCCCGCTGACCGAAGACATTTCCCACAATGGCTACTGGCGCCTGATCGGTGAGTTGTCTTATGCTCCGGAAGGCGTGAATTTCGAAAAATATCGGGTCCGCAGTATCAGCATAAAACGGGGAGAGCGGTACCGTTTTGACAAGATGATGGCCAATATTCGCCAGGTCTATGAGAAGAAAAGATTTAACACGCCGCATCTCATTTTTGACCGCAGGATGGCAAGCAGCGACGGCCGGGATGTAGATGTCCTCTTTGGTTACAATGACTGGTCGGAACTCGAAAGGCCCAGCTTTGGCGATGAATACGACGAAGTCCACGGGGAGGGTAGCTGGCAACTGTTTTTGGAGGAGTTGGAAGAATGCGTAGAGAAAACGAATGACGAGCTCTGGCAGCGGGTTGAAGCGGCCAGTGCGGATGTGAATAATTAAATCTTCTCTTTCGGGTTGTTACGTTTACGAAACCTCGGAGGTTTCGTAAACGTTTCCGGCAGTGTCTTCTTTGTGCCTCTCAGTGAAATTTCACCTCCCGTAGGAAACTCATCCTTTGAACCATCCCGAGTACTTGATATACGCATTCGCAATCCGCCCGATCGAATCCTGAAACTGCTCCTCGCTGATGGCTTTGACCTTCCGCGCCGGCACCCCCGCGTAGATGTGGCCTGCTTCCAGGCGGCTGTTTTCCAGCACCACGGCGCCGGCCGCAACGAGTACATTAGACTCCACCACCGCGTGATCCATCACGATAGCGCCCATGCCGATGAGCACGTCGTCGTGCAGGGTACAGCCGTGCACGATGGCGCGGTGCCCGATGCTCACGCGATCACCGATGGTGGTGGAGGCGCGTTCGTAAGTGCCGTGGATGACCACCCCATCCTGAATATTTACCTTGTTGCCTATGCGGATGGAATTGACATCGCCGCGCACCACGGCCTGGAACCAGACGCTGCACTGGTCGCCCATGATGACGTCGCCGATGATCGTGGCGTTTTCGGCGAAGTAGCAGTCTTCGCCGTATTGCGGCGTGAAGCCTCGAACGGATTTGATTAGAGTCATATTTTGTTGTAATCTTATAGTCTTCAAGGGACTTACCTGAATCAATATGGTTTACTGACTACGAGTTTAGAAGTTTAGACGCTGGCCACTTCGTGGCCGCTGGTTTAGGAGTTTAGAAGGTCTGAAAACGGGGGCTTCATTTTCAGATCTTCTAAACTCCTAAACTAGTACACTGTGTACTAGTGCGCCGGGAATTAAGTTCGTCATAGTTTAGGTGAGGTTATTTTGGTGGTAGACGAGGCGCGAGAAAGGAAGATAGCCGGAGCTACCTGACCGACGAGCAACGAAGGATACCGCCAAAAGAAGCAGAATTAACTGTGAAGAATTTAGTTCCCGGCGCACTAGTGCCTCGGGCACTAGCAGCCTGTCGGAGAAATCCGGCAGTTTCGACCACTCATTCATTCCCCGTCGCCACTGAAAATTTCCGCTGCCTCGTTTCCTCCACCGTCGGAAAGTCATCGGGAATGTCGGTTTGCGTCATTTTGCCGGTGGCCGCCCACTCCGTACCCCGGGTGAAGGTCACAATGAAGCCCACACATTCCATAGAGTAATCGGCGTGCCCCATCGGAGTGTGGAACACGCGCCCCTGCCCGTAATCGACGGTAAAGATCATGGGCTCGTGGCGGCCGGCGCCTTTATAGGCCTCGCCGGAATAGGCGGTCGCCTGGATACTCATGTTTTCGGCGGGGCCGCGCAGGCGGTCGTAGAGTTCGTCCCGGGCATGGCGCCATTGTTTGGGCATGCCCCGCGTAATGGGATGGTCCTCATTGCGAATCGTGATCAGGTATTCGTGCTGGGGGCCGTGCGAGCCGCCGGGACCGGCGCTGGTATCGCGGACCAGTTCGCCCGCCTCATTATAGTACACATAGGGGCCGTCTTTCTCTGTTCGGTCGCCCCAGCCGCCGAGACCGATCATTTTGTTAAATTCCAGCCACTCCGGGAAGGAGTTGTCGGCAGCGTGAATGATGACCAGTCCGCCGCCGTTGCCGACGAACTGCTCCAGGGCGCGCTGCGTAGCTTCCGGCCAGGGCGCCGCCCGCCAGCCGAAATTGGAAATGACGACGTCGTATCGGGAAAAGTCGGGCCGGAAATCCGGATCGGTTTTCGGTTCTTCCAGGGCCGTGGTCGGCTGTCCCTCCTCCAGGGGAAACTCCGACAGGTACTCTTCTCCCTTCCAGGTGAAGGCCGTGCGAGCCACTTCGACAGTAAACAGCCCGGTCTCTTCCAGGTACTGCTTCATCATCACGGTGGTTTTGGGCCACATCACGTGGTTGTTCTGGCCGTCGATGATCAGGGCTTTTAACTTTTCCGACCCGGATTGAGCAGCCAGGTAGTGACCGCCGGCCAGGATCAGCACAAGAAGGAAAAGGCTGAATAAATAAGTGCGCTTCTTCATAACTATATCATTTTCATTCCAACAGGCAAAGATGTGCTTAAGCCGGGTTAAAATACGTAAAATGCAGCCGCCTGCCCATTTCGTCTTGCCGTTTATTTTGTCTTTATGATGGTTGATGCCCCCGGCATTATTTTTCCTAGTGGATGCCGCCAGAAGTTCGTAGCCAAATTCTGGAAGCGGTCACAGACCGCAGGATATTTGGTCGAGGTCACAGACACTCGACCAACAAGTGCGCTCTTCACGACTTCCATGACCTGTAAAAGGATTGAATAAGCCTTACCTTCCCCGACTTTTTCCTCTTTCTTCTCGCCCAAGCTTGGCGTGGTCGGGTAAAATTTCTTATTTCTTCTACTGCCTGCTCAAATACACGCCCGACAAAATCAGCCCCATGCCTATAAAAATGGCCAAGGTCAGCGCTTCCCCATCCGCGAAGCCCCAGGCGAGGGCAACGAGCGGCACCACGTAGCTGACGGTAGATCCGAACACGGCGCTTGTCCACTGGATCAGCTGGAAGAAGATGACCGAGGCCGTCACGGTAGCCACCAGGGCCAGGATAGCCACATAGCCGAGGCCCAGCCAGCCATCGGGATGCGTGGTAAGCACTTCCACAAAGTCGGTAGCGGTAAAAAGGTAAATAGCGGCCGGGGCCCCCACCATTACGAAGGCCGCCGCACTGATGGTCAGCGAGGGAGTGTCCCGTAAATTGGAAGCCACCGTATTACCGCTGATGGCATAACAAAAAGCGCCGGCGACGGCGAGCAGGGCGTAACCGGCGCTTCCATCGATCTGCCCGCCCGTACGCAGGACGAGCAGGACGGCGCCCCCCAGCCCGATCAGCACCCCGATTACTTTTTTCCATTCCAGCTCCGTCCGGAACAGGAGGATACCCAGCAAAAGGGTGAACAGCGGGGTCAGCGAGTTCAGGATGCCGGCCAGGGAACTGCTGATGCCTTCCTGGGCCATAGGGAACAGCAGAGAAGGCAAACCCGTACCCGTCAGTCCCACCACCAGCAGAAAGGGCCATTTCGACCAGTCGATGCGGCGGAAAAAGTGCAGCAGAAAAGGCAGAAAGGCCGCCGCGGAAATGCTGAGCCGCAAAGCCCCGAGCTGTAAAGGATCGAATACGGTGAGTCCTTTTTTGATCAGAATATAGGAACTGCCCCAGATCAGGCTGAGCAGCGCGAGGGTCAGATAGCTTCGCAGCCGTATATCGGATTTGGGAGTGGAGGAAACGGTTTCCCTGGTGTTTTTGGTCATATAGGTGCAACGTTGATCTATGCCAACAGGGAACAGCTGCGCGCTTCCCTTGGTTCAACGCCTGCTCATATACACTCCTGCCAGGATAAGCGCCATACCGTTGACGATCATCCAGGTGACCATTTCTCCATCTTATCAGGTTGCGGTTTCCAGCGGATGGGTTTTTTATCGGATGAAAAGAGATATAAATTAAACATTCTTCTCCTTATCTTTGCCTTTCTGATCTTAAAATAAAGGGAATGCCCTCAGAAGAAGAACCACTTTCAGCTGCCTTACTCCTCCCCCTCTTACAACAGCGCGCTCGCGAGGAGCGCAAGGCCAATAAGAAGTATTTTCGCAAACTCGCCCGGCGTCCGCCCCGCGATCTCGACCCCATTGTCACCGGCATTCACGAGGCCGTTTTTGAGGAGATCGACTGTCTGGAGTGCGCCAACTGCTGCAAGACCACCAGCCCCATCTTCCGCGATGTGGATATCGATCGCATTGCCGCGCACCTGGGTATACGCCCCGGTGATTTCGTGGAGCGGTACCTGCATCTGGACGAGGAGGGCGACTATGTGCTCAACAGCGCGCCCTGCCCTTTCCTGGGCCCGGATAACTATTGCTCCGTTTATGAAGTACGCCCCCGCGCCTGTCGCGAATATCCGCATACTGACCGCAAGAACTTTCACCAGATTCTGGATTTGACACTGAAGAATACGGCGATTTGCCCGGCGGCCTTTGCCATCGTCCGGCAATTGCGGGAAGAACTACCGGCATAAAAAGTTTAGGAGTTTAGACGCCGCCCCGCTGGGGGCGGCTGGTTTAGCAGTTTAGCAGGCCTAAAACCGGAAATTTCGTTGTCAGATCTGCTAAACCAGCGAAGTCCGACCGGCCGGTCCGTAGGAGGGGCTTGCTCTGTTGAATAATCGCTTCGCGAATTCCACAGGGCGAAGTACTAAACTATCCATCAGGCGTCATCGTGCAGCACCAGCAGGGGCACGGGGGAATCGAACACTTCGCGCGTGGTAGAGCTGACGTGGAAGAGCTGGTCGACGAAGTTGCGTTGCCGGCGGATCATACAGAGCATATCTGCTTTGGTTTCGGCGACGAAGTCGTTGATGCTTTTGTTGAGGTTATCGGTATCCAGTTCGTAATGGTAAGAATGTTCCACTGTATCCAGGAAGAGGTCGATACTGGGATCGATGCCTGCATCCGACTGGCCGGTATCTTTGTGAAATACCCGGATATCCGATTTAAAACGACGGGCAATATCGAGGAGGGGCATGACGACGCCGGCGTGGGAGACCGGCTGCTCATCGATAGCCAGGACGATGTTTTTCGGCGGCTTAAAGCCGTGGCTGGCCGGGATAGCCAGTACCGGGCAACAGGTTCGTTTCATGACGCCATTGGTCGTACTGCCGGTAAATATTTCCTGTAAGCCGCTAGCGCCCTTAGTACCCATAACGATGAGGTCGTAGTGTCCCTTTTCTCCCACCTCGCGCACCATTTTGACCACCTCCCCTCTTAGAATTTTGGAATCGACCCGCACACCGTTAAGCAATTTCCCTTCTGCGTGAGACAGGTGCTCCAGCATCTGCTCAGCAGCGTTTTCTTTCATAAAGGATTCTACGGAAACAAACATGCCACTCGTGCTGTACACGCGGTAAACGTGCATTAGCGTCAGATCACTCTTAAAAGCTTCGGCAAGCCCAAGCGCGTAGACCAGCGCCTCTTCGGCGCGCTCGGAAAAATCGGTGGGAAAGAGAATTTTCTTCATGACTTCAGTTTTCCCTGATTGGAATAATTCATCTTATCGTTTATATAACAGCAACGGAGCGTTGCATGTGCGGCAATCCCATCTGAAATGCGAAGCGAAATGAAAGCAGCAATCTTTCAATAATGGAGAACCATCAAGGGAATCCTGGTATTATAAATCATCTTTTTGGTGGCGCTTTTATGGAAGAGTTCTTCCAGAAAGCTGCGATGGGTAGTAGCCATAACGAGAAGATCGGCGGTGCTTTCTTCGGCGAAACGGCTGAGGCCTTCCACCACATCCTGACTTTCGATGGTGCTCAGCTGCAGCGTCAATCCGTTTTTGTGGAATACCCGTCCGCTGGTATCTGGCAATACCTGGTAGGGATATAAGGTGTTCTCCTTGATGTGGGCGAAGCATACATTTGCTCCGAAGGGGCGGGCAAAATCCAGCAACTGAGGCCAAATGACCTCTTCGGAGGGATGGTGACTGCTGGCGTAAAGAATTCGCCCGAAGCCTTTAAAGCGCACGCCGTTGGGTACCAGAAGTACCGGTGATTCCGCGCAGCGCGCTACCTGAAGGGAGTTACTGCCCATCCAGCGACCGAACAAACCGCCTTCGCCGGTGGTTCCCATCACCACGAGGACGCCCTCTTTTTTAGAGCGCTTACAGATTTCCCTGACGACCTCGCCACCCACGATTTCCGTACTGATTTTCAATGATTTGGTAGCGAGTTCCTGGCCCCGTTCACGCAGGGCATTCATCAGGCGCTGTTTGTAGGCCAGTTCGCCGCCCTGGGCATCCAGCCGGCTGGTGGTCCCAAAATCAGGATTTTCCTGGTCGACGTGCAGGATATTTAAATTGGCTCCCAGATGACTGGCGAGTTCCAAGCCGAAAAAGAAGGCGTTTTCCGCTGTTGCCGAAAAATCGATCGGAATGATTAAATTGTCAATGGCGGGTTCATTTCGTACCGATTGCAACAGCACGCGAAGAACGATCTTGATATCTTCTACTTCCGGGACGATGCGTTGAAAAATCACCTTACCGTTCAATGCCAAGGCAGGAATCCCGGAGATGTCGTAGCGCATCAGGCTATGGATGTCCCGGACTTCCTCAATAGGAATATCCAGGTCCAACTGCCGCAGCGCCTCCTCCAGGTTGGCCTTCAGAGCCCGGTTTTTAGCCGAACCGATGCCCAACAGTTCCAACCTTGTATTCTTATTTTCAATCACATCCATTGCCATTACAATCCCACTCTTTTTGTATTATTTGAGAGCTTGTCTATTAGGTTAAACAATACTCTGGCGGAAAAAATATATTGATGTCAGGAATTACATGTTGTGCAAGATCATACAAACAAGATAGGATAGAGATGACTTTTGTCATACCAGGGAAATGATTTTTGGCATTTCTTGTAATTTGCATAAACTCACCCTTTGTAAACAAGTTGTTATAACGGCTTTTTTTTACACCTTTGCCCTGCCCTTGAAGACACTGAATAAAGCGTATTCCTCTACACTTTTGCCAGCTGTTTTCCGCGAGAATATTTTCTCGTCTGTCCTGCTTATTACTATTCAAAAGGCCTTGGTAAATCAAAGCTGCCAAGTTCGTTGTTTTCCCCTTTTTTTGGATTATCTTAGCGACAATTCACAGCGCGGGCAGAATTTCATTCTGGAAAGGGTGGATTTCCTTCAACATGACTTTTATCGCGGTCTTAACATTTTTTTGGTACCTTTAAAAGTCTTCACGAAAAACACTCCGCAGGGAAGAATATACATGCTGAAAAACCTGCGCCGCACATGAAAAACAGTAATGATTCTATAGGAAAAGAAAGGAATTTTGGATTCGACGCGCAAGGCCAATTATAACACGGAAGCCGCTCTTCGGTTAGAAGCAATTATTCAAACAGCGACGGACGGCATTATCGTTATTGATGAACGAGGCATCATTGAAGAGGTCAATCGTGCTGCTGCTGATTTATTCGGGTACAAACAATCGGAACTGCCCGGTCACAACATCAATATTTTGATGCCGCAACCTCACCGGGAGCAACACGACACCTATATTCAGAATTACCTGCAAACGGGCATCCGGAAAATCATCGGCATCGGAAGAGAGGTGAAGGGGATGCGCAAAGACGGCACCCGCTTTCCTTTCCGATTGAGCATCAGCGAAGTAAAACTGCCGGATCGCCACATTTTCACCGGCATTGTCCACGATCTCAGCGAGCAGAAAGAAGCGGAGAATGCCCTGCGGGAGGAGAAGGAAAAAGCTCAGATGTACTTCGACCTGGCCAATACGCTCAACGTAGTGCTCGACACGGAGGGCCGGGTGGTTGAACTGAATAATAAAGGATGCTCCTTCGTCGGTCACCGGGAAGAGGACATTGCCGGAGAGGACTGGTTCGAGTTGATTTTGGAAGGAGAAGAACAGAAAACGGTACGAGATGCTTTCTGCAGTATGATGAATGGCGAAAGTGAACTCATTCCTTACTATGAAAATACCGTGCGCGACAAAAACGGCCGCTTACATTACTACGCCTGGTACAACAACCTCATTCGGGATCGCGGCGACCGGATCATCGGTTTGATCTCCTCCGGAACCAATATTACCGAACGTCGCCTCGCCGAGCGAGCCCTGCAAAAGGAAAAGGAAAAAGCTCAGCAATACCTGGATGTAGCCAATACCATCTTCGTGGTCCTCGACCGGAACCGCAGGGTTACCTTGCTCAACCGCAAAGGGATGGAAATGCTGGGCTACAACGAAGAGGAAGTACTGGGTAAAAACTGGTTTGACCTCGCGCTTGCCCCCGAGCAACGCCAGGAAGCCTTGCGAATCTTTAAGGACCTGATGGCCGGCCGGGAATCCATCGCCGCTTATCACGAAAACCACCTGCTTACTAAAGACGGCGAGCGCCTCCTCATCGCCTGGCGTAACGCGCTGATCCGGGACGAATCCGGACAGCCCCTGTCGACTATTAGCTCAGGCGTGGACATTACCGAACAGCGGGCCGCCGAAGAACGGATCAAACGGCTCAACGCCGAACTGGAAGAACGCGTGGAGGAACGCACCGAAGAACTGGCCGAAGCAGTCAATCAGCTGCTGAACATCAACAAACAACTGGAGTTCGAAATCCAGGAACGCAAGGCAGCCGAAACGGCGCTGCGCAAAAGCGAAGCCGAACTGCGCAAGGCTTATGAACGGGAGAAAGAACTCAGCGAGCTCAAGTCGCGCTTCGTCTCAATGGCTTCCCACGAATTCCGGACTCCCCTGAGTACAATTCTCTCATCGGCCGACATTATCGAAGCCTATACCAAAACCGACCAGCAACAACGCCGTGAGAAACACACCAACCGCATCAAATCGGCCGTGGCGAACCTCACCGGTATTCTCAACGACTTCCTCTCGCTGAGCCGCCTCGAGGAAGGCAAAATCGAACACCAACCCACCGAATTCGAGCTCAGTCATTTTTGTAAGGACATCATCGACGAGCTGCAGGGGCTGCTCAAACCGGGGCAGGAAATCCGCCTGCAGGGCATAGAAGAAGAACAATACGTTTACCTCGATAAAAAATTCTTTAAAAACATCCTGTTCAACCTGCTGTCCAATGCCATTAAATATTCCGACCCGGAGGATCCTATCGATCTCGTTTTTGATCTTGATGGTGAAAAACTCAGGTTAATGGTAAGGGATTACGGCATCGGCATCCCGGAAGAAGAACAGGAACACTTGTTTACGCGTTTTTTTAGAGCTCATAATGTAGAAAATATTCAGGGCACCGGTCTCGGTCTGAATATCGTCAAGAAATATATCGAATTGATGAACGGCAGCATTTCCTTCGAAAGCAAAGTCGGCAAAGGAACCACCTTTCAAGCTGTGGTGCCGCTGGACCACAATAAATAATTCCCCGATCGGCTTAGGAAATACCATCCGCGCCACTAACGTTAAACCATACCACTCATGGATAAAAAGATTTTGGTCATAGAAGATAATCAAGAGGTCAGGGATAATCTCGGAGAAATACTGGAGCTATCCGGCTACGAGGTCATCCTCGCCGAAGACGGTAAAGTAGGGGTAGAAAAAGCCCTCAACGAAGTTCCCGACCTCATCCTCTGCGACGTCATGATGCCACATCTCGATGGCTTCGGCGTCCTCAATATTCTAACCAAAAAGAGCCAGACGGCCGACATTCCTTTCATCTTTCTGACCGCCAAAGCGGAAAAGAGCGACTTCCGGCGCGGGATGAACCTGGGCGCCGACGACTACATCACCAAGCCTTTCTATAAGGATGAGCTGCTTTCCGTACTGGAAACGCGCCTCAACAAAAGCGAACAACTGCGCAAGAAGTTCGACAGGACCGAGCAGGGGCTAAGCGCATTTATCAATGAAGCCCGTGGTTATGAGGAGCTCCGTAAACTGTCGGACGAACGAAAAACCAAGTTGTACAAAAAACGGGAAAACCTCTTCGAAGAAGGTGACTATCCGCGCTACTTGTTTTTCGTCAAAAGCGGCAAAGTGAAAGTGTTTAAAACCAATGACGATGGAAAGGATTACATCATCAATATTCACCGCCCCGGCGACTTTGTCGGCTACGTAGATCTCATCCAGAGTGAGGAATACACCGAATCGGCGGCCGCACTCGAGGATACGGAGGTTAACCTCATTCCTAAAGAAGACTTTCAAGCCCTGTTGTACGGCAACCGCGACGTCGCCTCCCAGCTCATTAAAATGCTGGCTGATAACATCTCTGAAAAAGAAGAGCAACTGCTGCACCTGGCCTACAACTCCGTGCGCAAACGGGTGGCCGACGCCATCATTTACCTCAGCGAAAAGGAGGACAAAGAAGATATCCAGATCCTGCGCGACGACCTGGCCCGCATCGTCGGCACCGCCAAAGAAAGCGTCATCCGAATGCTGACCGAGTTCAAACAGGACGGCTATATCGAAATCATCGACGGCAATATCTATATCCGCGATAAGGAGAAGTTGAAATCATTACAGGGATAAAAAAGAGTTGCCACTTATCCAAGGTAAAAGGTGGGAAATCATCGCGTCGCAAAAGGGATGAGAAACGCGAAAAATTGATGGATAAGTGGCAACTTTGTATGATAAACAGCCAATTAACACTCATAATATTAAGTCCGCTGCTCTTTCTTACCTATGACATCCATCATTTTCGAGGATGATTTATGTCACTTGGTACAGACCGCAGCTCTTGAGATAAGTTTAGAAGTTTAGTCGGCACGACGCTGTCGTGCCTTGTTTAGAAGTTTAGCAGGTCTGAAACCCGGAATCTCATTTTCAGACCTGCTACTCGACCTCTCGGATGCTCAAACACATACGGCAGTGCGGTCCGAAGCAGGTTTCAGAACTGCTTCAACAACTCCTCGCGACGGGAGCGCGACACGGGTAAGGTCATTTTGTTGACCATGACCAGGTAGCCGCCGTCAGAGCGCACGTACTCCTTGACGTGTTTGAGGTTGACCATATGCGAGTGGTGCACGCGGAAGAAATTGAAGCCGGCAAGCAGCCCTTCAAAATCTTTCAGCGTCCGCGAAATGAGCTTGCGGCGTCCGTCTTTCATGTACACCATTGTATAGTTGCTATCGGAAGAACAAACGATGATATCCTCCGGGGCAACGAATTCAATACTCTCCTTGGTGGCCAGTGCAATTTTGCCGGCGCGGCCCCGCTGTTCTTCCTTGATATTACTGAAGAGTACCTCGAGCTGGGAAGAAGGAATATTGTGGGTGCTGCGCTTGTTGAATTTTGCGATCGCCGCCTGCAGTTCCTGGGATTGCACGGGCTTGAGCAGGTAGTCCAGGGCGCTGAATTTAATGGCGCGGATGCCGAACTCATCGTAGGCTGTCGTGAAGATCACGTCGAAGGGGACTTCTCCCAGCTGCTCCAGCAGTTCGAAGCCGTCCATTCGCGGCATTTCGATATCGAGAAAGAGTAAGTCGGTAGCATTTCCACGCAAATAATCCAGCCCCTTTACGGAGTCGGAGAACCGGGCAACAACTTCCACTTCCGGGCAGTGCCGTTCCAGTTTGAAACCCAGGGTCTCTACGCTGTGACGCTCATCGTCAATGATCACGGTCTTTATCATGGTGGCTGTTTTTCTTATGAAAATAGGCGTATCCCCTTCATTTTACATACTGAATTTAGCCGTTGACCGTATTTCCTGTCCAAATGGCAATCTACTTGAGTAAGCGCGTAGAAATTAATTCAGATTTAATTGAGATTTCACTATCGGCTTACCCAAATATAAGCCGCTTTTAATCTCTGACACTTACCTTGCCCCCAGGTTCTGACCCAGTCTTTTTTGACATCAATTTTCTAAACCCCGCACGACCAACTTTCCTGCCTGGCCACAGGTTTTCCAGAATCTGGTGAGTTGCTCGTGCACCTTTTAAAAAATTCAAAAAATGGCACTAATTCAAGTTGCTAATGTACTGAAGCAGTCTCAGCTGAACACGGGAACCCTGACTTACAACATCACCGACGTAGATGTGGTGATGGCGGAAGCAGCCGACACTGCGGGCACATTTAAGACCGGAGATCCCGCTGCTACGCCTCCCATAGAAGAAGGTGGTGACAAGCCCGGCGCGCTTAGCGTTCAAACCGACCAGGACGTCAATGTTACCTTCAAGTGGAAGCAAACCGGCCAGTTTGCCAATACTAACCTGCCGGTCAGGTTCCACTGCAAAGCAGTATTGGAACACATGGGCAAGGCCGTTACCACAGTCGGCAGCGAGGTCGATGACGCCGATTTTGTGGAAACTGTGGATTTCGAGATAGGTCAGGATCATGAATACACAAAAATCGTACAGATCAATGGTCTCAACCCCGGCATTTATCACGTCTACGCGCTTTTCACGCTAGAGCTCCTCAATGATCCGAACATTCTCGGTCCCAATGAATCCAGCAACACGCCGGTTGCTGGTTTTGCCGACCTGGGTGTCATCAATATTTACAAGGCGAACTAAAGCGTGTTATCAGCTTTTTGCAAACTAACCTGAAGACCAGCGGAAAGGTTGGCCGTGATTTGTTTCCTCCTTCCCTTCCCGGTCTTCGGGTTACTCATCTGTGAGTAGGCCGGATATTTAACCGGTTGTCTTCAAAAGCCCCTGGATATGCCTAAACAGAACTCCTATAACTTCAGTCAAACTCCGCCCCAGCAAAAACCGGGTTTTTCCACTTTTGAGGACAAAAGCGGTTCCTGGCGTTTTCTGTACAATGATCAGGCAGGAGTCCCCCTATTGTTCAGCAAAGGTTACGCCACCAAGAAAAAGTGCCGGGAAGGATTGAATGTTGTTCGCCGTAACTACAGCGATCCGGACCGGTACAAGACGGTGGAAGCAGATGCTGCGCTGCATTTCGTCATCCGCGCCGGCAACAACCGGGAAATCTCCCGAAGTCGACCTTTTAAAAGCAGAACTGAACTGAATAAAAAAATGAAACAGCTACTGCAACGAGCCAGCGGGCTGAGAGAGGAGCCCCCGAAAAAAACAAGCGCCGGCAAAGAGGATTCCAGCGGGCTGAAAAAGAACATGTCGGAAAAAACCAGTATGGATAACCGCTTTAAGTTCAATCTCACTTTCCGGCGCGCCGGCAAAAATGAACCGCTGCGCGGGGAAATTGATTATCCCCTGACTAAAGAAAAAACAACCTTTAAAGGGCTCGACCTGAACACCCTGGCAACCTTCATTAGCAGGCATCTTCCGGAGGAGATCGCAAAAAAATTGCCCGAGCTTCCTGCCAATGCTCCCGAGGCCCCGATGGAGCCGACAGCACTCCCCAACGCGGAAGCATCACGGACCGAAAAACAGGAAGAAACTGTTAAGGCCGAACTTCAAAGCGCTCCTCAATTGCCAGCTGTCAAACCGCTCAATTTTGTTATTCTTCATAAAAATTGGCCCGATGACAGCCAGGTATTCCGGCAATCGGATCAGGCGGAAATAAGAATACCAATGACCGAGCAGGAAGATGACTCCTGGAAAACGAGCCGGGGGCTTTACAGACTGACGGTTTCGGCCTGTCCGCTGGACAAAACCCGGGAAGCATTCGTCATTTCCCATAAGCAAGGTGTTCTCCCCGCAGATGGAAATATCGTTATTCCGCTGCAAATGAGGCACCTCCGACCGGGACTATACCGCCTGTCCTCCTCTCTCAATCTGATTAACGGCAGTAAGAAGAACAAGCCGGATAACCGGAAAGAAGGCAGCAAAATTGTTCAGGTCTTCTAGTTGGAACTTAGTTGAAGCAGCCGGTAGGGGTCATATATCCCTTCGTGTAGCACTTCCGGACTTCCTCCGCTGGTCTGTACTTCTCCGCTTTTAAGGTCCAGTTTCCGCACAAAATCACAATGGGGACATTGGAAAACCACCTGGCTTCCCTCTCGGCGGCTAATACATTCGTGTTCTTCGAAGCCTCCATCTTCTCTTAATCGGACTTTAATGTTCATGATGAGTAGGTATTGATTAATTTTTTATCGGTACGGGTAATTCGAAAAATATTTCTTATATATACTTGGTCTAAATATTTTGAAAACCCAGAAAAACAGCATAACTTATGGGTGGATTTCATCATTCGAAATGGTCCACTTCAATAAAGTATTACCTGGCGAGGAGCTGGCAATATTTTTACTTAAACAGCCGAAAACCAGCAACTTGCGTCTTTTTACCGGCTCATTTTCTTCTCATGTTTTCGCTGGAACTTGATTCAATTGCCTAAACACCAATTGTGCCGGGCTTGACAATCCTGAACAAGTGGAGGGGTATAGGTGTGTAAAGTGATAAAAACACTTTGCCCATAATACGAATGAACAGTACCCAATGTTTTTTCTGATCCGGGATTTTATCTTTCCCGGGGAAGAAATCCTTCCCACATGTAAAGCTGCAGAGCTGTTTCAAGAAGCATCCCGTGAACCGGCAAATGTTCCGAAACACCTGAATCTACCCTAAAGCAGACCCAATGAATACCCCCAGTCTTATCCTGATTGGTGCTAAACACAATCAGGTACAAAAAATGGAAGCAATTGCTTTTGAAGAAAATTGGCAGACGCGGCATTATCCGGATATCGCCGGGATCAGGCTTGAAGATGCCAAACTGTTGGGAAATTCAGCACTGACCATGCTGTTTCACCATCGCGATATCAAGAAAACCCGAGATCAGTTTTTCTATATAAAAGGTAACTTCCCCCAGGTTCCGGTTATCGTAGTGGGCAAGCAACCCAGTCGTTTGGAAATCATCCAGCTTTTCAGAATGGGCATACAGGATCTGCTGCTCTGGTCTTCCGTAGAAAAAGAAAGCCAACAGCTTTTCAAACAATACAGACCTTCGCGAAGCAGGTGGAACCTATTCCAACCGGTTGAATGGGTTGTCGAAAATGTCCGAAGGCAGTTTCAGCGGGAAAACCGTCCGGACGATAACAAATGGGACCGGCTCGGAATTTCAGCCGGGCTTCCCTCCTTGCACATGAGCAATCCGTTGGGGCAGGTTAGAGCTCCTGACCTGAAAATCCGCTTTTTTCAGGAACTCTGTATTGAATTCAAAGGGAAAAAAGTCAGGAAGATTCCGGGTAAGAAAATTGGTTCAATCCTGGCCTACCTCCTTTACTATCACCATCAACCCATCCACCGAGAGAAATTAATGGCCCTGTTTTGGGGTGAAAGATCTCCTTCCAGTGCCAACAACTCTCTGAACGTTGCCATTTACACGATCCGGAAACACTTTCAGTCCGTTTTCCCGGAACAGGAAATCATTCTGTACCGAAACGATTCTTACGTCATTAATCCTGAACTTGACATTTCATCAGATTCCGGATTGTTTATGGATTACTGGCAAAAAGCTCGCAGTATCGAAGTATCTCAGGGACTCGAGGCTGCCATCGGCGTGTACAATAAGGCGCTGGCCTTGTACCGGGGAGATTTCCTGGAAAATATGCTGTACGAGGAATGGTGTGAAGCCGAACGAGATAACCTTAAAGAGATCTACCTGCTTATGTTGGAGCGCAGCAGCACCTATTTTTTCAACGAGGGATTGTATACCGCCTCCATTAACATATGTAGAAAAATACTTGCGAAGGATCCATGTCTGGAATATTCCTACCGCCGTCTAATCATTTGCTATGATCGCCTCGGACTACGGGACAAGGCCATCCGGCAATTTCAGAAATGTGCCCGCATACTCAGCGAAGAATTAGGCGTAGAACCTTCCGAAGAGACGAAAAGAATATTCGTGGAAATCAGTGAAGGTTGAGTACAGCAAGTATGTCCTTGCAGAACTGCCAGGGGAACTGCATCACAGGTGCTCTATTTATCGGTGAGCTTGACTACGGCTCCCTCAAGTTTCCCTTTCCACCGGCACTTCCTCCTCCACCGGGCATTCCCGCTCTGCAACCTCCAGGTCCTGGGTGCTGGTAAGATCGAGGCGCAGCGGTGTCAGGGAGACAAAATTGTGTTCCACGGCATAGCGGTCGGTATCTTCTTCGGTCGCTTCAATGGGGCGCACCGTAAACCAGAAGTGCTCACGCCCCATGGGGTCGGTGCCGGGTACTACCTCGCCGTCGTAATGGCGCACCGACTGGCGCGTCCAGCGGATGCCGCGCGGGGTTTCGGGGAAATTGACGTTGATAAGGGGCAGGTTCACTTTTGCAATCAGTAATTCCAGCACCCTGTCCAGATAAGGCTGCAAGATGCTGAAATCGGCATCACCACGGCTCACGGGGGCACTGAAAGCAATGCCGCGAATGCCGAGCAGGGCGGCTTGCTTGGCCGCCGCCAGGGTTCCGGAATGCCAGAGGGCGTTGCCCAGGTTGAGGCCGAGATTAACCCCCGAGACCACCAGATCGACTTTTTCCCAGTGGTAGGCGCCCAGGGCTACGCAGTCGGCGGGTGTGCCGTTGACACGGTAGGCCTCATTGAAGCCCTCGATGGGGGTCTTGCGGTAGGTTAAAGGGCGCGATGCGGTAATGGCGTGCCCCATGGAAGACTGTTCCACGTCAGGCGCCACGATCCGCACGTCGCCGAAACGGGCGGCTGATTTGGCGAGAAAATGGATGCCGGGGCTGTAGATACCATCGTCGTTGGTTACAAGAATACGCATAATAAGGAAGTTTTGTATCGATTTAACAAAGGCTTGATTTCTCATGTTTAACAGCAAAGATTAATCGACACCCTTATGCGCGCTATCCTTCTTCAAAATCCCTTTGCCGGGCTTCAACCCGCCCCTTTGGATACGATTTTAGGCGTTCTGCGTAAGGAAGGCTTTACGGTTAACCACCTGCCGTCACCCTCTATTCAGGAGCTAAAAACAGCGCTCCGGGAGAAAACAGACCTGATCGTGCTTATTGGCGGTGACGGCACGGTTCGCCACTTCGTCAAACACTTCTCTCCTATACGTACGCCCCTCCTGCTCATCCCTACCGGTACGGCCAATAACCTCGCCGGTTCGATGGGGTTTCCTGATATGCCCGGCCGGATTGACCTGAGTTGTGAAAAGTCCTTGATTCCATTTCATTTAGGCAAAGTGGACCTCAAAGGCCGGCCTGATTTTTTCCTGGAATCCATCGGCGCCGGCATGATTGCCCGCATGATGTTTTTGATGCATTTCCGAAAGCTGTCAGACCCTTATTTTTACGATTATCAGCAGGAAAAGTACGAGGAGTCCCTGCGTTTGTTGCGATCGATTATCCACAGCCAGTCGCCACAGCCCTGCCGGCTGCTGATCGACGGGGAAGACTGTTCAGGAGAATACCTGTTTGTGGAAGTGATAAACATCCCGATGATCGGTCCCAATTTGAAACTCGCCTCCTCTACTGATCCCACCGATGAGTACCTGGAAGTCGTATGGCTTCGCCCGGAGGAGCGCGGCGCTTTCGAAACCCAATTGCTGCGCCGGCTCAACGGAGAACCCTTCTCGCTCGACTTGCCGGCCAGAAGATGCCGCTCCGTCACCCTGACCTGGGAGGGCGCCAATGTGCACATCGACGGAGAAGCCTTTAAGGATTATGAGAATGAGAAGTTACAGATTTCAGTGGCTTCGGAGAGGTTGTATTTTTACAAAGGAGGATGATGGGAAGGCGGACGGAAAGCATACCCGAACCAACTTGAGCGGACAAACAAACGCATCATCGATTTTCAATCCTTTGCATCCCCCTCCACAACGATCTCAATACAAGGCCATATCAAACTTCCACCGGTAGTTCTTCGTCAGTGGATGCTTATCTCCCAGCGAGCGGAAGAAGGCGATAGCCGTTTTACGCGGCAGTTCGTTGCGGTAGGTCTTATCGATGGACGTCGCCTCGATGAGTTTCTGGGCGGCGGTTTCCAGGTCCTGCTTTTTTAGGGCTTCGCGCGCCGCTTCCAATGCCCGGCCGGCAGGGTGGTCCTCCGCTTCAAAAGTCATAAATTCGGCCAGCTGGCGGACGTCCTCGGCGCCATCGTAAAACTTGTCGCCCAGGTGGATATCGGCTACCAGGGATTGGGCGCGCTCCGGATCGCTGAATACCAGCCGCTGAGCGGCGGTGACGGCGGCCTCCTTCATATCGGGATTGGCCTCCGCGAAGTCGATCAGCCTTTCCAGCGTCTTTTCGTCGAGATCCCCTTCCAGGGCCTTGCGGAATTCCTCGAATGCCCCTTTGCGTTCATCGGGCAGCTGCTCATCGAGCCAGATTTCGATCTGTTTGCGCGGCAGCGCGCCCGAAAATTCGGCGATCACCTCACCGCGGTGGAACATCTTTACCGTAGGAATGCTGCGAATGCGGTATTGCTCGGCTACCTCGTATTCCTCTTCGGTATTCAGTTTGACAAGGGTCCAGCGCTCGCTCTGTTCGTCAGCCAACTGCTCGATAATAGGACCGAGCACCCGGCAGGGCCCACACCAGGGCGCCCAGAAATCGACGACGACAGGTTTGTCAAAGCTCTTTTCAATGACCGCTTTATTGAAATCCATATTTCCCATAATGTTCTGGTTTTAAGTTTATTTGTACTTGCCTGTCGGATTTGCATGGAATAGGGCGTAGCGCGAGGCGCTGCACAACTGCCGGAAAATCCTTTTTCAGGCTTCATTAATACAACGGCAACTCCTCAAAAATTGATCAGTAAAAGTAGAGCATTTTCTTCTCCTTTTCTGTAACATCGATCACGGGAAAGGCGTCAAAAGAGGAGTTTGATGCGGTTTGTAGCCATGAAAGGTCCGATAGGACGCTTATCCCAAAGCTTGCCATCTTCCTTTTTACCGGCGCTCGCAAAACTGTTAAAATAATTACCCAAGCCCGGGTTGACAGAACATTCACGGTGAAAAAACCTTGGAAAAAAATAAAAAGGTTATGCGCTACAAAATGCTATTGATACTGGCCGGATTATTCTTATCCTTCCAGGCCGGCGCCCAGCAGGAAACCCTGTTCGGCAATATCGACGATGACGACATCGGGGCCTTTGGTAGTCCCATCCTGGAAATCGGCGCCATCAACGGACAGACAAGCGGCTATGTCGGAGGCGGCGGCGCGCTGGTGATCCGGGGCTTCTTCCTCGGCGGCTACGGCATCGGCACCAGCTTTGCGAATGCCGAAATTGCCGGCACGCTCTACGACATCAAGCTCAAGCACGGCGGCCTGTGGCTGGGCTATGCGCCCGTACAATACAAAGTGGTGCACCCTTACACCAGCCTGCGCATCGGCTGGGGTAAGTCACAACTGCTACGCGGCAAGGATGCCGACTTCTCGGAGCGCAACTTTGTCCTCACCCCGGAGCTGGGCCTGGAAGCCAATCTCTTCGACTTTCTCAAAATCGCCTTCACCGGCGGGTACCGCTGGGTCAACGGCGTCGACAACCTCCCCGGCCTCGACAACGAGGACTTCTCCAACTTCCTGGGAACGATTACCTTCCGGATCGGTGGGTTTGGAGGGTATGATGAGTGGGATTGGTAGGAAGGAAGTTTGCCGGCTTGATTTACTCCGGAGCCCAGGCCTGCAAAAAGAGAAGGGAGAAGGAGCTTGAGAGTTCCTGAGTTCTCCCCCGCCCTGCTTCCCCGGACCGGTAAAAATTCTTGAGTGTTTTACCATTAGAGGAAGGCAGAGCAATTGAATAATGAGCCGGGAACTTAACCTGAAAAGGCAGCATTAGGTTGGCCGCATAAAACGAGAAGCGCTTCCAACTTTTTTGTTATTTTGAGCCAGAGACATCTCGCTGGCATGAACAGGATTAGCACACAAATCAATTGTAGCCGGTGCTACGGCCGGCTGCCGGGCCTTTCTTTATGGATCTCCGTCATTCTTTGTTGGCCGGTCCTCGCCGGCGCCCAGGGAGTGCTGGATCTATCCGTCAGCGGCTCCTATAATCAGCAATCCGCTCTGTCGGTGCTGGAGGCCGTGGAAGCAGCCTATCCCGTCCGGTTTTACTTCGACGCTGCGGAGCTGCCGGAAAACACCTTTACTTCCACCCTCCGGGAAGAAGCCACGCTAAAGGACCTGCTCGATGAACTGTTTGGTCAATCCATGCTGGGCTATATGCCCTATCGCGATCACGCTATAATATTGCTTCCCCGCTCAATCATCGCCGAGGATTACAGCGCCGATTTCTACCGTACCCTGGAAGCGGCCCTGCAGGCGCCCGAAGAAACGGAGGCGCAGGAACAGACGCTGGTCGTCGGAGGCATACAAACGCTGCGGCCTGACGGGCGGGCGCTGGTACGTGGGCTCATCACCGACACAAGGACGGGCGACCCGATCATCGGGGCTACCGTGCTCTGGGCCGATCACGGCATCGGTACGACTACGGACGAAGACGGCCGCTTCGAGGTGGAACTGCCCAACGGCGAGCAGGAACTGCAGGTGCGCTACGTAGGCTATAAGGATGTTGGCCGCCTGGTCAAGGTGTTGGGCGACGGCGAACTGGCGCTGGAAATGAGCGGAGAAGCTATCGCCCTGGAGGAAGTCGTCGTCAAAGCCCGCGCCGCCGACGCCAATGTGGAAAGCGCCCAGATCGGCGTGGCCCGCATCGATGTGCAAAGCCTCAAAAAGCTTCCGGCGCTGCTCGGGGAGACCGATCTGGTCAACAGCCTGCTGCTCAACCCCGGTGTCAGCACAATCGGCGAAGGCGCCACCGGCTTTAATGTCCGGGGCGGCAACGCCGACCAGAACCTGCTGCTGCAGGACGAGGGGTTCATCTTCAACGCCTCCCACGCGCTGGGTTTCTTCAGCACCTTCAACACCGATCTGATCAACAGTGCCGAATTGTACAAGGGCAACATACCGGCCCAGTTCGGCGGGCGCCTCGCCTCGGTGCTCAATGTGGAAATGCGCGACGGCGATTTTGAGCAGTTTGGCATCAAGGGCGGCATAGGGCCCATCGCGAGCCGGCTCAGTGTGGAAGGACCGGTAATCAAGGATAAAAGTTCTTTCCTGCTCGGTGGGCGACTTTCCTACGCCGACTGGTTCCTGAACCTGGTGAAGGTGCCGGAAGTTAACCGTAGCTCAGCTTTTTTCTACGACCTGAACCTGCGCTATACCCATAAGTTCGATGATAAAAACACTCTCATACTGTCGGGCTATTCCTCCGACGACGATTTTTCCTACAACCGTGAATTCGGCTTCGATTACGGCACCCGGATGGGGCAACTGATTTACCGGAAAATCTTTTCCGATAACGTTTTTTCGAAGTTCTCCGCTACCTACAGCCGCTACAACAGCACCCAGACCGACTTTGCGGGCGTCGACGCCACGACTCTCGACAATTCGCTGAGTTACCTGAAAGCCAAAGAGCAACTGACTATCACCTCACTGGAAAATATCCGCCTCGACGCCGGTCTGTCGGCCATTTACTACTGGTCCGATCCCGGTGATTTGGAGCCCTTCGGAGAAGCATCCCAGGTTACTTCCAGAGCGCTGGAACGAGAACGGGCGCTGGAATCCGCCATTTTTCTGAACGCCGAGTGGGAACTCAGTCCTTCCCTGCTCCTCTCGGGCGGACTGCGGTTAGGGCTTTACCAATTTCTTGGTCCAAAAACAATATTTCTCTACGAAAACGACCTGCCGAACGGGCCGGCCGCCATCACTGATACCCTTGCTTACGACGCCGGAAAAACGATTGCCGGCTACAGCAGTCTGGAACCCCGTTTTTCCCTTCGTTACCGTTTTTCTGCCAACAGCTCGGTCAAAGCCGGCTACAGCCGGACCGCCCAGTATATCAATCAGGTTTTCAATGCCGACTCCCCTACCCCATCCAGCATCTGGCAGCTCAGCACGCCCTATATCGAGCCTACCCGCTCGCACAATACGTCGGTCGGTTATTTTCGAAACTTCCAAAACAACACCTGGGAAACCTCCGCAGAGATTTACTATCGCTGGATGGACCACATCCTCGACTACCGCGACTTCGCTGACCTCGTCGCCAACGAGCACCTGGAAACGGAATTGCTCTCCGGCGTGGGACGCGCCTATGGGTTGGAGTTGAGTATCAAAAAGATATCCGGGATGGTCAACGGCTGGCTGAGCTATACCTATTCGCGTTCAGAGCGTCTGATCGAGGGCATCAACCGGGATAACTGGTACCCGAGCAACTTCGACCAACCGCATAGCCTTTCTCTGATTCTGAACTTCCAACCGAACCAACGCAATACTTTTACGCTCAGCTTCAACTACAACCAGGGCCGGCCGACGACGCCGCCGGTGGGTGCCTACGAAGCCCTCAATGGTCTTGACATTCCGCTGTACACGGATCGCAATCAGTTGCGCATCCCCGATTATCATCGCCTGGATATTGCTTATACCCTGGGCCAGGGATATAACCGCACCAAAAGAATAAAGACCAGCTGGACGCTGGCGATCTACAATGTCTACGGCCGTAAAAACGCCTACTCGGTATTTTTTACCAAAGGCGCTTTCCAACAGGTGGAGGCCAACAAACTCTCGGTGCTCGGAAGCATGCTGCCTTCACTAACGCTTAATTTTGAATTCCAATGAGATCAGCGTTTGACAACTTATTGCCGTTAGTCCCGAAACACCACCGGGCTCCATCTAATAAAAGGAGAAGACGGTGGTGGCATTTGCCGGCCTTGTCGGGCATACTGTTGTTTCTTTTTCCCGGCTGCCTGGACCCTATCGAACTGGAGGCCCCCAGGGATATCCTGTCGGCGGTCGTCATCCAGGGCCGGTTGACCAAAGGCAACCCTTCCGTTGTGCGCGCGGAAGTCAGCGCCCTTTTCAATTTCAGTGGGAGCAGCCGCCGCCTGATCGACGTCAGGGAGGTGCACTTACTGGATGAATCGGGACAATCCCTGGAAATTCCATCTGTTGATCTTGGAGTTTACGAGCTGGAAATTCCGGAGGGTCATCCCAGCTTCCGGATAGAGACAGGAAGTGCTTACCGGCTCCGGGTAGCAACCCGGGATGGGCGCGTCTACGAATCGACGCCCGAACCGGTACTGGCAACGCCGGCCGCCGGGAACCTCAGTGCGACGATCATCGACAAGGAAATTAGCAACCGCGAGGGGGAACTCGCCAAGGTTAAATTCGTCCAATTTTCTATCGACACCCGCCTGACCAATGCCGAAGGCGGCTCCAAAGCCCGCTTGAAATGGGATGCGATACGCACTTACCGGGTGACGGATTTGGCCATTGAGGATCCGGAACCCAAGACTTGTTATATCACACAATTTGCGGATATCAATACCCTTTACCTGCTCGATGGCGGTCTTATTGCCGGAGAGGAGGCCACCGGTGTGACCGTTCATGAGGAACCCGTCGGTAATCTTTTTGCAGAGGGTTATTATCTGTCGGTCCTGCAGCAATCCCTCAGTGAGGGAGCTTTCGACTACTGGCGCCAGGCCAATGAACTCATAGAACGAACGGGCAGCATTTTTGAACCACCGGCAGGCAAACTCAGAAGCAACTTCACCAATATCAACGACCTGGAGGAGGAGGCCTTCGGCTTTTTCTACGCTACGGCGCCGGATACGGTGCGCCTTTTTGTCAGCCCGGAATTGGCGGGAAATCCGGCGACCCGCTGCCCACCAACCGGGCCACTGTTCAATCAAAGCGGGGATTGTGCTTATCCCATCTGCTGTGACTGCCTGAGCGCTCCAAACAGCACCGTAAGCAGGCCAGATTTTTGGATCGAATAGGATTAAGCGAGGACCGATGGGTTTTACGCTCAATTATATAAAATTCTGAAGGCGTGAAATACTGCAAATTCATTTTATGGACAGCCGCTCTGCTGATCAGCACCACAGCGATGATCTTCGGACAAGGTGGGGCGGGCAACCACTGCGTGGTGCATCTCGACAAATCCTTCTATGTCAACGGGGAGGTCATGTGGTATAAACTTTACCTGCCGGCGACTTTTCGAAATCAGCAACCCGCGATCAAAGTTAAATTGATCGACGAGGAGGGAGACGCTCACTTTGAAACTTTTCTAAGACCAGGGGGCGGGCGCTTCACCCATGGCTATTATAAAATTCCGTTCGACTTTCCCACCGGAATGTACCATTTGGTTTTTCTGGCCAGTGAAAACCAGGCGGAACGACCGGTGCTGCTGGCGGAGGCGGCGGTGCCGGTCTATAATGACGAATCACGGGAATTGGCAGCAGAGATCACTCAAGCACCGCCACAGGCAACGGAAGCGACGGAGAGTAGTTTTTCGGAAGAACTGCAGGTGGACATCTCCCTGTCCGGTGATAAGATTAGCAGCCGCGATCCCGTTTCCGTCACGGTGACGGTCCGCGACGCATACGGACGCCCCTTGCAGGCTAATCTATCGGTAGCGGTTACCGACTGGGAGTTGGTCAACCTCGGGGTACACCCCCGCCCAACCGTAAAGCCGGGTGAGACCATACCACAGAAAACGGCCACCCGGCTCGATACGGCGCTGTACGCCAAAGTCGAAATAACCGACGAGGCCGGTACGCCGCTTCAGGCCAATGTGCTGGGCGTTTTCTCACCGAAAGATCATCAGTGGACCTACACCACCTCCAACACCGCGGGATTCAGTTTCGTGGAGCTCCAGTCCTTTTCCGGGGTGAAATCCATTCAGTTTCTTGGTTATGAAAAAGAAACCGAAAGTATCCGGGCGGAACTGCTCGGTGACCGCCTGCCGCTATTCGAAAACCCACTAGTTTTTAACAAAAACATTGAAAAGTACCTGGACCTCAGCCGGCGTCGCAAAAAAATCTTCCAGCACCGGTCAGCCCTGGAATTCGAATTAAATCCGCCGCAGACTTCCGAACCACACACCCCGCCAAAACCCGATTTGGTCATTGAGGTCAAGGATTACGAATCGTTCGACAACCTTGCTACCTTCTTCCGGGAGGTTCCCAAACCCCTGCGTTTCCGTTTGGATAAAGACAGCACCTACTACGCCGAAGTAGCCAACCCCCAGGCGCTGTCCAGGAATTTCTACTACTCCGGCAAACCACTGTTCATTATCGACGGCAAAATTACCCGGGACGCCGACTTTGTCGGCCGGATGCCTACCGACCAGATTCAGGAGATCGGTCTGTTCTTTCGCCGCGCCAGCCTTAGGGAACACTTCAAAGTCTTCGGCAACAGCGGCGTCGTGGTCATCACCACCAGCATTCCCGATGTCGAAATCCCCGAAGCCGAGGCCGAGGATATCCTGCCGGTCACGGGCCTGCAAGCCGAGACCCCCTTTCCGGTTTTCCATCCCGATCAGTTAGATAATAATCCGCATATGGCCTTCTTCCGTCCTCAGCTGTACTGGAACCCCGTAGTAGAAACGGATGAGAACGGACAGGCCTCCTTCTCCTTCTATCAGTCGGATGATCGCAGCACCTTCCGCATCGAGGTGGTGGCGCAAAGCGAGGATGGACGGATGGGAAGGGGCGTGCTGGAGTATGAGGTGAAATAGGAAGGCGTATCAAAGTCGGAAGGCGGAAGTCGGAAGTCGGAAGGCGTATCAAAGTCGGAAATCGGAAGTCGGAAGGCGGAAGAAAGTCGGAAGGCGGAAGTCGGAAGGCGTATCAAAGTCGGAAGGCGGAAGTCGGAAATCGGAAGGCGGAAGGCGAAAGTCGGAAGGCGGAAGAAAGGCGCAAGGCGGAAGGCGTATCAAAGTCGGAAGTCGGAAGGCGGAAGTCGGAAGAAAGGCGGAAGTCGGAAGTCGGAAGGCGGAAGGCGTATCAAAGTCGGAAGGCGGAAGGCGGAAGTCGGAAGAAAGGCGGAAGTCGGAAGGCGGAAGGCGAAAGTCGG